>NZ_JBQEPV010000002.1:0-750333 GCF_052045935.1 Paraburkholderia sp. 22098 | reverse complement strand
GCTGGATCGCCTGCGACTGCGCGGTCCAAGCGGTGCTCATGATGAGTTCCTGATGGCAGCAACCGCGCAAAATCTGCGAAGAATGGCCAAGTGGCTCATGCCAGCAAGCAAGCAGATGAATCAGGCCGCTACATGACCAGCAACGGGGATCGCTGCCTGATTCAAGTTCGCCAATTCGCTAAGCGCCACAACTCGGAAACGTGTCGCCAACTCCTGCGCCCCCAACCACAACACGACTTTTTCAACAGAATCGGTCGATCAGAGCCAGTCGTCGTCGGGATCAGTTGGTTGGAGTGGGGAAGGGTGGCGACGATTTCGCGTACTGATCCAGTCCCACAGCATTGTGTTCCGCTCAATGTTCAACCTGCCAGCGCAGCACCGGATGCGTGGCGCCAGCCGGCATCGCCCACGCGCCATCGCTGCCGAAGTTCCAACCCACGAAGCTCTTTGGGTCACTCATCTGCGCAGTGGTCAGTCCGTTCAAAGCGGGCAGATTGCCGCCGCTTTCCGCCTGTCCTGTCGTTTCCTTATTCCAGTAGACGTCGCTGCCGAGCACTGTGCAACGCACACAGATTCCGCCTTCGTTCAATGGATTAAATGCCAGAACTCTCCCCGCTGCGAACGACTGCGAGATTGTGCCCACGTTGTGGTCGGCGAGACCTGCCGCTGGGCTACGCGACGCGATCGCCTGGACCATGCCAGTCGCATACGACTGCGTGATGGTTCCGTAGTTGTCGGAGACCAGTCCGCCACCGCCGCTGTCTGGATAGACCGTGGCACTGCTGCCCGAACGTGCGATTGTTCCAAAGTTACTGCCCACAAGAGCGCCTACCGACGCCGACGTGTCGTTGCTACGTGGACCGATGACGCCGGAGGAGAAGGCGTTGACGACCGTGCCGTGATTGGTCATGGCCAGAATGCCCTCAGATTGACCCGACGGCACCTGTTTCCCGGCCGACGCGTCGAGGAGATCGACGTCGCGCACTACCGCGTTTGCGGCAATATCACTGATGAACGAGATGTCAGGATTGAGATGCGACACGCTGTGCCACATGCCGTCGAATTGCCCGCTGAACTGCACCTTGCTCGCGAAGCCGAGCGTCTTGAACGCGTAACCCGTCGCGTCGATGTCGTGGCCAAGCGCGTAGTTGCCGCTCATATCGTTCTCGATGTTCTGCAGATCCTGCACCGTATTGACCAGCTTGTAGTCTGTGTTCTGCGTAACCAGTCCACTATAGTCGGGCGCCACCCACGCACTGTTCGCGAGCACAGTGCCGGGCGAATAACTGCCGTTCATGTCATACAGCGCGCTGACCGTGCCGGTGCTCTGCGACCAGTCGATCGTGCCATTGTTCGTGATGCTGCCGCCGTTGTTCACGCTCGCTGCGTCCGCGCGCAGTGTCAGCGCGCCGCTGCCCTGGTTGCTCAACGTGACGCCCGGGCTGACCGTCAGGCTATGTGCCGCGTTCAGCGCGAGCGATGCGCCACCGGTCCACTGAATGCTCTGATCCGCAACGAGGTCGCCGCTCTGGCCGTTGGCGCCGGTGGTCGTCATCGAAATGGATGTGCCGTCGTTGAGGCTGCGCGTGAAAGAACGCGACGCGCCGTTGTCGAACGTGTACGCGGGCAGCGTGACGTTCCACTGGCCCGCGACGACCTTCGCAAAGTCGCCCCAGAACGTGAAGAGACCCGTGTCCATATCGACCGTGCCCCCTTTGCCGTCCGCGTTCTTCGCGGCGATGTTGCCCGCCAGAATCACCTGTCCTTTCGGACCCGCGACGAGCCACACGTGACCGTCGCGCACCGCGGTGCCGGTCGCGCGTAGAACGTCGGCGTTGCCGGCCAACGCATAGATGTTGCCGTCCACGGCCTGCAGATTCACCTGCGCCGCTTCAATCGCGCCCGTGTTGACGATTGCGCCACCGCTCGCGGTCTGCACGAACATCTGCTGGGAGCTGGACGAGTCCTGCAACAGCACCTTGTTGCCCACCGCGATCTCGGCGGTGCCGTTCGGCGCACTGATGTTGCCGTAGTTGTCGACTTCGCTCGCGGCGATCAGCAGCACGTCGCCGTTCGTCGAGCCGATGTTGCCGAGATTCACCACGCGTTGCGTCGACTGGCCGGAAAACGTGAGCGGGCCGCCGGCCATGAACGACGCGTTGTCGGTGTCGAGTGTGGAGGCAACGAAGCGACCGCCCGTCGTGACCACGCCTTGTGGTCCGACCAGTACGCCTTGCGGATTGATCAGGTAGATGCTGCCGGTTGCGTTCAGCTTGCCGAGGATCATCGACGGCGTGCCGCCTGTCACGCGATTGAGCGTCGCGCCGTTGCCGTTGTTGATGTTGACGGTGTTGTTCCGGCCAATCGAAAAGCGGTTCCAGTCGATCACTCCGCGCGTTGAGCCAGGCTGGGTGACAGTGAGCGTATCGCCGGACGTGGCAATGGAGCCGTTGCCGCTCACATAGGCGCCGCCTTGCGGCAGGACGCCAGCCGCGACCACCGGCGCGGCGCACGAAAGGCCAAGAAGGGGGACGATGACGGAGACAGCAGATAGCCTGAGCGCACAGTGGGGCGCACGCATTGACAATGTATTGGGCGACATCGCTTCCTTTTCTATAAAAGGATTGGCATGCCACTCGGCCCGGCGGTCTGTTCAGGGTGTGGCCTCAGAAGCATAGTCATAAGTGGACCACTTAACTAACAACAAACTTTCAGCGTTTCGCGACGGCATTCACTTCTTTTGCGCCGTCGCGGTGGGCTTCAGGGGCTCGGTGAGGTTGACCGATGCACGGTGCATCGCGGCGTAGCCAACAGCGTGTCGTAACGTCTGGCGCTGGTCGGCCCCTGCAACAGACGGAAGCCGATCAATGCATCAGCCGACCACGCCAGGCCGCACAGCAGCGAACTGAGATTGAACGACGAGAAGCACCACAGGTAGAGCGCCTTGCCGCCGATCCGGTCGATCAGCCAGCTGTTGAGCGGAAGTACCAATGTGAGCGCCACCAGATACCCGCTCGTCACCCACTGAATGGCGGGCAATGTGGCATGAAGATCCTGCGCGAGACCCGACAACGACACATTGACGATAGTCGCATCGAGTTGCGCGAGCAGCGAGCCGAGTACGGCGACGGTGGTAATTTTCCAGACCAGCGGATCGAGCTGATCGCGTTGCGTCGCGCTCAAAACAGACCTTCGCGACGTACACGGCCGAAATGAACCGATGTGAAAGCACCCATAACTAGCACGCCGACGAGCAGCGCCGCGCTATCGACGTTCACGCCAGGCGCGAACGGATGGTGGACCAGCAACGCCAGACCGATCAATGCGTTCAGCATGCCCCACAGGAAATTGACCAGCGGCGACGACGGCCCTTTGCCATGCGGTGTCGAGAACGGAGAAGGGAACACCTCGCCGCGCAGACCTGCGGTGAGATGCGGCATCGCGTTGCACAGGAAGGCACCCGCGAAAAAGATCGCAACGAAGCTCATGGTTCGTCCTTCAACGAAAGCTGGAGAATCCGGAAACCCTAGGGAGGCGTGGAATCGCCGAGCCGCATGATGAGCGGAATGGCCGCAGCAAGCGTCGCGACGTCCTGCGGATCGAACTGTTCGAGCTTCGCCAGCAGCCATTCGCGTTTGGCTGCCGTGCGCCGCTTGCGTTCGTCCAGCCCTTTGCGCGTGATCGCGAACAGGATCTGGCGGCCGTCCGTGGGATGCGCTTCGCGCTCGACGCATGCCTCTTCTTCAAGGCCCGCGAGGATGGTTTTCATAGACTGCGGCTTCATCGATTCGGCGCGCGCGAGATCGGCGGTGGTCATGGGGCCTTCACGTTCCAGCCTCGCGAGCACGCTGGACTGCGACAGGTTCAGGTCGCCGGGATTGGTGCTGCGCAGCCGACGCAAAAGCTGGCCGACAGCCAGCGTTAGATCAGAGACGACGCATTCCAGCGGCGGAGTGGATTGACGGGAGCGAGCCATGAGTGAAGCGTAGATCAAGACAGATTAACTTGCAAGTTTATCTGTCAAGTTTGCGGACGCGAGCTACAACGTGTGCATTCATCCGGAATGTATGTGCGGACCGTCGTCCGGCTGATTTTTGCGTGCGAAGCTGGCGCTCGAATACCTTGTCGGGGGAGGCGGCAAATGGCCGCCTACGGCACAAAGCCGCGTGCTCATCAATAGGCGGCACCACAATTTATTGTTGTGATGCAGCAATTTTGCGCCTATGCTCAAGCGGAAAACGGTAAGGCATTTTTCGTCGATCCGTTTCCGCCGACGAAGGCGCACATGACGGAATCAAGGGATGCGCACGGCTTAACGCTTCACGTATTTGAACAAGGCGGCGGTTGGCACTGGGCGCTCACCGTAGAGCGAACGCTGGGAGCGGGGAAAAGTGCAATCGCTTTTAGCGGGCCAGCGTTCCGCTCGGAGGCAGAAGGCGTCGAGTGGTGTCGATCCAGTGCTGTCAGTGATGTCCAAAAAGGGACAGCCGGGGGTAGCTACATAAACGGCAGTTCGAATACTGGATAACGTCAACGACGAGGTGAGGAGGCACTTTGGAAGTCTGCGATATATGCGCCAACATTGACGGCCGCCCCGTCGATGTTCAACGGCAAGATAGCCTCACATTGATAGGCATTGCTGAGTGTAACGGTACGCTCGCTCTCGAGCACTATCGGTGCACCAGGTGCCATGCTGTCATCGCCAGACGATTCACGGACGACTCCACTGAACGAATCTGGAGCGTCATCGAAGCCGCACATTAAATAATTGATGCAGCCATCGGAACTCGACGGACTGCCTGTCGTTGACGGCAAATGCATGCACCCCACGTCGGTCGTCGCTGAGCGACATTCGTCAACTGGTTCGGGTCGCTGCATAGACATGACTGGAGAGGCTCGTCAGCGCGGATCAGCGCAATCGGCGCTCCAGTCGAAAGTGTTAGCGTTGGTGTGGTGGGTCTTTTCAGACGTCGGGAGCTCCACGGGGTAGTCGAACGGTGAAGACCGTTTCCGATTCGTCAGACCTTGCGGCCACATCGCCGCCGTGAGCATGGGCGATTTCTCTTGCAATGTAGAGGCCCGGGCCGAGGCTGTCCTCTGAGTCCGGCCGCGTTTCAGCGCCTGGACCGCGCTCAAGAGGTTCGAACACGCGACATAGGAAGGTCGGCGGTATGGCCGGTCCGCGGTTCCTGACGGCGATAGATATCTCGCGATCGCCTCCAGTGACCGTCACCTGCACGCTCCTACGGCCGCGGCGCTTCGCCCTGGTTGGTCCGCGATGGCGAGCCCGACGCCCGCCGGTCATCACGCTGCGCCTGGATCAACTGCGCCATCTGTAACGTGTGTCCAAGCCGCTTGTTATCGACCACCGCCGCCTGATTGATCTCCGAGAGCCGGTCATACGGCACACAGGGCAGGGCAGCGCCATTCACCCCGATCTCGATGCGCCCATCCGGATACTCGAACACATCCAGATAACTGTGAATCAGACTGCGGTTGGCGACCGTGTCTTCAAGCAGATAGATCACCCGGTCGTACTGGACCGTCAGCACCTTCGACACGCGCCGCGGCACACGGACCGTCAGGATCAGATCAAGATCATCATCCACCCGCAGCGGCCGGTGTGCATCGAACGTGCTCCGCGGCACCTTGCCAAACCGGCCGTTAAAGTCAGCGATGAAGTGGGGCGCGTAAGCATTGCCGGCCTCCTTCGTGCTGATCCCGCGTAGCCGCAATTCCTTGACGAGCCGGTCCTGCGACGTCAGATTGGCGCGCTCGACACGGCCCTTCGCCTGGCTGCTGTTGGCGCAGAACGTATCTACATTCAGCTCATACAGCGCGCGGCCAAACTGCGTCACACCCTTGCCTGGCGTGACCGAATGGCTGTTGCAGTGAAACACGCTGGCCTTGTCGCTGTACAGCGCCACCGGCTTGCCATGCTGTCGAGGTACGCGCGCATCGCCTCGAAGTAACTGAAGGTCGATTCGGTCGCCGTGAAGTGCAAGGCCATCAGCCGGCCCGTCGCATCGTCGATGAACACCAGCAGCGTGCACGCGGGCGCGCGTTCCTCGAACCACCGGTGATCGCTGCCGTCGATCTGCACCAGTTCGCCCAGACACGCCCGACGGTTCCTCGGCTGATGCAGCTTCGGTGGCCGCTGTTTGCGCGGAATCCACAGCCCGGCCTCACGCATCCAGCGCCGCACGGTTTCCTTCGCTAGTATCACGCCATGAGACTCGGCGAGTTTCTCGCACGCCAGCGTCGGCCCAAAATCGGCGTAGCGTTCGCGGATCAGCGCCAGCGCCCGCTGCGCCTTGCCGGCAGGAAGCTGGTGATTGCCCGGCCGGCCACGCTTGCCCGACACCAGTCCGGCCACGCCGGCTGCCTCATAACGCTGCACCAGCCGCTCGACCTGGCGTACACACAATCCCAGGCGCTCAGCCGCCTGGCCCGGCTTGAGCCGGGCCTCGGTCACGGCCTGAATGACCTTGAACCGATCCACTTCACGCATCGTCATCGTGATCGTCCCAGTCGCGTTCATCGCCGGCGCTCCCAAACGGATGGTCGACGATCAAACTAATGTCGAAATACGACATTTCTATTTAGCGGAAACGCGACATCTGAACTTGGGACTCACATCCATTCCGTTGATAATTTATATTATGTCAAATAACACGGAGCTTCTGTGTGTATATAAAGGTGGCGAAGACGTCCGCTGACGCCTTCGCGGTTCGCCGCAGGAACGGTCGGCGCGCGATGCGACGCTCAGAACCCTGCGGCCAGCCCATCGCGACGGCTGTCGCTTGCAGCGACATAGCCGCGTTCAGGCTCGTTGCGATCGAGCTTCCAGATGAACTGGCCCGAACCGAAATCCATATACGGATCATCGATCGACTTGATCGTGTGGCCCAGGCCTTCGAGCGCGCGTGAGGTCTGCGGATGGAGCGTCGATTCGATATCTATGGAGAAATCGCGGTTGACCTTCCAGCGCGGCGCATCGCATGCCGCCTGCGGCTGCTGGCTGTAATCGAGCATGCGCACCACGGTTTGCAGGTGCCCTTGCGGCTGCATGTCGCCGCCCATCACGCCGAAGCTCATGACCGCTTCCTGCTTGCCGTCCACCTGCTGCGTGAGGAACGCCGGGATGATCGTGTGGAACGGCCGCTTGCCGCCCTCGACCACATTCGGCGACTTCGGGTCCATCGAGAAACCGCAGCCACGGTTTTGCAGCGAAATGCCCATCTCAGGCACGACGCAGCCCGAGCCGAAGCCCATATAGTTCGACTGGATGAAGCTGACCATCATGCCGCGCTCGTCGGCCGCCGACAGGTAGATCGTACCGCCCGCCTTCGGCATGCCGAATCCGAAGTGCGTCGCGCGCTTCGGATCGATCAGCTTTGCACGCGATTTCAGATAGGCGTCGTCGAGCATTTGCGCAGGCGTCACTTCCATCGAGCGCGGATCGGCGACGTAGCGGTACACATCCGCGAACGCGAGCTTCATCGCTTCGATCTGCAGATGCTGCGATTCGATGCCGTCGAGCTTCAGCGCGGCGACGTCGAACTGTTCGAGGATGCCGAGCGCGATCAGCGCGGCGATGCCCTGCCCGTTCGGCGGAATCTCGTGAACCGTGTAGCCGCGATAGTTCTTGCCGATCGGCTCGACCCAATCGGGCTGGTAGTTGCGCAGATCGTCGAGCGTCATTGCCGCGCCGCAATCGCGGGAAAACGCCGCGATGCGTTCGGCAATTTCACCTTGGTAGAAGGCGCGCGGACCGTGTTCGGCCAGCATGCGCAAGGTCTTGGCGTGGCCCGGCATCTTCACCAGTTCGCTGACTTCGGGCGCGCGGCCACGCGGCATGAACGTATCGGCGTAGCCCGGCTGGTTCTTCAGTTCGGGCACGGCGGCCGCCCACTTGCGCGCGACGACGTTTGCCACGGCATGGCCGCGCTCGGCGATCTCGATGGCGGGCTCCATCAGATCGGCGAACGGCAGCGAGCCAAACTTCCGATGCAGCATTTCCCAGCCTGCGATCGCCCCCGGCACCGTCACCGTGTCCCAGCCCCGCACGGGCTGCACGGCGACGCCGTTGTTTTCGCCGTATTTGCGCCTGAAATAATCGACGTTCCACGCAGCGGGCGCGACGCCCGACGCGTTCAACCCGTGCAGCTTGCTGCCGTCCCACACGAGCGCGAACGCGTCGCTGCCGAGTCCATTCGACACCGGCTCGACGACGGTGATCGCCGCTGCTGCCGCGATGGCCGCATCGACGGCATTGCCGCCTTTCCACAGCATGCGCAACCCGGCCTGCGCGGCGAGAGGCTGCGACGTCGACACGATGTTGCGCGCGAACACGGGCATGCGCAGCGTCGGATAAGGGTTCTGCCAGTTGAAGCTTGTCATGTTGTCACTCTGGTGGTTTTGCTGGTTCGACCGCGCGCCATCGAAAGCCGTAGCGCGCGAAAAGCATCACGATTCGCGCGGATCGAGCGCGTCGCGCAGGCCGTCGCCTAGCAGGTTGAAGCCGAGCACGGCCAGGAAAATCGCGACGCCGGGAAAGATCGACATCCACGGCGCCTGGCTCACGAAGTCTTTTGCCGTGTTAAGCATCGAGCCCCACGACGGCGCGGGAGGCAATTGTCCGAGCCCGAGAAACGACAGGCTCGCTTCGGCGATGATCGCGCTCGCCACCGTCAGGCTCGCCTGCACGATGATGGGCGGCAGCACGTTCGGTAGAATGTAGCGCAGCATGATCCGCGCGTGATCGAGGCCAATCGCGCGCGCGCCTTCCACATATTCTTCGGCCTTCACGCTGATGGCCTGGCCGCGCGTGAGGCGAATGAAGCGCGGCATCGCCGAAATGCCGATCGCGGCCATCGCGTTCGTCAGGCTCGGGCCGAGAAATGCGCTCAACGCGATCGCGAGAATCAGGAACGGGATCGACAGCAGCGCATCGGCGATGCGTGAGATCACGCCGTCGACGAACCTGCCGAAGTAACCGGCGATCAACCCCAGCGGCACGCCGAGCACGACAGCAATGCCGACCGACACGACGCCCGCCAGCAACGACGCACGCGCGCCGTACAGCAGGCGGCTCAGCCCGTCGCGGCCGAGTTCGTCGGTGCCGAACCAGTGCGCTGCCGACGGCGCCTGGCGCACGGTCATGAAGCTCGCCTGCACGGGGTCGTAGTGCGTGAGCCACGGCGCGAACAGCGCCATGATCACGATGAGCGCCACCAGAAACGCACCGAACACGGCCGCGCGATTGCGCATGAAGCGTGTGAGCCCCCTGCGTTTGCGACGCGGCAACGCGGCGGCCGCCGACGCGGATCGGACATCGATTGAAGTAGCCATCAACTGCGCCTCAGTCGGGGATTGAGCAGGATATAGAGCACATCCGCGCACAGGTTCACGACGATGAACGCGACCGCCGTGACGAGCACGACGCCTTGCACGACGGGGTAATCGCGATTGAACACCGCATCGACGACGAGCTTGCCGAAGCCGGGAATCGTGAACACCTGCTCCGTCAGCACGGCGCCCGCGAGCAGTTCGCCGAACAGCAGTGCGAGCACGGTGACGATGGGAATCAGCGCATTGCGGAACGCGTGCTTGACGACCACGGCGCCGCGCAGCAAGCCTTTCGCGCGCGCCGTGCGGATGTAGTCGGTGCGTAAGACGCCGAGCATTGCGCTGCGCGTATGGCGCATCAGTTGCGCGCCTAGCGCGGCGCCCAGCACGAACGCGGGCATCAGCATCGTCTTGATGCTGAGCCAGAAGTCCTCGCCCGGTGACACATAACCCGACGACGGCAAAAGATGCCAGCGCACCGACACGATGAAAATCAGCATGATGCCGAGCCAGAAATTCGGTATCGACATGCCCGACAGCGCGAAGATGTTTGCCGCGTAGTCGAGCGGCCCTCCCCTGCTCGCCGCCGAAATCACGCCCGCCGGAATGCCGATGCCAATGGCGAGAATCATCGCCATCACCGCGAGCTGGATCGTGACGGGCAGCTTTTGCGCGATCAACGCGCGCACGGGCACGTCAGTGCGCAAAGACGAACCGAGATCGCCGTGCGCGACATCGCGCATCCATAGCGCGTACTGCGTCGGCACGGACTGATCGAGGTGATACTTGACCCGCAGCGTCGCGATCAGCTGCGGGTCCTGATCCTCGCCCGCCATCGCGCGGACCGGGTCACCCGGCAGCAGCTTCTGCAAGCCGAAAATCAGCATCGACACCAGGATCAGCGTCGGCACGGCCACGAGCAGGCGATTCGCAATGATCGGCAGCATGACGCTCAGCCCTTGATCGACACGCCGCGCAGGCGCACCAGACCGTCGGCGTAAGGCGTGAAGCCCTGCACTTTCTTCGACAGCACGAACGGCCAGGGCTGCGCGTAGATGTAGACGATGGGATCGTCGTCGGCGAGGATCTTACCCGCGGCGTCGTAGTCGGACTTGCGCTGGGCCTGGGTCTGCCTGGTGCGCGCCGAATCGAGCAGCGAATCGACCTGCTGGTTGCAGTAGTGCGCGTAGTTCAGGTTGCCCGCGCAGGTGTTGAACTGATGCAGGTTGCCGTCGGGATCGAGGCGCCCCGACCAGCCCGTGTACATCGCTTCGAAGTCGCCGGTGTGGCCTGCGTTCAGTTCCGTCGCGTAGTCGCTCGGACGCAGCTTCAGCGTGATGCCCGTTTCGCTGAGCATGGCCTGCAGCATCTGCGTGATCTGGCTCGCGACCGTGTTGTTCGGATACGCGAATTCAATGGTCGGATGCTCCTGGCCCGCCGCCTTCAGCAGCGCCTTCGCCTTCGCGACGTCGCGCTTCGAGGTCGGCAGCGACGCGTTGTAGTACGGGCTCGATTTCGGAATGCCCTGGTTCGCGGGCGTGAAGATGCCCGCACCGATCACCTGGTCGATCGCATCGCGGTCGATCGACAGCTCGAACGCCTGCCGCACGCGCTTGTCCTTCAGCGGACCGTTGCCGCGCGGGCCGTTGTTGATGTTGAACGTCACGTAGTAGAAGCCGAGACCCGTCACCGGCTTGAACTGCAGGTTCGCATCGCTCTTGACGGCGGCGACGTCGGACGGCGCGAGACGCTCCAGCATATCCAGCGAGCCCGAGCGCAGATTCGCGAGACGCACGGTGCTGTCGGGAATCGGCTGGAACACCACGCGCTGGACGGGATACTTGTCCGCGTCCCAGTAACCGGCGAACTTCTCGAGCACCACGCGATCGTTCTGCACGCGCTGCACGAATTTGTACGGCCCCGAGCACACGGGATGCGACGCGACGCCTGCCGCGTCGCTCAGCGTTTTCGGCGCGAGCATCATGCCCGCGCGGTCCGACAGCGTGGCGAGCAGCGCGGCGTCCGGCTGCTTCAGCACGATTTTCACGGTGCTGTCGTCGATCACATCCACATGATCGACCGACGACAATTCGCTCTTGCGGTTGCTGGTCGGCAGCGTGCGGTAGCGGTCGAGGTTCGCCTTCACGGCGGCGGCGTTGAACGGCTCGTCGTCCTGGAACTTGACGCCCTGGCGCAGCTTGAACGTCAGCGATTTGCCGTCGTCGCCCGTGGTCCACGACGTGGCGAGCATCGGCACGATCTTCAGATCGGGCGCGACATCGACGAGCGAATTGCACAGCGACGCGAACACGATCCGGTCGACAAACTGCACGCTGCGGGCCGGGTCGAGCGAGCCGATATCGTCCTGCAGGCCGATGCGGATGGTGGTCTGCGCCATCGCGGCGGAAGCGCTCAATGCGAGCGCGGCGGCAATCAACATTCTTCGCATGCGTCGTGTCCTTGTTGCGGTTCGGGTTGCCATAGGTGATCGTTAGCGGTTCGCTTCGGCGCTCGGTGCGGCCTGCGGCTGATTCTGCTTCTCGCGATAGATCGCCAGGCGCTCGTTGAGCTTCGCGCTGACGCTCGCGACGAGCGGCCTGCCGCCGCCCGCGTTCTGCACGTCGCGCCAGAAATGACACGCGACCTGCCGTCCGCCCGGCAGCGTTTCGGACAGCGGGCGCTCCTGCACGCAGCGCGGTTTCGCGTGCGGGCAACGCGTATGAAAGCGACAGCCGGGCGGCGGCGCCGTCCGGCTGGGCAGATCGCCTTGCAGCGCGGGCTTCGTGCGGCGCTCGTGCGGACTGCTGGCAGGAATCGCGCGCAGCAGCGCTTGCGTGTACGGATGCAGCGGCGCGTCGAACAGTTCGTCGACCTGCGCCAGTTCGACGATTTCACCCAGATACATCACCGCGACGCGGTCGCTCATGTGACGGATCACGGCGAGATCGTGCGCGACCATGATCAGCGTGAGCCCGAGTTCGGCCTTCAGCGATTCGAGCAGGTTGATCACCTGCGCCTGCACGGAGACATCGAGCGCCGACACGGGCTCGTCGCCGACGATCAGTTTCGGCTCGCCCGCCAGTGCCCGCGCGATACCGATGCGCTGCCGCTGGCCGCCGGAGAATTCATGCGGATAGCGCTGCGCATACGCCGGCTGCAGGCCGACTTTGGTCAGCAGCTGCGCGACGCGTTCGCGGCGCTCGCTGCCGCTGCTCGCGAGACCATGAAACGCAACCGGCTCGCCGATGATCTGCCCGACCGTCATGCCCGGATTCAGCGACGCGAACGGGTCCTGAAAGATGATCTGCATGTCGCGGCGCAAGCGGCGCAGCTTCGCGCCCTGCCAATGCGTGATGTCCTCGCCCTGATACAGCACGCGCCCTTGCGTCGCGTCGATCAAACGCAGCAGCATGCGCCCAAGCGTCGACTTGCCGCAGCCCGATTCGCCGACGATCGCGAACGTCTCGCCCGTGTGCACGGCGAACGAGACTTCGTTGACGGCATGAACCGTGGGCGTGCGCGTGAACATCTGCCGCTCGCCGCCGAAGCGTTTGGTGAGCGCGCTGGCTTCGATGATGGGCGTCGCGATGTGTGACGCGGGGTGCGACGCGGGGTGTGACGGATTCGCGGGCCTCATGTCAGCTCCGTTTGCTGCGCGGGCTTCACGAGCTGCTCGACAGGCGCGAGCCAGCAGGCGACGCGATGCTCGCCTTCGAGCGTTCGCTCGGGCGGCGCGGCGTCGATGCAACGCTGTTCGGCAAACGGACAGCGCGGCGCAAAGCGGCAGCCGCGCGGCATCTGCTCGGGCGTCGGCACGGAGCCGCGTATCGTGGCGAGCGACCCTTCTCGCTTGCCGACGGACGGAATCGCGCCCATCAGCCCGATCGTGTACGGATGCTGCGGATCGTCGAACAGATCGGACACCGTGCCGTACTCGACGATCTTGCCCGCATACATCACCGCCACGTGATCCGCCACTTCGGCGACCACGCCTAGATCGTGCGTAATCAGCAGCATCGCCGTGCCCGTCTCTTTCTGCAGATTGCGCACGAGCGCCAGAACCTGCGCCTGAATGGTCACGTCGAGCGCGGTAGTGGGTTCGTCGGCGATCAACAGGCGCGGGCTGTTCGCGAGCGCCATCGCAATCATCACGCGCTGGCGCATGCCGCCCGACAGCTGATGCGCAAACGCATCGAGCCGCGTTTCGGGCGCGGGAATATGAACAAGCCGCAGCATCTTGAGCGCCTCTTCACGCGCCGCTGCGCGGCTGACGCCGCGATGCCGCCGGATGCTCTCGCCGATCTGCTCGCCGACCGTGTAGGCGGGATTCAGCGAGGTCATGGGCTCCTGAAAGATCATCGACATGCGGTTGCCGCGAATGTCGGCGAGTTCGCGCTCAGACAGCCCGAACAGATCCACGCCCTCGAAATGCGCCGTGCCCGCGACGCGACGTGCGGGCGGGCTGGCGAGCAGCCCCATCAGCGCGAGCGACGTCACGCTCTTGCCGCAGCCGGACTCGCCGACCACGCACAGCGTCTCGCCCGCGTGGACGAGAAAGGACACCCGGTCGACGACGTTCGGTGCGTCGGGCAAATTCGAAAAGCTCAGCGAGAAGCCTTGTACATCGAGAACCGGCCGGCGTTCTGCTGCGGTCATGCCTGTTTACTCCGCATTGCGTGGCTCGTCCTTCCAGATCGTTGTGAAATCGATTATCTGGCTGCCAACGTACAAAAAATATTAAACTTTCTTTTCGACACTTAAGTTTTTCTCATGGATCGAACGAATGCCGACGCTACGCATGCTGAAGACTTTCAGGGCCGTTGCCCGCACCGGCTCGTTCTCGACGGCTGCCGAAAAGGTCGCGCTGACGCAGGCGGCCGTTAGCCTGCAGATGCGCGGGCTGGAGGAAGCGCTGGGCCGCCAGTTGTTCGACCGCCGCGGGCGACAGATCACGCTGACACAGCACGGGATGACTATCTGGCCGAAGGTCGAGCAGATCCTCGACCTGCTCGCCGACCTCGAAGCGAAGCCCACCGACGCGATGGAAGGCCCCGTCACGATCGGCGCGGTGGTGTCGGTGATCGGCGCGCTGTCGCTCGCCGTCGCGCGGCTGAAGGCGACGCACCCGCGGCTCGACGTGCGGTTGTTGTCGGCGCGGTCGGACGAACTGGCGGGCATGGTCGAAGCGGGCGACGTGGACGTCGCGGCCGTGGTCGCGCGCGCGGACGAGACGCTGCCCGACACCCTCAAATGGACCACGCTCTACACCGAACCGATGGTGCTGGTAGCGAACCGCGACATCGCCGATAATGACCCGCAGCGCATCTTGCGTGGGCACGGCTTTCTGCGCTTCGACCGGCGCGTGCGCACGGGGCAGGTGGTCGAGCAGGCGCTGGAGAAAGCGGGCTTGATGGTCAACGAGTATCTCGAACTGAATTCGATCGAGACGATTGCCGCGCTGGTGCGCGAGAAAGTAGGCGTCGCGGTGCTGCCGCTGCTGATACGCGGCAACTGGCTGAACGACCCGCTGCTGCGCGTGATCCCGATTTCGAGCCCGCCGGCGCTGCGCACGGTCGGCATGGTGCAGCGAGCTTCGGATGACAGAAAAGCGCTGATGCGCGAAATCGTCGATACGTTGCAGGCGATGCCGCGCGATCGTTCGTGATGCGGTTGTTGGCGTGCCGTTGTTTCGATGCCATCAGCTGACGCGGGGGCGTTGTCACGTTCGCGGGCTGGTCAGATCCCGTAGGCTGAGCTTGTAGCGCAGGTACCAGCGAACATCTCGAGACTCTTCAGCCTGGTCATCGCGGGTCATTAGTCCGTTTTGCTCAACAACTTTTGTCCGATTCGCCGACCCTATTTGCACCGGAGCCTCGCTCAGCCGGGGTTGTCACCCTTGATCGCGTCCCATCTGCCGGCTCAATAACCGCGGGTACGATCGACGATATTCGCGAGCGGTTCCCCGCGCAGGAATCGCGCGAAATTGCCAAACCAGAGTTCGAGCACCCGCAGGTTGTAATCGGGCGCGTCGCACGAAATGTGCGGCGTGACGACGAGTCCCGGCACGTCCCACGCCACATGGTCAGCCGGTAACGGTTCGGGATCGAATACGTCGAGCAGCGCGCCGCCGCACTCTCCGGAACGCAATCGCTCGAACAACGCCGCATGGTCGATCAGCGCCGCGCGCGAAAGGTTGACGACGCCCGCACCGGGCCGCATGCGCGCGAGGCGCGCGGCGGAAAGCAACTCGCGTGTCTCCGGCGTGAGCGGCGCCGTCATAACGACGAAGTCGGCCTGAGGCAGCCAGTCGTCGAGTGCGGAGATCGTTGCGAGTACATCGACTGCTTCCATCGCCCGCGCCGGTGCCGCGCCACTCCGGTTCAGTGCAATGACTCGCAAGCCGAGCGCGCGCGCCGCGCGGCTCGCTGCCATGCCCAGATCGCCGAAGCCGATTATCAGCGCCGTCTTGCCTCGAATGGATGTGGTCAGCCGGGCGTCCCAGCGATGCTCCCGCTGCGCCTGCAACACGGCCGGCATTTGCGCATTCAGCATCAGCAACGCCATTTGCGTGTATTCGGCCGCCTTGTCGCTATGAATGCCGCTACTGTTCGTCAGGACCAGGTCGCGGCGCAGACGATCGAGCGGCATCAACTGATCGACGCCGGCACCTGTCGTGTGAATCCAGCGCAGACGTGGCGCGTCGTTCACCACCTCATGCGGGAATCTCGACGCCAGCAGGAAGTCGACTCCGTCGAGCGGACGCGCGAACCGCTCGCCGTCCCAGCCGAACGTCACGTCGATTTGCTGTGCGAGATCGGGATGCCGCGCGCAGGCGACCTGCCACACGGCTTCGTGAAGATGAAAGGCTGACGACTGACGCCGCTGGCTTTCGAGGTGCAGCCGGTAACGGCGGGCAGGTTCGGTCATCCGGGCAGCATCCTTACAGAGGGAGCGCAACGAGCGTGTCGTAGCGGCACGAATCCGTGACGACCGTGCGCTCGCGCAGCAACGCGCGGCCGCATTCGACAACGATCTGATCGATATAACGTCCGACGCTGAACACAACCATGCCGCCTTCATAGCCGGTTCGCACGACCATGTAGCTGGTTTCGCAACCGATCAGCCCGTCTTGGACGCTGACGACTTCGGTCGGTCCAAGTACATGACGGTAGACATGTGGCTCGAACACATTAACCGACTGGATCGAACTGACTCGATCGAGCATCATGCCGCGCGTGTTGCAGAACCAGATGCCGAAATCGCGGCCCGCTTCGAAATCGGTGCGCGTGAGAATGCGGTAAGTACAATCTTCGGTGAAGAACTCCGGCCAGCGGTCGAAATCGCCATTGTCGATCGAACTGCAATAGTGGGCCATCAGGCGCGCGATACTCGCGCCCGTCTGGGTGCCGACCTCCAGGTCAGGGTAGCGCGTCGTGCTAGACATCCATCAGTTCTCTATAGAATTTCCAGAAACCGCGTACCGAGGTTTCGGTCGCCCGGGTCGCCATCGGGCCTGTGCCCTTGCCGCCCATCTCGATCACGGCAGCGTCGTCAAGATCGCCGCGAATACCCTTTTCGACGAACGCGCCAATCGTGCCGTCTTCCATCGACACAAAACCCGCGGGCCCGACGAGATTGCTCTGCTTGCGCCGGATGAGCGTCTGCTCCGGCGTGTCTTCCTCGAAGCCGAGCACGGTCCAGATCAGTTCGCATCGATCGACGCCGAGCGGCACCACCTGCCGCACGCCGATGGAATTCATGATCTGATGCAGCACGAAGCCCGGAAAAATGCTCTGGATCGCATTGGTGATCTGATCGGGATACTCCATCCACTGATCGATCAACGAAGGATCCTTCAGACCGAAATCGTCGCGCATTGCACGAATCACGCCGGAGTCGTATGCCTGATCGCCAATGTCGGTATAGCGCTTCGTAAAGGTGATGTGATGCCGGCTATCTTCATCCTGCAACGTACCGCCTTCCGCGGACAGCCGGTTGATCTTGAAGGTCGAGAAAAACGCATGCAGCAGGCTCGGGTGATAGTTGTCGCGGCTATTCTCGACGTAGAGCTTCCAGTTGTTGTGCATCACCTGACTATAGCGGCCAAGTATCTTTACCCGCCCATATAGCGTGCGCTCCATGTGCCGCACCATTGTCGGTCCGAGATAGTCCTTCAATGCAGGGGCTTCTTCGGAAAACGAACCGAACACGAGACCGCGGATGGTCTCCACGCGCAGCTTCTTCAGACGGAACTTCGATTTGTCGAAATCCTCGGGCATACCGCCTTTGCCTTGCACGCCCTTCTCGAATGCGACGCTCGTCAGTTCGCCGTCGAAGTTGTAAACCCAGTTGTGATAAGGGCAAACGAAGTTCGGACGCTTGCGGTGCCCTTGCGCTTCGTAGCAAAGCACCGAGCCCTTGTGCACGCACTTGTTCACAAGCGCACCAATGATGCCGTCCTGCTGGCGCACGACAATTACCGACGTATGGCCGACCTTGGTCGTGATGTAATCACCCGCGTTCGGAATCTCGATGTCGAGGCAGAGGAAACTCCATGTGGGCCCGCGAAACACGGCCTCCTGTTCGCGCTCGTAGGTTGCCGCGTCGGAGAACACACGTAGCGGCACACGTGTAACGCGCTCTTCCGGCCAGCGGATCCGGCTAGTGGGAAATTCAATGGTCGCGACCGCACCGTCGCACTTTTCCGTCATATTGCTGCTCCGTTGATGAAGGCCCGTACACCATGGCGGCGGCTGTGGCCACTGGCCGACTCCCGATATCCGCTCATTTGACTGCTTCCGAGTCGAGATAGGGCTTCTGATAGAAGAGATCCGCGGGAAGCTCGCCCTTCAGCGTGCCGGCGGCCCTGAAAACTTCGAATGTGCGTTTCAGTGTGTCGATGTCGCCCGATTTGAACGAGACCGTATTCATCGTCGTCCAGTGGTCGCCGTAAAAACGCGCGCCCTCGTCGCTCATGTTGCCGGCCTTCTTGAGTATCGCCACGACAGCGTCGGGATTGGTCGCGGCGAAGGCTAGCGCCTGGCGCATCGCCGCAAGCACCTTCGCAGCATCAGCCGGGTTGTCCTTGAGCCACTCGCTGCGCATCACGGCGACACCGATATAGGGCGGTGTGCTCGCTTTCGTCATCTGTTTCCATTGATCGGACAACGTCGTGATGACGCGGACTTTCTGCGCACTGTCCGGCACCTGCGCCACCGTGGTGGGACGCATGACGGCGGCGTCGACGTTCTTCTGAACGAGGAACTGCGCAAGACGCGGCTCGTCGCCCGCAACCAGGCGATAGTCGGCAAGCTTGAGCCCGTAATTGCCGTCGAGCACGGCGGTGCCGACGCCAGTCGTCGCACTGCCGATGGGCGACATGCCGACTTTCTTGCCGCGCAGTTCACCCGCGGAGTGGATCGGCGAATCCGCGAGCACGACGATTTCCGCATCGACAATCTGCGTAGCGGCCACCATCCTGACCGGCACACCCTGCTGGCTCAAGCTGAATGCTCCCGCGAGGCTGGTGCCGAATGCCAGGTCGATCGCGTTCGAAGCCAGCGCGGTAGTCGGTCCGTTCACGTCCGGAAAATGGAGGAACTGCACCTGCAGTCCCTGTTTCTCGAAGAACTTCTGCGCTTCGAGCACGGCACCGAAACCAAGACTGGTGCCGCTGGTCCAGTAGCCCACGCGCAGCGGCGCCGCATACGCACTGGTAAGGCACGCGCCGGCTATTACGAGTGCGCATGCTGCCTTTAGAACGGAACGAAATGATTTCATGGTGCTTTGCCTGAAGTAGCAACGCAGCCGGTATCCCCAGCGTCGTCTTTGAAGGATTACTAAATGTCCTTGTCAAAACATAAAGCACGGTGCAACCATTCATCGAGAGATTCCGCCTGAAGCAAAGGCGGAATCCTCCGTATTACTTGCCGATCGCTACCAGCGGCGCATGCTCGAAGTCCTGCTTCATGCTGCGTAGCACACGCTCCATCGTCATGTCGCGAAACTTTTCGATGTGCCGGCGCGTAATGCGCGCGCCCGACTTGCCGTCGCCTGCCGACAGCACCTCGACCAGTTGGCGGTGATCGTCGGCGATTTCCGGGCTGTCGTCTTCGTCGCTGAAACCGAGCGCCACCAGACGCGCCATTTCGTCGAACAGCACCGAGATGCTGCGCACCAGACGGTCGTTGCCCGATGCCATTGCGATCACCAGATGAAACTCCCGGTTCGCATCGAGGAAAAACCCGATCCGATTACCGTGATTCTTCGACGCCGTATTGCCGCGCGCAGCGCGATCGATCCGCATCAACGCCTTTGCGTCCACCTTGCCGGCCGCGAGCCGCGCCGCCTCGGGTTCGAGAATGAGCCGCAGCGCGAACACCTCCTCGACATCCTTCAGCGTGACCGGCACGACGACGTAGCCGTGTCGCGGCACCGAACGCACCAGCCCTTCGTGCGTGAGACGCGCAAGCGCCAGCCGGCACGTCGACTTGCCGACGCCATATTGCTCCATCAGCGCAGCCTCGGTCAGCATGCTGCCAGGTTTCAGCGAGCAGGACAGTATCGCCTGCCGCATGGCCAGATAAGTCGACTCTCCCAGCAACTTGCCCTCGGCCGTGGCGTTGCCCCCAGAAACTAATTTCCCTACCATGTTGCCCCCGTGCGCTCTATCCAGGAATGGCTGCGTATTATGCTTACGTCATTCTGTAGGCACCTCACCAACCTCAAATCATTCTAGGAGATGCATATAGGGAAGTAAACTGAACACAAAAAAAGCACACCCTGTCGCACCATCTGTCAGCCAGCAGTGCCGCTCCACCGGCGTACGGCTCGTGATTCGATATCGAACAGGTCAAGCACGCGCCCGAGCGTATGATCGACCATCTGCTCGAGCGTTTCCGGCCGCGCGTAGAACGCCGGCACTGGCGGATAGACAATCGCGCCGGCGTCCGTGACGGCAGCGAGACTGCGGATATGCCCCGCATGCAACGGCGTTTCGCGCACCATCAGCACAAGACGGCGACGTTCCTTGAGCATCACGTCCGCCGCTCGCGAAAGCAGCGAACTGGTGCATCCAGTGGCAACTTCCGAGAGCGTCTTGATCGAACAGGGTGCAACGATCATGCCGTCGACGCGAAACGAGCCGCTCGAAATCGCCGCACCGATGTCAGTGTTCGGGTAGTTGACGTCCGCGAGCGCCTGAAGATCGGCAAGCCGCATCTGCGTCTCCTGCGCCAGCGTCACCTGCGCCGAACGGCTGACCACCAGGTGCGACTCCACCTCCAGGTCGCGTAACAGGCGAAGCAGCCGCACACCGTAAATGACGCCCGACGCGCCGCTGATACCGACCACGAGGCGTCGCCGCGCTGCGGATGTGGATTTCATGCGATCCCTCCTTTATCGAGCGCAAACGAGCATGGCCGGCGTGCATGCGTCATCATGGCTTCTGACCCGCGATGATCTTCTTTGCCGCCTCGTACGGTCCGGTAACGAATACGTCGCTGGGAAGCGTTCCTTTAATCGCACCGCTCGCCGCGAAAATCTGCTGCTCGCGCTTGAGCGTGTCGATATCAATCGGTTCGAAGGAAATGCTATTCAGTTCGGCCTAATGCGCCGCATAAATCCGCGCATCGTCTGCGGGCAGATTCGCGACTTTTTGCAGGATCGCCGCGACCTGGTCCGGATGCGCGTTGCCCCACACGATTGCATTGTGAATCGCGACGATCAGCCTGGCGACGGATTGCGGGTCGCGCTGGATCAACTCCGTGCGTGCCGCGGCCACGCCCAGATACGGCATGGCATTGGATTTCGTCAGTTTGTGCCATTCGTCCACCAGCGTGCCGAGACGCCGGGTCTTCACTTCCGTCAACTGCGCGACCGTAACCGAGCGCAGCGCTGCGGCGTCGACCTGGTGCTGCATGAGAAACTGCGCAAGGCGTGCCTCGTTGCCGGGCACCAGCGAATATTCGCTGGCATTGAAGCCATAATTTGCTTTCAACACCGCGGCCGTCATCAACGCAACCGAACTACCCGACGGCGACATGCCGATTTTCTTCCCACGCAATTGCGCGATCGACTCGATTCGCGAGTCGGCGGGCGTGACGAATGTGACATCGGCCGGCGCTGTCGCACCGAAAATCCTGATCGGCACGCCGCTCGCCGTGATGCTGAACGCGCTAGCGCCGGGCACGCTGAAGCTTATGTCGATCACATTGGCGGCGAGCCCGCTCGCAGGTGCGTTGACCTCGGCGAAGTGCACGAAATGCGCGTCGTCGATACCGGCCTTCTTCAGGAAATCGCCCGTTTCCAGCACGGCGCCGAGACCGAGGCTCACGCCGCTCGTCCAGTAACCGATGCGCAGCGGCGCGGCCTGCGCAGAAAGTGCGAGCAGGAACATCACGGCGGCAAACAGCACACGCTTTGCAAGCAGGTAGGGTTGCATCAGATCAGCTCATTAATGGAGTGAAGGGAACGCTGGAGGCCCGTGCAGCGCACCGAACGACATCGCGGCAATCAGCGCCGCGTCGGCGGCACCGCGTCGAAGCGCGAACCGCGCACGCACAGCTTGCCTTCCGCCGTTTTCCACAACTGCTTGCGTTCATGCAGTTCGCCGAGCGCGCGGGCCAGCGTGCGGAAGTCGTAGTTCGACAGCCGTTCGGCAAGCTCGGTGTAGTAAAGCGGCGCGGCGCCGAGGAGTGCTAGCGCTTCGGTTGCGGCGTCTTCCAGTTGTTCCGGCTCCGACACATGCACGGAGTCGGCCTTCCCGTCCACGTAGTCCGCGATCTTCGCCGTATCCGCATAGGCATATGAAATACGTTCGTAGCGTTCGTGCGGAATGCCTTCCGAGATCGTTGCGTCCACGCCGACCTTGGCACCTGTCGGCACCATGCCCGGCGGCATGACCGGCAAGCTCGGGTCCAGCGGCTTCGCGCGCGCGCCAGGGATGACGATCAGATCGCGGTCGCCCTGCACGCGCGTCGCGATGGCCCATTCGACCTCCTCGCCGTTGAACACGTCGATGTCGTCGTCAACGACCACCACGTGTTTCAGATCCATCACCGAAAGCGCCGCCAGCAGCGCGTTCTTGCCCTCACCCGCCTGCTTCCTGATCGAAATGACCGCGTGCCAGAACGCGCGGCCGCCCAACGTCACGTTGATGTCGTTTACCTGCACGCCGGCGGTGCGCAGTGCGCTACGAATGGCCTGATAGCGCGTCGGCGCCGCAAGCCACGTGTTCTCCCAAGGCATGTGCAACGAGTAATACATTGCATCGCGCCGATGCATGATTGCCTTGATGCGTACGTCCGGGTTCCAGTGCAGGCCGCCCATCAATGCGGTGAATTCGCCGAAGCGGCCTTCCGGCTGGGTCCATCCCGTCGGCAGAATTTCCGCTTCGATGACGATCTCCGAATCGGCGATGTACGGCAAGTCGACCGTTTCACACGGGGCCAATTCGACCGCTGCGCCGCGGATGCCGCCAGCGATCGCCATTTCGTCGACACCGATCGGTGCGCGATAGCCGGCGCCCATGATTTCCATCGGATGGTTGCCGATCGAAATGGAGATCGGGCACGGACGTCCCTGTTCGTAGGCACGCTGCGCGAACATGCGCATATTGTTCGGCGTCACGATGTCGATACCGCTCAGCGCCTTTTCCTTGACCATGAAGCGGTAAATGCCGCTGTTCAGGCCGTACTCCGGATCGCGCGAGATCACGATACCCGCGGTAATCATCGGCCCGCCGTCGAAGATCGACGACATGGGCACAGGCAGGCGGAACAGATCGACATCGTCGCCCTTGTAGATCACTTCTTTCGTGGCCGAGGTGGCGACATATTTGGGCGCAATCGGGTTCTGGATGCCATGCGCCAGCATCTTCTCGATGTCGGAGTAGTTGTCGCAACCCATCGCCATCATCGCGCGTTCCTGCGTGCGGATAATGCCCGACAGCAGCGGCATATCGTAGCCGATCACGTTATGAAACAGCAGCGCCTTGTCGCTCTGGTCGGCCAGCGTTCCCACATGGCGGATATCAACAGGCTGCCGGATATCTACCAGTTGCTGTGCCGCGCGCAGCCGTTCCAGGAACTCGCGAAAATTCTCGTTCATACTGAACTCCATGATGTTGAATGTCGTGTCGCTTTCACTTACGCGGTTTCGCTATCCTGTAGCGACGCGAGCGCTGTGGCTTTCAATACTGCGCGATCGATCTTGTTTGTGGACGCAAGCGGCAACGTGTCCACGAACCATACGCGCCGTGGGTGCTGATAAGCGGGGGCGTGCGTCAACGCGAACCGTTTGGCTTCCTCTTCGGTAAGCGACGCGCCTGCGCGCCGCACCACGAATGCCACCGGCTTGGTTCCCTTGATGTCGTCGGCAACCGGCACCACGCATGCCTGGACGATATCCGGGTGCGTCTCCAGCATCTGCTCGACTTCACCGGGAAAAATGTTCTCGCCGCCGGACACGAACATGTCGTCCGCACGGCCGACGAACGCATAAAAGCCCTGGTCGTCGCGGTGAAATACGTCGCCCGTTATATAAAAGCCATCTGCTGTCACCGGTAGCGGCAGGTCCGGCCGGTTGTGGTAACCGAGCATGACGGCAGGGCCTTTGACGGCCAGCACGCCGGTTGCCACACCTGTCGGCGATGCGTCGAGCAACTTGACGCTGACTTCCGAATGCGGATATCCGACCGACAGCAACGGCGGTTCGATCCCCTGCGGATGTGGTCCGAACACGATCGGCCCGCCCTCGGTCGTGCCATAGACGTTAGTGAGCTTCGCATTCGGCAATACCTCGCCGATCTGCGCAAGCAGACTTTCGCTGACGGGCGCCGAGCCCATCCGGATGAAGCGCACCGATGAGAGATCCGTGCGCGCGAGCAACTCCTTTTCGCGCAGCATCATCGCGATCATTGGCGGCACGGAGGTGAGCCACGTGACCCGATAGCGCTCGATCGCCGTGATGTACATGCGCGCGGTGAATTGCGGAAGCAGTATGACCGTGCCGTGCCCGTACAACGACATCAGCACGAGCGTCAGCGCGTTCATGTGATACATCGGCGCCGCCACCAGAAAGCGATGCGCCGCCGGCGGCTGCGCACGCGCTCGCGTACGCGCCACCCACAGATGGCTGCCGTGCGAGAGCATCACGCCCTTCGGCTTGCCGGTCGAGCCGGACGTATAGAGAAACATCGCCGGCATGTCGGGCGTGGGCACGAAAGTCTCGAACGGGCCACGTTCGACGAACGAAGCAAAACTTTCCTCGCCCGTCGAATTGAATACGACTGTCGGCAGATCGTCCGGGCAGTCGGCAAGTCGCGCGGCGTCGCAAAACACCAGACGTGCACCACTATCGCGAATCACAAAAGTGGAGAGCGCGGGTGGAAATCTGAAGTTGACGGGCACAGCGACCATTCCCGCGCGCATGATGCCGAGCAGCGCCGCGACATATTCGGCGCGATTCGCCGCAAGAATGGCAACGCGCTCGCCGACTTTCAGACCGCGCCGTACCAGTGCATGCGCGACGCCGTCAGCCAGCGCGTCCAGTTCCCCGTAGGTCATGCGCGTGTCGTGCCACGCGCAACCTGTTTCGTCCGGTTCCCCAAGCGCGATCACTGCAAGCTTGCACGGATCGCCGTCGGCGTCGATCAGATCGCCGAGATTCTCAGGCGTGGGCATGTTCAACTGCTCCGATAAATTCAATGACAGTATTGAGTTCGCCTAACAGCACGACAACGGACGACGCGCCGCTCTGCGCATGGACCGGCGCCATCAGCCGCAGGACGCTCTCGTCGACGTGGGACGTGAGCGCGTCCAGACGTGCGCGCATCGCCGCAAGGTCGCTTACCTCGACGACAATGGCGCCAAAATAGCTGTCGCGCCCTGCTGCGTGACATACGAGGTCGCCATAGCGCGTGCGATATGCCGCGCCATCGATAAAGTCCAGATCGAAGTCACGCAACGCAATGCGCGAGTGGTGGAAGGACGGCGATGTGAGAACCGACTCGCCGGCAATCAGCGCATAGCGGCGCGCTTCGAGTTGCGGGTCGTCACTCACGATCACGCATTCCTTCAGGCGTTGCGCGCCGTTCGAATGCTTCGTCCATTCGGCACGGAAGACCCATTCCGGCGTGAGGTGCTCGCAGAAATAGACGCGCCCGGCGGACAATTCTTCGGCCGCGAGCCGGGTTGTCCGGAAACGGGCGATCTGCTCGACGCCTTCAATGTCCACGGGCCGCGTGAACGACTGCGGTTCACTGGCACGCACGCCGGCGTCGATCAATCGCGCATAGGTTTCCTGCGCGTCGTCCGTCTTGAATACGAGACCGTCTATACCCAGACGGCTTTCGAGAATCTCGCGCCGCAACGTGGTGGCGCCGGGCGGCAGGCCGACCAGTTCGAGATAATGTCCATCGAACATCATCAGGTGATTGACCGAGCCAAGCGAGTGATAGCCGCGCGGGGTCAACGCGAAGCCAAGCGCTTCGAAACACGACGCCGCGGCGTCGGTTTCGAACATCGCGTTCACGACGACATGGTCGAGCGTCGATGTCGCCGTGTTCATCATGCCTTCGGCGCGGGTGCGGGCGCGGTCGAATAGACGCCCCGGCCGCTTGCGAGCAGCGCGCCGGACTGGTCGTAAATATGCGCCTCCGCAACCGAAATCGCGCTACCGAACTTCACCACCTTACCGCGCGCGATGAGATCACCGGGCATCGCCGCGCGGTGATAGTCGACGCGCAGATCGATCGTCGGTACGCCGCGGCCCGTTTTCGACACCAGCGCCCAGTCGGCCGTGAGGTCGACCAGCGCGGCAAGAATGCCGCCGTGCGTGTACCGGCGTTCGGGGTTCACGACCCACTCTTCGCGCCACGTCGCGGCGATTTCGATCGAGCCGTCGCCGACTTCGAGCACACGCAGACCGAGCCACTGGTGGTAAGGACCACGCGTAAGCATTGTCTGAACCTGCTCCGCGGTAAGTTGCTGGTTATCAGCCATTCGAGTCTCCGTACTTTTATGGGGTAACGACGATCTTGCCGAGCACTTCCCGATCGCGAATCATGCGCAGGCCTTCGGCTGCCTGTTCGAGCGGCAACACCTTGTCGATCTGCACGGCAATCTTCTTCGTACGGATCAATTCCATCAGCGCCGCGAGGTTGTCGTCATAAAAACTGTTCGAACCGATCACGCGAATCTCGAAGCTCCAGATGTAGCGAAGGTCTTCCTTGGGATCGTGACCCGCAGTCGCACCGCAGACGAGCAGGCTGCCGCCGCGTTTGATGCATTTGAGCGACGGCACCCACGTATCGCCGCCGGTGAAATTGATCACGACGTCCGCACCGCCTTCATAGCTGCGGCGTTGCGGCTTGCCGTACTTCTCGATGACCCACTTCGAGAAATCGGTGTCGCGATAGTTGATGACGTGATCGGCGCCCATCGCCTTGAGCCGTTCAGCCTTGTCCGCACTGCCGGCGGCCGCAATCACTTCGGCGCCGAGCATTTTGGCAAGCGTCACGCAGCCGGTTCCGACGCCGCCGCTCGCACCGAGAATGACTACACGATCACCCGGCTTGATGGTGTTGTGCGTAACGAGCATCCGGTGGGCCGTACCATAGGCGACCGGCAGCGACGCCGCTTCTTCGAACGTCACGCCTTCGGGCATTGCGATCAGCTGGTCTGCGCTGACGAGACAGTATTGCGCCATGCCGCCGTCGAGCATTTCGCCCATCAGACCTTTCTTCTTGTTGAGCGGATTGACGAGCACGCGAGCGCCGACCGACCAGTTTTCGACGTTGTCACCGACCTCCGTGATCTCCCCCGCCATATCCAGACCGATGACTACGGGCAGCGGCACCTTGATGCCCGGCATGCCCTTCACGGTGAATGGCCGTGGACGCAGGACAACCACCTTATCCGCGAGCACGATGGCTTCTTCCACGTCGTGTGTGACGAATACGACGGTCATCTTCAGTTGCTCGCGGATTCGCAGCAGTTCCGCGTGCATCTGCGAGCGCATCTGCGGGTCGAGCTTGGAAAACGGTTCGTCCATCAACAGGATGTAAGGCTTCACGACCAGGCTGCGCGCAAGCGCCACCCGGCTGCGCATGCCGCCCGAGAGTTCGTGCGGGTAGGCGTGCTCGAATCCTTCAAGGCCGGTCATCTTCAGTGCGGCCAGCGAGCGTTCGCGCCGCCGTTCCGCGTTGAGCGAACCCGCTTCGAGACCGAATTCCGTGTTCGCCACGATCGTGCGCCAGGGCAGCAGGCGGTCCTCCTGGAACATGTAGCTGACGACGCGGGTATCGTGAGTCGGCTCGCCGGCCACTCCGTCGATCCGCACGTCGCCCTGATCCGCCTGTGCCAATCCTGCGATGATGTTGAGCAACGTGCTCTTGCCGCATCCGGACGCGCCGACGATCGCCAGCACCGAACCCGAAGGCGCGGTCAGACTGATGTCTTCGAGCACCGCCAGCTTGCCGTAGTGCTTCGAAACGTGCTCCACTTCCACGGCGTTGCGTACCGTGGTTGCCTTCTCGAACATGGCTTGAGTAGTCACAGCGTTCATCGTGCGCCTCGCAGTGGGACGATCGGTGCGCCTGCATGCGTGTCGCGCAGGCTCGCCATTACCTTTTCCATCGTCATGTCGCGAAACGTCGCCACATGCCGGTGCGCGATCTGCTCGGCGCGCTTGCCGTCGCCGCTCGCGAGGGCGCTGATCATCGCGGTGTGGTCATGGCGGATCTCCGGCTTGGTGTTCTGCACGCCGAAGCCGAGCGACACGAGCCGCGCCATATCGTTGAGCAGGCCACCCAGCATGCGAACCAGCCGGCTGTTGCCCGAACATTCGGCGATCGCCATGTGGAAAGCCGCATTCGCATCCATGAAGATGCCAATCCGGCTGCCGATGCCAAGCGACGTATCGTCGTTGCGGCACGCGCGCTCCAGCCGGTTCAACAGGTCGATATCCGCCTTGCCTGCAGCGAGGCGCGCCGATAGCGGCTCAAGCTCAAGGCGAAGCGCAAACACTTCTTCCACATCCTTCAACGTAATCGGCGTTACCACGTAGCCCTGACGCGGCACGATGCGCACAAAGCCTTCCTGCGCGAGACGCTGCAGCGCCACCCTGCAGGTTGCCTTGCCGATGCCATAGCGTGCGGTTAGTGCGCTTTCCGTCAGCGTGGCGGCCGGTTCGATTACGCAGGACAGAATGTCCTGACGGATCGCCGAACACGCGCGCTCACTGAGCAGTTTTGCTTCGTTCGAACAGTCGATCAATTCCACCGTCGGAGCTGCAGGATCTTCCACGACACCTCTCCTTCGTCTCGTAGGCTGCTCACGAGGACCCGCGTGGGCAGGTGATGAGTTAACTTAGAACAGCCATTAAAAAAATGCACGTAAAAAAACGTGACTTCTGAGCTGTTCAGCGATATGTCACGGCGCTTCCGGTCCTCTCCCGCACGACATATCTGCATGGCGTTCACTGCGCCTTCGTGCCGTCAGAACGAATGCAGTATGCCGAGCTGCGCGCCAGTCACGCCTTCTCCTCGCGTCGGCGTATTCGGCGTGATGGGCCCGTTGGCGATCAGCGCATAGGTCGCGCCGTGGCGGTTCACGAGCCGTTCAAACGTTCCATAGACCAGCGTCCGCTTGCTGAAACTGTAGAACGCGCCAACGCTCACTTCTCCCGCGTTGTTATCCTGGCCTGAACTATCCTTCGCGTAGCCGACGCCGGCCGCGAGCCGTAGCGCCGGTGTGACGTTGTAGGTCGTCGATAGCGAATAGACGCTGTGATATTTGCCTTGGACATTGGTTGAAATATTCGAGCCGAGGTTGTTGCCGCGGTAATAGCCGAAGTAGCCCGTCACACTGCCGAACTGATAACTGCCGCCGGCGAACGTCGTCTTCGTATTGACTGTTCCGTTCGCGCCATTCTGTTCCGCGTGGCTGACGCCGAGATACAGCGGGCCACGCTGATAATCGATCGATCCCACGTAGGCATTCAACGCGTCATGCGGCGACGTCTGACCACCCAGGCTCGCACCCGCGGAGAACGTGAATCCCGCGATGTTCGGCGACCAGTACGTGATCATGTTGTCGTAGCGAAACACGAACGTCGACGCGTTGTGAAGAAACGAGCCATACGTACCGCCGGAGAATGCGTCGAACTTGCTGTGCATCAGCAGCAGCACCGAGTTCTGACGGCCGAAACGGAATTCACCATACGGCGTGCCGAGACCCACCCACGCACTGCGGCTGAAAGCGAGCGTCGAATCCGTCGCCGCGCCGGAGTTCGTGAGGATGCCGTTCTCGAGATCGAAGGTTGCACGCAGGCCGCCGCCGAGATCTTCGCTTCCTCTGATCCCTACGCGGCTTGCCGACAGACCGCCGCTCTGCATCGCGGTCTGCGCGCCCTTGCCGCCTGCGTTCGTATAACCCAGGTACGTATCGAGAATGCCGTACAGCGTGACCTCGGCCCGGGCCGGCGTCACTGTCACGGCGCCAAGTGCAACGAGTGCTGCAGAACAAGCCAAAGCCATCTTGCGCATTTCAGATTCCCGTTTCGGTGAATGGTTTATGTCGGATTACTAAGAATTTCAGTGTGAACCGCTTTGTCGATTTATTTCCTCGACGAAGTGTGCAACAAATATTGCTGTGAGGTGCTCACGAACAATCAGTGAGCGCTCGACGGTTGACTTTAGATCGACAAAAAAGAGAAGCACAACAAATATTTCTGGGCATCTCAGGCGTGAGGTGCTTACGCGCGGGTCTCACATGTGTCTTCCAAAGTCCGTTTTTTGCGCGATGTCGGGAGCGCAGGTTGCTGCTGGAAGTTGAGCGACATGAGAAGAGCGCCTCGTGGAATTGGTACCGGGCGATCTCTGGTTGTGTCGCAGTAAGAGATGGACGCTAGAATTCCGCCGATACGGGTCACCGATGAAAGAATCGAAAAGACGCGGAACCGCGCGCTGGCGAAGGCAGAGAACGTCTCGCAGTATCCGCTGATGAAAACTGCGTGCTGCACTGGAAGTTGCGTTGCGATAAGGTCGGGCAAGTCGACAAAAATCGCGGGCAGGAAGGAATCCTTATGCCACCAACGAATTGAACTCGCGACAAAAAGTTCGTCGAAGCCTCAGGCGTTCTGGGCCTATTTGATAGCGACGCGCGATCGAAGCCGGTTCAGCCGACGAGGCGACGATAAGCGCTGAGATGCCGGACAAGGCCTTGCTTGTCGCCACGAATCTCGCTCAGCCTTGCCAGGTTGAAATGAGCATCGGCATGCGTCGGGTCGAGTTCTATGCATCGCTGATAAGCCGCTTCGGCAGCATCGAAGCGTTTAAGCTCTTCGAGCACGACCGCCCGATTGAAGTGCAGCAACGCGTCCTCGGGAAAGTGCTCAAGCGCATCTTCAAAAATGGACAATGCTTCATCGCAGCGCGTCTCTGCCTCGCATAGCAATACGCCCAGGTTGGTGTATGCGTCGTAGTGCGGTGATGGCGAGAGCTCAAGCACTTTCCGGTAGGCCTGCTCTGCACCGACAGCGTCGGTTTCGGTCAGCTGTTCGGCCAGTGCGAACCATTCTTCCGCCTGTTCTTCACGGCTCTCCTGGTTTCGCGGTACCGAGTCGAGAAATGCCACCTCCCCCCGGATAGGCGCGACCTCGAAGTCGAGCAGATGCTGCCCCGAATCAGCGTCCCACTGCGCCTGTCCCGACCTCACGGCCACGGTCTCACCGACAGACGTGATTCGAATCCCGGACAAGGGAAGCTCGTCAGGTAGTTCGGCTTTCAGCTTGGCAAGCGCCCTCAGAATTTTTCGTGCGGAGACTTTGGCAGATTGCAGCTGGAACGCAGTGCGCAGCAGCACAACGTCCTGGAAGGAGAATCGAAGCTCGTTCCGTCGGCCACGCGACGGGTGGACGAATCCGGCGTCAATCAGCCCGGAGAGGACCCGACGCGACACGCCCAGCAGCGACTGCAGGCTGCGCAACGAGTAATCGTTAGACTGGCTCCGTCTTGTCACTTGCGTGCCCGGACCTTGGCTGGTGGCGCCTCTTTGACGTCCGGTTTCGGTGTCGCGCGCTTGACAGGCCGGCGCGGTTTGGCGGCGAGTACCTCGACCTCAGCGGGCGGAGTCTTTTTCGCGGCCGGCGTCTTTGGCGCCGCTGTCTTCACAGGTGCCTCACGCTTGTCCTTATTGGCGCTGAGACTGGCGCGAAGTGCTTCCATCAGGTCGATCACCTGACCGCCCGACTCTTCGGCCGGTGCCTCAGGCGAAACAATCTGTTTTCCGGCAATCTTCCGGTCAATCGCTTCGAGTATCCGCTTCTTCTCTTCGTCCTCGTAAGCCGTCGGGTCATAGGCGTCTTCCGACACCTGGTCGATGATTTGCAGCGCAAGTTTGAGCTCGGTATCGCTGACAGTCACCTGTTCGATATGCAGATCGCTCAGCGCTCGCACCTCATCGGCGAACAGCAGTTGCTGGAATACCATGCCGTCTTCGGCAGGCCGTATCTGAACGATTCGGGTCTTCCCCTTGTACGACCATTTTGCCAGCGCGCAGCGTCCGCTTTCTCGCATCGCAAGCTGAAGCAGGCTGTACGGTTTGCCACCGCGTTTGTCAGGCGCGATGAAGTACGCCTTGTCGTAGTACAAGGGGTCCACTGACTTCTCAGGAACGAACGACACAATCTCCACGACGTGACTCGCGCCTTCTTCCAGCGCTTTCAGTTCTTCCGGAGCGAAGACGACGAACTGCCCCTTCTCGAACTCGTATCCCTTCTTCATGTCCGCGCGCGCCACCACGGCGCCCGTGGCCTCTGAGATGTACTGCTGCTTTACGCGGCCGCCCTCCGGCGTCAGAAGATTGAAGCCCACACCCGCGGCGCTATCCGTCGCCGAATACAGTTTCACCGGAATGGACACAAGACCGAAGGACAGTGTCAGCGATGCGATGGAACGAGCCGCCATGTGAGCCTCCTGTGAGCGGACGCGGTAATTTATCGGCGCTGCAATGATTCAAAGTCCGCAGGACCGATTGCACGCGACAGAGCAGGTCTTGTGCCGGTGAGTGACCGGTCCGCATTGGGACACCGCCACGGGCACGTCGGCGCCCTGCCGCGCTTGAACGAATCTCTTGCCTGTAGCCCCCATTCCTGCCAGCGCCAGCCGTTTGCATCCCAGGCAATTCATCGCAGGCGCTTTATCGCCGACGCCAGCGACTGTCTCGCCGACCAGTAAGCTTCCCATGGGTCTCGCGTCTGAAAGCTAAGATACTCCCTCGCCGTTTGCACCGTCCACTGTGCACCGCTTTTGAGGTCAGACAGTTGTTCCCATGACACGGGCATCGAAACGCCCATTCCTGGCCGCGCCCGCGCGGAGAAGGCGGCGGCAGTGGTTTGCGCCTTGCCATTGCGCAGGTAGTCGACATAGATTTTGCCGATTCGGTTGGCTGCCCCTGATGTTGCGGAAAAGCGGTCAGGAATCGTTTTTGCCAGATGTCTGACGAACGCCTGCGAGAACGACTTGACGGATTTGTAGTCGAGTCTGGGCGCGAGCGGAACGACGACGTGCAGCCCTTTACCGCCGCTCGTCTTCAACCAAGCTTGCAGGTCAAGCTCCTCAAGCAACGCCCGCGTAAGAAGCGCGGCCTCCTGAACCTGCTTCCACTTCACTCCCTCGCCAGGGTCGAGGTCGAAGATGACCCTGTCCGGTGTATCAATGTGCTGGGTCGTTGAATTCCACGTGTGAAATTCAACGACATTCATCTGCGCTGCCGACAGGAGCGCGTCTGCCGTATCGACCGTGAGCACGGGCGGATGATTCATCCACAGATTGCGGTCGTGCGCCTTTAGTCCGGGCATAGCGGTCTTTTCCGCGTGCTTCTGGAAAAACATCTGACCGGCTATACCCGCCGGCGCGCGAACCATTGCAATCGGCCGGTCTACAAGGTGCGGCAGCATCCACTCGGCGACGCTTTCGTAGTACCTGACGAGTTCGAGTTTGCTGACGCCACTCGCAGGATCAACGACCCGCTCGGGATGCGTGACCTTTACCTGCGAGACAGGAGCTGGCTTCAGCGGTTCGCCGGTTTCACGCACTACGCGGTGCGCGGACTTATCGACACGCAAGCCCTTGAAGGAAGCCTGCCGGACAACGCCTTCGCCTGTCCACTCCGCAAACTCAACCTCGGCAACCAGCTCTGGATGTACCCAACGTTCAGCGCCGGCGGCACGCCTGGACCAGCGGCCTGGCTTTGATACGGCGACGTCGAACGGGCTCGTCTCCCGTTCCAGAGGAAGCAGTCGCTGCCAGAGGTCCCGGCCTGTTCGAGCGTTCCAGCCAGTGCCCACGCTACCCGCGTCGTGAAGCTTTTTGCCTGCGTAGTAGCCAAGCAGCAAACTGCCGACTTCGCCTTCCTTACCGCCCCTGGCGGTGAAGCCACACACAACGAACTCCTGCCTCAACCGGCATTTCGCTTTCAGCCAGGCTTCGGTCCGTCCGGACTCATATCGGGCGTCGCGACGCTTCAGCATCAAGCCCTCGAGTCCGAGTCCCGCTGCGGCTTCAAACATCTGCACGATTGGTGCGTCAAAATCCTGGCTGAAGCGTATGCGGTCGCTATCCTTCTCAAGAAGCTGTGCCAGTCGCGCGCGCCTCGCCCATAGTGGGACGCCCGTCAGGTCATTCCCGTCACAGTACGGCAGGTCGAACAGGAAATAGACGATTTCGTCATTCGCTGCGCCATCTATCGCAGTCTGTAAAGCGCCGAAATCCGGCAGCCCGTCCCTGAGCACGACTATCTCCCCGTCCAGCCATCCACTGGAGAGGGGGAGCTTCGCGACTTCAGTCGCCAGCGTCGCGAGTTTCTTCGTCCAGTCGTGGCCGCCGCTTGTGAATAACCGTACGCGCCCCTTGTCGACCCGGGCGAGCATCCGGTAACCATCCAGCTTGGATTCGATTATCCAGTCGCCGGTTGCAGGTAGCGACGAGGCCAGGGTCGCGCGCTGCGGTTCGAGTTTTGCGGGTAGCGGCGCGCGGACTGCGGCCGACAGGTCTATCGCCGGCGGAGTGACCGGCGCGGGCCGGGATACTTTTGGCTCACGCTCTTCGATGAGGCCTAGCGGTTTTGTCGTGACGCTGTCGGGCAGCGCCTTAATGACGTCATACTCGGCTAACGGCTGAGCCCACTCGTCGCGCTTCTTGAACAGCATCCACTGGTCCTGGCTGTCCTCCGGCTTGGATATGCGCACAAGCTCCCATAGGCCGGCCAGCTTTTCGCCATGGAGGCGGAAGACCAGCTTGCCGGCCTTCATTGCCTTTCGAGGGTCCCCGACAGGCTCCCACGTCCCACGGTCCCACACAATCACCGTACCGGCGCCGTACTGCCTGGGCGGGATTGTCCCTTCGAAGGTTGCATATTCGACCGGATGGTCCTCCACGTGGACGGCCATTCTCTTCTCTTTCGGGTCGTAGCACGGGCCCTTGGGTACCGCCCAGGATAGCAGCACACCGTCAAGCTCGAGACGGAAGTCATAGTGAAGACGGCTAGCCCAATGCTTCTGCACGACGAAGCTTAGACGCGCTGGCTGGCGCGTTGCCCGCTTCGCAGGCGCCGGTTCGGGCGTATGCGCGAAGTCTCGCATCTTCCCGTAACGGCTTAGAGCTGGAGATTGCGAACCGCGTGCTGTAGCCATTGAGCAGTGTAATCAGGAGCCGCGTTATGGACGATGCCCGACTACCCTGTCGGGCGCACACTGCATCTCGCGCGGGGATGTACCCGACGCGAAAGCCCGCGACTGACCGCATGTTCGACGTCGGGTTGCCAGGGTGAGCGCAGCAAACTTCGAGCTTCTGTGCTCTGGAGCTCTCCATGCTTGTGGGAATGCATTGCCGCGTACTTCAGTTCGAAGTGCGCGCCCTTGCCGCTACGTGTTGGTAGAAAGTGATAACCCTCGACGCACGTCACCTCGAACGTGTGTTTGCCATCGTCATGCACCACTGAGTAGACGCCTGAGATTCACTATTTTGCCCTGCTTGTAGGAATTGTCGCCTGCCATCGTGACTGCTTACGTGGTGGTAGAGACACTACGGACAGCAAACGACGTTCCGACCTCCTTGCCACCGCATGTCGCAACGCATGGCAGACGACATTGCGCGAAAACCTGTATGGATGTACAGTATCGGACGGGTATTTCGTGACGTCGAACCGCCAAGTTTTCCGGAGCAAAGAAGCAGTCGTTGGGTGTGGACCAAGCGGCGAGCCTTTCCATGCTGGAAATTGCGACGTTTGAGGCGAAGGGTTAGTCGGCGCTGGGCGAGCTCGCGTCGTTGGGCCAGTGAGTCCGCTGCCTTCGAATGCTTGGGGCGCGTTAGCGAAACCATTCCGGAGGCCACTAGGCAAGGGGGAAAGCGTGCGAAGACTTGGACTTGCGTTGTTGACGGCGGCGCTCGCGCCGACTGCATTCGGAGCCGGCACATATTCGGAAGTCTGGAATCCGCCGGAGGCGCGCGGGACTGCGCCACATAGGGCGACTGCCCTGCACAAGCTCGCCGTGCGGCGGCACGTGGCTTTGCATCCAAAGAAGGTGAATTCAAGGCCCACATCGGCGCCTGCATCAAAGCTCGTCGCGAAACAGGGCAATGTGCAAAGGACTTTGCCTAAAGACGCACCGGACATGTCCGAAATTCCGCGGCAGGTCACACCGGAAGGCAACGTCCTTCGCGTGAGAGGCCACGCACTATCCGCTCGCGTCGTCCGCTAATGCAATCGCAGAGCTACCACGGGTATCAAGTGTGGGGACACTCAATCGTCGAGCTCGAGGGCCAGTTGCAGACGGAACGTTATGCGGCGAGCGGAACCATCACCCTTCGCGGCAAGCTTGTCCATGCTTCAGGTGTCCTTGGCCACTTTGAAAGTGAGGTGGACGCTGAGCTCGCAGGGTTGGATTGGGCTCGCGCATGGGTCGATGCTCATAGCTAGAGCACATCGACTGTGCAGCAAGACAGCCCGCAATACTGCCATCGCGGGGTTGCCGTTGAATATGTGAACCTCTGGTGGGACAACAACCTGAAGGTAACCTACCTCTTCCAGCACCACATACGACCGCAGCGAGAATCACCGTCTTCGTTGCCCCGCAAAGCCATCGCTCGTTCTTCTAACGTGCGCGAAGTCGACGGCGCGCCTCACGCCGACTTACCCTTCGACGTGCGCGCGCAGGATTGGACCAAGGTTGTCCTCTACCACCAGACTTCGCGCACTGCGCGGCGATCCTGGTGCTGTAACCATCGCTCCCGAACAGCAGTTCGCGACTCGTTAAGCACTCTCGTGTAACGGATGGTCACGTTCGACGCATTTTTCTGCAGACGCTACAGCTATCGCAGCCAGAAGCGTTACGATTTTTTTGATCGGCGTGCCTGCCGGAAAGCAGGCCGCCACTCCGGTGCGTTGAAGGACCAGTTGACTCGCCTGGTCGATGATCCCGCCCACCACGATGGGTATCCGCAGACCGCGTCCAGTCAGTTGATCACGCAAGGCGGTAATCAGATCGTTTTGTGCGCCCGCGAGAGAGGACACGCCGATAACGTCAGCCCGCTCGCCTTCAGCCAATTGGACGGTATCGGAAGGTGATGCGAACATCGATCCCGTGGAAACCGCGAAGCCCGCATCGCTTAATGCCGCTGCGATAATGCGCGCGCCCCGGTCATGTCCGTCTTGTCCCAGCTTTGCAATCAACACGCGTGGCGCACGGCCCAGGCGCTTCGTTGCGTCGGCCACCGCGCAGCATGTGTCCTGCCAGTCCTTGTCGCTTTCGAGGTTTGCGCCGTAGTGGTCGCGCAGTAGCGGCAAGCCGATATGATATCTGGGCCATACGGCTTCCAGTGCCTGCGTGCACTCGCCGACGGTTGCGCGCGCTCGCATGCATGCCACCGTCAGTTCAAGAAGGTTTCCGTCTCTGCCCCGGGCGGCCCGCGTCAGCGCATCCAGCGTGTCGCGTACTCTCGTTGGATCACGCCTCGCCTTGATGTGAGCAAGCCTTTGCGTTTGCAGCACGCGCACCCGCCGGCCATCGACAGTCTGTGGCTCTCCAAGGTCTTCATCGCATCCCGTCATGAAATCGTTGACGCCCACAACCGTGCGTTTTCCCGACTCGATTTCCGCTTGGATATTCAAAGCCGATCTGTGGATCTGGTTCCGAACCCACCCCGATTCGACGACATCAACCACGCCACCACGGCGCTCGATTTCTGCCATCATCGTTAGCGCCTTTTTACAGATCTCCGCGGTGAGGTTCTCCATCATGTACGAACCGGCCCACGGATCGACCACATCGCATACGTCGGTTTCGTGCTGCAGCACCAGTTGCGTGTCGCGAGCGAGCCTCGACGCTTCTGCACAGGGAAGCGAAAGCGCTTCGTCGTAGCCGTTAGTGTGCAGCGATTGCGTTCCGCCGAACACGGCAGCCAACGCCTCGACCGTCGTGCGCATGACGTTGTTCATCGGTTTCTGCGCCGTTAGCGACCATCCCGATGTCTGACAGTGCATCCGCAGTGCACGCGCCCTATCCGACGTTGCGCCGCTTGCCGAGGCAATATCCGCCCACAGAATTCGTGCCGCTCTCAGCTTCGCGATTTCGACGTAGAAGTCCATACCGACGCCGAAGAAGAAGCTCATCCGCTGACAGACATCATCGGCCAGCATCCCGCGACCTGCGAGGGCCGTTATGTAGTTGCGCGCATTCGCCATTGTCAGCGCAAGTTCAAGCACAGGGTCCGCACCTGCTTCCTGAAAGTGATATCCCGACACCGAAAGTGCATTGAATCGAGGCACGTTTTTGCCGAGATACTCGACAACGTCGGCGGCGATACGCAATGAAGGCTCAGGGGCGAAGATGCTCGTGTTCCGCACCATAAACTCTTTCAGGATGTCGTTCTGGATCGTTCCCCTCAGTTGCGAGGCGCCAACGCCGCTTTCCTCCGCCGCGACGATGAAAGCAGCCAGCACAGGAAGGACCGCCCCGTTCATTGTCATCGACACAGACACGCGGTCGAGTGCAATGTCTTCGAAGAGGCGAGTCATGTCCTCCACTGTATCGATTGCGACACCCGTCATGCCGACGTCCGCGCTCACAGCCGGGTCGTCTGAATCGTAGCCGCGCTGGGTCGGCAGATCAAAGGCGACAGAGAGCCCCTGTGCGCCTTCCGCCAGCGCGGTGCGAAACGCGAGGTTCGTATCGGAGGCCTGCGCGTACCCCGCGTATTGGCGTATCGTCCACGGTTTTTGCGTATACATCGACGCGAATGGACCGCGCACGAACGGCGCCTCGCCGGGCATGCTGTCGATATGCGCGATGCCTTCAATATCCGCGCGCGTATAGACGCGCTTGAGCTTCACGCGATCTGACCGACGCCGCCGTTGCGTGTTCATCGATGCCTCCAGCGTTTTTCCGTCGTGACGTCGGCGATTTTCGCGCCGTCGCTGCTGCGCCGCACTTCCGTCCAGTGCCGGATGCCCTGCCCGTCTTCCGCCTGTCCGACCATATGCACGGTCAACGTATCGCCCACGTCGACGTTGCCGTAATAGAACAGCGAACGGCTCGAGACGACAGGCGGCTCGCCGAAGCGCCCCCATTGCCACTCGGCGCGATCGATAAAGGCCTGAAAGCTCGCGAAGTACAGGAAGTCAGCGCCGTTGAAATCGCTATTCGGGCACGGGAAGAACTCGATCGGCTCGCGCGTGGCAGGCCCGAGGCCGGGAACTGCGTCACGGTCGTCTGCTCGAAGTCGTTTGCCAATCTGCGTCATGTCCAATGCCTCTTCGGGCATCGGCACGATTTCACCCGTCAGTGAAGCAAGTGCCGCCCGCGCCGCCGAACGATTGCTGCGCGCCTCGCCGCGTGTAACGAACGCAGAGGACATCCCGATCTCCGCGACTGTCAGGTCGTCGCGAACGACATGGTGCGTACTGAAATGGCGCACAGGCCCTGTTCTGCAAAGCGTGCTGCGGATCTCGAACGTATCGTTTTCGGCGATCGAATCGAGACCGCGCGTCTGCAAGCGGATCGCCGTAAAGGCTGCATAAGAGCGGCCGCCGTTGTCGTCACGGAAGTCGGGCTGCGCGCGGCCCGCGTGAGCGGCGAGCGCTTCCCAATGTCGATGGCCGCACTCCTTGAGCAACCAGTTCTCCGACAGTCCCGTGTAGCTCAGTTGCGGCATGCCCGCCCGATAAGGTTGGATCATGCTCACGCCGCGAGGCTCGTCGACGCCTGGTCGAGCGCCACCCGGATCGCGCCGACGACATGCCCGGCATCGCGTGCGATGCCGGAGAAGCGCCCCGATCCCCATGTATGCAGCCACGGCAGTCCGATGAAATACAAGCCCGCTTGCGGCGTGATGCCGCGATTGTGTGCAGGATATCCACGTCCATTGAACACGGGCGCATCGATCCAGCTGAAATCGGGCGTAAAGCCAATGCACCAGATGATCGACGTAATGCCGCTCTGCGCGAGATCCAGCGACGTGCGCTCGCCTTCCGGGCGCCATACCGGTTCATAGGGAGCGCCAGGTGGAGCGTCGATACCCTGCTTGTCGATGAACGCGTCGATGCTCGCGTTGATACGGTTGTAAGTGTCGTCGGCGCTATCAAGATTGCCCCTCAGGTTCGGTGCGAAATGCAGGCAGCCGTCGCGGAGATCGTCGAGCCTGCCGTACAGTTCCATACCTTCAAGCGCGAAGCGTCGCAGATCGATGTCTCTCCCGCCATCGCGGCCCGTCACATAATGGTTCGTGTTGTCGCGCACGCCTTCACGCAGCGGATGCTGGTCGACGGGCATGTCGTAGTACCGCATGTCCGCGAGCCAGTCCACCACGTCGCGGCCACGATAGAAACGCGCGCAACGCGGTGCTTCCCAAACCGCGAGAAACACCTTGCGGCCCGCCAGATGCAGGTCTTCGGCGATCTGCGCACCCGATTGCCCCGAACCCACCACGAGCACGGCACCTTCCGGCAACGCCTGCGGATTGCGGTAATGCGACGACTGCAGTTGCACGATGCCGGCGGGCAGGCGCTCCGCCATGCGCGGCACGATGGGGGTGTGATAGCCACCCGAGGCAACGACGACCTGATCGGCCGTGAAGTCGCCGTTCGACGTCGACACGAAGTAGCCGCCCGACGGCAGGCGCCGGACCTTGCGGACTTCCGTGTGTTCGAGCACGGGTGCATCGACCATCGCAATGAAACCGTCCAGATAAGCGATGATCTCGTCCTTCTTCATGAAGCCGTGCGGATCGTCGCCGCGATACGGATGGCCCGGCAGCGCGCATTGCCAGTTCGGCGTGACGAGGCAGAATGCATCCCAGCGCTGCGAGCGCCACGTATGCGTGACCGTATGCTTTTCGATCACAAGATGATCGATGCCCGCCTCTTTGAGGTAGTAGCTGATCGACAAACCAGCTTGCCCGCCGCCCACCACGATCACCGTGTGGTGCGGGACATCGGTCAGCGCATCGGATGCGACAGTGTTTGCGTTCGACATGATTCGTTCCTGCGTTCGGGATTCAAATTAGTTCGACGACCTTGACTTCCGCGTGCGGGTCGGTGGCAAAGCGCTGCGCAAGTTCTTCGATCTGCGCGAGCTGATCCATCGCCGCCGAGCATGCGAAGCCGTACTTCTCGCGGACGCGTTCGGAGCCGATATGCAACGCCTCGCGCGCCCGTTCGACAAAATCGCCCAGCGCATAGCGTTGACCGGCAACGAAGAACTCGCCGACCACCGTCGAAGGCGAATAACAGTTGGCCTCGCTGCCGTCCGGCCACTGGACCTTGAAGTGCATGACTGGCATCACATTTCCTTTGAATGAGAGATTCACGCACCGAGCGGCTGCATGATGCGCTGCACGTGATTTGCGTACAGCGCGATATGACGACGCGCGCTTTCGCGCCAGCTAAAGCGCGCAAGAAGTTCGGGCACCGCGCGTTCGAAGTCGACGCCGCCGCGTTCGTGCAACGCGCGGCGCAGCGCGTCGCCGATACTTGTCGCGTCATCGGGTTGCGCCCAGCAGCAGACGCGTTCGTCGAGATAGCCGGTGAACGGTTCGATCTGCGAGACGACGACGGGCGTGCCCGCTGCCAGCGCTTCGAGCACGACCAGCCCGAAACCTTCGCGTAAAGACATCATCGATACGACGTCCGCGCGTTGCAACAGCGCCGGAATCGCTGCGTCTTCGAGCGGGCCTGTGACTACGATTGGCTCATGTTTGCCGATACGAAGCCCTACCTGCGCCGCACGCGCGATAAAGCTCTGCGTGTAGGTATCGTGATCGAGCAGGCTCGCGCCGCCTGCGAGTACAAGCTGCGCTTCGGCATGCGTTTGCCGGAGCAACGCGAACGCTTCCAGCAGTTGCAATGTGTTCTTTCGTTCTTCGATGCCGCCTACCGCTAGCACCATCGGTGTGCCGCTCAGGCCGAACTCAGCGCAAACATCCGTGCTGCCGACGTCACGAAAGCGCGCTACGTCCACGCCGTTATTGACCGTTGATGCCGTCACGCCAAACTCGTCGCGCATCTTGCGCGTCCACGTGTCACTGACGCACAGGACCGTGTCGGCATCCGCATAGGCACGTCGTTGCCACGCACTCAGGCGCGGATTATCGAATGCATCGAGATGATGAACCGTGCGCACGAAGCCGCGAATCGATCCCGCTTCGCGCAGGTCCGCGAGCGCGTTGCCGCCGATGCCGTCCTGTGCATGCAGTACGTCAAAGCCCGATGCGCCCTCTTCGAACACCGCCGCTTTCAACGCGTCGATCCGCGTCTGTACCATCATCACCGTATCGTTGCCGTGCGCAGCGGCTGGCGCGAGTACCACACGGCAAGGCGATGCGCGGAACATCGGCGCCCCGCCCACGGACGGCGCGAAGATCGTGACGTCCTGCCCGGCTTCATGCAGCGCCCGCCCCAGTTCGAGCGTATGTACCACGCCGCCGCGAGGATTCACGGAATGCGTGAACAGCGCAATGCGCATTGCCGTGCCGTTCATTTCGGCTCTCCCACCGGCGCGCCGATGAATGCGCTCTCCCTGAAGTTCCACAGCAACGCCGAATCACCTTGCTGCGTGAGCACCACTTCACGCGACGCATCCACGCTGCCGATCGTCGCGCATGCAAGGCCGCGTTGCGCAAAGCAAGCGTGCACCTCATCCACATGTTCATCGCACACAGAGAGCAGAAAGCCGTAGCTCGGAAATGCGCTCAGCCAGCGCTCAAAGTCCACGCCGTCTGGACGCGGGATCGCATCGAGATCGATACGCGCGCCAACACCCGAGCATTCCAGCAGCATCAGCGATGTGCCGAGCGCGCCCGCCATGCTGATATCTTTCGCCGCCTCGCACAGGCCGCTTTCAGCAAGCTGCGGCAGCAGTTCGAGATCATCGCGCAGGCGCTCAGCTGGTGCGCCCACGGAAGCGTTCCAGAAAGGATACGGATCTTCGAAACGGCCGCGCAGATCGACGGCCATCACGAGGCTGTCGCCCGGCCGCGCATTGAAGCTCGACAGCAATGCGCGCGCACGGCCGAGTATCGATACCGCCAGCTGCGGCTCCGCACTACGCGTATTGCTATGCCCGCCAACGACAGGCACACCATACGCGCTCGATGCCGCCGCCATGCCCGCCAGAATCTGTTCCGCCGATTCGAGCCCATCGCTCCACAACGCATCGACAACGGCAAGCGGACGGCCGCCCATCGCATACACGTCGCTGATATTGACCATCACGCTGCTGTAGCCCGCGAACCACGGCATCGTCTCGACGAAATCGCTGACAAGGCCTTCGATCGCCAACAGCAGATAGCCGTCTCCGTCGGCAATCGCCGCGCAATCGTCGCCGACTGCAACGGCTTGCGCGAGATCACGTGTGCCGTTCGGAAGACGCGACGCCAGCGACGCCACCACGCCTGCGATATCCGTCTTATGGCGAAAGCCACGGCTTTCACGCAGACGTTCAACGAGCCCGTGCAAACTCATGAGCGGCCTCGCGATGACGTGACGAAGCCACTTTCCGGCGAAAAACATGGCGGATAGTGCGTGAGGTCCGCTTGCATCAGATGATGCGACCGCCCAAACAACGTTTCTTCCGCAACCGTCTGCCAGTGCAACCGCCTGAACAACGGCACATTCTGGCTCTGCACGTGCGCGAGAAACGTATCGCATCCCAGTGCATGGGCGCTGCTCACAGCGAGACGAATCAGCGTCGAACCGAGCTTGCCATGCGAACGGAACGCCGCATGCACCGCGAGCCGCGAACCAAGCCACGTGCGCGGCTGGGTTTCGTGAATCCGCACCGTGCCGACCACCTGTTCCGGCACGCCCGCAATGCAGCTCAGCGCAACCAGCAGCTTCGCATCACGGTCGATTTCGTCGCGATCGTCGCCGACGAAAATACCTTGTTCGACGCAGAACACCGCGCGCCGCAACGCATACGCTTCCTTGCTCTCCCACGGCAGCGTCGCCCATTTCACGCGGTACTCGGCAGGCGTGAAGGCGAGCGGCAGTGCATCGAGTTCGTCGAATGTCTCGCAGAACATGATCAATCCTCGTACGATGCCAGCGACGAACACGCGCCGCATTTACCGCAACCGGCCTTGATATCGGCGGAACGCATCTGCGCGTCGCGCAGCATTGCGCCGAGCGGCACCAGGATCGACTTCATGAATTCAGGCGAAGGCGCGGGATGATCTTCGAGCGGCGTGCCGCTGATCGGCACGAACGGCACGACGAACGGACACGCCGATATCGATCAGTTCGCGCGAGATCGACAGGATCGCTTCGGGTGTATCGCCGAGACCCGCGAGAATGTACGTGCTGACCTGCCCCGTACCGAACACGGCAACGGCTGCCTTGAACGCTTCCAGATAGCGCGAGATCGGCACACTGGCTTTCCCCGGCATCACGCGCGCGCGCACTTCCGGCGTCACTACTTCGAGATGCATGCCGAGCGTGTCGATACCGCTCGCTTTCATACGCTCGAACCATGCGTCATCGTCAGGCGGTTCGCACTGCGCCTGGATCGGGAGATCGACGGCAGCCTTGATCGCGAATGCGCTTTCGCACAGGATCTGTGCGCCGCGGTCGGACGTGGGCGGCGTGCCGGTAGTGAGCACCATATGCTTGACGCCGTCGAGAAGCACCGCAGCGCGCGCTACTTCCGCAAGCTGCTCCGGCGTCTTGCGCGCAATCGTGCGGCCCGCTGCAAGCGACTGGCCGATCGCGCAGAACTTGCAGGTCTTCTTGCGGCTCTCGTAACGGATGCAGGTTTGCAGCACGGTGGTTGCGAGCACATCGGTGCCGTGCAGCGTCGCGATGTGCGAGTACGGCACACCGTCGAGCGTTTGCAACTGCGTAAAGCGCGGCGCTTTCGGAAAGCTGATGCTGGCGATCGGAATCGTACCGCGCATCAACGCGCTCGCGCCCGCTTCATCCGGCGCGCCCGCGACGAACGGCGAATTCCACGCGGAACTGGTGTGCACGGGCACCATGATCGTGACACCATCCACGGTCACGGCCTTGTGGTCGGACGGACCCGCGCCACCACGACGGCTCGCCGCACCCGCATTCGGATCGACGAGGCGCAGCCCCGCCGATTGCAGCTCCGTGCGCAGCTCCATCATCTGACGCTGCGTACGCGGCTCAGCCGGCGACAGGTTCATGCTGGCATTCATCCTGACCTCCACTCGTGATTTCAGGCGCGGCGTCCGCGCGTTCGAACGACGTCGCCATCGGCGCGACTGGCATCGCCGGGCGATCGTTGATGGCAAGACTCAGTAGTTCGGGCCGCGCATAATGGCCGACGGAATCCATCATGCGTTTGCGCTTCGTGATCAGCGACATGTCGAGATCCGCGACGACCATGCCCTCGCCTTCGCGCAGCGGCTCGGCAAGGTGCTGGCCTTCGGGCGACACGATGGCTGTCATGCAGCCGCCGCGCAGCGCCTTTTGAAGCTTCGGGTCCGTGGTGACGGATTCGATCTGCGCTTCGCTCAGCCAGCCCGTCGAATTGACGACGAAGCAGCCCGATTCGAGCGCGTGATGACGGATCGTGACCTCGATCTGCTCGGCGAAAATCGGACCGACCAGCGAGCCCGGGAACTGGCTGCAATGGATCTCTTCGTGCTGCGTCATCAGTGCATAGCGCGCGAGCGGGTTGTAGTGCTCCCAGCACGCAAGCGCGCCGACTCGCGCGATGCCCGTATGCGCGACTTTCAGCCCCGCTGCATCGCCTTGTCCCCAGATCATCCGTTCATGAAACGTCGGCGTGATCTTGCGGCGCTTCAGCACGAGCCTCCCGTCGACGTCGAACACGAGCTGCGTGTTGTACAGGCTGCCGTGATCGCGCTCGTTCACGCCGAGCACGACCACCATCGAATGACGGCGCGCGCGCTCGCTCACGGCTTTCGTGACGGGACCCGGCACGACCACGGCCTGCTCGTAGAGCCGCATATGCTCGGCGCCCGACGCGACAGGCGGACGCACGAACGAAAAGTACGGGTAGTACGGCACAAAAGTCTCAGGAAAGACGATCAGTTGCACGCCTTTCGCCGCGGCTTCGTCGATGGCGGTACAAACCCGCTCGAGCGTGCCGCCGGGACGCTCGAAGTCGGGCGCAATCTGCACCGCCGCTGCACGGATGATTCGCTGCTCGGACATGATCGGCACCCGGCTCGCTCAGACGGTCCACGTATGGATGATCAGCGCGTTCTCCTTGCGATGGAGAAGCTGCAGGTCCAGCACGTCGAGCGGGTTGATCGGGCGAATGCCTTCGATCAGCGAAGCCTCGCCGTGACCGTACAGCGCCTGCAACGCGAAGCGGCATGCGTACACCTTGCCGCCTTCTTCCATGAACTTGACGAGCTGCTTGTTGAAGTTCAGATGACCGGGGAACGCTTCGTCGCCGAGTGTCGGGAAGCCGCGTTGCAGACCGAGCGTGACGCCAGGACCGTACAGCAGCACGGACGTATCGAAGCCCTTACGCTGCAGACGCGTTGCCTGCAGCAGATTCACGAAGCCGATCGAGCCTTCGAATGCGACGGTATGAAAAGTGACGAGCGCTTTCTCGCCGGGTTCGGCCTTGACGTCAGGAAAGACTTTTTCTTCGTAGTCGACCAGGTAGTCGCCTTTCTGATGCAGAGGTTTGTTGACGGCAGGCATATCGCTCTCCAATAAGTCGCGTAATTGATCGGATTGCTCAACCGGAAATATCCCGATTGGCGAATCACTTAACGCAACGGATATGCCAATTTCCGGCCCGGTTCATGCGATCAACTTCCAATCAATCAAACCGCGACTGTTCGAGCGATCCGAAAAAATCTTTGCGAGCCTTGTCCGGCACGGGGTTTTGGGTATCGGCGACAGATGTGCATGCATCGGTTTCGCCCAACGACGCAGCGCCTTTTGCGTGCGGATGGTGCGCGATACCCCGCAAGCGTGCATTCATCCAATCAATGCGATCAAGTTTCTGATTGAATGAAAACCGATATTTTTTTGCGCGATTCACGTGGTACTTTGAATAAGACATTCACGCTCACGCATTCGCTTTCGCACCGGGAATACAGCATGGACAGTCTCACGCATCATTGGCTCAAGCGGCTCACTGAAAGCCGCAAACCGGCATATCTCGTGATACCGGATCTGATCGAAGAAGATCTGGCGAGCGGCCGATTGCGTCCTCGCGACCGTTTGCCTGGTCTACGTGATCTGGCAGGTGCATTGCAGTTGAATTACACGACCGTCGCGCGCGCCTATGCGGGAGCACGCAAGCGCGGCCTGCTCGATGCACGCGCGGGCAGCGGCACGTTCGTGCGCGGACGCACGCAGACTTTGCCGCTCGCGGGCGGCAGCAGCGTCGAGATGTCGATGAACATGCCGCCCGAGCCGCCCGAGCTTGCGGCACGGCTGCGTGAATCGTCCGCGCATCTGCTCGCCCACACCGATCCTTACCGGCTGCTGCGCTATCAGGATTTTGGCGGCACGCCCGACGATCGCGCGGCTGGACGTGCATGGTTGAAAGAGCGTCTGCCCGAATGCGAAGACGATACGGTGCTGGTGTGCCCCGGCATCCACAGCGCACTCGTGGCGCTGGTATCGCAACTCGCGCGGCCCGGCGAAACGATATGTCTCGACACGCTTGCGTATCCCGGCATCAAGGCGATCGCATCGCAACTCGGCGTACGTTTGCAACCACTGCCGCGTGATGAAGAAGGACCGTTGCCGCATGCATTCGAAGCGCTGTGCAAGACCGGCAAGCCCGGTGCGTTCTACTGCAATCCCACCTTGCAGAATCCGAGCACGCTGACGCTTTCCACTCAGCGGCGTGAAGCGCTCGCCGATGTCGCGTTGCGCTACAGCGTTCCCATCATCGAAGACGACGCATACGGCTGGCTGCCGGCGAACAGGCCGGTTGCGCTGGCATCACTTGCGCCGGAACTGACGTGGTATGTGACGGGGTTTTCGAAGACCTTCGGCGCAGGGCTGCGCGTTGCGTATCTGCGCGCGCCGACAGCGAGGCAGACGCAGCGCGTCGCGGGCGCGTTGCGCGCGACGACCGTCATGCCGAGTCCTTTCACGGTGCTGCTGGCGACGCAATGGGTCAACGACGGCACCGCGCACGAGATGCTTGACGCGATCCGCAAGGAAGCGAACGTGCGTCAGACCATTGCCTCACAGGAACTGGCCGACTGGCATTACGAAGCGCAGTCGGATGGCTTTCATTTGTGGTTGCCGATTCCGCCGCAGTGTGACTGGAGTGCGTCGGAGCTTGCGCTGCAATTGCGCAATCAGGGCGTCGGGGCGGTGGCGGGGGCGGCTTTTTCGACGGACGGCAATCCGCCGAATACGATCCGCGTGTGTCTGGGTGGCCCGCAAGATCGCGAGGGTTGTCGACAGGCACTGCAGGTCACGGCAGAGATGCTACATCACCCGCATCGTCTACGCAGTCCTTTAATGTAAGCCGCTGCGCCGGTGCCTCAAGCTGGTTAACCCAGACAAAAGCCCGAAGCAGATAGCGGCCCTGCACTTGCGTGCTGCGAACCGCCAGTACGCGTGCATAAGTCTGCCTTTCTCGACGGGCGAGCCGACAAAGAGACTGGTCGGCTTTCAAAAAGGTCTCATTGCGGCGGCGCTTCCGGACCGGTCGAATACTTCGGACGACAGACGACAAAGCGGGCCACATGTGCGTCCCGTCAGTTATCACGCGGGGATTATCCGCTGCGCTTTCAGCCGGGCAAACAGATCGAAGAACGCCTCATCGGTCGCCTGAAAGTCCAGGAAACCGGCCTTGCGGCTCTTCGACATATCGGTAAGCACTTCCATCGGACGGCCGAGGTCGGCGTCCGAATGCCACCACGATGCAAGCCTGTCGATGTCGGCCTCCACGAGATCGAAGCGCGCGGCAATCTGCCTCCATTGTGTGCCCGCGTCGCGCATGCGGCCTTCTAGAGGGCGCACTTCTCCGTCAAATGCGACAGCCTCGACGCCAAAATAGTCTGCGATACGGGACCACATCCATTTCCAGCGAAAAACATCGCCGTTGACGATATTGAAATCCTGATTGCGACCCGCTTCCGACGTCGAGGCCCATTCGAGATGCCGGGCGAGAAGACGCGCATCGGTCATGTCGGTCAGGCTGTTCCATTGCGTCGCCGAGCCAGGGAAAACAAAAGGCAGTCCCGCTTGCTTGCAAAGCGTCGCATAGACTGCGAGCGTCGTGCCCATGTTCATCGCGTTGCCAACCGCGAATCCGATGATCGTGTGCGGCCGATGAACGCTCCATGTGAAACCCTGACGCTGTGCCGCGGCGAATACGCGGTCTTCCTGCTCGTAGTAGAAGTTGTCGACGTTCTGACGGCCTTGCTCTTCGCGAAACGGTGTCTGCGGAACGGCGCCTGTCGCATAAGCCTCGAAGGGGCCGAGATAGTGCTTGAGTCCGGTCACCAAGGCAACATGCTCGAGTTTCGACGGCCCGGCTTCGAGCGCATCGAGTACGTTGCTGACCATGGCGCCGTTCACACGGATGTTCTCGAGCTCGGTCGCCTGCCTCGCCCAGGCGGTGAAGAACACGTGAGTTACGTCGAGCGAGTGAAGCGCGGCCCGCACCGACTCCGCCGATGCCAGGTCGGCAACGATCGGCTGAACCGCTGGCGACATTTTTGTGCGGCCGCGAGATAGCCCGTAGACTCCCCAGCCGGCCTCGATCAGCCGATCGGCCAGATTGCTGCCTGCGATGCCGCTGGCCCCGATGATAAGAGCGCGATTTTTCATGAAATGAACGTTACTCGTTGAGATATTCTGGAAACGACTGCCTGCTTCGTGCTTTTGCAGCCGCGTGCGTGAAACTGTGTATCCGTCGGCTATTCAAGCCGGACTTTACGGAGGACCAAACGACGCCATGGTCGGGCGGACGCCTTCGAACGCCATCTGCAATACCTGCCTGATGCCACTTTGGGAAAGTGCGCGGGGATTGAAATACGGCGAGCGCATGGCGATTTCCGCGGCACGGTCGAGATCGCCCTCCTGAATGCCGAGCTCGGCAAGCGAACGGGGCGTTCCCAGGGCCCGGCCGAGATCAAAGAGCGCAGCCACTGGATCGCTCATATCGAGTGCCCGGCGCAGGCGCTGAGCGGCATCGGGCGCCGACGGCAGGTTGAACGCCATGGCGTAGGGCAGGACCACGGCATGCGTCTGCGCGTGCGGCAAATTGAAGGTGCCGCCAAGCGTATGGCACAGCTTGTGATGCAAGGCCATGCCCACATTGCCCAGCACAGTGCCGCAAAGCCACGCACCGTATTGCGTGATTTCTCGAGCGGCCAGATCGTCGGGACGTTCGCATACCGATACCAGGCCTCGCGCAAGACTGCGCACGCCCTCTTCCGCGAACATCGACATGACCGGATTGATGTCCTGCGCGTACAAGCCCTCAGCCGCATGGGCGATGGCGTTCAGTCCGCTAGTGGCGGTCAGTCCCACCGGCAAGCTCAGCGTGAGCGTGGCGTCATAGATCACCGTGCGCGGCAAAACGCGATGACTCTTGCCGGTCTTCTTCTCGCTGCTCGCGGTCAGCCCGTAGATGGGGGTGACCTCGGAACCCGCGTAAGTCGTGGGGATCGCGACGATCGGCAAGCTCGTCTCCAGCGCGATTGCCTTCGCCAAGCCCAGTGTGGAGCCGCCTCCTGCCGCGACCAGTCCATCGGCTCCGGCATCGCGGGCCGCCTCGACACCGGCTTCGGCGGTTTCGACCGGCACGTGCATGACTGCCCGATCGAATATCGCATGGCAGCGTCCTCCGCCCAGCTCGCGCACGCGCTCGGCTAGCGCGCATTGCTCCGGCGTCGAAAGCACGAGCGCGCGCCGGATGCCGAGTTCGTCGAGTTCGTCACTGAGCCGCGCGAGCGAGCCCGCGCCGAAAACAATGCGGGTTGCGCGGGTGGAATAGATGAATGGCGTCGCGATGCTCGGTGTCATGATGAACGGTTCAGGACAAAGTCAAAAGCGAGCGTGCTGAACGGCGACTGCATGCGCGTGCCGTCGGGCGCCACGCCCTCTTCATGGTGAATCCAGTCTGCAATTAGCGACGAGCGCACGCCGAACACGGCGTCGGAATCGAGGTAGCGGTCACCATCGCGAAACACATGGGTCACGAGCCGCTCATAGCCGGGCGCGGTGATCATGAAGTGCAGATGAGCGGGCCGCCACGGGTGGCGCCCAAGCGCGGCCAGCAGCTTGCCTACGGGTCCGTCGTGCGGAATCGGATAAGGCTCCGCCACGATCGAGCGAAAGTGATAGGAACCATCGGGCAAGCTGTGCAGCACTGCCCGCGCCCGGTGCGTATCGCCTTGGTACTGAACATCGTAGAAGCCAGCCGAATCTGCCTGCCAGACCTCGATCCGCGCATTCGGCACAGCTTCGCCCTCGAGCCCCATGATGCGGCCTGAGACGAAGCATGGCTCGCCGCCGGCACCGTTGGCAATGTCGTCGCCATTGCGATGCACTGGCGCTCCGCCGACGAAAAACGGCCCAAAGACCGTGGCCTCGGTGCATCCGGCGGGCTTCCTGTTCGCCATTGCGGTGACGAGCATTGAGAGTCCGAGCGTGTCGGAGAGCAGAATGAACTCCTGACGATTGCCGTCCGTGATATGACCGACCTCAGTCAGGAAGCGGATACCCGCTTCCCACTCCTCTTCGGTCAGCTGCACCTCGCGCGCGAAATCATGAAGATGCCGGACGAGACTCGTCATAACCGCCCTCAGACGGACATTGGACGCCCCTTCGTGGCGCCTGAGTACCGCATCAGTGATGGTGTTTTCGTCGAGATTACGCATGGCGATTTATCGGTCGTGAAGCATGGATCAGCGGTTGTCGACGCGCTTGAGAAACGGGCGGATGTCGACGCTCTTCCAGATGCCGGCCTCGTTGAACGGATCGTTCGCGTTGAAGCGGACAACCTGGCCGATGTCGTCGGCTTCATAGAGGAAGAAGCTGCCGATCATCGTCTTCTCGTCCGCCGCAAGCAGCGGGCCGGACATCACCATTTTGACCGGCGCAGTCGCGAGATAGGCTTTGTGGGCGTCGTAGTGGGACAGGCGGCGTTCCACCATGCCGTCATGGTCAAGGCAATAAACGGTGTAATGCATATGCGACTCCTGATAGTTGTGATGCGAGCGGCGCTCAATTGTGCAAGCCGGAGCTCAATTCAACCGCGCGCACGATCGAGAAGAAATCGAGTTCCGCGCCGTCCGCGTCCACATACTCGGCGAACTGCTTGCGCACCAGGGCGGCGGCCGCCATCGGCACGCCTGCGGCTTCGCCGGCATCCACCACCAGCGACATGTCCTTGAGCATCTGCCGCGCTGAAAACGCCGGCTTGAAATCGCGCTGCTTGAGCGGGTCGAGCTTGTACTTGATGAGCGGCGAAGCCGCGACGCTATCGCCGATCACGGTCAGCATCTCGGTCCAGTCGAGGCCGCCCTTCTTGCCGAGCGTGAGTGCTTCCGCGAGCAGCACCGCCGTCGACCCCACCAGATGATTGATGGCAAGCTTCAGGTAGCGCGCCTGCTGGTCTTCACCAACGTAATACTGGCGTGCCGAGATCGCTTCGAATACACCGCGCGCCGCGTCGAACGCATCCTTGGGGCCCGACGCGAACACGGTGAGCTGGGCCTTCTCCGCGAGGACGGTGCTGCCCGAGACCGGCGCCGCGATATAGCCTATGCCCCGCTCTTTCGCAGCGTCGCGAACGGCTGCAGATGCTGCCGGCGACACTGTGCTCATGTCGACATACACGGCGCCCGCCGGCAGGTTCGCGAACACACCTTGCGACCCGAGCGCGACCTTCAACAGAACCGCGTCATCGGGGATGATGGAAAAGACGAGTTGCGCCGATGCCGCGAGCGCCGCGATATCGGGCGCCGGCCTCACGCCGTGCGTAGCGAGTTCGCCGAGGCGTCCCGGATCCACGTCGTACACGACCACGTCGTAACCCGCCTTGAGCAGGTTGAGGACAATGGGTGTGCCCATCTTGCCGAGGCCAATCCAGCCTATCGAAGGCTTTTTCACCTTGTTTTGATCAGTCATTCGTGCGTGCTCGCTTGTCAGGTCGTCTGCGGGTTGATCAGGATCTTCATCTTGTCGCCACCTTTGTCGCTCAGGGCGTCGAAGCCCTTGGCCACGACGTCGTCCGCGTCGATCAGGTCGTGAATGAGTTTCTCCACCGGGAATTTTCCGTTCGCGATCATGCCGATGATGCGCGGCCAGATGGTGACCGGATAACACCACGTGCCCTCTATGTGAATGTCCTTGAGCGACCACTTCATCGGATCGACGGTGGCGGTCCCCACGTGCAAGCCGGCCTGAACGACTGCACCGGCTGATCGCACGGCGTCGACGCATGCGTTCAGTGCATGCTGGTTGCCCGAACATTCGATCGCCACGTCTACTCCCACGCCTTCGGTCAGATCGCGAATCCTCTCCGGCAACTCGCCCTCCGTGGGATCGAAGATCTGCGTGGTCACGCCGAACTCCGACATCTTTGCGGCACGGGCGGGGTTCGGTTCGCTCACGAAGATCTGGCTGGCGCCGGCCGCATGGCACGCGAGCGCCGCCAGCACGCCGATTGGCCCCGCACCCGTGATCAGCACAGACGAGCCGACCGTCACGCCGCCGCGATCCACCGCATAGAGGGCGACCGCCGCGGGCTCGATCAGGGCGCCCTGCTTGTCGCTGACGTTATCCGGCAGCCTGTTCGCGTGATAGTCATTGAGAACGGTATATTCCGCCATGCCCCCACCGTCCCAGCTCAAGCCGACGCACCCCATTTTCGTGCAAAGGTGACGCATGCCCCGCACGCAGTAATAGCACTGCCCGCAAGATGCCAGCGGCATGACCGATATGCGGTCGCCCGGTCGCACGTTCTTCACGTCCCGCCCCACTTCGAGCACTTCGGCGCTGAACTCATGGCCGAGCACTTGCGGCGCCTTGGCCCCCGTCAGCGGATGCGGCTCGGTCGGGACGACGATCGGACCTGCCTGGTATTCATGCAGGTCGGTACCGCAGATGCCACACCACATCGGTTTAACGATCATCTGATCTGCGCCGATGCCGCTCGGGTCCGGCACGTTCTCCACGCGAATGTCGTGTGCACAATGAAACCTGACTGCTCTCATGCCTGCTCCTCCTCTGCTGGACGCTCGCCCGCGCTAGCGTCGTTCCTGAAATCCGGTCTGCTAGCGGCGCCGCCGGGTCACATAGCAGGCCGATGCGCCGATGATGATCACGCCCTTGACGATGGTCTGCGCCTGAACCGGCATGCCGATCAGCAACACGATGTTGAATACGATGATGAGAATCGCGGCGCCCATCAGGCCGCCCGGCAAAGTACCGCGCCCGCCTGACAGCGCGACGCCGCCCATGACCGCCGCAACGATCGAATCGAGTTCAAAGCCTTTGCCGACCCAGTTGTCGACGATGCCGACAAAGCCCGACAGGATGAGCCCCGCCAGTCCCGCCAACAGCGAACTGAGTACATAGCAGACGATGCGCACGAGATCCGGTCGTACGCCCACCAGACGCGCCGATTCCGAATTGCCGCCCACCATGAAGACGCGCCGCCCGAACGTGGACCGATGCAGCAACACGCCGAACACCGTGGCGCACGCGGCCAGGATCAGTATGTTGACCGGCAAGCCCGCGGCAAAGCCGGTACCCATCTCGTGAAAAACGGGCGGGACGTTGCCTGAGGGCGCGCCTTGTGTGTAGGCGAAGCGAAGACCTTCGAGTACGACGGCCGTAGCGAACGTCGCGAGAAACGGCGAGACCTGCCGTTTCGTGACAAGCAGTCCGTTCAAGAGGCCGGAGCACATGCACATGGCGACGGTCGCGCCGAAGATCGCGGGTGCCGATGCGTTCGTGCCGTCGAAGCCCGTAGCTATGACTGCGGCCGTCGCCATCACGGAAGCGACGGAGAGATCGAGCCCGCCTACGAGGATCACGAACACCTGCCCAATGACGACGATGCCGAGCGGCGCGAACTGCATCAGCATGTTCACGACATTGTCGCGCCGCAGGAAGGTAGGCGAAAACACACCGGAGGCAATGACCAGGACCGCGAAGAAGACATAGATGCCGTAGCGGCGCGCTGTATCTATCGAGAGATAGCGTGCAAGCGACGGACGTTTGGAGAGAACCGAACTCATGCTGTCACCCGTTTGCGCTGCGCATTGACCGACACCGCGATGATGACGGCTAACCCCTGGACAATCAGTTGGTACTGCGACGCGATCCCGGCGAAGTTGATCAGGTTGTTAAGAAGGCTCAGCAGGTACACGGCGATCAGCGTGCCGATCACGCCACCCCGGCCGCCGGTCAGCACGGTGCCGCCCACCACCACGGGCGTGATCGACGCCAGCGTGTAGTTCACGCCGAGATAGGGCTGTCCGGAACCGAATTGCGCGGCCAGATAGATGCCTGTCACGCCCGCGCAGACTGCGGAGAAGACGTAGACGAACAGGATCACGCGCGCCTTGGGAACGCCAGTGAGGCTGGCCGCATGTTCGTCGTCTCCCACCATGTAGATGTAGTGTCCGAGGCGGGTGCGGCGCATGAAAAACGACAGCGCAAAGTAAAGCAGTACTATGATCGTCGCCGTCACCGGTATGTTCAGGAAGCGGCCGTAGGCAATCGAATCGAAGCCGTCCGGAACATTGCCTGCCGGCCCGAGCGAGTAGTACAGAATCGCGCCCTGCAAAACGGCGCCCATGCCGAGCGTCACGATCAGCGGATGGACCTTGAGCCGCAGCACGAGGCCGCCATTAATCAGGCCGACTACTGCTGAAAGCAGCAGCACGACAACGATGGCGCTCGTCCATCCGCCATGAGGGTTGTCCGCGAGGCCGGACGTTAGAGTCGCGCTCGCGCTGATGAGCGAACCCACCGAGAGGTCGATGCCGCCGGTCAGAATAGCCAGCGTCTGCCCGAGGGCCACAAGGGCGAGTCCCGTGGCTTGCTGATGAACATTCAGCAGGTTGCCGACGGTCGCGAAGCGGTCGCTGGCATAGGCGCCTGCGATCAGGAGCAAAACCAGCAGACAGAACCCTGCCAACGGAGCGGCGTTATGCGCCATGTGGCGCCGCATGCCGGTTGCCCTGCCGCCGGTTCGATCAATAAGCGTGCTCATGCGCGTCTCCTGTGGTTTGTGACGTTTCGGTCGTGGCAAGGCGCATGATGTCGTGCTCGGTCATCTGTTCGCCGCTCACTTCGCCGTTGATGCGGCCTTCCCGCATGACCAGCACGCGATCCGACATGCCGATCACCTCCTGCAACTCCGAACTGATCATCAGGATTCCAAGACCTCTCGAGGTCAATTCGCGCATGACGCGGTAGATCTCGGCTTTCGCACCGACATCGACGCCACGGGTCGGCTCGTCGAGAATGAGCACGCGCTTGCACACGCGCACCCAGCGGCTTATCAGCACCTTCTGCTGGTTCCCTCCGGAGAGCGTGGCGACGCCGCCGGCGGGATGGGTGCCTGCAATCCTGTATTCGTTGATCGCTGCCTGTGCCGCTGCGCGCTCCAGCGCCGGGCGCATCAGGCCAAAGCGCGACACCTGCGCAAGGGTGGTGGCCGTGACGTTCTGCGCGACATCGAGCAGCATGAGCAGCCCCTGGGACTTGCGATCCTCGGTGACAAAACCCAGCCCGAGCCGGATGGCGGTTCGCGGCGTCATCCGGGTGCGCCGGGTACCGCCTATGTCGACGGTGCCGCGATGCGCTCTCAGCGCACCGAAGATTCCTGCGGCGAGCTCCGTGCGGCCCGATCCCACCATGCCCGCGATGCCAACGATTTCGCCGGCACGCACGGTAAGCGACGCGTCGACTACGCGATTGCCCACGCACAGACCGTTCACCTCCAGCACGTTCGGAACGCCGGGCGCGAGGATCGGCTTGTCCGGATAGATGTCCTTCATTTCGCGGCCCACCATCAGACGTACCAGTTGATCGCGCGTGGTGTTCGCGACACTTTGCGTCGCGACCTTGCGGCCGTCCTTCATCACGGTCACCCGATCGCACAGCTCGAATATCTCGTCGAGCCGATGCGAGATATAGACGATCGCGACGCCCTTTTCCCGCAGCGCCCGCACGCGCGCAAATAGCAATTGCACTTCCTTGCCCGCGATGACCGCAGTGGGCTCGTCGAGGATCAACACGCGCGTCTCGCCAGCCATAGCCTTGGCGATCTCGACCATCTGCTGATCGGCGACGGAGAGGTTGCCGACGCGCTCGCGGGAATCGAGCCGCACGCCCAGTTCGCCCAGCAACGCCTGTGCATCCCGATTCATCCGGCCATGATCGAGTAGCCCGATCCGCGTGCGCGGCTCGGCGCCCGCGAAGATGTTCTCAGCGACCGTAGATTGCGGAAACAGCACCAGCTCCTGATGGATCACATGGATGCCATGGCGTTTCGCGTCTGCGGCCGATTTCCATTGCAACGGCCGGCCGGCGAAACGTATCTCGCCCGAATCCGGCGCATAGACGCCGGCCATGATCTTGGTGAGCGTCGATTTACCCGCGCCGTTCTCGCCCACCAGCGCATGAATCTCACCGGCGCGCACACCGAGCGACACCTGATCGAGGCTTTTCACGCCGGGGAATTCCTTCGTGATCCGAATCACCTCTAGCAGATCCCCGGCGCTGATGTCAGCGTGCCCGTTCATTTCTCACCCGGTAGCTTGACCTTGAAGGTCGCCGGGTTGTAACCCGGGCCCATTCCGCCGTCGATGATTACATCGGGCGGCCCCTTGCTGTCGACGATCTGATCGATGTACTGGTCCGGATGCGGCACCGACGCCGTCTCGTCCCCGCGCGTCAGCGCGATCTGCGGACTGATCTCGTAGATCTTAGGCACGGTCTGACCGCCGAGGACCTTGAGCGCAACCTCGATGGAAGTGCGGCCCATGGTCGGCGGATAGCCGATCTCCAGCATTGGAATCTTGTACTTCAACGCAAGCTGGAGCGGGCCGTTGAGGTCCGCCGTGGTATGAGGCGGGATTTCGCCGGCCTTGAAGCCCGCGGCAATGAACGCGTCGATGGACCCGGCGACGGGCAAGCCATGAGCGCACCAGACCGCGTTGATGGTGTGCCCGTACTTGGCGATCATCGCCTGCATCTGCTGCTTGGCCTTGACAGGGCTCCAGTCCGAGTAGACCGTATCGAGCACCTTGATGTCGGGATACTGCGAGAACACCTGCCTGGCCGCGGCCTCGCGGTCGGCACTGACGCTCGAACCCGCCTGTCCTGCAAGCATGACGACGTTGCCCTTGCCGTGCAGCTTCTCGACGATCCATTGCGCCCACACGCGCCCCATCATGGCATCCGAGCCCGTCACGAAGGAGACAAAGTTATCCGAAGAGATCCGGCGGTCAACCATCACGACGGGAATGCCCTGCTTCATCGCGCGCGAGACGACAGGATCGAGCGCCCTCTGGGTGTTCGCGCTGACGATCAGCAAGTCGACGCCGCGCGATATCAGGTCCTGGATGTCGGCGGCCTGCTTCGCGTCGTCCATGTTGCCGTTAGTAACGATGAGCTGCTTGATGACATCAGCGTGCTCCGCCGCCGCCTTCATCAGCGAGTGCTGCATGACTACGCGCCAACTGTCGCCAAGCCCCGCGTTGGCGAAGCCGATCACGTAGGGCGGCTTCTTTTTGAATTTAGCGGTATCGGAGAAAGGGATCTGAACGGCGGGGTTGAAAAGGAAGGTTCGCGCGGCTCCTGCGTAGTCGGCGCGCGCGCTCATGGACGGAATCATCAACGCGGCAGCGAGAGCAAGCCCGGTTGCGCGGATCAGGCGAAACGAAAGATGCATTTATGTCTCCGTGAATGTTTTTGTCGTCCTGCCGGTCGTTCATGCACGGGCCTTTCATCTTCATTCGGATCACGACATATAATCGTTTCACCGAACACCGGATGGTGAACGCCAGCGACGGGCTCAGAGTGACACGGTTCGTTTCGCTAAACTAGCAACTGCTATTACTAGTAATGGCAGTAACAGGAATAGGAAAACTCAAGGAGACGAATCGGTGGAAAAGCAGCAGCGGTTAAACGAACTGGCCGATTTCTTGCGCACTCGCCGAGCTCGTCTGCGTCCGGAAGACATCGATTTCCCATCCGGACCACGCCGGAAGACCCCTGGGCTTCGTCGTGAAGAGGTTGCGGAGAAGGCGGGCATCAGCGTCACGTGGTACGCGTGGCTCGAACAGGGCCGCGAAGTCAACGTGTCGTTTCGAACCGTGGAGAGCATAGCTAATGCATTGAAACTCTCGCCGCACGAACGGACACACCTCTTTGAACTTGCGAACCATTACACGCCGCCCGGGCCTTATCCAATCGCGCAAAACGTGACTGACACCGTGCGCCGGATGCTGAAGCAATTAGGCAACATGCCGGCTTATGTGGTCGACGGCAACTGGAACTATGTCACGTGGAACGAGGCTGCAACTAAAGTGTTTACCGACTTCAGAAACCTGCCGGCCGGCCGTTGCAATCTCCTATGGTTCACGTTTCATGCGGAAGGTGCCCGAAAGCTGTTCCGAGAGTGGGACGCCTATGCGAAATGCGTTCTCGCACAGTTCCGCGGAGACTACATTCTCCGTCCCTCCGGCGAAGTATTTCTTCGAGATCTCGTCGAAGAACTGAATGACACCGACTCCGAGTTTTGCAAATGGTGGGCGGAGCACGACGTGCTCAAGCGCAGCGACTGGCGAAAGGTGATCGAGCATCCCGTTGCGGGCGTACTCGAGCTGGATGCACTGTCGCTCGAGGTGCCCGATGCTCCGGGTACTCGCATCATGGTGTACACCCCCGCGCCCTCCACGGATACCGCGGAACGCATCGAGGCGCTGATGAAGAGCACACGCTCAGCTACGAAATCCTTCGAGGCAGCAACGGTCCTGGAAACCTTCCGCAAGTCGGTCGCGCCGTCGCCGAAGAAAACGTCATATTGAACGATTGGACGCGGCCAGACATCTCGAAGCCCGTCCTGCACTCATCCAAGGCACGGCTCGAATACCGCACCCGCAGCCTTAGAAGTTGTGCTTTTGCGCGAATATACGTTCGGCGTGGTTGCGGTTTCCACGATAAGCGCCGACAGGCCGTCATGGCAAGGACGGACCCCAAAACTCTTCGCTCGAGTTGGCACTACCCTTCAAATCTCCACCTGCGCTCCCAGTTCGATGACCCGATTGGGCGGAATCTTGAAGTAATCAGCCGCGTCGCGAGCGTTGCGAGACATCGCGGAATACAAGGCCTCCCGCCATAGCGCCATGCCGGCTTTCGGCGTGGCGAGGACTGTCTGGCGGGCGATAAAGAAGGAGGTTTGCATCGGGTCAATCGAGAGCCCAGCATGCCGACCTTCTTGCAAAGCGCGCGGTATGTCGCGCTCATCCGAGAACCCATAGTAGACGTTCACTTGATAGCAGTTGTGTCCATGCGGGACCACCTTGATGCGTTCCCTATCCGGAACTCTGGGGATGTCCGTGGCGTACACAGTCAGAAATATCGTTCGTTCATGCAGCACCTGGTTATGCAGTAGGTTATGCAACAGCGCATGGGGTACGCCGTCACCTTCTGCACGGAAGAAGACGGCTGTACCAGGTACGCGCAGTGGTGGATTGATGAAGAGCGACTGGAGGAAGTCGTCGAGAGGGATGAGTTGGCGTTGGAGGCTTTGGAATACCAGTTCGCGCCCCCTTCGCCACGTCAGCATGAGCATGACCATCAGCGCACTGATTGTTAGCGTAAACCAGCCGCCGCTAATGATTTTCAAACTCGTGGAAGAGAACAAAGCGACGTCAATCGTCAAGAAGAATCCGGTTGCTGCGACCGACAGCAACAGCGGAAATTTCCAGCCGAAGCGAACAACGAAGAACGTCAGCAGTGTCGTCGTCAACATCGTAGCGGTCGCAGCAATGCCATAGGCCGAAGCCAGATTGGAAGACGAGCCGAATCCCACAACGGCCAGTATGACAGCCGTGAGCTGAAGCCAATTGACGAGTGGGATGTAGATTTGCCCCTTGTGACTTTCAGAGGTCTGGCGGATGCGCATCCGGGGCAGGAAGCCCAGTGCAATAGCTTGCTGGGTCACTGAAAATGCACCAGAGATTGTCGCCTGCGATGCGATAACGGTCGCCATCGTCGAGAGCACTACGAGCGGATAGACGCTCCAGGGGCCAAGCTGCAGAAAGAAAGGATTCGAAACCGCTGCCGGATTCGATAACAACAAGGCGCCTTGCCCGAGGTAATTGAGTGCCAGCGCGGGAGCGACGATAGAAAACCAGGCCAGGCGAACTGTCTTCTTGCCAAAGTGGCCCATATCAGCATACAGCGCTTCCGCACCAGTGAGCGCCAGGACAACCGCACCGAGGGCGACGAAGGCCAACCACCCGTTGTGAATGAGAAAGCCGAGGGCGTGGAGCGGATTAAAGGCAATCAGAATGAACGGGTTCTTAGCGATATTAGCAACGCCCATCGCAGCAAGCGTAATGAACCAGACCAGCACAATCGGGCCGAACCATTTTCCGATACCGGCTGTGCCCCTGCGCTGCAACAAGTACAGTGCAACCAGAACGGCCAATGTCACAGGGATAACATACGGCTTAAGAGCAGGTGCGGCCACTTCCAACCCTTCAATGGCCGACAGGACTGAAATGGCTGGCGTAATTACACCGTCGCCGAAAAACAGCCCTGCGCCGACCATGCCAAGCAGCATCACCGGGTAGTACCAACGGGATTTCTGAGTGACCGACGATAGCGCTAACGCGGTCATCGCCATAATGCCGCCTTCCCCTCGGTTGTCCGCCCGCAAAACAAGAGTTACGTACTTGAGCGAAATCACGATTATCAGGCCCCACAAAATCAGCGAGACCACCCCCAGCACATTGACGGGGACAGGCGAAAGACCGTGATGTTTCGCGAATACCTCCTTCATTGTGTAAAGCGGACTGGTTCCAATATCGCCGTACACAATTCCAATGGCAGCCAGCGTCAGCGCAGCCATGCTATTTTTATTGGAGTCTGTAGTCACGACGCCGCCTCATTGTTGAGCCTCAAAGCATGTAACTGCGGAGCGAACTGCTGCTCCAGCCCACTACAACTTCTGCAACCGTCGCATCGCATCCGCCCTCCGCTTACGTTCCAGCAGTTTCCCGCTACGGCGCTTCCCACCTTTTGATAGTGATTATAGGCGGGAGCCATTCTTGCCCGCTCCGGCGATTTGGCGGCAGCGCGTTTTTTCCAGCACACGCTGTCCGTTGGAGATGCATGCACATCGCGCAACCGTTTCGCGTCGCAATGACAAGTGGTGACGGGCGACACTTCTATCACTGCGGAGCAGTCCCGACCCGCTCAACCGAAGTTGCTCGGGCAGAGACGAATTTCGCCCGGACCGAATCTTCGATTTTCAGACCGTCAATAGAACAATCTGGGGCAACGTCGAATTCCTCAGTTAGGGTCGGGCCGCGCAATGTGACCAACCGTTTCTTCCGGTCGATTTTCAGCACTGTCGCCAGCAACTCCACGCTCTGGGTTGAACTGGCTTCGCCATCCTGTGTTGGCTGCACAACCTCGGTTTCGATTCGCTCGCGGATGCCACTGGATGCGGACTTGGTGAGGTGCGTCAGAATTGCGTTTCTATATGCGATTTTCACCGTGTCCCCCACGTCAAATTCTTTTAATTCTGTGACGTCCGGGCTGACTTCTATCACGGCCATTTCGCCGCGCGTGTCGCGCAAGGTCACACTGTTGTGTGACAGGTCTATACCCGTGATGCGTGCCTGAATATGTCGTAGCACTCCCGCACCGGCTGGTTGGTTTGACCTCTGGATGCTCGCGTCCTGGGAAAAGGCCGGCTGGAATAGCACCGGGCCGGCCAGGATAACCGCAGCGACCACGCCGAGGCGGGGAACCCGCGTGCTGTATTTGCTCATGTCTGCCTCCTTCCCGGGTCTTCCATGCCGGAGCTTGCAATGCTTGGCTGAGTCGGTTCGCCCCTCTCGGCGCGCGGCATTCGCGATGCCGGCCCCGAAAGGTTCGGAATCGAGCCAGCAGTGTTCGTCACGCGGCCATACGATGCTCGTAGTACGGCCGGTCCCTGTCATCGAGTATCGCGTACATTGCCTCGAGGTCATTTGGGTCGGGGTTGAGCCATGCATCTATGTTTTCCGGCTTGATAGGGCCAGGAACGGTCGTTCGACACCGGCTCGAAGATATCGTAGACAATTCGTGAAGTCGTCCCCTTGCTAGCAACTGCCCATCACGATGAAGTTTAGACCTCGGCAAGAGCACACATTGAGCACATGCTTCGTGGAGTCTCGAAGTCGTCTGGACGGGCGCCCGGGTTTATCCCACGACGCACGCAATAGGTGAACGTAAGGTAGCCGGAGGCACTCCATGCAGGAAGAGCAAATAATTGAAGCCCTGAATGCGCACTGGCAAGCGTCAGCGGCCGGCGATCTCGACGCAGAACACGATATTTACGATGACGATGCCATCTGTGACTATCCCCAGTCAGGTGAACGAATCCTCGGACGAATGAATTTGCAGGCACTGCGGAGTCATCATCCAGGCAAGCCAGCAGGTTTCGATGTCAGGCGAATGCAAGGAGAAGGTAATCTATGGATCACGGAATACTCCATCACCTATGACGGGCGGCCGGCTTACACGGTAAGCATTATGGAGTTCCGCAAGGGGAAGGTCATTCACGAGACCCAGTACTTTTCAGATCCCTTTGAAGCGCCGGGTTGGCGGAGTCAATGGGTTCAGCAGATCCCGTGACAATGCATTGCGGCGAGATAAGCACAATCGCTTAATGGTCGCCTCGCTGGAATTTGGCTTCCTTGAATTCGCAGTTCAGCGCTTCAAGGGCCACGAGTGCACCATGACAGTATTGGCCATCGCGCGGAACGAATGGGGGCCAATCGGGCTCTGCTCAAAGCGTACAGGGCGTACTTTGTCGCCAATCTGAGTGGCCGCTGTGTGGAGATTGTGAGTGTCGCCTCCGGGTCGCGTGCTGACGCTCGTGGCCGACTTTTGCCGACCGTCGGGAAATCGACAGGAGACGGCCAGAATACGGACGCTGGTGTAAGCCCTTCAACTCCATACGCGCATCCGGGACGACACCCGACACCACGGCCGAGCAAAAGGCGGTCCGACGTTAGTTGCGGGACTGTGCAATTGAAAGGACCTTGTCGCACTTCAATGGCAATTCTGGCGATTTTGGGAGCTTGATGTCTGGGAAGCGTCGGCGAAGGCTGTGTTGTTCCCTGCAGGCAACCGACGCGGCCATCGATTTGATCTGGAGAGCCGCGTTACGCGCCCCCGTACAATGAGGCGTATCCAACCGTCGACAGATCGCGTTTTGCGCAGTCCTATATCGCCATGAGTCACGACATTGAACACGCTCTCGCCGCCGCTCAAAAGAACCTCATGGCCGGTCAACTCGACGATGCTGCAGGTCTGCTGCACGGTATTCTCGCAAGCGTCCCCGACCACAGTGAAGCGCTTTCGGGCCTCGGTTACATCGCCGCCGAACAAGGCGATCATGCACGCGCAGCAGAGTTTCTGATACAGGCATCGGCGCACATGTCCGTCTCGTTTGAACAACTGAATTTCGCCGCGCGGGTGTGTCAGTTGGCACAACGTCACGACGATGCAATAGCGCTGTTCGAGCGCTGCCTGGCCCGGTTTCCAGACCATGCCGCTTCATTGCATGGCGTCGCAATGGGGCTGATACAGCTTGGCGAACTGCAGCGTGCACTCGACATCCTGGTGCATCTGTGCAAAATCCAGCCGCAGTCAGCCGAAGCGCATTACAACCGGGGCTCGCTGCTCGGTAAGTTGGAGCGCTATGAGGACGAACTGGATGCTTACCGGCAGGCGATCGCGCTCAAGCCGCGTTTCGTGCGCGCATACGTCAATCTCGGTGTCGCATTGCGAGATCTGCGACGCTTCGATGAGGCGTTGCTTCAATTCAAGAAGGCGCTTTCGATCGATCCGAACGACGTCGGTGCCCGCACCAATCGGGCTCAGACGAATTTGCTGCTCGGCGAATTCGAACACGGCTGGCGCGAATATGAATGGCGTTGGCGCGATGGCACCGGTAGCCACGGCTTTCCGCATAGCACCCTATGGACCGGCGGGCAACCGATACGTGACAGGACAATACTCGTTCATCACGAGCAGGGGTTTGGCGACACGCTGCAATTCGTACGCTTCGTGGATCGGCTCAGTGCGGCTGGATCTCGCGTCGTGTTGCGCGTTCAGGATGCACTGCTGCCGCTTCTGAAGAATTATCGGGGCGCGGCCGAAGTCATCGGCGAGACGGGAGAAGTGCCCCATTTCGATTATCACATTCCGACCCTGAGCCTGCCGTTTGCGCTCAAGGTTCGCGCACCCGATCTCGCGGTGACCGGTCCATATGTTCACGCAGACGACGCGCTTGTCCGTCAATGGGACGATCTGTTTACCGCCTCTGCTCGACGGCGGAAGGTTGGGATCGTATGGTCGGGAAGCCGGACACATGTGAATGACCACAACCGGTCTATATCGCTCGAACAACTGACGCCGTTATTCGATGCCGACGCGGACTTCTTCGCGTTGCAGCATGATGTACGTGACAGTGATCGGACGTGCCTCGCGCAGCTTGAGCAGCGCGCGGTGCTGCGCGAGGTTTCCGCGCAGCTTACTACGTTCGCTGAGACGGCTGCGCTGATCGCTCGCCTCGACCTCGTGATCAGCGTCGACACGGCCGTAGCGCATCTGGCGGGGGCGCTCGGAAAGCCCGTATGGATTGCTGTGCCGTTCATGCCGGACTGGAGATGGCAACTCGACAGAAGTGATAGTCCATGGTACGCCCAGGCACACTTGTTTCGACAAACGACACGAGGCGACTGGACTGGCGTAGTGGCTGCGCTTCGCGCAGAGCTCGACGCTTTGGGGGGCGCCTGAACGGCGCCCTGCGAACAGCGGGCGCCCATTCATGTGCTCGCGGCGAGGAGCGGCAAACCGGATCGCGTTATCCCGGTCGTCTCGAGTGTCCAATTTGCAGTTCTCTTACGGACATTCTCGATGACGACTCGACAGACGACTCCGGCTGCGTCTCTATACTCCTCTCGCATCACTGCAACCACATTATTCATTGCGTGCGCGGGGGGACTGAAAACCACAGATGTCATGTCGAACGGCGAGCCCCATCTGTATTCGATCTCTTTAAAATCGTTTCAGTCTGATTGAAGAGCGTCCGTCAGAAAAAGGGTTGGGTTTTCACCTACCTTTATAAAACCGTGCAACGTCTCTCTGTAAGGAATGCGTTCCTTCACAGTGCGTCCATGCCTCACGATTGGGCGCCGCTGCCCCGGTATCGCCCTCTCGGACAGGCCTGCAACAACCCGAGGTCCGGCAGTCCCGGCAACAAATGTCTGGCATGGATATCGCTTAAAGCGTTGCAGAGTATAAGCGGCTAGCGTCGGCGTATCTGACCGGCGTGGGGCATTGCTCTTGGGGCGCATCGCGCGCCTACGTCGACCAGCCTCGACGTTCGAACGGAATCGTCCGGATTCCGTCGACAGGAAGCGTTGCGTGAATCGCCCCGAATCTTCCTCGATCGTCATCCGGCACGCCGAGCGCATTGCGCCCGACACGTTCTTACGTCCGCATGGTCTTCCTACGTTCCAGCAGGGGAGCCCTTTTCATGCGTGTATTGAATCGCATCTTGAGCAGCATCGTTCTAGCCGCGAGCATCTGTTCGACGACATCGGCGCGCGCCGACGATCACATCACCATCCTGACAAGCTGGTATGCGCAGGCCGAGCACGGCGGCTTCTATCAGGCACAGGCCACGGGCCTCTACAAGAAAGCCGGGCTCGACGTCACGATCAAGATGGGCGGCCCGCAGGTCAACGGTATGCAGTTGCTCGTCGGCGGCCAGGCTGACTTCATTCTCGGCTACGACTTCCAGGTGCTGTCGAGCGTCGAGGCGGGGATTCCAGTGACGACGGTCGCCGCCTCATTCCAGTTCGACCCGCAAGGCATGCTCACGCACGACGACGTGAAGAGCCTCGCGGACCTCAAAGGCAAGACGATCCTGGTCGCGGGTTCGGGCCGCACGTCGTGGTGGCCCTGGCTCAAGGAGAAGTATGGCTATAGCGACGGTCAGACGCGTCCCTATACGTTCAACATCCAGCCGTTCTTCGCCGATGCAAACGTCGCGATGCAGGCGTATCCGTCATCCGAGACGTTCCAGGCCGAACGCGCGAACGTGAAAACGCACTTTTTCCTTTTTGCCGACGCCGGCTATCCGCCCTACAACACCACCATCGTCGGCATGAAGAAGACTCTTGCCGAGAAGCCCGATGTGGCCGCGCGCTTCGTGAAGGCGTCGATGGAAGGCTGGAAGAGCTATCTCGCCGATCCGGCGCCGGGCAACGCGCTCATCAAGAAGGACAATCCCGAGATGACCGATGCGCAGCTCGCGTTCGGCGTGGCGCAACTGAAGAAGCTGAAGCTCGTGACGGGCGGAGACGCCTCGACGCTCGGCATCGGCGCAATGACCGACACGCGCTGGAAGAAGACCTACGACTACATGGTCGGCGCGAAGCTGCTCAAAGCGAGCACCGACTATAAGAGCGCCTATACGCTGCAGTACATCCAGAACGCGAAGGTCATGCCCTGAGCGGGCTTCACGGAATCAAGGAGTCCGATCATGCTGGTTACACGTCAGAAAGTTTTGCGCCGCTTCTGGTACGCGGTCATGCCGATCTCACAACTCGACGCAGGTCCGCAGCCGTTCACGCTGCTTGACGAACCGATCGTCCTGTGGAAAGGCGCGGGCGGCAAGCCGCATGCGCTGCGCGACCGCTGTTGCCATCGCACGGCGAAGCTCTCGAAGGGATTCGTCGATGCCGATGGCAACATCGCTTGCGGCTATCACGGCTGGACCTACGACTGCAGCGGCAAGTGCGTACGCATTCCGCAAAACGCGGGCGGCGAGATTCCGTCGCGCGCGATCGTGCAGTCGTATCGCTGCGAGGAGCGCTACGGTTACGCGTGGGTTGCGCTCGACGATCCGCTGCAGCCGATTCCCGAATTTGCCGAGGAAACCGCACCGGGCTACCGGCGCATCCTGCAGTTCTATGAACAGTGGAATACGAGCCCGCTGCGCATGATGGAGAATTCGTTCGACAACTCGCACTTCAGCTTCGTGCACAAGTCGAACTTCGGCCTCTTCGACAATCCGAAGCCATCGAAGTACGAGTTCCGTCCGAACGAATGGGGCTTTGAGGCCGAGACGCGCGTGCCGATCCGCAACCCGCAAGCAAGCTTCCGCATCACGGGCACCACCGACGACATCACCGAGCGCCATCTGATGAACCGATGGTACTTGCCGTTCGCGCGGCGCTTCGGCTGCATGTATCCGGCAAGCGGCGTGCATCACATCATCTACAACTGCGCGACGCCGATCGACGACCGGACGATGATGCTCGTGCAATGGCTCTATCGCAACGACACCGAAGAGCAATGTTCGACCCAGGAGCTGATCGACTGGGACCGCCCGATCACCGATGAAGACCGCGAGATTCTCGAAGCCACCGACTACGACGCGTGCATCGACGTGCGCCGCCAGCAGGAATGCCACATGGCATCCGATCAGCCCGGACTGCTGATGCGCCGCATGCTGCTCGAGCTGCTCGAAGAGCATGGTGAGCGCGAAGTGTTCCGCATCGATACAGAGGAGGCATGAGGCCATGAGCGATGACAGCAAAGACACGGCGCTCGCCGTCCAGCGTGTCGACAAGGTCTATCCGAACGGCACGATCGCACTGGACGATGTACGCCTCACCATCGGCGCGGGAGAATTTGTCTCGCTGCTCGGACCGTCGGGTTGTGGCAAGAGCACGCTGCTCAAGATGTTCGCCGGCATCGAGACGCCCACGCACGGTCACATGCGGTGGTGGGGCCAGCCGTTCAGCGTCGTCGGATCGGTCGGGCGGCGCATGTCGATGGTGTTTCAGGAAGCCACGCTGATGCCCTGGGCGTCGATTGCCGACAACGTGCGCCTGCCGCTCGACCTCGCGCACGTACCGCGACGCGAAGCCGACGCGCGTGTCGCCACGGCGCTCGCGAACGTCGGTCTTGGCGGCTTCGGCACGGTGCGTCCGCGCGAGCTGTCAGGCGGGATGCAGATGCGTGCGTCGCTGGCACGGGCGCTCGTCACGGAACCCGACCTGCTGCTGCTCGACGAGCCATTCGGCGCGCTCGACGAATTCACGCGCAACAAGCTCGATGCCGATCTTCGCGCGCTCTGGAGGAAGCGCGGCATGACCGTGGTGTTCGTCACGCACAGCGTCTACGAGGCGGTGTATCTGTCGGGACGCGTGGTTGTGATGCAGGCGCGGCCAGGGCGCATCATCGCCGACGTGCCGATCGGCGGGCCGGCCGAACGCGACGAAGCGTATCGCGTGTCGGCACCCTTCATGCAACATTGCAAGACGCTGTCGGACCTGATCACCGACGCGCATCTGGCATCGAGTGAAGACAGGCAGGTCGATACCGAAGGAGCGCAATCATGAGTAGTCAGACGCTTGCAACGAAGCCTGCGATGCAGCCGACAGCCGAGCGCCGGCGCAGCCCGCCGCTGTTACAGCGGCACGGCGTAGCGAAGGCGATGGCGCCCTGTGTCGTCGGCATATTGATGCTGCTGGTCTGGGAAGGCTGGTGCGCGCTCTTCAAAGTGCCGGTGTATCTCGTGCCTGCGCCGCATGACATCGCGCTGCAATTGGTCGCCGATGGCCCGATGCTCGTCATGAGTCTTCTCGCGACGCTCAAGATCACGCTGCTCGCCTTCGCACTCGCAACAGTCCTGGGCGTGGCGGTCGCATTGCTCTTCGCGCAGAGTCCGCTGATCGAGGCGAGCTTATTTCCTTATGCAATCTTGCTGCAGGTCACGCCAGTCGTCGCGATTGCGCCGCTCATCATCATCTGGGTGAAGGACACGACGTTCGCGCTCGTGATCTGCGCGACGCTCGTCGCGTTGTTCCCCATCATCTCGAACACCGCACTCGGCTTGCGCAGCGTTAATCCGGGCCTCGTCAGCCTGTTTCGCATCAACCGCGCGACACGCTGGCAGACGCTTGTGCGTCTGCGCATCCCGAGCGCCCTGCCGTATTTCTTCGGCGGATTGCGGATTTCGAGCGGACTTTCGCTGATCGGTGCGGTCGTCGCGGAGTTCGTCGCGGGAACCGGCGGCAGCGGTTCGGGCCTCGCTTATCAGATTCTGCAGGCCGGATTCCAGTTGAACATTCCGCGCCTTTTTGCGGCGCTCTTTCTGATCACGCTCACGGGCGTGGTGCTGTTCGGCATCACCGTATGGGTCGCGCGCATCGGCTTGCGCGGCTGGCACGAGAGTGAACTCTGAGACCATCGATATGAGCATACTGATTCGCAATGCAGCGGCCATCATGACCGGCGGCAACGGCAGCGCCGAAGAACCCGCGCGCGCGGACGGACCGGACATCCGCATCGAAGGCGAGACGATCGCAGCGATTGGCAGGCTCGCGCCGCGCGAGGGCGAGACGATCGTCGATGCCTCCGATTGCGTGGTCTATCCGGCGTGGGTCAACACGCATCATCATCTTTTCCAGTCGCTGCTCAAGGGCGATCCTGCGGGACTCAACGCCTCCCTCACACCGTGGCTCGCCGCGACGCCGTATCGCTTTCGCGTACTCTTCGATGAGAAGCGCTTCCGCCTCGCTGCCCGCATCGGGCTGATCGAACTGATGCGCTCGGGATGCACGACGGTCGCGGACCACAACTACCTGTACTACCCGGGCATGCCGTTCGACAGTTCGGCGATCCTCTTCGACGAAGCGGACAAGCTCGGCCTGCGCTTCGTGCTGCTGCGCGGCGGTGCGACGCGCACGCGCCAGCTCGAAGCCGAGTTGCCGACCGCGCTTCGGCCCGAGTCGCTCGATGCCTATCTCGCCGATATCGAGCGGCTGGCGTCGACTTATCACGATGCCTCACCGCGCGCGATGCGACGTGTCGCGATGGCGCCGACTACCGTGCTCTATTCGATTTCGCCGCACGAGATGCGCGAGACGGCCAGCGTCGCGCGCAGGCTCGGCTTGAGGATGCACAGTCACCTGTCGGAGACGGTTGGCTATCAGGACAGCGCGAAGGCGATGCATGGCGCGACGCCGGTCGAGTTCTGCGGCGAATACGACTGGCTCGGCGACGACGTCTGGTTCGCGCATCTCGTCAAGCTCGATGCACACGAGATCGCGCTGCTCGCCGAGACTGGGACCGGGGTCGCGCATTGTCCGCAATCGAACGGGCGGCTCGGCAGCGGCATCGCGCCGGTGCGCCAGATGGCGGACGCGGGCGTGCGAGTGTCGATCGGCGTCGATGGCGCGGCGTCCAACGAAGCCGCCGACATGATCTCCGAGGTCCACATGGCGTGGCTCGCGCAGCGCGCGCGGCGCGGCATGGCGGCGCAACCTGTCTATCGGGGCGGCACGTTCGAAGGCGGCGCCGACGCTGCTTCGGTGGAAGAAGTCGTGCACTGGGGGACGGCGGGTGGCGCGCGCGTGCTTGGGCTCGAAGGCGTCGGGCGAATTGCGCCGGGCTACTCCGCAGATATCGCCGTGTACCGGCTCGACGATCCCCGCTACTTCGGTCTGCACGATCCAGCGATCGGACCGGTGGCGTCGGGCGGACGGCCGACGGTCGCGGCACTATTCTCGGCGGGGCGCCGTGTGGTGAAGGACGATGCCGTGGCGAATGTCGATCTCGGCGAACTGCGACGGCAAGCGCTGGCCGAGGTCAGCGGGATACTGGCAGAAGTGGCGTAACGGCGGCTTTGCCCGCTCGTGCATCTCCGGTGGCGAAGTCAGGCCTGCTACGGCGGCCCTCGACTGACATACTGCCTAAAGGAACAATTTTGTGCGCCAACTGCGGTGGGAAAATTGTTCCTGAAAGCGCCCGAGCCCACGGCCCCCTCAACACAAACAATCCCCCCAACGCCAACACAACACGCGCGCATGCCTCAGAAATATTTCGAAGTTTGGCACCAACTCGGCTCAAGCACCCAGAAACCAGGCCGACAACCATCATAACGGCCCGCTCTGTGGCCGTTGCGCTCAACAAAACATTACGGTTCAAGTTCAGATACTGCTCAGAGGTCATTTGTGAAGCTTACGAGTTCGATCGCCTTCAAGTTCAGCGCTGTGGCCGGTGCTGCACTCGCGGTTGCGGTTCTTCTTCTCACCACGGTCGGCGCGCGGAATGTGCGGCAGCAGGCTGTCGACCAGTTCGAGCGATCCAGCCATGAGCGCATCCTTCAGGCCGATGAATCGCTCGACACCAATTTCCGCGAAGTCGAGCAAAACATCAGCTACCTGGTGCAGACAACGCAACTAAGAGCGGCTGACCAGAGCATCACCGATTATCTGAGCCACGGCGGGCAGATGACGCCGGATGCTAACGGCGAAACCGAGAAGACCATTTTCGCCCTGCTCAAGCAGTTCGGCGACAGTCACCCTAACATGCGATACCTCGATATCGGCACGCGCTGGGGCGGCTACGTCCAGTGGCCAATCGAGAGCATGAATGGCGACCACTACGATCCTCGCGTGAGGCCGTGGTATCAGTTAGCGTTGACGGCGCCCGATCGCGTCGTGCGCCCTGCTCCCTATCTGAGCGCGGCGGGTTCGGGCGGTGCGATCATTTCGTTTGCTCGTGTCGTGAAAGACAGCAAGGGAGAAATCCTCGGCGTGCTCGAGGGCGACATCTCGCTTGCTGACTTCGCTCGCCTCACCAGCGGTATCAAGTTCGGCAAGACGGGCTACCTGCTCGTCGCAGACAACAACGGAAAGATCCTGATCGACCCCAGGGCCAAGGAACACGAGTTCAAGGATCTGAAAAGCCTTGGCGGCGGCTACGCGCAACTGGCCGCGTCGTCCGACGGGCTGACCACTGTGCAGATGGACGGCGTTTCATATGAATCCTTCGTCTACACGTCGCCAAAGAACGGCTGGAAATACTTCGCCCTGGTGCCAGGGCCGGAAATGATGGCGGCCGCCAACAAGCTGACTTTGACGCTGATCGCGACGGGTCTTCTCGTGCTGGCCGCAGGACTTGGCATGACGATCCTGCTCGGGCGGAAGATGACCGGTCCGATCCGCAGCCTCGCCAGTTCGATGCATGAGATCGCTGCCGGCGACGGTGACCTGACCCGGCGGCTGCCGCTCGATAGCGAAGATGAAGTCGGACTTCTCGCGCGTCAGTTCAATGCGTTTGTCGCGAAGCTCCACGGCGTGATGCAGAAGGTCGTGAGCAGCAGCGGCCATCTCGAACTCGCGGCGGGTGAAGTATCGTCAGGTAATCTGGACCTGTCATCGCGGACTGAGCAGCAGGCGGCTTCGCTGCAGCAGACGGCTGCGAGTATGGAGGAGCTTGCCGGAACGGTACGCGGCACGGCCGAACAGGCGAAGAGCGCCAATAGCGTGGCGAGCGGCGCAGTAGAGACAGCGCATCGCGGGAATGAAGCGGTTTTGAAGGCCGCGAACACGATGAACGCCGCGGTCGAGCAATCCAGCAAGATTGTAGGGATCGTCGGCATGATAGAAGGCATCGCATTCCAGACGAATATCCTCGCTTTGAACGCAGCGGTTGAGTCCGCCCGTGCGGGCGAAAGCGGACGCGGCTTTGCCGTCGTCGCCGCCGAAGTTCGCAACCTTGCCCAGCGCTCAACGACCGCAGCCAAAGAGATCAAAGGGTTGCTGGAGTCGTCTGTCGTGAATGTCGAGGCGGGTGCCGAACAGGTCAACCTCGCCGGAAAGACCATTGCCGAGTTGGCCACCGCCATTTCGCATGTCGCGACGATCACGGGCGAGATTGCTACGTCGGCTCGCGAACAGAGCCGTGCGATCGATGAAGTGAATCAGGCAGTCGCCTTGATGGACCAATCGACCCAGCAGAATGCCGCACTTGTCGAGGAAATAGCCGCAGCTTCGGATTCGCTCAAGTCGCAGGGCCACGAACTCAACTCCACCGTCCGCTTTTTCAAGCTGTAGGGCTGGCGGCACTGCCTGGACCTATCGGTCCAGGCTTCTATCGTATCGACGAAGGGTGACGTGCAAGCGCTGTCACCTCGATCGACATGTACGGAAATAATGGAAGGCCAGAAAGAATCTCGTGTAACTCGTCGTGTGAGTCGACGTCGAAGATACTGTAGTTCGCATACTGTCCGACGACCCGGTGCAATTGCTGCCATTTCCCCTGTCGCTGTAGTTCTTGTGAATATTCCTTTTCACGGGCCTTGATCTCATTGGCCTGAACGACCGGCATATCTTGCGGCAGGTGTACATCCATTCTTGCGAGATACAGCATGTTCTCCTCCTTGCGCGACGCCCTTCTCCATTGCTGGCGATTGCGTCGTAACGAATGTGGACCGGCCCGGTGTGCTCAGGCCTGTTTATCACGGCGGTAAAAAGCGAGCTTTTCTTCATCGATCTGAAGTCCGAGCCCCGGCCCTTCAGGAAGATGCAAGTCGAAATTGCGATACTGGGGGCGAGCCGTCACCACGTCATCCTTTAGCAGGAGTGGGCCAAAAAGCTCAGTACCCCATGACAATTGCGGAAGTGCACTGAATCCGTGCGCGGAAGCAATCGAACCGATGCTGCCTTCGAGCATGGTGCCGCCGTATAGCGCCACGCCGGCGGCGTCGGCGACGGCAGCGGTCCGCATCATCGCGTAGATACCGCCGGACTTCGCAATCTTCAGCGCGAAAACGTCGGCGCACGAGCCACGTACAAGATCGAGAGCGTCTTCGGGACCCGTGACGCCCTCGTCCGCCATGATCGGCACGATGAAGCGAGCAGCGAGGCGGGCAAGCGCTCCACGTTGCTCGCGTGGCGTGGGTTGCTCGATGAGGTCGATGCCGGCCGCTTCCAGCGCGGCAATTCCCAGTGCGGCATCGATTTCGTTCCATGCCTGATTCACGTCCACGGTGATTCTTGCGCGGTCCCCGAGGGCGGCCTTGATTTTGGACACGTGCGCTACGTCGTCGCGAACGCTACGCCGTCCAATCTTCAGCTTGAACGTATCGTGCCGACGTTCGGCAAGAAGCATCTCGGCTTCTTCGATGTCGCGATGGGTATCGCCGCTCGCGAGCGTCCAAAGCACCGGAAGCGTCTTGCGAACAGATCCGCCTAGCAGTGCCGACAGCGGCACGCCAAGACGTTTTCCCTGGGCGTCCAGCAGCGCCGTTTCAATGCCGGACTTGGCGAACCGGTTGCCGCGGGCCGCCTTGTTCAGCTTGAGCATGACGTCGTTGATGTTGGTCGCGTCTTGTCCCACCAGCACTGGCGCCAGATATGTGTCGATGGTCAGTTTGATGCCTTCGGGACTTTCTTCGCCGTAAGAGAGACCGCCGATAGTCGTCGCCTCCCCTATGCCCTCGATGTCGTCGCTTGAGCGAAGGCGGATGATGACCATGGTTTGTTGCTGCATCGTCGCCATGGAGAGCTGATGCGCGCGAATGGTTGGAAGGTCAACCAGAATCGCTTCGACAGAGGTGATTTGGGGATTCATACCTGGGATGACGAGATGGATAGGTTGCAGAAGTATTGCTCGCGCAATCTTCCCCTGTCCAAGACCATCGACGTCTAGTGCCATACCCGCGAGGTATGACAGGCTTACCGACCCCCGTCCGTGCGGGCGACGGATGCCACCTGCTCTTCCTCGTACAGCCGATAAATCAGATCGAGCATCTCGCTTATATCGCGCGACTCGTCCATCGCACGCACACTCATGATGATTGGCGACACCAGAGTCGGGTCGTCCAGTTCCTTGTAGCTCACGTCGTCGCGCTTCAAACCATAGACGCTGCTCGGGACAATGGAAATCCCCTCGCCTGCGGCGACTAGCCCCAACGCAATCTGTATTTCGCGGACTTCATAGATCTTTCGCGGCTTTAACCCACGATCCTCAAAAGCAGCGAGGACCTGGTCCGCGTAGCTCGGACGGGGCGTTTTCGGGTAGATGATGAGCGTTTCGTTTACGAGGTCGCGCAAGGCCGACACAGGCCTGGAAATCGAAAGCGGGTGGCCGAGAGGGAACGCGACAATCATCTTCTCTTCTCGCAGAACCACTCGCCTTATGTTCGGATCTTCTAGCCGGATGCGGCCAAAGCCGATGTCGATGCGGCCGTCTTTGAGCGCCCTGATCTGGTCGGTAGTCGACATTTCGTGAAGGCTGAGTTCGACGGTCGGGTTTTCGTCGCGAAAGCGGCGGATTATTTTTGGCAGCAACCCGTAGAGCGTCGATGCGACAAAGCCGACGGACATGCTGCGCTCGATGTTGCCGACTCTGCGCGTCATCGACTCAAGTTCTGAAGTCTGTGCCAGCAATTGCACCGCGTGGCCGTAAAAGAACTTGCCCGTCTCCGTGAGTTTCAGCGGGCGCGAGTTTCTTTCGAAGAGTTGCACGCCCAAGGTCTCTTCCAGTTGCTGTATCTGCCGACTGAGCGGTGGCTGGGCGATGTGAAGCCGCTGCGCGGCACGCGTGAAGTTCCGCTCCTCGGCAACCGCCACGAAGTACCGGAGGTGTCGCAGCTCCATTTAATACCTCTCAGATATAGCCCGATACTAAATCGGTGTTGGACCGGTCGGTTTGGCCTCAACTATCCTGCATTCATACCGAGTTTCACAACCCGATTATACCTTCTGAGCATACTTAATCTGCGCAGAAACAAGGGTTAACCCCATCGAAAAAAAGAGAGAGTCAGGAGCAGACAATGAACGCCAAAGTGTTTGAAACGAACGAAGTGCAGAACCTTCTCGCGGCCGCCGCCAACCTTGGTCGCGAGGACGGCAACGCCCGCGCCAAGGAGATCACCCATCGCCTGCTGAGCGACCTGTTCAAGGCTATCGACGACCTCGACATGACCCCCGATGAGATCTGGGCGGGCGTGACCTACTTCAATAAGCTCGGGCAAGACGGCGAAGCGGCGCTTCTGGCTGCAGGTCTTGGGCTGGAAAAGTATCTCGACATTCGCATGGATGCGCAGGACCGCGAGGCAGACATCCATGGCGGCACGCCGCGAACCATTGAAGGACCGTTGTATGTCGCCGGCGCGCCGGTTCGCGACGGTGTGTCGAAAATCGATATCAATCCCGACGAAGACGCTGGCCCGCTCATCATTCATGGCACCGTGACCGGACCTGATCGCAAGCCCGTGGCGGGCGCGGTGGTCGAGTGCTGGCATGCCAACTCGAAGGGCTTCTATTCGCACTTCGACCCGACCGGTGCACAAAGCGAGTTTAACCTTCGCGGCGCAGTGCGAACCGGTGCCGACGGTAAGTACGAATTCCGCACACTCATGCCGGTTGGCTACGGCTGCCCGCCGCACGGTGCGACCCAGCAACTGCTGAACATGCTCGCTCGACACGGTAATCGTCCGGCGCATGTGCACTTCTTCGTCACCAGCGATAAAACACGCAAGCTGACGACGCAAATCAACATCGAAGGCGACCCGCTGATCTGGGACGACTTCGCCTATGCGACCCGCGAAGAACTCGTACCTCACGTGGTCGAGAAGACCGGCGGCATTGCCTTGGGACTGAAGGCGGATGCGTACAAAGAGATCCAGTTCGACATTGCGCTGAGCCCATTGATCGAGGGTAAGGACACTCAGTTGGTCAATCGCCCGAGGGCGTCAGCTGCGGTCTAACCGCTCGACACGGCGGCTTTCTGACCGACTCGCTGCCTGATTCTCCGCATAAATCACTGAACCGATGCAAGGGCTCCGCCATGGAGCCCGCATAGGGAGAGCAAACATGTCTGCAATTATCGACAAGGCGTTGAAGCTGGAAGACCTGCTGAGTAACGCAGTGCAAGACGACAAAGAAAACGGTGTTTTCCGCTGCCGCCGTGACATCTTCACCAACGCCGATTTGTACGAACTCGAGATGAAACATATCTTCGAGAGCAACTGGGTTTATCTCGCACACGAAAGCCAGATTCCTGATAACAACGACTACTACACCACGTCGATTGGTCGTCAGCCTATCGTCATTACGCGTGACAAGACCGGCGAATTGCACGCGGTCATCAATGCGTGTGCGCACAAAGGTGCAATGCTGTGTCGCCGCAAGCACGGCAACAAGAGCAGTTTCACCTGCCCTTTTCACGGTTGGACTTTCTCGAATGCGGGGAAGCTTCTGAAAGTGAAGGATGAGAAGACCACCGAATATCCGGTGCAATTCAACAAGCAAGGTTCTCACGACCTGAAGAAGGTTGCGCGCTTCGAGAGCTATCGCGGCTTTCTGTTTGGCAGTCTCAATGCCGACGTGATGCCGCTTGAGGATTACCTCGGCGAGACGAAGGTCATCATCGACCAGATCGTTGCGCAAGCACCAGAGGGCCTGGAGGTATTGCGCGGAAACTCCTCGTATATCTACGACGGCAACTGGAAGATGCAGATGGAAAACGGTTGCGACGGCTATCACGTCAGCACCGTCCACTGGAACTATGCCGCGACGATGGGCCGGCGCAAGGAAGAAGGCACCAAGGCAGTGGATGCGAACAGCTGGAGCAAGTCGATTGCCGGCGTGTACGGATTCGAGCACGGTCATATCCTGCTGTGGACGAATACGATGAACCCGGAAGTGAGACCGGTTTATCGGCACCGCGACGAAATCACGGCGCGTGTGGGCGAAGACAAAGGGAAATTCGTCATCAACCAGACCCGGAATCTGTGCCTTTATCCCAATGTCTTCCTGATGGATCAGTTCAGCACGCAGATTCGAGTGGTTCGTCCGATTAGCGTAGACCGAACCGAAGTCAGCATCTTCTGTTTCGCCCCCAAGGGCGAAAGTGCCGAAGACCGCGCGACCCGCATTCGCCAATACGAAGATTTCTTCAACGTATCTGGCATGGGGACGAGTGACGACCTCGAAGAATTTCGCGCGTGTCAGTCCGGTTACGCCGGTTCAACGACGATGTGGAACGACCTCTCGCGCGGTGCTCCGCTGTGGATTCACGGACCCGACGAAAACGCCAAAAGCATGGGCTTGAATCCGCTCATCTCCGGAGAGCGGAGCGAAGACGAGGGCCTCTTTGTCGTTCAGCACGAGTACTGGCTGCAGGTCATGCGCGGCGCGTTGCGAAAAGAACAGGCGGAGGCGACGGTATGAGCTTCGACTATCAAAAAGTATGTCGCGCGCTCTATCAGGAAGCCCGTTTCCTGGATGACCGTCAATGGGACGAGTGGCTCGCCTGCTATACCGAGGACGTCACTTACTGGATGCCGGCGTGGGACGACGATGACAGGCTGACAGAAGACCCGCAGACGCAGATTTCGTTGATGTACTACCCGGATCGCGGCGGGCTCGAAGACCGCGTGTTCCGCATCAAGACCGAACGAAGCGGCGCTTCGATGCCGGAACCGCGCACGAGCCATAACGTGACCAATGTGGAAGTGCTGGCTGAACGTGATGACGAGGTGGACCTTCGGTACAACTTCAACACGCTCATTCATCGCTACAGGATTACCGACCAGTTCTTCGGCACGATGTACGTCACCTTGCGCAAGGTCGACGACCGCCTGCTGATTGCCAGCAAGAAGATTGCACTGAAGAACGACTATATCCGACAGGTACTCGACGTCTATCACGTTTGATGCGACCGGTCGAATAGAGACAAGGAAGTAGGAGACAACATGTCCAGCTACAACATTGCACTGAACTTCGAAGACGGAGTAACCCGCTTCGTCGAATGCAAGGCCGGCGAGAAAGTTCTCGACGCCGCCTTTCGCGCCAGAATCAACTTGCCGATGGACTGTTCCGACGGCGTATGCGGTACCTGCAAATGCCGGGCGGAGAGTGGCCGCTACGATCTGGGCGACGACTATATAGAAGACGCGTTGACCGACGACGAGAAGCAGAGCGGTCTCGTCCTCACATGTCAGATGGTTCCGGAAAGCGATTGTGTCATTGCCGTCCCCGCATCGTCGACGGCCTGCAAGACTGAGCAGAGCAAGTTCGCCGCGACGGTCACAAAGGTCGAAAAGCACAACGACGCGGCCGTCGTGCTTGAGATGAATGTTGACGGCGCTCCGCCCGTGTTCCTTGCCGGTCAGTACGTCAACATCGATGTACCCGGCAGCGGCCAACACCGCTCCTACTCGTTCTCCTCGTTGCCCGGCGAATCGAAAATCTGCTTTTTGATCAAGAAGATTTCCGGCGGCGTCATGAGCACATGGCTCGAATCGGCCCAGCCGGGCAACAAGGTTCAGTTGACCGGACCGATGGGCACCTTCTATTTGCGTGCAGTCGAACGGCCCTTGTTGTTCCTCGCCGGAGGTACTGGGCTGGCCCCATTCCTGTCGATGCTGGAAGTGTTGGCCCGCGCGAACTCCCAGCAGAAGGTGCACCTCATCTACGGTGTGACGCGAGACCTCGACCTGGTTCTGGTCGAAGACATTCAGGCATACACGTTGAGGCTTCCGAATTTCACGTTCAGCACCGTTGTGGCCGCAACCGAATCCGCGCACCCGCGCAAGGGCTGGGTGACACAGCACATGCCCGCAGAATGTTTGAACGACGGAGATGTCGACGTGTACCTGTGCGGCCCGCCGCCGATGGTGGACGCCGTACGCCAATACTTCGACGAAAACGGCGTAGAGCCAGCCAGCTTTCACTACGAAAAATTTACCCCTAACGCTGCCCTGGTGGACGCATGAACGCGCAACGGTTCGAAGGCAAGGTAATGGTCGTCACGGGAGCGGCGCAGGGAATCGGGCGCGGCGTTGCTCTGCGTGCAGCATCGGAGGGCGCGCAAGTACTGTTTGTGGACCGCGCTGAGTTTGTTCACGATGTCGCCGCCGAGGCGATCGGCGCCGAGACGGCCGGCTTCGTCGCCGACCTCGAGACGTATGAAGGTGCGGCTTCGGCAATGGCTTTTGCCGCGCAAAAGTTTGGCCGGATCGACATCCTTGTGAATGGCGTCGGCGGCGCGATTCGCATGCGGCCTTTCGCGGAGTTCGAACCGGCTCAGATTGATGCTGAAATCCGCCGTTCCCTGATGCCGACCCTCTACGCGTGCCACGCTGTTTTGCCTCAGATGCTTTCGCAAGGCCATGGAACGATCGTCAACGTCTCATCGAATGCCACGCGAGGTATTCGCCGCGTGCCCTACTCGGCTGCCAAGGGCGGCGTCAATGCCCTCACCCAGTCGCTCGCGATGGAATACGGCGAATGCAACATCCGCGTGGTCGCTGCCGCGCCTGGCGGGACAGAGGCCCCTCCGCGACGCGTGCCTCGCAACGAAGCCGGAGATAACGAAGCGGAGAGGACCTGGATGAGCGAAGCCGTGAAGCAGGTGGCCGAGTCCACCTTCTTCAAGCGCTATGGAACGCTTGAAGAACAGGTCGCGCCGATTCTCTTTCTTGCATCCGACGAAGCTGGCTACATCACGGGTGCTGTGTTGCCGGTTGCCGGCGGCGACAACGGATAGAGCCAAATCAGTCTGGAGACGCAGTAATGAAGGAACGCAAAGCCGTTGTGCCCGCCGGAATGGAGGCGGTGTACGAAAGAATCCGCTACGCCCCCGCGGTCAAGGTCGGGAACACCATATACGTGTCCGGACAGGTGGGTCGCGATGAGAAGATGCAACTCGTCGAAGGCCGCGAAGCGCAGACAGTTCAAGCGTTCGAGAACCTGAAGAAAGTACTCGAGGCTGCAGGCGCTTCGCTGAGCGACGTGGTGGATCTCACCACGTTCCACACCGATATGCGCGACTTACCTTTATTCCTGAAGATACGCGACCACTATCTCACGACGCATCCAATGCCTGCATGGACGGCCGTCGGCGCGCACATGCTCGGGGGCACGGCCGGCTATATCGTCGAAATCAAGGCCGTCGCCGTCCTGCCCGGTTAACCGTGGAGAGACCAACTTCAGAGGAGACCGAGGGGGCGGGTCTCGTGAGAGTGGCCGGCGAGCAACGCGTTATGCTGCCGCAATACTGGCTGGTCGAGCGGACGACGCGGCAGGATTGGGGACTGTGTTCGAGCAAAACATCTGCATTTGATGTCGACACCACCGCACCCACGCTTCTCCAATTCCACTTCGCGACAGCAAAGCGTGAATGATGCGAAATACCCAATACGCAACAGTCCTTCTTTTCAGTGACGAATTTGCGGACCGCCTCGGGAAAGCACCAAGCGCGTTTTTTCAGAAATGGTTTGACGGCGTTATTGGCTCGTATATCCTGACTTATAGGCGGTCGCCGTTCGCGCGTCGCAAGACACTCGCTTGTGTTTTGCGATGCAGCGAAATCGCTTCACGGTGGTTCAAGGCGATCATCCCAACGTCCTGTTTCTTTAAACGCCCCGTGCGGATGAGCAGGCCGTTCAATACTTTCAACGTTGCCAGTCGAGTGTAATCGTGAGAGTCCGTGGCCCTTTGGTGAAATGGAACCGCAGCCAGGCGAGTTGTCCTCGCGCTGACGGCGCCATCGCCGACGGCAGCAGCGGCAGCCTTGCGTTCCGCCGCTTCGTCTCCGTCTTCACAATCCTTTCGCGTCGTTCAGTTCGACGTCACAACTCTATCTCCGCCCGCGCCTTCATTGCCGTGCGTACGGACGAAGTCGCCTCGCTGTTGCCCTAGCGCCTCCCTCTTTTTCGCCGTTGGATTCGTTCGTCTGCGCGAGCGCGTTTGCTCAAGCCGCGCGTTTGCGCATGTGCGGTGCTCAATGCCATCCATGTGTTTCGCACGTGTCAGCCCGGATGTGCAGCGCACCGGCCCCTATCGAACGGCAAACCTGATCGTCACGCGCGGCGCGTTTCGTTGACGACGACCGACTGCCCTACTCCGGCGGCTTGACGCATAGCGTCCGGCTGAGGACTGGTGCCGCGCTGACATTCACGGTGCGCACGCTGCGTTTCGCATCCTCTGCGTCACGCGGTTGAATACACACGTCAATTCGTTATGCGAAATAATCCATTGATTGGCATTACCGCCGATAGAACGACGACAGGACATCATCCTTCGCACGTCGTTGGTGAGAAATACATCGCGGCAATTGTCGACGGGTCGCAGGCGCTCGCATTGCTGCTGCCTGCGCTGGGCGAGCGTCAGTCCACGGAAGATGTACTGGCCAGTGTCGACGGTCTGTTTTTCACCGGCAGTTATTCGAATCTCGAGCCGCACCGTTACGGCGGCAAGCCTTGTGCGCCTGACACGCTGCACGATGCAGCCCGCGATGCGACGACGTTGCCGCTGATGCGCGCCGCGATTGCGGCGGGCGTGCCCGTGCTCGCCGTATGCCGTGGCTTGCAGGAAATGAACGTGGTGTTCGGCGGGACGTTGCATCAAAGCGTTCATGCGGTCGCGGGCTTTAGCGACCATCGCGAGAACAAGGAGGATCGCCTCGACCTGCAATACGCGCCGTCTCACACGGTCACGCTGACGCAAGGTGGCTTGTTGCAGCGTCTCGCGGGCGGTGCAAACGAAGTGCGCGTGAACTCGTTGCATGGCCAGGGTATCGAGCAGCTGGGCATGGGTCTCGTGGTCGAAGCCACTGCGCCGGACGGACTGATCGAAGCGGTGAGCGTGATCGATGCACGCGCTTTCGCGCTGGGCGTGCAGTGGCACCCGGAGTGGAAGCATGCGAGCGACCTCCTCTCCACTGCGATCTTTCGTGCGTTCGGCAATGCGTGCCGCGAACGCATGCGTGCCAAACGCGAGAACTGGCTATGAAACTCAGCTTGCCGACGCCAGGCAGGCTTGCGCGATAGCGCAACACACAGAGAGAAAATCATGCATGACATCGACGAATTTCTAAAGAAAAATCACGTCACTGAAATTGAAGCGATCATCCCGGATATGGCGGGCATTGCTCGCGGCAAGATCATTCCGCGCAGCAAGTTCGAGTCAGGCGAATCCATGCGCTTGCCGCAGGCCGTGATGATCCAGACCGTCACCGGAGACTATCCGGACGGCGGCACGCTCACGGGCGTCACCGACCCCGACATGGTATGCGTGCCCGACTCCAGCACGATACGAATGATTCCGTGGGCCGTCGACCCGACCGCTCAGGTGATTCACGATTGCGTTCATTTCGACGGCACGCCCGTTGCCATTTCGCCTCGCCGCGTGCTGCGCCGCGTGCTCGAACTGTACAAGGCGAAGGGCTGGAAGCCGGTCATTGCACCCGAGCTCGAGTTCTATCTGGTCGATATGAACAAGGACCCCGACCTGCCGCTGCAGCCGCCCATTGGCCGCACCGGGCGCGCCGAGACCGGACGCCAGGCCTACTCGATAGAAGCGGTCAACGAATTCGACCCGCTTTTCGAAGACATCTACGAGTATTGCGACGTTCAGGAACTGGAGGTCGACACGCTGATTCATGAGGTGGGCGCCGCGCAGATGGAGATCAACTTCATGCATGGCGACCCGCTCAAACTCGCGGACAGCGTGTTCCTCTTCAAGCGCACGGTGCGCGAAGCGGCATTGCGTCACAAGATGTACGCCACTTTCATGGCCAAGCCGATGGAAGGCGAACCTGGCTCGGCCATGCATATGCATCAAAGCCTCGTCGACGGGGAAACCGGCCACAATCTTTTTACCGGCGCCGACGGTAAGCCCACGTCGCTTTTCACCAGCTACATAGCGGGCTTGCAAAAATACACGCCCGCGTTGATGCCGATCTTTGCCCCATACATCAATTCATATCGGCGTCTCTCGCGCTTCATGGCCGCGCCGATAAACGTCGCGTGGGGATACGACAATCGCACGGTGGGCTTTCGCATTCCGCATTCGGGGCCGGCTGCGCGCCGCATTGAAAACCGGATTCCCGGCGTGGACTGCAACCCTTACCTCGCGATAGCGGCAACGCTTGCGGCCGGTTATCTCGGCATGACACAAAAGCTCGACGCTACCGAGCCGCTGCTGAGCGACGGATATGAGTTGCCCTACCAGCTACCGCGCAACCTCGAAGAGGGCCTGACATTAATGGGCGCCTGCGAGCCCATTGCAGAGGTACTCGGCGACAAGTTCGTGCAGGCGTACCTTGCGCTAAAAGAGACCGAATACGAAGCGTTCTTTCGCGTGATCAGTTCATGGGAACGCCGGCATCTGCTATTGCACGTTTGAATCAAACGCCAGCCCGAACGCAAACGCAAACGCAAACGCAGACGTGAGAAAAACCGGAGGCAGTATGAGCTACAGAACAGAAGGAATCGCCTACGCGCAACCTGCCGAACCTGCCGCAGGCGCACGCACCACGCAGCAACGCACCACCGCGGAGTACCGCGCGCTGGATGCCGCGCATCACATTCATCCGTTCTCCGACATGGGCGAGCTCAACCGCAGCGGCAGCCGCGTGATCGTGAAAGCCCACGGCGTGTACTTGTGGGATTCGGAAGGTAACAAGATTATCGACGGAATGGCGGGCCTGTGGTGCGTTAATGTCGGCTATGGCCGCAAGGAACTAGCCAATGCGGCGTACAGGCAAATGGAAGAACTGCCCTACTACAACACGTTCTTCAAAACCACTCACCCGCCGGTAATCGAGTTGTCGACGTTGCTCGCGGAACTCGCGCCGGAGCCGTTCAATCACTTCTTCTACTGCAACAGTGGATCGGAAGCCAACGATACGGTGCTGCGTATCGTCCATCGATATTGGGCGACGCAGGGCAAGCACTCGAAAAAGGTCGTGATTTCGCGCAAGAACGGCTATCACGGCTCGACGATCGCAGGCGGTACGCTTGGCGGCATGGGCTACATGCACGAGCAGATGCCGTCGAAAGTCGAGAACATCGTGCATATCGATCAACCTTATTTCTTCGGCGAAGCAAATAGCAGTCAGACACCGGAAGAGTTCGCGCTTGCCCGGGCGCAACAACTCGAAATGAAGATCCTTGAAATAGGCGCGCACAACGTGGCTGCGTTTATCGGCGAACCTTTCCAGGGTGCGGGCGGCGTTATCTTTCCGGCGTCCGCATACTGGCCGGAAATTGAGCGCATCTGCCGCAAGCACGACGTCCTGCTAGTCGCGGACGAAGTGATTGGTGGTTTTGGCCGCACCGGCGAATGGTTCGCTCATCAACATTTCGGTTTCCAGCCCGATCTGATCACAATGGCGAAAGGGCTGACGAGCGGTTATGTACCGATGGGCGCAGTCGGCCTGAACGACCGCATTGCCGAAGCGATTATCGAAAACGGCGAATTCAATCATGGGCTGACATACTCGGGCCATCCGGTGGCCGCCGCCGTTGCGGTAGCAAATCTCAAACTGCTGCGCGACGAAAAAATTGTCGAGCGCGTGAAGACCGATACGGGACCCTACTTCCAGAAGAAACTGCGCGACACCTTCGCGCACCATCCGATTGTCGGTGAGATTGCCGGTGCGGGACTGGTGGCGGGATTGCAGCTTGCGGAAGAATCCGCATCGCGCAAACGCTTTGCCAATGGTGGCGATGTGGGCGGCGTTTGCCGGGACTTCTGCTTCAACGGCAATCTGATCATGCGCGCAAGCGGCGACCGTATGCTGCTGTCGCCGCCTCTCGTCATCAGCAAACAGGAGATCGACGAGCTTGTTTCGAAGGCGAAGAACGCGATCGACGCCACGGCAACGCAACTGGGCATTTCATGACGCAGGTCTTGCCTGCATGCAGGTGGAGGCAACGCGCGCCGCGATTTACAGCGAGCTGAAGCATCGGTTTTTCCGAACCATAACTTCGCTATTAACAGGTTTGTCCGGCTTGGGTATTGCCGCAGACTGGGTTCACTTCAACACGGACATCGCCTCCAAAGGACCCGATCATGCGAACCTATCCGCGTAACAGCCCCCAGGCAGCAGCACGTATCGTCGCGCTGGCCCTCACTTCGGACGGCCACGTATGCAGTTCGGAAGAACGCGTGCTGGAAAAGCTCGACATCGCGGGCGAACTCGGTCTCGCGCCGGCCCAGTTCGCCCACATCGTGCAGACGCTCTGCGAGGACCGCTCGATTGCGCAGATGTCGTCCGCGCCTCCAATGGGCCGCCTGGACGCGGCCATGCTGACGACACTCATCGACGAAATCGACGATCCCGTCTTGCGCCGCAAGATCATTCGTCTATGTGTTGCGGTAACGGTCGCGGACGACTATCTGGCCGACGGCGAAATTGCGCTGCTCGCTGCGGTCTTCAACGCATGGGGACACGACCTGAAACCGGCCGTGGGCCGCGCGGGGCTTAAGTGGCCCGCGTCGCGCGCTCATGGACGTGCAGTGGCCACCACCTGAGAAGCCAGCGCATGATGCTGGCCGCGGCGCGAGCGGATGGCGTGAATCTCATCGATCACTCCGTCCGCGCGGCCGAGCCAGCGCAGGCCGCGCAATAGCGACAAATCTTCCGCACCCAATTCAGCGAGCGGGAATACGCCCAGGCCGCGCGCGGCGAACACCGCCATCAGCGCGCTGTCCTCGAATTCGCCGACGACGCGCGGCCGGATGCCCTGCGAATCGAACCAGCGGTCTAGCCGCCCACGCAACGCGCCGTGGCGCGTCGGCAGGAGCACTGGCAAGTCGGCGAGGCACTGCGGAAACCCCGCGCGCGCCGATTTGCGCGCGATTTCAGCCGGACCGTACCAGTCCACCGGCGAACCGGCGAGCCGCTGGCTCACCACACGCAGATCGGAATTATGCGGCGCCGGTTGACATGCGAGCACGAGATCGAGCCGGTGCAGTGCGAGTTCGGATAACAACTGCGCGTGCTCCCCTTCATGACACAAGAGCCGGAGCGACGGCGTGCCGAGCACCGGAGCGAGCAGCGCGTGCGCCGCCAGCTTCGAAATACCGTCGGACAGACCGACCGCCAACCGGGCGACGCCCTCGCCGCCCGCCTCGCGCATGTCATCGAGCAGCGCCTCACCTAGCTGAAAGATCTGCTCGGCGCGACTAAACGCGCTCTCGCCGGCTTCTGTCATCACGACGCCTCGGCCAGCAGGCTTGAGCAACTGACGCCCGATGGACTTCTCCAGTTCACGTACCTGCGCGCTGATGGTCTGAACGGCCATATCGAGCCGCTCTGCCGCGCGCGCAAAGCCGCCCTCCTTCACGACGATCCAGAAATAGTACAAGTGACGGTAGTTGAGCATGTAGGTGGTCCGCGACGATGAACTTCGGAAAAACCGATCTATCGCTCAGATTAACACTGGTTTATCCGATCACCGAGTGCGGCGATCATGATCGTTATTCCACCGTCATCCATTTATAAGCAGACGTACACCATGGACACCCTGCTCACACTCGCTGCCGACCCTGCCGCGTGGGTTGCGCTCCTCACGCTGGTTGTGATGGAGATCGTGCTCGGCATCGACAACCTCATCTTCATTTCGATCCTCAGCAACAAGCTGCCCGAGGCGCAGCGCGCACGCACGCAGCGTCTTGGCATCATGCTCGCGCTAGGGCTGCGACTCGGGCTACTCGGTACGGTTGCCTGGATCGCGCAGTTGACCGCACCCGCCATTACCCTGCTCGGCCACGCGTTCTCGTGGCGCGATCTTATTCTGCTCGGCGGCGGTCTCTTTCTCGTGTGGAAGGCAACGCGTGAAATGCATCACCACGTGGTTCACGCGGAAGAGGAACGCAGCAGCGCGGGCAGCACGGTCCAGTTGACCGTCGCTGGCGCAATCGGCCAGATTCTGGTGCTCGATATCGTGTTTTCGGTAGACAGCATCATCACGGCTGTCGGCATGACCGAGCATTTGCCGATCATGTTTCTCGCGGTCATTAGCGCCGTTATGGCGATGCTCTTCGCTGCTCGTCCGCTGTCGCAGTTTATCGAGCGCAATCCGACCATTGTGACGCTCGCATTGAGCTTCCTGCTCGTAATCGGCATGACGCTGATTGCGGAGGGCTTTGGAACGCATGTGCCGAAGGCCTACATCTATGTGGCGATGGCGTTCTCCGCGTTCGTCGAGGCGGTGAACATGCTGGTGCGCCGCGCGAAAACCAGGCGCGCAATCGGTACCGTTGAATAACTGGATCGGCGTCTTCCTGCCCGATCAGGCGGCGTGTTCGATCGGGCTCCCGGCGTCTTTGTACTTGTACTATAAGGAGCGACACCATGAAATGCCCTGCTTGCAAGACAACTGATCTGCTCATGACCGAGCGTCGCTCGATCGAGGTCGACTATTGCCCCAACTGCCGCGGCGTGTGGCTGGATCGCGGCGAGCTCGACAAGCTGATCGCGCAAGACACCGCGGAGACTGGCCTGCGCAGTGCGGCGAGCGCAAGCCGCCATGATCACCGGGAGCATGACCGCGCTTACGACAGTGACCGCCGGTACGAAGATCATCGCTCGGGTTATCGAACGCAAAAGAAGAAGCGTTCGATTTTCGACGTATTCGATTTCGACTAAGCGCTCACCACGTTCTTTCGAGCATGGCTGCGACGTAGTGGCCGCGTAGGCGGCGTGCGGCCACTGCCCGCGCTCCTATTTCGCCTTCCCCTCGGCGCCGTCCCCACGCCCCGCGGCAATCGGTTCGATCACGCTGAAGAGCAGCAGCAGGCATAACAGCGCGGTGCCGACCATGTAGAGAAACACGCTCGTCCAGCTGTACTTGTCGAGCAGAATGCCGACGACAAGCGGCGCGCATGCGCCGCCAATCTGGCCCACGCAGTTCACGATACCGAAGGCGGCCGGATATGTGGACTTCGTCGCGAGGCCCATCGGATACGCGGAATAGCCTGCGAAGCCGATGCCGAGCATCAGGCCCGCCAGTATCAGCGCGACGCCGAGATACGCGACGCTGTCGGGCGCGTCGATTAGCAGAAGCATCATCAGCATGGTGCCAAGCGCGCCGAGCATCATCATCGGCTTGCGGCGGCCGCCCAGCAAACGGTCGGAGATCACGCCGCCCAGCATGTTGCCGGCCACCGCACCAATGAATGGCGCCGATGCGAGGAAGCCCATTTTTACAGACGCAAAACCCTTGACGGTCACGAGATACGTCGGCATCCACGACATGAAGATATTGCTGATCCCGATCATGCAACCGTAGCCGATCGCGACGCCCAGGATATTCCATGAACCGAACACCTGCCGGATCGTCTCGAGTTGAGCAACACGCCTTGTACGATTGAACGCATCCAGATACGGAATATGCGCGACCTCGTTGCGCCGCGATGCGTGCGCGCCGTGGGCCTGGCGCGGCGTATCGTCGGCGATGTAGCGTTGTTCCGCCTCGGAACAGAAGCGGTTCTCGCTCGGCGAGTTTGTCACCGTGAACATCCAGACTATGGCGAGCAGAATGCCAGGCACCGCGAATACATAGAAGATTTCTCGCCATCCCCACAGCTGAATGACGACGATGCAAACCGACGGTACGATCAGCGGACCGAGCTTCGACGCCGCAATCCAGAGTCCCGTCGCCGTGCCCTTCTCTTTTGCGGGAAACCAGCGGTTGATCACGTTCGTGCAGCCGATGCCCAACGGGCCTTCCGATAGACCCAGACCCACGCGGTATGCCTGCAACAGGAACACCGACGACGTAGTGCCCATGAGGCCGGTAAACACCGACGTGAGTATCATGAAGATCGAAAACAGAAAACCAGTCGTCTTTTCGCTGAGCCGTTTATAAAGCAGGCCGACCGGTATTTGCACGAATCCGTACGCAAAAGAAAAGAGACTCACGATCAGTCCGGCCTGCGTGTTCGTAATGCCGTATTCCTTCTTCAGGTACGGCAATGCAATGCCGAAATTGGCGCGATCGGCGCAGGCAATGGCCCAGATGCAAAAGATCAGCCCCATGACGATCCAACGGTGGCCGGTACGCTTCTCCGCGACCGGCTGCGCCTTCGCGCCCGCGACGACACCCTCCGCATTGTTCATACCGGTCCCCTCGCGATGTTGCGCGGGAAAGTGGGCGTAAAAGCAATGGGCGCGATACGGCGGCACGTTTTCACGTTTGTCTCCAATGTGCATGAAACTTATTTCCCTTCCCTGCTGGGAAGTGGGTGAAGGAACGCTCCTTCTGACGGTTTTGATTCTGGCCGCCGTGCCATACGCCGTCCAATCTTTTCTCGCTATTGATTGATGCCGGAATTGAATCGATAGCACTCGCCCTTCACGTGTCGATCCGTGGATCAACTGATAGCGTTTTGGGATTGGACGCGGCTTACGAAAAAGCCCATCATCCGCCGACATTGCGACTGGATGCGTGCGCCGGATATGGCGTCGCGACGACCGCCAACTACAACAAAGGAGCGCACGGAATGAAACCGAACATTCTGCAACTGAACCCGATTCTGATTCCCGCAATCAACGACACGCTCGCCTCGCTCTACACCGTGCATCGCCTCTTCGAACAGAGCGATAAGGACGCGTATATTCGCGAGCACGGGCAGTCGATTAGAGGCGTGATCACCGGCGGACATACGGGCATCGCGAACGACATGATTCAACGCTTGCCGGCGTTGGAGGTGATTGCGGTGAACGGCGTGGGCACCGATGCGGTGGACCTCGAATTCGCGCGTTCGCGCGGCATTCCGGTCACGGCAACGTTCGGCGCCTTGACCGAAGATGTCGCCGACCTCGCCATCGGTTTGATGCTCGCGGTGTGCCGCGAAATATGCGCGGGCAACGAGTTCGTCAAATCGGGCAACTGGCAGAAGAATCCGCATCCGGGTGCATTGCCGTTGTCGCACCGTCTGAGCGGAAAACGAGTAGGCATCGTCGGGATGGGTAAAGTCGGCCGTGCAATTGCACAACGCGCTACTGCATTTAATTGCCTCGTCACGTACACCGACTTGCGACGCATGGACGATGTCGCGTCTCCGTTCGTTGCCGACTTGCTGTCGCTCGCGCGCGGCTGCGATTTTCTGGTGCTGGCGGCCGCCGCCGACAAGGCGCAAGGCATCGTGAATGCCGCGGTACTCGACGCGTTGGGCAAGCACGGTTACCTGATCAACGTGGCGCGCGGCAAGCTGGTGGTCGAAAGCGATCTGGTCGACGCGTTGCGTGGCGGCGTGATCGCGGGCGCGGGTCTCGACGTGTTCGTGGACGAACCGAATGTGCCGTCCGCGCTCTTCGAAATGGACCGTGTCGTGCTGCAGGCGCATCGCGCAAGCGCCACGATCGAATCTCGCACGGCGATGGGTGAAATGGTGCTCGCAAGTCTCGCGCAGGCACTCGCCGGGCAACGTCCCGAGGGCAGCCTCACGACCTGATGCGGCAGCTGTTCTGCCATGCCCGGATCGAGCGAGAGCGCGCGCACCTATAATGACCGTCGACTTCCCCATTCATGTCGATACAAGAATGCTCGATCTCGGACAAGTGCGTTGCTTCGTTGCGGCGGCGACAGAACTGAACTTCAGGCGTGCGGCTGCGCTGCTGAACATGACGCAGCCGCCGCTCAGCAGACAGATCCAGTTACTCGAAGACAACCTGGGCGTCATGCTCTTCGAACGCATTGGCCGCACGGTCAAGCTGACGACGGAAGGCCGCGTCTTTCTCGCGGACGCCACGCGTCTGCTCAATCTCGCCGAGCAGGCGGAAAGCACGGTACGGCGCGCGAGCAAGGGCAAAACCGGGCGCGTGCGTCTTGGCTTCACCGGCGCGGCAGGCTATGAACTGATTCCCGAGTTGCTGGTGGCGGCAGCCGAAGTGTTGCCCGAGATCGACGTGGTCTTGCTCGAACTGGTCTCGGCTGCGCAGATCGAAGCCTTTGCCGCGAACACGATCGATCTCGGCTTTCTCCGGCCTTTGCCATCCAGGCAGAAGCTCGAGTTCCTTCTCGTCGACGAAGAACCGTTGATCGTCGCGCTGCCGAAGCGGCACATGTTGTGTCAATTCGAGCAGATCGCATTGAAGCAACTCGACGAGCAGCCGTTCATCATGCATTCGCCCACGCAAGGGAAGTACTTTCACGACCGCATCATGGGAATGCTCGCGACGGAAGGCGTGAATCTGAACATTGCGCAGTACATCGATCAGACGCCCACCATTCTGTCGCTCGTGCGCGCGGGGCTGGGCGTTGCGATTTTGCCCGCGTCGGCGCAGCGGTTCCATTACGACAATGTCGAATTCCGGTTCATTGCGCAGCATTCGATCCAGGCGGAGATGAGCATGGCCTGGCGAGCGGATCAGGACAATCCGGCCGTCATTGCTTTCCGGCTAATGGCGGCGGAGTACTTTGCGCGGAAGGCGCGGGGCTGATTTTTCGGTCCGGCATCCGCGCCTCCCAACGCATCACACGAAACGCAAAAACACCCGTCAATAAGCAAACTTCCGATAGTGCTCGGCACCCGGTGCGGTATCCAGTTCTTCGACCCGCGGCATGTATCGCAACAACCGTTTGCCCCGCGCGCTCAACTGGTCGTAGACAGCCGCAGGTACGTCGATATGCACTTCGGGCCGAAAGTACCAGCTTCTGCTGTAGCCGATCACCACCATTGGACGCGGCACGTCGGTTTTGTTCGGCGTGCCGCGATGCAGCGCCCGCACGTCGCGGATCATTACATCGCCCAGCTTCATTGGAATCGCCTGCAATGGCACACGCCCTTCGCGCCATGCCTGCAACGCCTCCTCCGAGCGCATACGATGCGTGCCGAGCGTGGTTTCGAACGGACCGTTTTCCAGCGTGACATCGCATAACGGGAAGTTCACTGCCAGCTGGAACGAAGGCGTTTCGGGCTCGCCGTCGAACAGCGCCGGCGTGTCGCGGTGCACGTCCTGATAGGTGGAGCCGTTGAGCGGCGTGTCGGTGGCGAGTTGGCACATGACAGGATCGTCGCCCGCCACGCGCTCGACTATCGCGAGCACGTCCGCATCGCAAAAGATGGTTTCGTCGGCAAACACGCCGGTAAACGGCAGCGTGATGTAGTGCCGGTTTTCGCCGCGCACGGCCGTCGCTTTCGATGCAAGCCGCTCGTCGAGCAACGGTTCGAAAGCCTCGGCCCATGCGCGAAGCTTTTCCGCCGGAAAATGGTTTCTCAATACGACCATTCCGTCGCGTTCGAACGCCGCGGCAAACTCGTCAAGCTGATCCTCTGAATAGCGTCCCACATTTGTCTCCGTGATTTTTTGTACGGACTTCAAATGTACCGCGTCGTCGACGCGCTGTCTTGAGCGTTGGAAAAATCGCACGGGGCGACATGAAACGCAACGACGAGGCCGTCGCGAGCGCGATGAAATCCAGTATGCTGGGCGCTTCAGCCGTCCGGCCCAGATGGATTTCACTCTTCGCCATGAACCTTTCCTTTGAAGTTCTCCAGGTACTCGACGCCGTCGATCGAACCGGCACGTTTGCAAGCGCTGCCGAAACGTTGCATAAGGTGCCTTCGTCGCTAACCTATCTCGTGCAGAAGCTCGAACTGGATCTTGGCGTCAAGCTGTTCGACCGCAGCGGCCGGCGCGCCACCCTCACGCATGCGGGACGCGTGGTCGTCGAGGAAGGCCGCCGTCTTCTGGCGGCGGCCGAAGACCTGGAATCCAAGGCAAAGCGCATCGAGCAAGGCTGGGAGTCCGACGTGTACGTGGCCGTCGACGAAATCATTCCGTTCGCGCTGCTGTGGGATCACGTCGACGAGTTTTACGGGCTGAAGCTCGACACGCGCCTGCATCTGTCCAAAGAAGTACTGGGCGGTTCGTGGGATGCGCTGCTCACACGCCGTGCCGATCTGATTGTCGGCGCCGCGGGCGATCCGCCGGCAATCCCGAATCTCATCGCGAAGCCTATCGGCTCGCTGCGGCACGTGTTCGTGGTGGCGCCGCAGCACCCGCTTGCTTCGTTGCCTGGGCCGCTTACGCTCGATGTAGTCGCACGGCATCGTGCGGTTGCAATCGGCGATACGTCGCGCGATCTCGCACCGCGCACCATTGCGCTTGCAGTTAATCAGGAAGTGCTGACCGTGCCCACGCTCGAAACGAAGCTCGCTGCGCAATTGCGCGGGCTCGCTGCGGGCACGATTCCCGAGTGCCTCGCCATCGACGCGCTCAGGCGCGGTGAACTCGTCCAGAAAGAAGTGCTCGGCATGCGCGACGTCACGCACTTTTATCTGGCGTGGCGCGACGACGAGACGGGTAAGGCACTGCGCTGGTGGGTCGATCGGCTGGACCAGCCGGATCTGATCGACAAAGCCGTGCAACAGCAGATGCAGCAGACGCAAGTGAACGCGTGACATGGCGAAAGCCATGCCACGCAGTGCGATCCAACCGCTCGGCGCAGGCTAGCGGCCTTCGCTGACTTTCTGCCGCGTACGCTTCGGCAGACGCGAGTTCAAATGCGGGCTCAGGTGCGGATTGAGATGCGGATTGAGATGCGGATCCAGATGCAGGTCCACATCGCCCTGCCTCTCCACGCGCGGCGTCACAACCCGGGACGCAACTCTCGCGGCATCGAGCAGTTGTTGCGCGGCCGCGAAGTCCTCAAGATCGCGCCCCTGGCTTAGCCTCGCACACGCGGATTCGACGAGACGCACCGCATCGGCGGCGCGCCCTTGCGCCCACCACAACTGGCCGAGACTCGTCGCGGCGCGCAATTGCAACGAGCGGCAACCTTGCGCGAGCGATTCCTCCATCGCGGCGGTCAGGCACGCCTCGGCATCCGTGACGACATCGCCACCTGGCGGCGAGCCCGCCGCGCCGAGCAAAAGCAGTTCGCCGTGCGCGCGCCGCAGTTCGACCACATACCAGTGATCGCCGCTTTCGTCGCACTGCGCCAAGGCTCGCGTCACCGCTGCGATTGCCTCGTCGCGTCGCCCGGCGCGCCCCAATGCAAGACCGTACCGCGCGACGAGCATCGCGCGTTGAGCACCGTACTCGAGTGAGTCGAGTTCGTCCAAGGCGGCGCGAAACGCATTCAGCCGCTCGGGGCTCACGTCGTCGAGCGAGCGCAGATACTCGTCGAAAGCGCGGGCGCATGCCTGCGATACACCGAGACCCGTACGAGCCGACACATCGCGCAGCAATGCAATTGCGTCAGCCGCGCGCTCGCGTTTGCCCGACAGCAGCGCAAGCGGGATCTCCGCTTCGACCAGCACGTAGCAGGTGACGATGGCCTGGTCCTGCGCACACGCGCTCGCGACACAGGCTTCGGCCAGATCGAGCGCCTCGTCACGCGAGCCCTGAAACCACAGCAGACGCGCAAGCGTGGCGCGTCCCACCACGCCCTGATCGATCGACTGCCCGAGTGGCAAGCCGTGCTGAAGCGTGTCGGTGTGCTGGAGAAACCGTTCGAGTGACGCGCGCGCCTGTTGCTGGTCGCCCGCGTAGTGCGACGCGATGCCGAGAAGGCGCGAAGCAAGAATGTCGTTGCTTGCGTCGCCCGTCTGCGCCGCGAGCGAAGCGAATCGATGCGCGAACGCAAGCGCATTTCGCGCCGCGCCTGAAGACTGGCTCGCGTTCCACATACCCCACAACGCGCGTGCTTCGAATGCGTGGTCACCGAGCGCGATGGCCAGCGCAAGCACCTCGGCCCAGATTGCGAGCGTTTCGCGGTTCGGTCCATTCACGTAGACAAGCGCCGCACCGAGCGCGGCGAGCAGTTGCATGCGAACTCGCAGATGCCGCGTGGAGCCCGATCCGCCATGCGTTCGCGCAACGCTATCGAGCGCGCGCCGCGCCCACGCGCAGCATTCGTCGACGAGTGACAGTTCGTACAGCAGCGCGACCACTTTGACCGCGAGTTTTTCTGCGAGCGCATCGTCGCCCTTCGACGAAAGCGCCCAGCCGAGCGCCGCGCGCAGATCGTCGAGCCATTCGCGCATACGCGAATGCCAACGGTCGGCGTCGGCCTCCTCGGAGCGTGCTTCGGCCGACATGTAGCGCTCCAGCAAGCCCGTGAAATAGCGCGCGTGATTGAGCGTGACGGCGCGCCGCTCGCCGTTGTCGTCGAGCTTTTGCAGTGCGTACGCGCGAGTGGTTTCGAGCAGCCGATAGCTCGCCCGGCCGCGCTCCACGTTGGCGACGACCAGCGATTTTTCGACGAGGCCCGACAGCGCCGCAATCACCTCCTGCTCGCGCAAGCCGATGTCCGTCACGACGCTAATGGCCGCGTCCATCGAAAAGCTGTTGACGAAAATGCCGAGCCTGCGCAGCGTTGCGCGTTCTGCGTCGTCGAGCAGCCCGTGGCTCCAGTCGAGCGTGGCCTTCAACGTCTGATGCCGGGGCAGCGCCGTACGATTGCCGCCCGTGAGCATATTGAAGCGATCGTCGAGATGATCCGCGAGCGTTTCTATGCCGAGGATCGCCGCGCGGGCCGCCGCCAGTTCGATTGCGAGCGGAATGCCGTCAAGCCGGCGGCACACCGTGCCGGTCAGCTGGATGCTTCGCTCGTCGGACGACAAACGCGCGTCCATTGCTCGGGCGCGCGACATGAACAGCTGTACGGCGCTGCACTGAAGCACGTGCTCACCTTGATCGTCGTGCGAAGGAACGTCGAGCGAGGCGACCCAATACAAATGCTCTTCGGTGACGCGCAGCGGCTCACGGCTCGTTGCGAGAACACGTACGCCAGGGCCAGCATTGAGCAGCGCCTCGGCGAGTTCCGCAGCGGGGCCGAGCACGTGCTCGCAGTTGTCGAGCACGCACAGCACGCGCCGTTCGCCCCACTCGCGGCTGACCCGCGTAAGCGTGAGCGGACCGCTCGCCTTGCTCACGCCCACGCTCGCAGCGAACATCGCGAGTACGCTGTTTGCGTCCGACGTGGACGCAAGCGAGACCAGATAGACGCCGTCCGGATATTGGTCGAGCAGAACTCGCGCGACTTCGACCGCGAGGCGTGTCTTGCCGATGCCGCCCGCGCCGAGAAGCGTGACATGCCGCGCCGACGCGAGCGTGCGCGCGACGTCGCGCAGCGCCCCGTCGCGGCCGATCAGCGGCGAAAAACTCGCGGGTAGATTGTGGGGCACCTGACCGGCGGAACGAACCTGCCGGTCATCGGCTACTGGGGAATCGGATTGATTGACGCCGTTGGCGGGCGGCAGCGGCGACTGCCTTGCGACGAGCCTGTAGCCCCTGCCCGATACAGTCTGGATGAGTCCGCGGCTTTCGCCGAGCACCTTGCGCAGCGCGGACATATGAACCTGAAGATTGTTCTCTTCAACGATGGTGTCGGGCCACACCTCTTTCAACATGTCGTTCTTCGACACGAGTTCGCCCTTCGCGGCGATCAGCACGGCCAGCATGTCGAATGCGCGGCTGCCGATGCGCACGGGTTGTCCGTCGAGAAGCAGTTCCCGACTGGCAAGGTCCACTTGAAGAGGTCCGATGCGAATCATGAGGCGGTATCCAGGACGCAACCGGTGGAGAAGCTGCCGGGCAACAGCGGCCCGGCGATGAGTCCCCGAAGTCTAGACCAACCGCAACTTCGCATGCGCGGAAAAAACTGAAGCTATCGTTCAAAATTTTTGTATTGAACCAGCGGATGCTGCAGGTCGACGACCGACGCCAGAATCATCGCGGCCGCGTTGACCGGGACTGCGCTGCGCACCCTTGGTTTGTAGATGAGATCATTACGGCGGATCGTCGCCCCGCTCACCGCACAGCGCCCCTTTAGTCTCGCACGGCAACTGATCCATACCTGGTCCGCGTAACGGCATAGCGTGGCGTCCTGCCAGAGGACCGCGATCGACGTCTCGGACAGACGCTCGATCACCTCGACCTGCCGGTGGCGCGACGGTTCATTGGCGGCCTCGCGCGTAAGCGGCGGTGCAAGATAGGCTTCGCCTTCCGCTTCGCCGCGATAACCGGCAAGGAGCCGCTTGATCACGTGACTCCATACGGGCGCAAGGCTCTCGTCGTGCGTGGCCGCGTGGTCGTCGTGCGCGATGCGGCAAGCGTCATGATGCACGTCCGCTTCGTGCCTCGCTGCAGTCTTGCATTGCCTGGCCGGGGATTCGATGTGCATCGTGATTCTCCTCGAAAGTTGGCGCAGCGCCCGTGACAGAAGTGGCCGGCAGCGTCGCCCGGCCACGCTGCGTCACTGAGCCGGCGCCGCTTCGTAATTGACCGGCACCCAGTCGTACGTGTTGCCGTTCTGCCTGATGTGCCCGAGGCCCGGAAAGGCAATATGCGCGGCGCCAATCAGATAGCGCTCCCTCGCAGCGAGTTCGAGCGCGCTGCGTCGCGAACGTTGGGCCGCGGCGGCATCGGTGTCGTATTCGACCGATGCCGTCGGGTTCTGCAACTGGATCGCCGCCACATGCACGATGTCGCCCCACACGAGCAGGCGATGCGCGCCGCTTTGCACCAGATAGCCGGTGTGGCCGGACGTGTGTCCATCGAGCGCGACGGCGCGAATGCCTGGGTCGAGCTCGACATCGCCTTGAAAAGGTCTGAAGCGGCCCGCCGCGATATACGGGGCGACGCTCGCACTGGCAGCGTCGAAGAAAGTGCTCAGAAAGGCCGGCGCTTTGGACTTGTTGGCCGGGTTCAACCAGTAGTCGGCTTCGGTCTGACTCACGCGCACGACGGCATGCGGAAAGGCCATCGCGCCGCTCGTCGCGATGCCGCCCACATGGTCCTTGTGCAGATGCGTCAGCAGCACCTCGTCGATCTGTTCGGGCCGATAGCCGGCCGCCCGCAGATTGGCGAGCAGCTTGCCGCAACAATCGCCATACAGCACGCCCGCGCCGGAGTCGACGAGAATCAGCTTCGAGCCCGTGTTGATCAGGAACGCGTTGATCGAGCCTTGCACCGGCGCCTGCAGGAAATCGCGATCCAGGTCGCGCGCGATCTCCGCCTTCGGAACATCTTCGATCACGGTGTCGATCGGAAACGGATGCGTGCCGTCAAGCAGCGCGGTCACTTCGAAGCCGCCGAGCATGATCCGGTAAAAGCCCGGGCCCTGAGTCCTGACCTGAGGCGCGGCGCCAAACGCCACGCCGCCCCACAGGCTCGTGACGACGCTCAATAGCAGCACGCAGCAGGCCGCCGCATGCAGGGTTGCGCTACGTTGAATCGACTTCATCGTCTGCTCCGTCAGGGGGTGGCCGCGAGCTTCGTGGACTGGCTGAGGTACGCATGGATCTGGGCGACGACGGCCGCACCGTCGCCGACCGCGGCGGCGACACGTTTCGCGGAATCCGAGCGCACGTCGCCGACCGCGAACATGCCCGGCACGCTGGTTTCGAGCGGATAGTGCACACTGGCCGCCGACGCGCCCTGCCCGCTTCTCGCCATGCCGGTCAGGAGAAAGCCGCGATTGTCGAGCTCGACGCCGCTTGCGGCGAGCCAATCCGTTTTGGGCTCCGCGCCGATAAAGAGAAAGAGATGCCGCGAAGCCAGGACTTCCTCTTCGCCGCTCGCTTCGTGGCGCACGCGTAGATGCGTGAGCCCTGCTTCATCGCCTTCCAGCCCGCGCAGCGTGCAGCCGGTGCACAACGACACATTCGGCAGCGAGCCGATGCGGTCGATCAGATACTTCGACATGCTTGCGTTGAGGTCCTGGCCGCGAATCAGCATGCGGATGCTGCGCGCGAAGTTCGCGAGAAACACCACGGCCTGGCCCGCCGAGTTGCCGCCTCCCATCAGCACGATGTCCTGGCCTTTGACGAGCTTCGCTTCGATGGTCGACGCCCAGTAATACGTGCCGCGCCCCTCGAAACGTTCGAAGCCCGGCACGGTCGGCTTGCGGTATGCGGCACCGCTCGCCACCACGACCGTGCGCGCGCTTATGCGCTGGCCGTCGACGAGCGTCAGCACGAACATCCCGTCTTGCCGCGTTACTTCGGTGACCTTGCCTGGAATCGCAAGGTGCGCGCCGAACTTCAGCGCCTGCTGGAACGCGCGCGCGGCGAGCGCCTGCCCGGAGATGCCGGTCGGAAAGCCCAGATAGTTTTCAATGCGCGAACTCGCGCCGGCCTGGCCGCCTGGCGCGCGCTGATCGAACACGGCCACCGAGAGCCCCTCGGTAGCCGCATAGACCGACGCCGCCAGTCCGGCCGGACCCGCGCCGACGATCGCGACGTCGTACCTGTGCGACTGTTCGAAGGTCGGCACGAGTCCGAGGCACGACGCGAGTTGCGCCTCGTCCGGCGCGCGCAACACATGCCCGTTCGGGCAGAACACGAGCGGAAAGTCGCCGGGCCCGGTTGTCATGCCGCCGAGCAGGGTCACGGCTTCGGGATCGGAACGCGCGTCGATCACGGTCGCCGGATACGCATTGCGCCGCAGGAAGCCTTGCAATCCCACGAGGCGTGCGTCGTCGCCATTACCGACGATGATCGGCCCGAGCCCCTGCTCGATCAGTCCGAGCCGGCGCAGAATCAGCGCGCGCATGATGTGCTCGCCGAGTTGCGCATCGGCGACGATCAGCGCTCGCAGACGCTCGGGCTCGATCACGAGCGTCTCGACATCGGTCAGCGCGAGGCCGTCGATCAGCGCGGGCTTGCCGGAAAGCTGCGCCATCTCCGCCATGAAATGGCCGTCGTCGTGCTCGGTCACGAGCGTCGAGCGGCCGAAGCTGTCGCGCGAAAAAATCCTCACGCGGCCATGCAGCAACACGAAAAGCCCCAGCGCGACCTGCCCGGTCTCGAAGATCAGTTCGCCTGCCTTGAAGTTCATCGGCCGCGCGAAGCGGCGCAGGCTTTGAATTTCCGCAGGCGACAGACGCGGGAACATCTGATGTTGCCGGTATTCGAGCGACGAATACGGGAACTCCAGCTCGGACGGTTGCGCCACATCGGGCGATAGACCGGAAGTGCTCATAACGATGACCTTTGTTTTCGTGACGGCCTCAATCGATCCGATATCGGCCGCTACCTACCTACCCGCTACCACCCGAACTTCAGTTCCGCGCCGATGTAGTCGGCGTTGCGCGCGCCGAGTTCGCGCAGCGACGGTCCCACCTGGAAATGCACGGCTTCGAGCGCCGCCGCGAGATTCGCGGTGACTGCCCAGTCGGCGCGCAACTGGGTATAGAAACCGGTCCAGCGCGAGCCGTGTCCCGCCGTGCCCGGCACGACCGCCGAGCCTTGCTGATAGACAGCGTCGGCGGTGGTCTCACGCCATTGCAGGCCAACGCCCGCAAGCAGCGAGAGCTTGCTCGTCGGCTTGACGATCAGCGACGGCTTCACGTGAATCAGGTTCGTATAGCCGGTGTAACCCGCAAGCGCGAAGTAGTAGCCGTTCGGAAAGAGCGGATTGAAGGTGCCGACGCGGCCATCGCCAGGATGGGTGTCACCGGAAGCCGCATCCACCTGAATACCGACGCGCGGCGTCCACGGCGTCGACGCGAACGTATAGCCCGCGAGCGAGCCGACCGCCCACGCGCCGATCGTTTTCGTGCCTACGTGCCCCGACTGATACATCGTCTCGATGTCCCAGTCGACGTGGTTCAGCGTGCCGGAATAGCGTGCATCGAATACATCGCGGTGTTCGTCGCCGGTCGCGTCGAGAAAACGCGCGTTGCTGCGGTTGTAGCGCGAGTAATACGCGGATACGTCGCCGGGGCCGACCGCTTTGCGCTCGACGCGCACACCGCTGAACGTCAGATGCCGGTTCGACACGTCGTCGAAATCGCTGTTGTCGCGGTATTGCACCGGCTGCGTCGCATACGCGATCCAACGCCACAAACCCGTCTCGTAGTCGGCCCAGATCGCGTCGAAGGCCTGGCGCACATTCGGGCCGTCGCGCACGGAGATGAACCGCTGCAAGTCGAACGCCATCTCCTGACGGCCGAGCCGGAACTTCACAACGCCCGGGCCGAGCGGCTCGACGATAGCGACAAACGCCTGGCGCAAGTCGAGCGGATTCTTGTCGACCGGGGTGACATTGTCCTTGCCGTACGGACGGGCGTCCTCGAACTGGGTGAAGATCTGCACGTGAGGACCGAGGTGCACGTCCGCATGCACTTCGAGGCGTTGCAGCAGATACGTATCGTCGTGCCCCGCGCCGAGACCGAAGAGCGGCGCGTCGTTCATTTCGACCCGCTCGCGCAGCACGACGCCGAGCGACACGTACGCGTCGGGATTGCCGAACAGCGGAATGTACTTGAGCGAGTCGAACGGGCGCTTGGGTACGCAAGGATTCGCGAGCGCCGACCAGTTTTCCTGCCAGCGGTTGAACATCACCGTCGGGCGCGCGCACGAGGTGCTTGCCGCCGGAGCGCTCACGGCCGCGGTGTCGTCGGCGCTGCCAAGCGCGGTGTCGGCTGCCATTGCCGGCAGTGCCGCCGTTAGCCCCGCTGTGAGCCCCGCCGTAAGCCCCACGGTAAGCCCCACCGTGAGCCGTGCGCTCAGGCTGGCCTTGAGGCTCGCTGCGGGCTGCTTGCCGAGCAGCCAAGCACCCAGCGCAGCGCCCCGCCCAAGCCGCGCTCGCGCGGCTCGCTCTGACGAACGCGGCCGACGCGGCCCCACTGTCAGCAGCGCTCTGATTGCGCGCGCTTTATCGGCCATCGTGCACTTCGGCGATATATCCGCCCGGGAATTCGAGCACTGCCGTCTTGCCCGTTGCGCTGTTATACGGCGCATAAACCACCTTCGCGCCAGCCGCCTGCGCGAGCTGCAGCGTCTGTGCAAGATCGTCGACACCATAGCCGGTCGTTTCGCGGCCAAACGGGAACGGCAGCTTGCCGTCGGTGACGAACACCACCATGCGGCCAAAGCCCGAGGCAATGCGAATCTCGCGGATTGTTTCGCCCGGGCGGCCGATCACGCCGGCATCGGCGCGCGGGTTGTCCGAGACGATCTTGCCGTGCGAAAAGTGCAGCCAGCGGCGCACGAAGTTGTTGGCCTCGTAGCGCGACACATACACGCGGTTATCCGGCACGCTCTGCAGCGGCGCATAGTTCGGCGCCTTCGTGTGCCAGTAGAGCTGCATCGTCAGACCGCCCGGCCACTGGATGATCGCGTCCTTGCCGATGGGGTCGTCGAAGCTGTCCACGAGTACATCCGCGCCCGCCGCGCGTGCCGCCTTCACCGCCTGATCGATATTCGTGACCAGATAACCCGTGCGCTCATTGCCGAACGGATACGGAACCGGCGTTTCGAAGCCGAACACCGACAGCATGCCGACCGGCGTCTGCACATATTGCGACGCGGTCTTGCTGGGCGTCGGCGTGACGGTGAACACCGCGCGCGGCGACGCCTTGCCGCCGAACGTCGCGATAAAGCTGTTGACGAACGCGTCCAGATCCGCTGACGCAACATACACGTGGGTCGTGTCGTATTGCGGTCCGACCGACACATCCGGCTGGCGCGCGGCGAGCGCGGTGTTGGCGGTCGCGACTTCGGGCGGGCCGGCATCGGCGTGAGCGGAGGTGAGCGGCGCGAGGCCGATCAGCAACGCGGCGGAAACGGCCGCGAGAGGACGAAAACGCTGAAGCAAATGGATCATGTGATCTACCTGACGATGTTGGAAGAATTCGAGTGCAATCCGGATCCGGCGGATACGGGTTGCACCTGGGAGCGGGCCAGCGGTTGAGCCAAGGCTTTGAGTCATGGCTTCAGATCAGGACCTGCGCCTCGATCTGCAATCAACCGCCCTGTTTCGTGGCGCCGGGTGCGCCCGGCTTTTGCGCGGAGCTGTCAGGCATCGGCGCGGCAACCGGCAATGTCGACGAAGGCGATGCTGCCTCTACGGCCGCGCTCTGTGGAAAGAGCTGTGCCTTCACCACAGGTATCGCGTGTTCGCCGAGCACCATGCCGAGCAGGCCGGCGAGCGCGATCAACGGCGGCGCCGGCGACTGCACCTTGAGCAGCCAGTAGAGAAGTCCGACGCCGAAGCCGACTCCCAGTGAAATGATGTAGCCCATGCCAATCTCCTATCGAGGCCGGGTCAGTTCGGCCATTCCGAACCAAGCACCAGCCCGCAAAAATTCAGACGCCGGTAATTCGGATCCCATCGGTCGAGCACGTCGGCGTTGACCGTGCCGAACGTCGTTTGCGGGCGATGTTCCATGCCGCGCGCGTATTCCTCGAGAATCCGCTTCTTGAAACCCACTTCGCGCGGACACGCCTGCACGATTTCGTCACGCTCGTCGACGGCGTATTCGTCGTAGCGCGCACCGCGCACGTCCATCTGCACGCCCGCGGCGAGCAACGCGACGAGCGGCGCGAGATGCTCGGGAATGCCCGGCGTCGTGTGCAATGCAATCGCCATCCATACTTCGTCGATCGCGCTTGCCGCCGCCCGATGCTCGCGCATGAAATCGCGCGCGGCGTTCGCGCTGTCCACTTCGTAGCGGCACGACGAACGCCGATGCACGCTATTCAGGCCCACGTTGTGAAACATCGCGCCCACATAAAGCAGTTCCACGTCGAAAACCATGTTCTCGCGGTAGCCAGTCAGCGCACCGAATAGAAACGCCCGCTGCGCGTGATGGAACATCAACGCAGACTCGGTCGCGCGAATCCGTTCGGTTGCCCCACGGGCCATCGCACTGTCGGGCATGTCGATGCCCGCAATGGTTTTCTTCATGTCACCTCCTCCATATGCCGATCGCCGGCGATCTGCGCGGGCCTCGTCGCCATCGGGCCCTCGTTTGCGCACGATGCAGCGCATGGCGGCTCGGAACGGGCCGCCTTGCGATCCCATTCAGCGTACCGATTGCCGTCGATAAAAGCCTTGGCGCGACCTTAAAAAGCCTTAAGCGAAAGCTGAATTCGAATGGCCGCCCCCTCACAGTGCAAGCTCGTGAAAGCGCCGCACGCCGTCGCGGATCCATTGCAGCAGCCCGCCGCTGCCCTCATCAGCGGTGGCCGATGTCGCAAGCAGCATCTTTTCGCTTTCGTGATGGACCGAGAGCAACCGGCACATTTCCCGCGCGACTTCGGGGCGCCGCGCGAGGATCGGAGTAAGCGCGCTTTTGTCGAGCCGGAACACCGTGGCGCGTGTGACCGCGCGCACGACTACCCCGGTTCTCATGCCGGCGAGTATTCCCGACTGGCCCACCGAGTCGCCTGGCGCGAGCCTGCGCAATTCGACCTCGCCGCCGTCTTTCTGCACGACGGCCTTCGCAACCCCGCGCGCGAGAATGTGCAGCTCATGCCCGCCTTCGTCGGCGGCGGTATAGATCGTGTCGTCGACATCGAACTCGTGCAGCGTCAGTTGGCCGGCGAGCTCGGCGATCTCCGCGTCGTCGAGCGTCTGGAAGATCAGGACGTTGTGCAACAGCCGCTGCTTTTCGTCCGTGGGCTCACCCGTGGGCTCCGCTACCGACAATGGCCGCAACACCACGCCGCGCGACAGCAGATGCCGGTGCGCGAGGTCATACAGGTCGTTGCGCACGCCGATCTTCTTGTTCCATGCGTCGACGTAGCAGACGATCTCGTACTCGATCGCGTCGTTGGTGGCGCGCTTCACGCTCACGAGCGGCTTCGGCTCGGCGAGCACCTCGGGCGAACTGGCGGCGGCGTGCATCAGCGCCTGCAGAACGGTCGCCGGACGAATCGACGGTTTCACGGGCAGCAGCACGCTCACGCCATGCGTATCCATCGGCCGGTTCGCATTGACGATGTTCGTGCGTGCCGCCACGCTGTTCGGGATCACGACGATGTTGCCCTGCCCGTTCAGCAGGCTCGTCGCGCGCCAGTTGCTTTCCACCACCTTGCCTTCCACTTCGCCGATGGTGATCCAGTCGCCTATGCGGAACGGCTGCGTCGCGTTGAGCACGACGCCGGAAAACACGTCGTTCAGCGTGCTCTGGATCGCGAGACCCAGCACCACCGCAACCGCTCCCGAGGTGGCGAGCAGCCCGCGCACCGGCAACTGCAACACGAACGCGATCGCGCCGACCGCGGCGGCCAGAAACACGAGAGCACCGAGCACGTCCTGAAACAGACGCTCCTTGTGCCAGGTCTCGGGCAGCACCATTCGATCGAGCACGACGGTCACGAGCCGCGCTCCCTGCAGCCACCAGATCACTTCGAGAATCTGCGCGAGCAGATGGCGCACCGGCTCCGCGCCCCACGGCGCCTCGCGCAGCGGATTCATGCCGTGCGTGAAGAGCACATAGCTCGACAGGCCAAACATGATCACGCGCAACGCGAGCCGCGCGTTCGCGTTGCGGCGGCCCATGAAGCGCCAAGCGAGGAAGTCGAGAACCAGAATGCCGAGCCCATAGAGCACGCCATCGGTCAGAGTCGGCATAGTGATTCCCGCTTACGGCAAGGCACGATGAAGATCAGGCAAGTAGAGCAGCGCGCCGCGCGTCAGAACGCGAAGCAGCTGCAGCCGAGCGCACCCCAGAAGCCGTTGGAATCGCTGACGGGCACGTTCTTGCGCCATGCCCAGCCATGCGCATGCGCATGCACGCCGCACAGATTCACGCAGCCGTCCACGCAGGCGACGGCGGTCGGCTTATAGCGGCTGTAGCCGCCGAACTCCGCCACCGGCGACCACGACGGGCTCACTGGCAGATCGGGCGGTGCGAGCGGCGCGAACTCGTCGGCCGCATAGACGACCTTGCCGCCCACCACTGTCATCACCGATTCGAGGTATTTGATGCTGGTTTCCTCGACGCTGAAGTAGTCGTCGCTCAACACGGCGAAGTCGGCGAAGTGGCCCGGCATGAGCGCGCCCTTGCGGTCGTCTTCATTTGAGAACCAGGCGCTGCCGACCGTATAGCGGCGCAGCGCTTCCATGCGATCGAGCTTGTTCGCGCTCGAATACATTGCCGTGCCGCCAACCGTCTTGCCCGACACCATCCAGTACAGCGAGACGAACGGATTGAAACTGGCGACGCGCGTGGCGTCCGTGCCCGCGCCGACCGGCAGACCCGCGTCGAGCATCTGGCGGATCGGCGGCGTGTGCTTGACTGCCTCTTCGCCGTATTGCTGGATGAAGTACTCGCCCTGATACGCCATCCGGTGCTGGATCGCGATGCCGCCGCCGAGCGCGCGCACCCGCTCGATGTTCTGCTGCGTGATGGTCTCGCAATGGTCGAAGAACCAGCGCAGGCCGTCGAACGGAATGTCCGCGTTCACGCGCTCGAACACGTTGAGAAAACGCTCGATCGACTCGTTGTAAGTGGCATGCAGACGGAACGGCCAGCGGTTCGCGACAAGCAACCGGACCACGGCCTCGAGTTCGGCTTCGAGCGTGTCGGGCAGATCGGGCCGCGGTTCCAGGAAGTCTTCGAAGTCCGCGGCGGAAAAGACCAGCATCTCGCCCGCGCCGTTCACGCGCAGGAAGTCGTCGCCTTCGCCGGGCTTCGTCATCTTCACCCACTTCGCGAAGTCTTCGATTTCCTTCTTCGCGTTCTGCGTGAAAAGGTTATAGGCGATACGCACGGTCAACTCATTGTGCTTCGCCATTTCCATGATGACCGCGTAGTCGTCCGGATAAGCCTGATAGCCGCCGCCCGCGTCGATTGCGCTCGTCACGCCGAGCCGGTTCAACTCGCGCATGAAGTGACGCGTCGAATTGCGCTGGTCTTCCAGCGCGAGCTTCGGACCTTTGGCGAGCGTCGCGTAAAGCAGGCCGGCGTTGGGCCGCGCGATCAGCATGCCGGTCGGATTGCCGCGCTTGTCGCGCTGGATCTCGCCGCCCGGCGGATTGGGCGTGTCTTTCGTATAGCCGACCGCACGCAGCGCCGCCGCATTGAGAAGCGCGCTGTCGTACAGATGCAGGATGAAGACCGGCGTATCCGGCGCGATCGCGTTGATCTCTTCCAGCGTCGGGCCGCGCCGCTCGGCGAACTGGAATTCGTTCCATCCGCCCACCACGCGAACCCACTGCGGCGCGGGCGTGCGGGCCACCTGTTTGCGCAACATGTCGAGCGCGTCCGCGAGCGACGGCACGCCGTCCCAGCGCAACTCCATGTTGAAGTTCAGACCGCCGCGAATGATGTGCAGGTGCGAGTCGTTCAGACCCGGAATGACCGTGCGGCCTTTCAGGTCGACATGGCGAGTGGCGTCGTTCACGTGACGCATCACGGCATCGCGCGAGCCAGCGGCGATAACGCGGCCATTCGCGACGGCGAGCGAATCGGCGAACGAGCGCTTCTCGTCCTGCGTCGCGATCTTGCCGTTGAAGAAGACGACCTCGGCCGGGGTGAATCCGGGTGACAGGTCTTTGGACATGGCGGGCTCCGTGAGAGAAAGGACAGGCAGGCTGATGAGACGTGCCGCGCTCGCCTGGATGGCGAGTCGAACTGGGAGGCAGTCTATCGGCGGCGCTTTGCCAGGTCCTTGTCGAAGCCCTTAATAGTTCTTAATGCAAGTTCTTAATGCTGGTTGGTGAGGCTGGTTCCTGTTGCCGGTTCTCAAAACGGTTCGTGTCGCGTCCGCGAAAACAATCGCCGCGAGTGGCGCACGCGCCTCAGAAGTTTTCATTATTTTTGCAGGACTTTATGCACGTGCTCTTCCTACACTGGCTGGGCGCTCAATGGGCATATGAACGGTCACGCTCGCAGCGCCACTCACCACCCCCGATCAAGGACTCGCCATGAAAGACCTAAAGCAGGCAGCGGCGCATCGCGCGGCATCGCTCAGGACGCCGACTCGCCTCACCGAAGACGCGACTCGTGACATCGCCGCCGCATTGACCACCCTGCTCGCCGATGTATTCGCGCTGTATCTGAAGACAAAGAACTTTCATTGGCATATGTCCGGGCCGTACTTCCGCGACTATCACCTGCTGCTCGACGACCAGGCGAACCAGATCTACGCGACGACCGATCCGATCGCGGAGCGCGCCCGCAAGATCGGCGGCAAAACGCTGCGCTCGGCCGGCCACATCACGAAGCTGCAACGTATCGCCGATAACGACGCCGACTTCGTCACGCCCGGCGACATGCTCGCGGAACTGCGCGAGGACAACCTGGCGCTCGCCGGCTATATGCGCGAAACGCATTCGTTGTGCGATGAATACGGCGACGTCGCGACTGCGAGCCTGCTCGAAAACTGGATCGACGAAGCCGAGCAGCGCGTGTGGTTCCTGTTCGAGTCGGGACGCCACGACTGATAGCGCACTGGCCTCTCTCGCTCACGCCACTGGCGGCACAGGTTCAGTCATCCGCCTTAACAACAATTAAGCAATCTGAAAGTACGGGAAATATTCGCGCCCGTAGGATCCGCAACTCTGCGATGCCGCGTCGCGTTTCGCCGGCACGCACATCACAACGTCACACGCACGGAGAAAAAATTTGGCCAACTCATCCGCAATTCCATCGGCGAACCGCCGCCAGTTGCTCGCAGCAGGCGCAGGTGCGGCCGTTGCCGCTATCGCAGCGCCGGGCGTCGCGCTAGCGGCAACGGCCGGCGGCAGCAGCCATGCGGGCAATTCTTCTCACTCAAAGCACGGAGAGCGACACACCATGAACACGGTCACGACCAGGGACGGCACGCGCATTTTCTTCAAGGACTGGGGTTCGGGTAAGCCGGTCGTCTTTTCGCACGGCTGGCCGCTCGATGCGGACGCATGGGACGCACAGATGCTGTTCCTCGTGCAGAAAGGCTACCGTGTGATCGCTCATGACCGTCGTGGCCATGGCCGCTCGGACCAGCCGTCGCACGGCAACGACATGGACACCTACGCGGACGATCTGGCCGCCGTGATCGAGGCGCTCGACCTGAAGGAAGCCACGCTCGTCGGCCATTCGACGGGCGGTGGCGAGGTCGCTCACTACATTGGCCGCCATGGCACGTCGCGCGTTGCCAAGGCCGTGCTGATCGGCGCCGTGCCGCCGATCATGGTCAAGACGGAAGCCAATCCGAACGGCTTGCCGATGTCCGTGTTCGACGGCATTCGCGCGAACGTGGCGGCGAACCGCTCGCAGTTCTACAAGGACCTGGCGGTGCCGTTCTACGGCTTCAATCGTCCGAACGCGAAAATTTCGCAAGGCACGATCGACGAATTCTGGCGCGAAGGCATGCTCGGCTCGATCAAAGGCCAGTATGAGTGCATCAAGCAGTTCTCCGAGGTCGACTACACCGCGGACCTGAAGAAGATCGACGTGCCCACGCTGATCCTTCACGGCGACGACGACCAGATCGTGCCGATCGACGACTCGGCCCGTCTGTCGGCCAAGCTCGTGAAGAATGCGACGCTGAAGGTCTATGCCGGCGCACCGCACGGCATGTGCACGACGCAAGCAGACAAGGTCAACGCCGACCTGCTCGAATTCCTGCAGAGCTAAACCTGGCGGCCGCGCCGCGTTCTAGCGGCGCCGCCCCTGCCTTTCCCTTCGCGTCTAGATTCTTTTGACGCAGATTGCCGCCGCGCGAAGCGCCGATGCGATCGGCTCCGAATTGCGAGTCCGATTAATAGAAGCGTCGCGAATACATGAATGCCGCGACGCGAATCCTCCGAGCGAAAATCCGTTACGGCAATATGTCGATCACAAAAATAAATCGCGTTGCTTTTTGAGCGTCGGTGATTTGTGATAAGCAGCAAAGCTCCGAAGGCCGGGGCTCACGTAATTCTTATGATGTTTGATGCTTATTATTTGAGCGCACATTATTTTATCGACGTTTCCCAACCTCGGGAAAACCCGGCATAATGACAAATAACTTACAAATGATAATTTTTGAGTAACGACTAACGGCAGTTGAGGCGCTGCGACGACCCGAGGTGACGAAATGTTCAACGATATTCATGCATCCGCCGCCACGGCCGCACGTCCTAAAGACTCCCTCGGGTGTCTGTCGAGTCAGCTGCGCCAGGACCTCGAACTCGACACCGGCGAATTCAAGTTTTACCGCAAATGCACGTTGGGCAGCGACACGAGTCCCGTCACAATGGACGGCTCGGGCCGTGGTTTTCTGATCGGCGTATCGCTGCAAACAGGACACCGCCGGCGCATCTATTCGCAACATCGCTGGGTCACGCACGAGTTCGAGCGCGACTGCGTCTACGTCCGCGATTTCGCCGACGACTACCGCGCCGAACTGCTTGGCGGCTTCGACTTCGTACTGATCGAACTGTCGCGCAATTTTGTCAGCGACGCCTGCCACGAGCGCGGCGGCAGCGGCCTTGCGCGTATCGCAACGGTTGCGGGCCGCAAAGATCCGGTGCTCGGACATCTCGCGCAGGTGCTCGCGCTCACGCTCAATGCGCAAAGCGAGGCAAGTCCGCTCTTCATCGAACAACTCGGCGTGACCATCGGCACGCATCTGCTTGATCGCTACGGCGAGGCATCGCGTCGGTCGAACCGCAACAACCGGGGCTTGTCCGCGTTGCAGGAAGCCCGCGCAAAAGAGATGCTGCTCGCCAGATCTCAGGGCAATGTGTCCATTGAAGAGATAGCCAGTGCGTGCAATCTGTCGCGCAGTTACTTCATTCAAGCATTTCGCGAGACCACGCAGCGCACGCCGCATCAATGGCTACTGGAGCGGCGTATCGACCAGGCTCGCGAGCTTCTCAAGCACTCGAACCATTCGCTTTCGGAGATCGGCATGGCTTGCGGCTTTTCCGATCAGAGCCATTTCACGCGCACGTTTTCGCAGCTCGTCGGCATGCCGCCAGGACATTGGCGTCGTGAGGCTTGCCGATAGAAGACGTCATTCCGGTAGCACCCATTTTTCACGGTGCGCAGCCCATGCAAATGGACTTTCGTACAAAGCATCGCACTAACCGACAAGACTCGAACGATTTGATGCGGTAACTTCCGTCTTGTCGCACTGCAGGTTCTTCTCACCAAGCACGTTGTCCCGGAAGTTGAAAACGACATGATTGAACTAGGCCGCTTTCAAATCGATCTGGAACTGCGCACCTTATGGCGTGACGGCGAACGTGTGCCGCTCGGCTCGCGCGCCTTCGAGATTCTCGCAATGGTCGTCAAGGCCGGTGGACGCCTCGTCACGAAAGACGAGTTGATGGACGCCGTATGGCCGGATACGATCGTCGAAGAAAATAATATTCAGGTGCATTTGTCTGCACTGCGCAAGATTCTCGGCGCGGATCGCGATCTGATTCTGACCGTGCCTGGCCGCGGCTATCAACTCGTGCAGCGGCATCGAGCCGCCAGCACCGCGACGCCGCCAATGCCTGCGCCCGCCGGGCGCTCTCTTCCGCCTCCGCGCACGCCGCTCGTGGGACGCGACACGGCCATCGCTCAAATCCGCTCCATGCTCGAACACACGCGCGTGCTGACGCTAGCCGGCGCAGGCGGCATCGGCAAGACGAGTCTCGCTATCGAAGCCGCCCGTCATGCCGCCGCAGATTTCGCGGAGCCCGTGTGGTTCGTTGAACTGGCCACGCTCGGCACGCGCGACGAAGTGCTGGCCGCCACCGCGCAAGGCTGCGGGTTGCCGGTCGAACACGGGACGCCGGACCTCGCGCAAATCGCCTTGGTGCTGGCGGACCAGCGCCGTCTGCTCGTGCTCGATAACGCCGAACACGTGGTCCAGCACGTCGCTGAGATGGTCGAGGCATTGGTCGCTGCCAACGCGAATTTGCGAGTGCTCGTAACGAGCCGCGAGCCGTTGCGCATCATGGCCGAAGCGATTCTGCGGGTCGAGCCGCTCGACGTGCCGCAGCCTGGCTGCCTTGACGCGCAGATTCTGCAGCAATCCGCTGTCAGCCTGTTTTTGCTGCGCGCCAACTCGCTGCAGCGCGAAGTCGCCGCGGATAGCGCGGAACTGCGGCTCGTCGGCGAAATATGCCGGCGTCTGGACGGCATTCCGCTTGCGCTCGAACTGGCGGCGGCGCGCGTGGTGACACTCGGCGTGGTCGGTGTGCATCAACGGCTCGACGACCGCATGGCGATACTCGCGGGCGGCTATCGTACGGCGTTGCCGCGCCACCAGACCTTGCGCGCGACGTTCGACTGGAGCTTCGCGCTGCTCGATTCGGATTCGCAAGCGCTTTTCAGACGAACCGCGGTATTCGGCGGCGTCTTCAGCTTTGAAGCGATGTGCGCGGTCGCATGCGACGCGTCGCTGACGGTGGCCGATGCGATCAGCGCGATCAGCGAACTGCTTGCCAAGTCGCTCGTGAACGTGGAGTTCGATGGCCCCGTGGCGCGCTACCGTCTGCTGGAATCGACGCGTGCGTATGCGCTCGAAAAGCTGCAAGCCGAGGGCGAGCGGCAGGACATGGCCTTGCGCCACGCGCGCTATCTGTCGCAATGTTTCATGGCACACACGGCGCAGACGGTGGGTGGCAACGCGGATAGCGCCGCGGCCCTCAGGCACACGTTCGACGACGCACGCACCGCAGACGACTGGGCGTTTTCCGCCGACGGCGATGTGCACCTGGGCATCGAACTCGCATCGAATCTCACGGGTGCGCTGCTCGACAATGGAATGATCGCGGAATGCTGTGAGCGCGCAAGCCGCGCGGTCGATGCATTGGACACGCTGCCCGCCGGCAGCGTCGATGCGCTCGGCGAGATGCGCGTACGCGCGGCGTTGGCTTCCGCGCTGCCGCACGTGCGCGGCGCTGTGTCGACGTCTGAGCAGTTGTGGCGCAATGTCCTCACGCTCGCGACCGAACACGGTGACGCGGCATTTCAGGCACGCTCGCTCTGGGGCTTGTGGACCACCATGATTTCGAGCGGCAACATCCACGAGTCGATGCAGTTCGCGAAGCGCTTGCGGCAGCTCGCGCACGCTCGCGCGAACCCGTGGCAGGAAACGCTGGCCGATCAGATTGTCGCGATTTCGCTGCATTGCCTCGGCCGACATGCCGAGGCGAAAGCAGAACTGCTGCGCACGCGCGACCGCTTTGCAGAACTCGAATACAGCGGGCAGCGCGACAACACGATCGCCGTCCATCCGCTTGTCTACTGCAACGGCACGCTCGCGCGCATTGCGTGGCTCGAAGGACATTGTGGCGAGGCGATGAAGCTCGTCGATACGCTCGTCGGGCTCGTGCGCCCCGACATCATGGAGCCATTGCTCACGCACACGCTCGGCGCCTCGGCCGCACCGCTCGCGCTGATGTGCGGCGATCTCAAGCGCGGCGCGGTTTATCTGGAGATCATGCGCTCGCAGGCGGCGCTGCATGGCCTCGATGTCTGGCGCGACTACTGCAACTGTCTGTGCGCGTATCGCGACATTCTCGGCGGCGATCAGCAGCGCGGCATCGCGCTACTGGAAACCTCGCTCAACGCGCTGATCGAGCGTGGTTTCCGGCGCCTCATCACGCTCTTCATCAGCGCCTATGCCGAGGCGCTCGTGGCCGCAGGACGTATCGACGAAGCGTCGCGCCGGCTCACCGATACGCTTCAGTTTTGCGAGGCCAACGGCGAGATGGTGTTCGCGCCCGAACTGTGGCGCGTGCTCGGAGTCGCCGCGCACGCGCAGCGCAAGCTCGCCGACGCCGAATCCTGCTTCGTCAAGGCAATCGACATGGCGCGTTCACAGGGCGCAAGAATGTGGGAACTGCGCGCGTCGCTGGCACTGGCCGGCTTGCGGCAGGAAGGCGGTCGCGCACCCGAAGCACTGCAGATGCTCGAACGCATGGCGCTGTATTTCGATGCGCCGTCGAACGCGACCGACGTGCAGCGACTGTTCGATACGCTCGCAACGATGCGCGGCACGAAACACAAGAATGCTGCGCCAGTGGTCGCGGTGAATTCTGCGCCGACCGATTCGCCCAGGCGAGGCGCGCGCAAGACGGGCGGGAGCCTTGCACGCGTGGACTAGCCGATGCGTGGCAGATGCCGGTTTATTACGGTATCCGTAACATCTGCCATTACGCCGCGCCATCCTTTTGAGCCGAGGTTTCGGGCTTCAAATCGTCGGGCGCGGATGCGTCCGCCGCCGGAGCGTCACGCTTCGTGGTCAGCACGGCCGGCATCGACGGATTCTCCGGCTGCGTATAGCGTTCCTGCACTGCAGCCTTGATTCGTGCGAGGCTCCCGGCTGCATCGAGCGAAGTGTCCTGCTCGATCTGCCGCGCCTGCGCCGCGAGATCCGGGTCGCCGATTTCCTTTTCGAACCACCGCGAATAGTCGCCCTGCTCGCGGTGATACCGCCAGGTGGCGGCGTCGACGCCCTCCGCGATCTCCACGAACAGCACCAGGTTATGCGCGCGCAGATTCAATGCACGTTCGGGCCCGCGAAAATAGAAACTGCGCTCGGGAATCAACAGCCCTTCCGCGTATTTTCGCCGATGCCTGAGCCGGTGCTTCGTGCCCGGTTCCAGCCGGATCACACCTTCGGGCGCCGGCTCGGTGAGACGCCATAGCAACGCCTCGCCGGGTTGCAGCTGCGTTTGCCCCAGCATGTCGTCGACGTTCGGCACAGTGCGATCCGTCGCCTTTGCGAGTTCCTGCACGGCCTTGCCCGCGCTCGGACCCATTGCGAGCATCAGATTCACCTGACGCAGGAACGCGCCGTCGAGTTGCTGCGGAGACACCGTGATCGCAAGCGCGGTCGCAAGCGTCTGCGGAATGGTCTGGCTGGCCCCTGCCCATCCAGCGGGAAACAGATGATGCGCCTCGTCGAACACGAGCCAGTGCGGCCGCCCCGTTCGCACGCGCAACTGCTGCACTTCGAGCAGTAACGACGCGCAGAACGCGGGCCGCTCCGGCAGCGGCACGCGCAGCAGATTGACGGCCACCGCAGCACGCGGAGGGCGCAGCAGCAACTGCACGACTTCCTCGATCAGCGGGGCGGTGTGCGCATCGCCGACCACGATCGTGTCTTCGTCGTTCTGGTAGTCGCCTTCCGGATCGATGATGCACAACTGCTGGTGCATGCCCGCCAACCGTTCGAGCAGACCCGCACAGGCGGTCGACTTGCCGCACCCCGATTCACCGGCGAGCAGCGCTACCGTGCCGTGTGCCGCGCAATACTGGTCGGCCGGCTCGCCGCCGTCGCGCGCATGTCCGACAAGGACGCGACTGCGTGGCGTCATGCTCGCCCGTTCGCGCAAGTCGTCCTTTACCAGCGCGTCGACCAGTTCGGCGACACCCGCGCCCGCCGCCTGGCTCGTGATCATATCGGCGCGCTCCTTCAGGGCCGGTAGAGCATTGGCAACCGCCACCGAAAAACCGCACGCGTCGAGCAGCGCATGATCGTTCTCGGCGTCGCCTACTCCCGCCACATTGAACGCCGACAGCGCCAGTTCGCTTAACGCCTCCTGCAAGCCGCTTGCTTTCGATATGCCCGGCGAGACGATCATGACCGCCTCGCCGTTGAAGATGATTTGCAAGCCGAGTCCCAGGTCCCGAATCGCGGCGAGCGCGATCTGCTCGGCGGGCTTCATCGTCGCAATGAGCGTTTCGCTGACGCTGAAATGATGCAGGCCACGGCGCCTCAGTTCATCGACGAAAACGGGCGGCGGTGGCGGCGCCAGGAGCCGCCGTGTACCCGTCGACGGCGTGTACAACACACCGCCGTTTTCCGCGACCACCCGCGAGAACATGTCGAGCCGCGGGCAGACGGCGAGCAGGTCGTCCATCTCCCTGCCGCTCACGAGGATCGCCTGGCGGCCCGAGGCGCGCAGGCGCTCGAGCGCGTCCCACGTTGCGTCGGCGACGCGTCCGTCGGATGCGAGGGTGTTGTCGTAGTCGGTCGCAATGGCAAGAAATCGCATGAAAGACGCTCCGTAGTGCTGTTTCGCTGTTTCGCTGTTTCGTTTCGGCTTGCTTCAGTCAGTCTGTCCGGATTGCGCGCCGCGAGTGCTGCGCAGCATCGCTTCGTAAATGCGCGAGTACTGATCGACCATCCGCTCGACGGTGAAGCGGCGCTCGAATGCCGCGCGGCATGCAGCGCGCTCGATCGTGTCGATTTCCGCGAGCGCGGCCACTGCTTCGTCGACGGAATCGACGAGGAAACCGGTCACGCCGTGTTCGACTATCTCCGGCGCGGCGCCGTTGTTGAACGCGATCACGGGCGTGCCGCAGGCGAGCGCTTCGATCATCACGAGGCCGAATGGCTCGGGCCAGTCGATGGGGAACAGTAACGCGCGTGCCTGCCCGAGAAAGTCGTTTTTGCGCGCGTCGTCGACTTCCCCGCAGTACTCGACGTGCGGCAACTCGAAGAGGCTCGCAATTTCCTGCTCGAAATACTCACGGTCATCGTGGGCAATTTTGGCGGCGATGCGTAACGGCAGGCCCGCGCGCCGCGCGATTTCTATTGCGCGGTCGGGCCGCTTGGCCGGCGAGATGCGACCGAGAAACGCCACGTAATCGCTTGGCTCTTCATGAAAGCGCAGCAGATCGGCGGGCAAGCCATGATGGACGGTCGCGCGCCAGTCGAGCCATGGAAGCGGCGCGCGCTGCGCCTCGGAAATCGACACCACCGGCATGTCGGCGAACTGGTGGTATAGCGCGCTCAAGCCGGGTACGTCGAGTCGCCAGTGCAAGGTGGTTAGCGACGCGCATCCCAATCGCCGCGCGAATGGAAAGCTCGTGTAGTCGGTGTGAAAATGGACGAGGTCGAAGTCATCCGCGCGCCGTACCACTTCCTCGAGCATCGCGAAGTGAAACGCCTGCGCGTCGGCCGTATCTTCAATCAGGCGAATCGCACAATCGCTGCCCGAGACGAGTCGTGCCCGGGTGCGGGAATCGCCGGTTGCAAACAGCGTGACGTCGTGGCCCAGGGAGACAAGGCCGTCCACCAGCCATGCCACCACCCTTTCGACGCCGCCATAAGCGACGGGCGGCACTCGCTCGTACAACGGTGACACCTGGGCGATGCGCATGCGTTGCTCCGCTCGACGAACCGATGCGTAGCGCGCCGCATCGCGCATGCCCGGCAATGTCGCGTGTGAGCCGCCGCGATTGTCGTCGTTGGAAGATTATCGTCGTTGGAAAAATGTACCGGTCGGCGATGAAATTTAAACGTTGTGGCGGGTGACGGGCAGCTAGGCGATCGGGCCGCTGTAGCCGTCGGCGGGCGACGCGGGCTCCACTCGCTCGACATGCTCGTCGATCCAGTCCGTCGCCCGCTCGCGCGCGAACTCGATCGCCTCATGCTCGTCGACGAAATCGCGATGAAACTCCATATCGTGCGTATCGTCGCTCGAACTCACGGCGCCTTCCGTCACTTCGATCCTCGCCTGCGCGACAATCGCGCCGTCGTCGACGCCTGCCGTGACGTGAACGATGCAGCCTCCATATTCGAAGTCCATGATGTCTTCTCCCGCGTGTAGTGGTTGTGCCGCGCTAGCCGCGCTTCGCGCTGCCGTTGCCGCGCGTCTTCGCGGAGGTTGGGGGCTGCGCGGTGTCCAATGTTTCCGCGCTCTCGTCGTCGATTGCTTCCGCCGCGCGTCGGCCCTTGCCCGACTGTTCCGCCGCAATCGGCGGCTCGGCGTCGCCCGCGTCGCCTTCCGCTTCGATCTGTGCCTGCGCGCGCAGCCAGTAATCGTCGGGCCGCCCTTCGGGCGAGCCGTCGCTCTCCCACAACTCATACGCGCGCTTGCGAATTCGGTCCTCTACTGTCGGTTCGACCGGTAAGCCTGACATTGCAATCTCCATACGGGTTGTGAGTCGGGGTTGTGAGTCGGGGTTGCGAGTCCACCCACGCGCGCCACGCGGCGGCCGCGCCCGTGACGCAGCAAAGCACGTTCCCATGTGTTAAGCGGTGAGGCTCGACGCCGCGAGTCGCAGATGCTCGCAAACACTCGGCAGGATTCACACCGACTCGCGCGCTTGCGCGCTCGCCGTAGCACCGGCCAGTTGTTATAATTCTTTCAGCAGTTCTGATTCAAATATAACGCCGCTCACACTGCCCACGCGCCAGGATTCCCATGCCGAAACCCGATCGTCTTCGCGCTCTCGCCGATGCCTTGACGAGGCAAAACGTGATGCGTCTGCGCGACGCCGCGGCTTTGCTGGGCGTGTCCGAAATGACGGTGCGCCGCGACATCGCGGCCAACTCGGATCGCTTCACGTATCTCGGCGGCTACATCGTCAGCGCGACCGACGTACCGAACAACGCCGGCTATTCGCTCGAACAGGAAAAGGACCACTTCGCGCAGGCCAAGGCGGAGGCGTCGTCGATTGCCGCGGGGCTTATCGGCAACAACGAAACGCTTTTTATCGACTGCGGCACGACGCTCACCACGCTCGCGCGGCTCATTCCGCCCGAGCGACATGTCACAGTGGTCTGCTATTCGTTGAACGTGGCGGAGATTTTGCGGCGCAAGCCGAATGTGCGGATGATCCTGCTAGGCGGCGTGTACGTGCCTTCGTCGGATTCGTTTGCAGGCGAGGAAAGCCTGGAGATGCTGCGCCGCATGGGCATCAACAAGGCGTTTATTTCAGCAGGCGGCGTGGACCCCGCGCGCGGAGTCACGTGCTGGAATTTTCACGAAGTCGCGTTGAAGCAGGCCGCAATGGCGAGCGCCGTCGAACGACACCTGGTGGTGGACATGAGCAAGTTCGGCGTCGTCAAGGCCGTGCGGTTCTCGCAGGTGGACGACTTCGATTCGATCATCACCGAGCGCGGCCAGGAGCACCGCAAGCGCAGATAGCGCACACGTTACGTCTCGTTATGCGTCCGCTGCGTTTTCCCTTGCGTTCTCACTTACTGCGCTGCGCTTCGATACATGAGAAGCGCAGCGCGTGCCCAGCCAAAAAGACGCTCAGCGCTTGCGTTGCAACGCGAAAAGCGTTCCGGCAAGCAGAATAAACGCGCCGATAATCACCTTTTGCCAGGTGCTCGGTACGCCGACGAGAATTAGCACGCTCTTGATGAGCGTGACCAGCACCACGCCTAGCAGCGTCCCCACCACCGTACCCGTGCCGCCCGTAATGCGGGCGCCGCCGAGAATGACTGCGGCGATCACGTCGAGTTCGGAGCCCACCAGATCGAACGGATTCGCGAGGCGGTTGTTCGACACGTGCAGAATGCCCGCGATGCCCGCGAGCATGCCTGTATAACCGAACACGAACAGATGGATCGCGCGCAGGTTGTAGCCGAGCCGCTCGGCGATCGCGAGCGAGCCGCCCATCGCATAGACGGCGCGGCCCATCATCGTGCGATTCAGCAGCCACCATGTGACGACCGCCGCCGCGACCAGCGCGAGAACCGACACGGGCAGCACCGCGCGCAAGCCGTCCGCGGTGTGATAGAAAAACAGCGGAATTCGTCCGAATCGATCCATGCTGTGCGGAATGTTCATGAAGAACGTCGTGCCGATGAACGTCAGCAAAAGCCCGCGATAGAGATATTGCGTGCCGATCGTGACGATCAGCGAAGGCGCTTTCAGCCGATGCACGAGCAGTCCGTTCACCATGCCGAGCACGACGCCGCCGAGCGCGCCGGTGACGAGGATCAGTGCGAACGGCGCGTCCGGCCACCAGGCGAACACGGCTTTCGTGATGCCGTACATGGTCAGTGCGGCGATCGCGGTGAACGACACGTCGATGCCGCCCGATGCGAGCACGACGAGCGTGCCGAGCGCGAACAGCGACATCGTGGTCGCCGAATGCAGCAGGTCGAACAGCGTTGCGAACTGGAAAAATCGTGGATTGATTGCGCCGACGATCAGGCACGTCACCACGATCAGCGCAACGGTAAACCACTCGGGGTTGCGCGCGAGCCGCGTGCGCAATCCTGGCGCTTCGACGCTCGGCGCGATTTCGACGACGGTGGGAGTGGTCATGGTCTGCTTCATTGGCGATGCGCTGGGCGGGTCGGTGCGCGGATCGATGCGCGACGGGATGCGCGAGTTCATGGCGGTTGACGTCCTCTATGCCGCTTCGGAAAGCAGCGCGTGATACAGATCGGCTTCGCTTAGTTCGTCGGCACGATATTCGGCGGACACGCGGCCCTTTTTCATCATCAGAATGCGGTCGCAGTTCTGAAGTAGTTCGGGCAAGTCGTCGCTGATCAGAATGATGCCTATACCGCGTTGCGACAGCCGCTGCATGATCCGGTAAATGATGTCCTTGGAGCCCACGTCCACGCCCACCGTCGGTCCATGCAGAATCAGCACGCGCGGATCGATGGCGAGCCAGCGGCCGATCAGCACGCGTTGCTGGTTGCCGCCCGACAGTGACTGCACCGGTTTGTCGACACCAGGCGTTGCGATCTGCAACTCCTTCACGGTCTGTTCGGCGAGTGCTTGAGCGCGCGTGCGGTCGATCTGCCCGAAGCGGTCGCGCAGGCTCGAAATCATCGCGGTGATCACGTTGTCGCGAATCGGCTTGTCGAGAAAAAGGCCCTCGTTCAAGCGGTCTTCGGGCACATAGCCGATGCGATGGCGCTTCGCGTCGGAAGGCGTGCGCAGCGCGATCTGCTGCCCGTCGAGCAGCACGTCGCCCGATTGCGCCGGTGCGACGCCCGCCAGCGCGCGCGCAAGCTCGTTGCGCCCGGAATCGAGCAGCCCGGTCACGCCGAGAATCTCGCCGCCGTGCAGCTTGAATGAGACGTCGCTGAACTGCCCTGCGCGCGTGAAGCCGCGCACGTCGAGCACGATGTCCTGCGCATGCGCGCTCTCGCGGTAACGTTCATTCGACAGATGGCGGCCCGTCATCAGTTCGCTGATTTGCGCCTTGGTGAACTCGGCAATGGGCCCTTGCGCCATTTTCTGCCCGTCGCGCAGCACGATCACTTCGCCGCCGATCGCGTAGCACTCGTCGAGCTTGTGACTCACGAACAGCACCGTCACGCCTTGCGCGCGGAGGTTCGCGAGCACTGCAATCAGATTGTCGACTTCTTTTTGCGTGAGCGACGTAGTGGGCTCGTCCATGATGACGAACTTCGCCTCGCTCGCAATCGCGCGGGCAATGGCGACGAGCTGGCGCGTCGCAAGCGGCAATTGCTCGATCAGCGTCGATTGAAACTCGCTGTTGCCGGGCAGGCCCACGGCTTCGAGCGCGCGCGCGGCGGTGGCGGCGAGCACGCGGCGATCGAAGGTACGCGCGAGCCGTCCTTCGTGTGTCGCAAGCTCCGACGTGAGCGCGACGTTTTCGGCGACGCTCATGTTGGGCAGCAGCGACAGATCCTGATATACGGTTTCGATGCCGGCGGCGAGCGCTTCGAGCGCGGACAGCCGCGCGTGCGGCACGCCTTCGATAACCAGTTGGCCCTCGTCCGGCGGTTGCGCGCCGGAAATGATCTTGATCAGCGTGCTCTTGCCGCAGCCGTTTTCACCGAGCAGGTGATAGATCTGCCCGCGCTGGAAAGAGAGACTCACGCCACGCAATGCATGTACGCCGGTAAAGCGCTTATGCACGCCGACCACTTCCAGGAAAGGTTGCGACAACGGCGCAGAAGATACGTCTTGTTGATTCATGATGATCGGTCGCGGTGCCGGGGCGCGCCCACCGGACGCGCCCCGAAGTGAACAACGGAATCAGAACGGATACTGCTTGTAGTTCGACTTGTCGACATTCACCCAGCCCTGGCCGCGCACGATGATGCCCTTGCCCGGACCCTTCGCGACCGTCACCTTCGTGTAGCCCGGAATGCCGAGATCCGCGCCGTTCTCCACGGTCTTGCCGTCCACCAGCATCTTCGCGACCTTGTTCATCGCAATGCCGGCGAGCTTGGGATCCCAGAACGCAATGCCGTTGATCGCGCCGCTTTCGAGGAACTTGCCGGCCTCGGTCGGCAGACCCGTACCGTACACGCAGATCTTGCCCTGCATGCCCGCTTCTTCGACCGCACGGCCAATGCCGATCACGTCCAGCGACGACGACCCCTGGAAGCCCTTCAGGTCCGGATGCTTGCGCAGTACTTCTTTTGCGACTTCATAGGCGCGCTCGCCGTCGTTGTTGGTTTCGAGTTTCGGCTCGACCAGATTCATCTTCGCGTATTTGGCCTTCGCGTTGCCGATGCCGCCGTCGGCCCATTGGACCTGCGAGCGGCTACCGAGCGAGCCGACCAGCACGGCCCACTTGCCCTCGTTGTGCATGCACGAAGCAAGGCGTTCGTTCAGACCGGCGCCATAAGCGGTGTTGTCGAAGGCTTCGATGTCGACCATCGTGTTCTTCGCGTTGTCCGCTTCATGCGTGACCACCTTGATGCCGCGATCCATCGCCTTCTTCAGCGCCGGTTCGAGCGTCGGCGGATCGTAGGGGACGACGGCGATCGCGTTCACTTTCTTCGCGATCAGGTCTTCGATGATCTTCAGTTGCTGTGCCGCGTCCGCCCGGCCGGGGCCCGTCTGGTACGCGGTCACGCCGGGGTTGTCCTTCGCGAACTCCTTGACGCCTTCGTCCATCCGGTTGAACCAGTTGATACCCGTTACCTTGACGACCGTGACAATCGTCTCGTTGGTCGCGGCCTGCGCCGCGGCGATCACGCCCACCGTAAGAGCGGCTGCTGCGAGCGCGGCGCCCAGTCGAGTCAATTTCATGCAAAGTCTCCTTTATCGTTCGATGTCGCCCGTGCTGGCCGTGTCAGCCGTCGCGAACAGGCAGGGCAACCTGTCCGCCTTTACCGAAAACCCGCTATGCGCTACCGCCTCTGCGTCGCGCCCGCACTGCCGGAAGCCGGGGTCTTCGCGGGCTGGGTGGAGCCTCCTCCACCGCCCAGACCGAAGATCGCCCGCACGCGTTCACCGCCGGCGAACGCCAGCGACAGCAGCAGCAAAAAGCCCCACGCGCAGTCGCCGAAAAACTGCGACACGCCCAGCAGATTAAAGAGGCTCGACAGAAACTGCAGCACCGTCGCCGCGAAGAACACGCAGATAATGCGGCCATGGCCGCCTGCCGGATTCACGCCGCCCATCACCGCAATCAGGATGGCGATCAGCAGATACGAGTTGCCGTAGTCCCACTTCGCGCTGGACGTATGCGTCGCGCTGATCAGGCCGGCGAGCGAAGCCAGCACGCCGCACATCGCGTAAGTGGTGATCAGCATGCGCGCGCGCGGAATGCCCGCGTAGAACGCGGCCTTCGGATTCGTGCCCATCAGATAGAGTCGCAGGCCGAATGGACTGCGCTTGAGCAGCCACCCGAGAACGATCACTGCGGCAAGAAAGATGCAGAACGCAATCGGCACCTGCAACACGGTGCCGTTGCCGATGTCCGACAAGGGCTCGACATAATCGACATGCACCGACGCGCCGTTGCTGATCACAACCGCAAAGCCGGTAAACAGCAACTGCGTGCCGAGCGTGCAAAGAATCGGAGTGAGTCTGAGGCGCGCGATCACCACGCCGTTGAGCAGGCCGCCGAGCAGCCCCATCATGAGCACGATCGCGCAGAAGAGCGACGTGTACAGCACCGGCGAATCGTCACCGTTGACGAGGCGCGGCACCAGCATGGCGGCGACCATGCCCGACAGGTTCGCGAGCCCGACACCGGACAGGTCGATGCCGCCGTTGCCCGACACCATCGAGAGCATGATGCCGAGCGCGAGCAAGCCGAGTTCCGGCAGTTGGCCGCCCATCGACTGAAGATTGTCGATGTCTACAAACTGGCCGCGCGAGAGCCACGTCGCGACCAGCACGACGAGCACGTTGACGATCAGCAGAAAATTCAGTTGCCGGTCGGCGAACAGTTTTCCCGCAGCAAACGAAGACTTCATGGCGCTGACGATCTCCCTGACACGGCACGAATGATTACGAAGCCTGCGCTGGTTGAGCCGACTCGCTCAGTACACGGTTCACTTCGGCGAGCGTCGGCATTGAAGGCGCCGTGCCCGCGCGCGTGACCGATATGCCTGCGAGCGCGCAGCCGAAACGCATGGCGGAAATCGCGTCCTCGCCGCGCGCGAGAGCAGCCGCAAAGCCGCCTGTGAAGCCGTCGCCCGCGCCGGCGGTTTCGACCACCGCACCGCACCGGAACGCAGGCAACCATATCGATTGGGTTGCATCATGCAGCAACGCGCCGCCCTCGCCGAGCGTCACGATCACGGTGCCGACGCCTTTCGCGAGCAACACGTCGGCTGCACGCCGCGCATCGTCGACGTTCGCGATCGGCACGCCCGTCAGCGCGGCGGCTTCGGTTTCGTTCGGCGTGATGTAGTCGCACAACGGGAAGATGTCGTCGTCGAGCGGCAATGCGGGCGCAGGGTTGAAGACGGTCGTGACGCCATGCTTGCGTGCCACTTCCAGGCCGCGCCGCGCGGCCGCCAGCGGCTGTTCGAGTTGCGTGACGAAGACGCGCGAGCCCGCTATATCGGCTTCGATGGCATCGACGTCGGCCGCGCTCAGCGTCCCCGCCGCGCCCGCAGCAACGATAATGGCGTTCATGCCGGTGGTGTCGTCGACGAAAATATGCGCGGCGCCCGTGGAGACGCCTTCGACCACCGAGGCGCGCGCCGTAATGCCTTCGCGCGCCCACGTTGCTTGTGCAATGGAGCCGAACGCGTCGTTGCCGATGCGCGTGCAGAACACAACCTCGGCGCCCGCGCGTGCCGCGGCGACTGCCTGGTTCGAGCCTTTGCCGCCTGGCCCCATCGCAAATGCGGAGCCGGCAATGGTCTCGCCGACGAGCGGCATGCGCGCCGCACGAAACGTCAGATCGGTCACGTAGATGCCGAGAATGACGACACGTCCGCTCTGTTGTGGCTGCGAGCTCATGAACGCAGCCCTCCTCGCGAGGTGTTCATCGCAGCGCGATGCGGCGCGTGCCGCACCATCTCGTTCTTCAACAGCAGGTAATGAGTGTTCAGCACGTTGTCTCCTCCATTTTCTGGTTGGCGTGCATTGGCTGCGCGGTCAGTCTCCGTACGGTATCCAGATGTTCTTCACCTGCACGGCCTGACGCAGAAACGGCAGGCCCTCGCTTGCACGGTCGAACCAGTCGAACTGGCGGCCGTAGTCGGTGAAGGTGCGCTTCAGGTTGCCGACCGACTCACGCTCGATCAGCGTCGCATCCGCCGCGCTGCCGAAGCACCATACCGCGTCCACGTCGTCGTGCCGGGCGAGCGCCGGCAGCAGCGCTTCCCGTTTGCCCGTGACGATGTTCACTACGCCGCCGGGCACGTCGGACGTCTCGACGACCTGATAAAAGTCCGTCACCGCGAGCGGACACGCCTCGCCCGGCAGCACCACCACGCGATTGCCCATTGCCAGCGCCGGCGCCGCGAGCGAAACGAAAGCAAGCAACGGCGCCTCGTCCGGACATGCGATGCCAATCACGCCGAGCGGCTCGTGCATGGCCAGCGCAACACCTCGCAGCGGCGGCGTATGCACTGCGCCATCGAACTTGTCGGCCCACGCCGCGTAGGTGAAGAGACGCGTGACCGAGGCTTCCACCTCCGCGTGCGCCGCGGCATCCGTTGCGCCGTTTCGCACCGTCAGTTGATGCGCGAATTCGTCTGCCCGCACCGCCAGATTCTCCGCAAGATAGAACAGCACCTGCGCACGGTTATGCGTGCTCGCCTGCGACCACTTTTGCGCCGCCCGCGCCGCTTGCACCGCGTTGCGAATGTCCTTGCGGTTGCCCTCGCCCACTTCGCCGACCCGCGTTCCATCGGGCGCATGAACCGGCAACGAATAGCCGCTGTCCGGACGCGCCTGCTTGCCGCCAATAAAGAGCTTGGCCGTGCGGTCGATAAACGCAAGGTTCGAAACCTGACGATCGTCGCTCGCATTCGTCGCCGCGCTAACCGGCTGGCGCTTCGGAAGATTGAGCCACGCACGCGGTTTCAGATATTCGTGAATGCCCTCACGTCCGCCCTCGCGGCCATAGCCCGATTCGCGATACCCGCCAAAACCGACGGCCGCGTCGAACAGGTTCGTCGCGTTGACCCAGACGACGCCCGCCGCGAGCCGAGGCGCGACGTCGAGCGCGCGGCCGATCGTTTCGCTCCAAACGCTGGCGGCGAGTCCATAGCGTGAATTGTTCGCGAGCGCGATGGCTTCATCGGGCGTGCGAAAGCTCATCGTGACGAGCACGGGACCGAAGATCTCTTCCTGTGCAAGAGTGGATGCGGGCGCAACGTTAGTGACGAGCGTTGGCGGATAAAAGCAGCCGTTGGCGGGCAACGCGGTATCCGCTGCCTGCCAGATCGCGCAACCTTCGCGCCGCCCGGTTTCGACGAGCGAGTGAATCCGCTCCAGTTGCACCGGATCGACGATCGCGCCCATGTCGATGCTCTTGTCGAGCGACGGACCCACACGCAGTGTCTCCATGCGGCGCTTGAGCTTTGCGATGAAGCGTGCCTCGATGCCTTCCTGCACCAGCAATCGCGAGCCTGCGCAGCAGACTTGCCCCTGGTTGAACCAGATGGCGTCGACCACGCCTTCGACCGCACCGTCGAGGTCGGCGTCGTCGAATACGATGAATGGCGATTTGCCGCCGAGTTCGAGCGTCAGCGATTTGCCCGAGCCCGCCGTGACCGAGCGGATCAGCTTGCCAACCTCGGTCGAACCGGTGAACGCAATCTTGTCGACTTGCGGATGCTCGACCAACGCTGCGCCCGTCGAGCCGTCGCCAGTGACGACGTTCAGCACGCCTGCCGGCAGGCCGGCCTGATGCGCGAGTTCGGCGAACAGGAGCGCGGTCAGCGGCGTGTATTCGGCCGGCTTCAACACGACGCAATTGCCCGTTGCGATAGCGGGTGCGATCTTCCATGCGAGCATCAGCAGCGGAAAATTCCACGGCACGATCTGGCCGATCACGCCAAGCGGCGCATGATCCGCGAACTCGCTGTCCTGCAACTGCGCCCAACCCGCGTGATGCAGGAAGTGACGCGCGACGAGCGGCACGTCGAGGTCGCGCGTCTCGCGTATCGGCTTGCCGTTATCGAGCGCTTCGAGCACCGCAAAGAGCCGGCTATGCCGCTGCACCATGCGAGCGAGCGCATACAGATGCCGCGCGCGCCCCTTGCCGCCGAGCGCTAGCCAGCCCGGCTGCGCCGCGCGCGCGGCGGCTACCGCGGCGTCGATATCGGCCGCGTCGCCTTGCGCAATATCGGCGAGTCGCTCGCCGCTTGCGGGCGCATGAGAGACGAACTGCGCGCCGCTCGCCGGCGCATGCCACGCGCCGCCGATGAAATGCCCGAAACGCGCTTCATGTTGCGCGAGCCATTGGCGCGCGGGCTGATCGTCCTCGGGTGCGGGACCGTAATCCATCGAAGAAAAATACTCCGCTACGCTCATGGTGGTCTGCTTCAGGCTACGGGGTGACGGTTGAAAGCGGAATAACGGCCGCTCACGTGATGTTCGAGCTGCCGCTCGATGTCGGCAAGCAGGCTCGATGCGCCGATGCGAAAGAGCTCCGGTTCGAGCCAGGCGCGGCCGAGTTCTTCCTTCATCAGAATCTGATAGGACAGCACCGACTTCGCGCTCGACACGCCGCCTGCCGGCTTGAAGCCGATCGGCACGCCGGTGCGCTCGTGATATTCGCGGATCATGCGCACCATGACGAGCGACACGTCGAGCGTCGCATTCACGCCTTCCTTGCCAGTGGATGTCTTGATGAAGTCGGCGCCGGCCATCATGCAGACCATCGACGCGCGCGCGATGTTCGACAGCGTGCGAATGTCGCCGGTCGCGAGAATGGCTTTCAGATGCGCGGGACCGCAGGCCGCGCGGAATTCGCGAACTTCGTCGTAAAGCGCCTGCCAGTTGCCGGTGAGAACATATTCACGCGTGACGACGATGTCGATCTCCGCCGCGCCGTCCGCAACCGAGGCCTCGATCTCCTTCAGCTTCAGCGGATGCGGAATCAGTCCGGCCGGAAAGCCGGTCGACACCGCCGCGACCGGAATGCCGCTGCCCTTGAGCGCATCCACGGCCGCGCCGACGAAGCGGTGATAGACGCACACAGCGCCCGTCGTGATGCGCTGCGGCGTCATGCCGAGCGCTTCGAGAAGGTCGGCACGAACGGGCTGGCGTGCTTTCGCACATAGGCGCCGCACGCGGCCTTCGGTGTCGTCGCCGCTGAGTGTCGTGAGATCGATGCAGGTGACGGCTTTGAGCAGCCAGGCGGCCTGCGCGTCTTTCTTGACGGTGCGGCGCGTGGCGAGCGTCGCCGTGCGGCGCTCGACCGCCGACTGGTTGACGCGCAGACCGTCGAGCCATGACGCGTCGAACGGCATGCCCGGGTTGCGTACCGGATGAACGAGCGGCCCGCCGCGCAATGCGACGACCGAAGACGACGGCGAGAAAGAAGGATCAGGCATGAGGCGTCCGGAATTTTGGTGCACGGCACAACGAGGCGCCGGCGAATGACTCGTGTCTATGCTACCTCGCATGACAGGATTATCACAAGCGTTACGCGTCGATCATCACATTTTAACGATCTGACGGGGTGTGACGCCGTAAATGTTATTGACGCACCAAATCCATGATGCGAAGATCACAACACACCTAGGGCGCATCGCGGCAGCCACAAATAGAATTTCGTTGCGCCGACGAAGGAGACAAGCCAGATGAGTGAACCGGTCGCGCTCGCTTCATCGCCCCGCACGCCATTGATCCGCGTGGCCGGCGTCACCAAGCGGTTTGCCGGCGTACAGGCACTGCGCCGCGTCGATCTCGAAGTCCTGCCCGGAGAAGTCCACGCGCTGCTGGGCGAAAACGGAGCGGGCAAATCCACGCTGATCAAGATACTCAGCGGCGTCCATGCGTACGACGAAGGCGTCATTGAAATTGCCGGCGAGCAGGTCGTGTTCGACTCGCCCGCGCAGTCGCGTGAGGCTGGAGTGGCAGTCGTCTATCAGGACCTGAGCCTCGTCGAATCGCTGTCGGTCGGCGCAAATCTCATGCTCGGGCGCGAACCTCGCACCCGCCTCGGCTTCGTCAAAAATCGCCAGTTGATGGCGACGGTCAGCGCGTTTCTCACGTCACACGGCATTCCGCTCGATCCGCGCACACCCGTCGGCGCCCTGCCCTTTGCGTACCGGCAGATGACCGAAATCTGCAAAGCCCTGATGGGCGACGTGCGCGTGCTGATTCTTGATGAACCCACTTCGGCGCTAAGCGGCGGTGAGGAACAGATTCTCTTCGACGCGATTCGCACGGTCACGGCGCGCGGTGTGGGCGTGATCTATGTCACACATCGGCTGAATGAAGTGTTCCGTATCGCGCAGCGTGTCACGGTGTTTCGCGACGGCGCCAATGCCGGCATGTTCCCGGTCGCGGAAACCGACATGAAACGACTCGTCGCGGCAATCGTCGGGCCGAAGCATGCCGCCTTGCAGGCAAAGGCAAACGCCGTTGAAGGCACCGCTGCGCCGGCCGGCACGGCAACGTCTCTACCAGCTTCAGCGGCGGCCAGTGCTTCGACTACACCGGCGCTGAACATGTCCTGCGTCTGTAACGACCGTCTGCAAGACGTCGATCTGAACGTCGAACAAGGCGAGATACACGGCCTCGCGGGGCTGATCGGCAGCGGACGCACCGAGATCCTGGAAACGATCTTCGGACTTCGCGCGATCGGGAGCGGCACCATCGCGATCGACGGTAAAGCGTGTTCCCAACTGAAGCCCGCCGAGGCGATCAGGCTCGGCGTTGCCCTCGTGCCCGAGGACCGTCATCTTGAAGGGCTGGTTCTCGATCATTCGATCGAACGCAATCTCACCTTGCCGCGCCTGCCGCAGTTTTCGCGCTGGGGTTGGTTGCGCAGCCAGGCCGCGGTATCGCAGGCAAAGACCGCGATGCAGGCGTTCTCCGTCAAGGCGCCAGGCGCTTCGACGCCCGTCAGACTCCTGTCGGGCGGCAATCAGCAGAAAGTGGTCTTCGCCAAATGGAACCATCCGCGGCCGAGGCTCCTTCTGCTGGACGAACCGACGGTCGGTGTCGACGTCGGCGCGAGAGAGGAAATCTACGACGTGATTCATCAGGCGGCGCGCGACGGCACCGGCGTGCTCGTCGTGTCCTCGGATCTGGATGAACTACTGCGCTTGTGCGACCGCATTTCGATCGTCGCAGACGGCCGCATCGTCAAGACCGTCGCGCGCGCGTCGCTCGCGAACGCCGAGGCGCTGCATCACCTGCTGCAACTTTCCCGCTCATCCACCGAGTCTCGCGAAGGGACTCCCCACGGGGCTCACGCAACATGAACGACTCCGCTTCGCCGCTGACGGCTGAACGGCAGGCCGCTTCGGCGCCGCGCAGCCGCGCGCGACGCATCGCGCAACTGCTGCTGCAAGGCGACCGGCCGTATGCGCTCTATATCGCATTCGCCGTGCTGCTGGTGGTGTTCAGTTTCGCGTCGCCGTGGTTTCTCTCGATCGACAACTTCCTGAACATCGGCCGGCAGACCGCGCTGGTGTCGATCATCGCCATCGGCATGACGTTCGTGATCATCGCGCGGCAGATCGACCTGTCGGTCGGCTCGTCGCTCGCGTTGTCCGGCATGTCCGCCGCGCTCGCGATGGCGTACATCGGCGATCACTGGTTGATCGGTGCAGTAGCCGGCATCGGCACGGGCGCGCTCGTCGGCGCGATCAACGGACTCGTGACCACGCGCCTGAACATTCCGTCCTTTCTCGTGACGCTGGGTTCGTTGAGCGCCGCACGCGGACTTGCACTGCTCGTCACGACCACGAAGCCGGTCATCATCACCAACGACTCGTTCATCGCGATCTTCGGCGAAGGCGATATTGCGGGCGTGCCGGTGCCCATCATCTGGACGGTACTCGCGGTCATCGCAGGCATTCTGCTGCTGCATTACAGCGTGTTCGGCCGCCAAGTTTATGCGGCAGGCGGCAATCCGACGGCCGCGCGCTACTCGGGCATCGACATCCGTCGCGTGACCACCATCGCGTTCATTCTCACCGGGGTGCTGGCCGGACTTGCGGCGCTGGTATTGTCTGCGCGCTCGCATGCAGCGCGGCCCGACGTGGTGCAAGGACTCGAGCTCGACGTGATCGCCTCCGTCACGCTCGGCGGATGCAGCCTGTTCGGCGGACGCGGTTTCGTGCTCGGCACGCTGCTCGGCAGTCTCATCATCGGCACGCTGAACAACGGACTCGTGCTGCTGGGCGTGAGTTCGTCGCTACAGCTTGTCATCAAGGGAATCATCATCGTTGCAGCAGTCGCATTTACGAAGAAGTGACGAGGCACGCCGATCACTCGTGAAACGCGGACCCCGGCGCGAACCGCGCGTGAGGTTGCCCGACCGGCAGGAGACTTAACCCCGACTCAATACAGACGTAAAGACCAACGGAGGAGAACATGAAACATTGTCATGGCTCGACAAGCCGGGCGGCACGTGGCGTGAGTTCGTCAGTGGCGGCCGTCGTGACTGTGAGCGCCGCATTGGCCGCCGCACTGGCTTGCGCCAGCGCCGGCGCGCAATGCGTGAGCAGTCTTCAAGCGGGATCGATCGGACCGAAGTCGATTGTCGGCCAGGGACCGAACGGCGAGAAAGCCGCTTCGGTCGACGCCGTCCAGCTCACCGCCGCCGAGGCGGCCAAAGTGAAAGCGGGCAAATTCAAGGTCGGCATTTCGATGCAGACGATGAACCTCGACTGGTCGCAACTGCAGGTGCAAGGCATTACCGACACGCTGAAAAAGTACGACGTCGACGTGATCGGCACTGCGTCGGCCGAGTATCAGGTCGACAAGCAGATTGCGGATATCGAGAACACGATCCAGCGTCATCCCGACGGCATCATCTCGATTCCGGTCGACGGCACCGCGACCGCTGCGACCTACAAGAAGGTCTCCGCCGCCGGCATCAAGCTCGTGTTCATGGACAACGTGCCGACCGGGCTCAAGCATCCTGAGCAATACGCGTCGATGATTTCCGCCGACAGCGAAGGCAACGGCCAGATCGCGGCCAAAGTGCTCGCGTCGTGCGTGCCGCAGGGCGCGACGATCGGGCTCGTCAATTTCGGCGTCGACTACTTCAGCACGAAGGAGCGCACGAAGGCAGTCAACGAGTGGATGAAGAAGAACCGCCCGGACATCAAGATCAAGCAGGTCGACTTCACGGACCCGTCGAAGGTCGGCCAGATTGCGGGCGACTTTTTGACGGGAAATCCGGACGTCAAGGGGCTCTTCGCCGTGTGGGATCAACCGGCGCTCGACACACTGACTTCGATGCGCGCGCAAGGCGTGAACATTCCCGTTACCACCGTCGATCTGGGTCTTCAGTCGGCGATCGAGATCGCCAAGGGCGGACCGCTGAAGGCGACCGGCTCGCAGCGTCCGTACGATCAGGGCGTGGCCGAAGCCATGGCGATGATGAAAGCGCTGATCGGACAGACGCCGCCCGCATGGATCGGCGTGCAGTCTTTGCCGGTGGTTCAATCGACGGTGCTCGAAGCCTACAAGACGGTGTTCAAGAAAGACCCGCCGCCGCAACTCGCGGACGCGTGCAAGAAGGCCAAGCCGGCTTGCGGATGAACTGCGGTCAGCGCGTCACGTGATCGCCCGCAAGGTTGGGCGATCAGGTGACGCAGCATGCGGATCGGGTCGTGCCTGCACCGCTGCAGGCGTAGCCTGGCTGATCCATTCCACGGAACATCAATGCCGCCACGACCCATGCGGCAACTCCACATCTCGCCGGGCGGCCGCGAGGCCTGCGACCATGCCCGCCCGGTCGTGCGCGATGCAGTACACCGGTTTGGCGCGCTCGAAGCGCCAGCTGTCCGCGAGCGGGCCTGCATCGACGGGATCGAAGCCGAACTGATCGACCAGTTCGCTCACCACGTGCCGCGCTTGCTGATCGTCGGCGGCTAGCGGCAACGCGCGGCGGTTCGGCGTGCCGGGCGCCGTGCCGGCCGTTTCGAGATCTTTCGCGAGAATCGCATTGAACGCCTTCACGACTCTCGCGCCGGGCAGCGCGGCGGCGAGCATCTGGCTCGTCGTCGTCACACCGTTTTGCAGTGCTTCGATCGGACCGTCGCGGTCCGGATAGTGATTGCAGGTGTCGATGACGATCTTGCCGTCGAGTGCCGCAACCGGCAGATGACCGATCTGGCCGAACGGCACGGACACCACGACGACGTCGCCGAACTTCGCCGCCTCCTGTGCGGTGCCCGTCGCGCAGCCGAGCGCCGCCGCCGTGCTGATCAGGGTGTTCGGATCGCGCGAGTTGGCGATCATCACTTCGTGGCCGTGACGCTGTGCGACGGTCGCCAGCGCGCGGCCGAGAAAGCCCGCGCCGAGAATACCTATCTTCATGTTCCACACTCCATGCATGTCTGAGAATGGCTCCGGTGAACACCCGCTCATCGGTGACAGGCACTATGATTCAAAACTCAAGCGTGATAAATGCGCAAATAATGACGAGTGTCGAAAGCAACAGTGGGGAATGTGCATGGATCGGCTCACCAGCATGGCTGTGTTCGTCAAAACCGCCGAGAGCGGCTCGTTCGCGGCAGCCGCGCTCGCGTTCGGCATCTCGTCGCAGATGGCCGGCAAGCATGTCGGCATGCTCGAAGAGCGCGTCGGCGCGCGACTGCTGAATCGCACGACGCGCCGTCAGAGTCTCACCGAGATTGGCCAGATTTTTTACGAACGCTGTAAGGCGCTGCTCGCGGATGCGCAAGCGGCGGAGTCGGTCGCGCAGGAATTGTCGGCCTCGCCGCGCGGGCGTCTGCGGATCACCGCGCCTGTCACGTTCGGCGCCTGCTGCCTCGCCCCGATGATCACCCGTTACCTGGAAGCGCATCCCGACGTGCGGGTCGAGTTGACGCTGACCGACCGCTTCGTCGATCTGATCGACGAGGCGTATGAGGCCGCGATCCGGCTCGGCACGCTGTCCGATTCGACGCTGATCGCGCGGCCGTTGATGCCGTACCGGCTGGTCGCGTGCGCATCGCCGGCTTATCTCGCGAAGCGTGGTGAGCCCGCGACGCCCGAGGCGCTCGCCGCGCACGAGTGCCTCGCGTTCGCCTTCACGAGCATGCCGGCCGCCACCGAATGGCGTTTTATCGACGATGCCGGGCGTGAGCACGTCGTGCCGGTTGCAGGCCGCTTCGAGGCCAACGACGTGAAAGCGCTGGTCGCGGCCGCGCTCAACGGCGCGGGGATCATGCTCGCGCCCGAAGTTGCCGTGCGGGACGACCTTGCGGCGGGCCGTCTGGTACGCCTTCTGAACGGCTATGAAGCGCACCCGCGGCCCATGCACGTGGTGTTTCCGGCGAGCCGCGTGACGCCGAAGCTGCGCACGTTCATCGACCAGGTGGTTGCGGAGTTTGGGCCTTCTACCGCTTGAGAACCCGAAGCGTGCGAAGAACCCACCGGGGCGCAATGGGCTCTAACGGTGGCTTCTCACCGGCCTCATATCGAATCCCGGGAACTCAAGTCTGCACGTAGCCTTGCAAATACCCGCTAAACGGGCCTTCAGTGCAGGCGCCATGCGGCACCCCAACGCGCCCCGGAAAGCCGCCAATCTCGCTGCATTGCCCGCGAGAATCCCCGGCTTTGCCCGCGTTGGGCGCCGCACAAGGCAAAATACGGGTTTTGCGCGCGCAAAGCGCGGCGACACGGGAAGCCATTGCGCACCGGCCGCCGCCACGCGGCGCGCCCAGACATCGCGCGACGCTGGCCATGCCGGCGCGTCGCGTGTGGCGCACTCGGGACAGCTCGTCCTTTAACAGAGCATCTCAGGAGCATTTATGACCGATTCGAACCCGTCCTTCCTCGGCAGGATTTCACTGGCCGTCAGCGCGTTTTTCCGCATTCTCGGCGACGGCGAATTCGCCGCCGGGGTGCTGCGCGTGCGTGACGGCGACACGGCTGCCCAGACACGGCCGCAGGCGAGCGCGCCCGCTGCGCAGCCGGCGCCGTCGCTGAAGGAAGCCAACCCCGACGCTGCGCTGCAACTGCTCGGCCTGCTGCAACGCGACGCCCGTTTCATCGACTTCGTCGAGGAAGACATCAAGCGTTTCAGCGACGCCGATATCGGCGCCGCCGCACGCCTCGTCCATGAAGGTTGCCGCGCGACGCTGCGCGAGCACTTTACGATCCGCCCGGTGCGCGACGAAGCCGAAGGCAGCCGCGTCACGCTTCAGGAAGGTTTCGACGCAAGCGCGATTCGCCTGACCGGCAACGTCGTCGGCAAGGCGCCGTTTAGCGGCAACATCAGCCATCGCGGCTGGCGCGTCGAAGAAGTGCGTCTGCCGAAGCTCGCGGAAAGCCACAACGCGAAGGTGATCGCGCCGGCCGAGGTGGAGCTATGAGCGGCGCGCGCTACTCCATCGGCATCGACCTCGGCACGACGCACTGCGCACTCTCGTATGTGGACACGAGCGCAAGCGACGGCGAGAAGACCGCGCTGACGGTGCTGCCCATTGCCCAGCTGACCGGGCCCGGCGCGATTGCCGACCTCGATCTGTTGCCCTCGTTCCTGTATCTGCCGCACCCGGATGAGCTGGCTCCCGGCGACCTGCACCTGCCGTGGACCGGCGAGCGCGAGTTCGCCGTCGGCGAATTCGCGCGCAGCCGCGGCGCGGCCACGCCGATCCGGCTCGTGTCGAGCGCGAAAAGCTGGCTGTGCCACCCAGGCGTCGATCGCCGCGCGGCGATTCTGCCCAACGATGCGCCGCCCGAAGTCGCACGCGTGTCGCCGCTCGAGAGCTCGGTGCGGTATCTGACGCATTTGCGCGAAGCCTGGGACCATCTGCACCCCGACGCGCCGTTTCGCGAGCAGGACATCACGGTCACGATTCCCGCATCGTTCGACCCGGCCGCGCGCGAATTGACCGCCGAAGCCGCCGAGGCCGCCGGCTACGGCCGCATGACGCTGCTGGAGGAACCGCAGGCCGCGCTGTATAGCTGGATTCAGAAAAGCGGCGGCCAGTGGCGCAAGCAGGTCAAGGTCGGCGACATCATTCTGGTGGTCGATGTGGGCGGCGGCACCACCGACCTGTCGCTGATCGCCGTCATCGAGCGCGACGGCAATCTGGAACTGCATCGCGTGGCGGTCGGCGAACACATTCTGCTGGGCGGCGACAACATGGACCTCGCGCTTGCGCACGTGGTCGCCCGCAAACTCGCAACTCAGGGCACTCAGGCCGACGCGTGGCAGTTGCGCGCCCTCACCTATGCATGCCGCTCGGCCAAGGAAACGCTGCTGAGCGACCCGGCCACGGACACCGTGCCGCTCGTCGTGCCGAGCCGCGGCTCGAAGCTGATCGGCGGATCGATCCGCACCGAGCTCACGCGCGCGGAGTTGACGCAGACCATTCTCGACGGCTTTTTCCCGCAGGTGGACAGCGGCGCACGGCCGGTGAGCCGCGCCCGTGCCGGTCTCACGCAACTCGGTTTGCCGTATGCGCAGGACGCGGGCATCACGCGGCACCTGGCCGCGTTCCTCGCCCGTCAGGTCGGCGCGCTCGCGGAACTCCAGGGTCTGGGCGAGACGGCATCGCACGACGCCGCGCAAAGCGCGAGCTTCCTGCATCCCACGGCGGTGCTGTTCAACGGCGGCGTGTTCAAGTCGGCGCTGCTCGTCGAACGCATCATGGGCACGCTCAACGGCTGGCTCGCGGCTGAGGGCGCAGCGCCTGCGCGGCTGCTCGAAGGCGCCGATCTCGATCTGGCCGTTGCGCGGGGCGCGGCCTACTACGGCTACGTGCGACGCGGTCAGGGCGTGCGGATTCGCGGCGGCACGGCGCGGGCTTACTACATTGCAATCGAGTCGGCGATGCCAGCCGTGCCAGGACTGGAGCCGCCGATCCAGGCGCTGTGCGTCGCCCCCTTCGGCATGGAGGAAGGGACCGACGCCGAACTGCCCGCGCAGGAGTTCGGGCTCGTCGTCGGCGAGCCGGTGCACTTCCGGTTCTTCGGGTCGTCGGTGCGTCGTCAGGATCAGGTTGGAACGCTGCTCGACTTCTGGGGTCCCGACGAGTTGCAGGAACTCGAGGAGATCCAGGCCACGCTGCCCGCCGCGGGCCGCACAGCCGGTGAAGTGGTGCCGGTCAAGCTGCACGCGCGCGTGACGGAAGCTGGCACGCTCGAACTCGAAGCCGTGCCGCGCGGCAGCGACGAGCGCTGGAAAGTCGAGTTCGACGTGCGCGGCAACGCGAATGCATGAGTGAGATGAAGCGGTACAGCGTCGGCATCGATCTCGGCACGAGCAACACGGTGCTGGCTTATGCAGAAGCCGGATCCGACGAGATTCGCGTGTTCGAGATCGAACAGCTTGTGAGTCCCGGCGAAGTCGCCGCGCGTCCGCTGCTGCCGTCGGTCCGGTATCACCCCGCGCAAGGCGAGTTGAGCGCGGGCGATCTGCAATTGCCGTGGAGCGACGGCGAATCGGCTTCGTCGCGAGATGCGGGTCGGCGCGCGGGTCGAAGCGCAAGTCAACACGCGAACAACACCGGCAAGCTGTCGAGCGATGGCGCCGACGCGCAGCCCGTTGTAATCGGCCGGCTCGCGCGGCTGCTGGGCGCTCAGGTTCCGGGGCGGCTCGTCACGAGCGCGAAAAGCTGGCTGTCGCATGCATCGGTCGACCGCGTTGCGCCAATCCTGCCTTGGGGCGCCGCCGACGACGTTCACAAGGTCTCGCCGGTCGAAGCCAGCGCGAGCTATCTGGCGCACGTGCGCGCGGCGTGGAATCAACGCTTTCCCGACGCGCCGCTCGAACGCCAGGACGTGGTGCTCACGGTTCCGGCCTCGTTCGACGAAGGCGCCCGCGCGCTGACCGTAGAGGCGGCGCGCATGGCCGGCCTGCCCTCGCTGCGGCTGCTCGAAGAACCGCAAGCGGCGTTTTACGACTGGCTGTTCCATCATCGTGAACGGCTCGGGGCGGAACTCGCGCATACGCGGCTCGTGTTGATCTGCGACGTGGGCGGCGGCACCACCGATCTCACGCTGATCGAAGTCGGCATGGCGGACGGCGAACCGCAACTCGCGCGGATTGGCGTGGGCAACCATCTGATGCTCGGCGGCGACAACATGGACCTCGCGCTCGCGCATCTGGTCGAAGCGCGCCTCGCGGGCGGCGGCGAGCGCACACGTTTGTCGGCGGCGAATCTTTCGCAACTCGTCGAGCGTTGCCGCGGTGCTAAAGAGCTACTACTGGGACCGCAAGCGCCCGACACGGCGTCGATCACGCTGCTCGGCGCGGGCTCGAAGCTTGTCGGCGGCGCGCGCACGGCTCAGATCACGCGCGATGAAGTGGAGCGCGTGATCGTCGACGGATTCTTTCCGGTGGTTGGGTCGCACGAGCGGCCGGGTCGGCCACGCGGCGCGATAGTTGAATTCGGTTTGCCCTATGCGACCGATGCCGCCGTCACGCGCCATATCGCCGCTTTTCTGAGCCGCTTCAAGGCTCAGTCGCGCAAGGCTTTGGGGTGGGTTCAGAACGATGCAGGCGCCGGCCCCGCTGCCGCCTCACAGGGTGTCTCGGACGTCGAACCCGCATCCATTGCTGGCGGGCCGCCGCCACTCCCAGTGCCCGACACCCTGCTGCTGAACGGCGGCGTCTTTCGTGCGCACGCATTGACGCAGCGCCTCGCGACCACGCTGGGCACGTGGCGCGGCGAGCCGGTTAACGTGCTGCATAACGACAATCCCGATGTCGCCGTCGCGCGCGGCGCGGTCGCCTATAGCCTTGCGCGGGCGGGCGGCGCGCCGAAAATCGGCGGCGGCTCGCCGCGCAGCTACTTCCTCGTACTCGACGAACCCGCCGGCGACAAGCCGGATTCGCAGCCCGCGCAACGCGGTATCTGTCTGCTGCCGCGCGGCACCGAAGAAGGCCACGAAATCCTGATCGCCGAGCGAACGTTCGCGCTGCGCCTCGGGCATCCGGTGCGCTTTCACCTCGTGTCGTCGAGTGCGGACACTGTCTATGCGCCCGGCGAGTTGGCCGATCTCTCAGGCGCCGACTTCGTCCGCTTGCCGCCCATCGCGACCATCGTGCCGCCGCGCGGCGCCGGCAGCGCGCGCGAGACCGCCGTGCGGATCGCCACGTCGCTCACCGAGGTCGGCACGCTCGAAGTTCACTGCATCGACCGCGACAATCCCGCCGAGCGCTGGCTGCTCGAATTCCAGCTGCGCCGCGAAGACGCGCAGGTGAACCTTTCCGACGATCCTACGCAGGCACGGCATCCACGGCTTGACGAAGCCATCGAGCAGATCGACCGCTGCTTCGGCTCGCGCTCGCAAAACGTCGACAAGAAGGAAGTGAAGCGCTTGCGCTCGCAACTCGAACAGTTGCTGGGCCCGCGGGAAAGCTGGAACAGCGCGCTGCTGCGTGAACTGTTCGGCGCCCTTTGGGAACGCGCGCGCAGGCGCCGCCGCTCGGCGGATCACGAGCGGCTGTGGCTCAATCTGGCGGGCTACTGCGTACGCCCGGGCTTTGGCTATCCACTCGACGAATGGCGCGTCGAGCAACTGTGGTCGTTATTCGACGACGGTATTCAGTACGTCCAGGAAAGCCAGGTGTGGTCCGAATGGTGGACGCTCTGGCGCCGCGCCGCGGGCGGCCTCGACGAAGGCGCGCAATTGCGCGTGCTCGATGCAATGCACTATCTGCAGACGGCCGCGCAATCGCGTCACAAGCTGCCGTTCGACGTGTCGAAAACAGGCACCGCCGATATGCTTCGCCTGAGCGCGTCGCTCGAACGCATTCCCGTCGCGCGCAAGATCGAGCTCGGCGAATCGGTGCTCGCGCGTTTGCAGAAGCCTTCGGAGAATCATCAAGGCTGGTGGGCGGTCGGGCGCATCGGCGCGCGCCGGCCGTTCTATGGCAGCGCGCACAGCGTCGTGCCGGCTGACGTCGCGAGTCAGTGGCTCGATGCGATTCTCGCGCTCGACTGGAAGAAGGTGGACCCGGCCGCCTTCGCCGCGGTCCAGATCGCGCGCATGACGGGCGACCGTTCGCGCGATCTGCCCGATGAGATGCGCCACGCCGTGCTGCGCAGACTCGAAGCGGCGAGCGCGCCGCGAGCGTGGATCACGATGGTCAGTGAAAACGTCGAACTGGATAACGCCGACGAAGGCCGCGTGTTCGGCGAGTCGTTGCCGGCGGGACTGAAACTGATCTCGAACTAACGGCGCTCAGGGCCGCTCGCCTCGCGCGAGCCGCGCGTCGATGTCGTGAACGACCGGCATCAGATCCGCGACGCTGTCGATCACGTAATGCGCGCCCGCAGCCCGCAATTTTTCGACCGCCGCGTCCCGGCGCCGCGCAAAGTCAGCGGGCGCGAGCGCCTTCACATCGTCTTCTGCCATCCCGAACGCGTTGCCGCTCACGGCCACGCCAACGGCCCACGTGCCGCCGTTGATTCCTTCCTCGATACCGACCTCGGTATCGTCGACCTTGATCGCCTCTTTCGCGCGCCACACGCCGAGTTCCGGCAGCGTCTTGTAGATCATGTAGGGTGACGGCCGCCCTTCCGGCGTATCGCCCGTGCAGACGATGCTGTCCGGCGAAAAGCCCTGCGCCGCCGCGCCCGGCACGATCTCCGCCATGATCTCGCGCGTGTAGCCGGTCGTCGTGCCGATGCGGATGTCGTCGCGGCGCAGTGCGCTCGCCACTTCGGCGACGCCCGGAATCACCGAGCTATAGCTCGCGGCCACCGCAATGTTTTTCGGCACGAAGACGTTGTAGACCGCGTCGATGTCCTCTTCGCGAGGCGCATGCCCATACTTGTCCGCCCATGCCCGCGAGACGCGTGGCAGCGCCATCAGCGCCGCGATGTGCGGCCGCTTGGCCATGCCCATCGGTCCGCGCGCTTCGTCGATCGTGATCGATACGCCGAACTGCTCGAACGTTTCGACGAACGCGCCCATCGGCGCAAGCGAACCATAGTCGACCACCGTGCCGGCCCAGTCGAAGATCACTGCTTTAACGTGTTTCATTGACTTCCGTTTCGTATTGCCGCGTTGGTGGGACTACGTTGCGGCCAGGTTGTTGTCAGGTCGCTGCAGGTAATTCAAGCGGCCTCGGCGAGCACCTTGCGCTCTTCGAGCGCAGCCGTGGGCGGCGCGGCGTGATTGACGCCCATCGTTCGCAGAGAACTTGCGCACGCTTTTACGACGCGGCGCATCACATGCTCGTCGACCTGCCCGATACAGCCGATGCGAAAGCTCTCCACCACCGTCAGCTTGCCCGGATAGATGATGAAACCCTGCTGCTTCATCAATTCATAAAACCGCTCGAAACTGAACGAAGGATGCGCCGGCGAGAAAAACGTCACGATGATCGGCGAGCGCCAGCGCGCGTTTAGAAGCGGCTCGAAGCCGAGTTCGTGCATGCCCGCGACCAGCACGTCGCGATTGTTCGCATAGCGCGCGAGACGCGCCGGCTGTCCGCCTTCGAGTTCGTGTAGACGCAGCGCCTCGATAAACGCGGCCACCGTATGAGTCGGCGGTGTGAAGCGCCACTGGCCGGTGCGGTTCATCACGTCCCACTGATCGTGCACGTCGAGCGCGAGCGAATGACTGCGTCCGCGCGCATCCTCTAGCGCGCTCTTGCGCGCGATCACGAAACCGAAGCCCGGCACGCCCTCGATACACTTGTTCGCCGACGACACAAACGCCTCGCAGGCAATATTGCGCACGTCGAGCGGCACGGCGCCGAATGCGCTCATCGAGTCGATCAGCAGCTTGCGCCCTTTGGCCGCCGTGACCGCGGCGATTTCCTCGATTGGATTGAGAATGCCCGAGCTCGTTTCGCAGTGCACAGCGACGACATGCGTAATGCTCGCGTCCGCGTCGAGCATGCGTTCGACTTCCGCGGCGCGCGGCGGCAAATAATCGCCCTTGTCGAGCACCGTGTGCGCGCGGCCGAGGTAGCGCAGCGTGGTCGCAATGCGCTTGCCGTACGCGCCGTTGGCCAGCACGAGCGCGTGGCCGTCGCGCGGAACCAGGCTGCCCAGCATGGCTTCGACGCAATAACTGCCGCTGCCTTGCAACGGTACGCAATCGTATTCGCCGGCTTCGTCGCCGGCGATGTCGAGCAGCCGGCCGCGCAGGTGAGCGGTCATCGCGCGGAAATCGCCGTCCCACGAGCCCCAGTCGCGCAGCATTGCCTGCTTCGTCGACAAAGCGGTGGTCAACGGGCCTGGCGTCAGCAGATACGGTTCGCCTTGGGACGGTTGGTCCATCGCGGGGTTGCCCCGTGACGGCGCGCCTGTGGCGCCTGTTTGCGCTTTCGTCGGGGAACTGCCAGTCGCGCTTTCCATGCCGGAACTCCAGTCTTGCTGGTTTGGATAGCGCCTACAGTACCGAAACGCCATGCATCGGTAAAATCGATATAATCGATGCCCATATCGTAAATACTTATACCTAGCCCATTCCAATGCCACGGAGGCTTACGTGCAATACGCGCAATTGCGGGCGTTTCATGCGGTGGCCGAACACGGCGGATTCTCACGGGCGGCACAGGCGCTGTCGCTTTCGCAACCGGCGGTGTCGGATCACGTGCGCAGACTGGAGCAGGATTACGGCGTGAAGCTGTTCGAGCGCGGACCGCGCGGTGTCGAAACCACCGAACTCGGGCTGCGCCTCTTCAGCGTGACGCGGCATATGCTCAGCTGCGAGCGCGACGCGCGGCAATTGCTCGAATCGGCCGGCGGGCTGGAGTCAGGTTCGCTGTCGCTTGCGGCAGACGCACCGGATCTCGCGGTCGCGCTAATCAGCGCGTTTCGCACGCTGCATCCGGGCATTGTGGTGACGCTGTCCATCGCCAACGCGGCGGACTGCATGCAGCGGGTGCTGTCGAGCGCGGTGGACGCGGCCATTACCGCCGCGCCGCAGGTGCACAGCCGGCTCGAATCGCGCGTGTTGCGGCGCGATCCGCTGGTAGCCATGGTGCCGGTGCGCTATCCGGTCGCGAAAAAGCGCAAGCTGAGCTATCGCGAACTCGTGCAGCAGCCGATGATCTTTCGCGAGCCGCAATCGGTCACGCAGCAACTGCTGGAGATCGAACTGGTGCGCGAGTCGCTGCAAGTGGAGCCGGTCATGTACGTGGACGGCCGCGAGGCGCTCGAAGAAGCGGTGGCTCAGGGCATGGGCGTCGGTGTGATTGCCCGGGCGGAATTCAACCAGTCGCGGCGTATCCGGATGATCCCGCTCGACGATTGCCAGGTGCGGATGATCGAATCGCTCACGCGGCTCGCGGAGCGGCCGGGGTCGAATCTGCTCGATGCGTTGTTTGCTGTGCAGTTGCCGGGCATCGAAGCAATGACTGTGTGACAGCGGCAAGCGGCGTTTGTTAGCGGCGCTTTGTTAGCGGCGTTTTCAGCGACCTTCTGCGCCGCTTTCCTTCGTGCTGCTTCTATTCAATCTATACGACGCATTCGAATCGGTGTCCGAATCAACGGCGCGCGCCACGTTAAAGCGCGCGCTGTTTTTCTTAACGTGATCCGCCGCTTGCGATCAGGCTTTCGCCGGTGAGCCAGCGTGCTTCGTCGGAGGCGAGGAACGCAACGACCTCGGCGATGTCGTCCGGCTGGCCGATGCGGCCGAGCGGCGTCGTGCTCACCGCCCACGTTTCCAGGTCAGAACCAATAAAGCCCGCGCTATGCGTGCCTTCGGTTGCAACCATGCCCGGATTCACCGAGTTCACGCGAATCTTGCGCGGCCCGAGTTCTTTCGCAAGCACGCCCGTGATGCCGTCCACCGCGCCCTTCGTCGCCGTATAAACAGCGCTTCCCGGCGGCGTGATGCGGCTCACAACCGAACTCACGTTGACGATGCTGCCGCCTTCGCCCAGATGCTTGACCGCTGCCTGCGTGACCAGCAGCAGACCCAGAACGTTCACATTGAAGTGCTTATGGAAATGCTCTTCGGTGATCTCTTCGATCGTCGAAAACCCGTACACGCCGGAATTGTTGACGAGAATATCGAGACGGCCATACGTCTCCACCGCTGCGTCGACAATGCCTTTCGCATCCGCGGCTTTCGACACGTCGCCTGCCACCGCTACCGCTTTGCCGCCGGCGGCGGTGATGGCGGCGACCACGTCGTCGGCGCCGGCCTTGCTCGACGCGTAGTTCACCACCACCGACGCGCCGTGCGCGGCCAGACTCTTTGCGATCGCCGCGCCAATACCTTTCGATGCACCCGTTACAACTGCAACCTTGCCTGCGAGCTTGCTCATGATCGTATGTCCTTGAGTTGGAGTAGCGCCTGAGTGCTGCCGCGACGATTCGCGGCATTCACGCTGTTTCAGCAGAACTGCTGCGGCGCTGGCACTGGTCACAATGTAAGCAAGGCGACCATGCGGATAAAGCGGCTCGCGGCGAAAAGATACGTCGGGACAGCCGAACAATCGCCGAACAATCGCCGAACGAACGGCAAGCGGACTGTAAGGGGATGGTTTGCCGGCCTGACGGCGCGACTTCAGCGTTTGCGCCCGAGCACGATATGCATGGCGATGCTCAACAGCACCGCTAAAGCACCCAGAGTATCCAATGCCCCAGACAACACGATCGTCTCCTTGCTAGCGTAGTCACTGCTTGAGGAACGATTGGCTACCTGACCGATTAAAGGACTTTTGCGGAAATTCGGCAACTGCGCGGGCTCGACTCGGCCGCCTGGCCGCCTGGCCGCCTGCGCTGCGCATCGGGTCGCACCTCGTCGTCAATAGAGCAAACTGCCGACGACAACTCTGCCTGCTGCGGTGGACAATGCCCTATCCCGGCAATCGCACGAAACGCCTATGAAAGCGCAGCGTCCGCATCGTCCTCCGCAGTTCCCTCGCGATGCTCCGCACGCCGAGTGGCGCGATCACACGCTGCCTTATATCGTCGTGGCGGCGGTGATCCTGCTCATGGTCTCGCTGATCGTTTGGATCGTCGACCCCGCTCCGCCGAAGACGATCACGCTGAGCGCCGGACCGCACGACAGTTCGTTTGTCATCGCCGCCGATCAATATAAAAAGATCCTCGCGCAAAACGGCGTGACGCTGAAGGTGCTGGAGTCCGACGGCTCCGTGCAGAACCTGAAGCGCCTGCTCGACCCGAAGCAGCACGTCGACCTCGCGCTCGTCCAGGGCGGCGTGGCGGACGGGCTCGATACGTCGTCGCTGATGTCGCTTGGCAGTGTCTTCTATGTCCCCGTGGTCGTGTTTTATCGCGGCACGGGCGTGACGCAGCTGTCCCAACTTGAAGGCAAACGCATCGCGGTGGGCCGCGAAGGCAGCGGCACGCGGCTGCTCGCGCTCAAGCTGCTCGATGCAAACGGCATCGAACCCGGCGGCGACACAACGCTCATGCCGAGCGACGGTCTGCAAGCGGCCACGCAACTCGTCAAGGGCGAAGTGGACGCGGCGATCCTGAGCGGCGATTCCGCCACGCGCGGGCTGATGCTGCGTCTGCTCCGCGTGCCGGGCATTTCGGTGCTGAATTTCGACGAAGCCAGCGCCTATACGCGGCTCTTTCCGTATCTGGATCAGATCGATCTGCCGCCAGGCGTGCTCGATCTGCGGCACAAGATCCCGCCTGAGACCGTGCATCTGATCAGCCCGACGGTCGAACTGGTGGCGCGAACCGATCTGCATCCGGCAATCTCCGATCTGCTGATCGAAGCGGCGCAGGAAGTGCACGGCATGCCGGGCCTGTTACAGCGTGCGGGCCAATTCCCAAGCCCGATCGCGCATGAGTATCAGATCAGCGAAGACGCGCAACGCTACTACCGCACGGGCAAGAGCTTTCTGTACCGGACGCTGCCGTTCTGGCTCGCAAGCATCGGCGACCGCACGCTCGTGTTGCTGTTGCCGGTGGCCGTATTGCTCTTTCCCGCGATGCGGCTGATCCCGGCGCTGTATGCGTGGCGAGTGCGTTCGCGCATCTACCGCTATTACGGTTCGCTGATTGCGATCGAGCGCGGCGCGCTCGCGCAGACAACCGACGAGGAGCGCAAGCGGCTCTTCGCGGAACTAGATCAGATCGAGGAATCGCTAAATCGGCTGCGCATGCCGTTAGCGTATGCGGACGCATTCTATGTATTGCGCGAACACGTCGGATTCGTGCGCGCGAGACTTGCGGCTGCGGCGCACTGAGTGAGTGGCCACGGTGATAAGCGGCCACCGTGAGTTTCAGGTGGCCGGCTTTACGTCATTCAGGCTTCAGGGTCGGTCGGAGTGGTCTCCGACACGTTGGCGGATTGCGCAGCAACTTTGTCTTCAGGCGACGCATCCGGAGAACCGGGTTGCGCATTCTCCTGGTCGCCTGGCTGTGAAGCTTCGTGCGGAGCGTCCTTCCGAGCGTCCTGAGCGGCTTCTTGAACCGGCGCGGCAGGATCGACGGAACCTGCGGCAGGCGTTTCTTTCTGCGAATCGGCCGACGCAGCCGCCGCCTTCGCGCTCTTCGCAGCGCGATGGGCCTGCAAACGTTGCGCGCCCGCTGCTTCCTGCGCCGTCACCTTGCCGGCCTCGGCGCCCGTTAGATCCACGCGGGCCGCGCCTTCGACCAGCGACTTCCAGTAGCGGCTGCCACGACACCAGGTCTTGATCGCGTCGCGCAGTTCAGCTTCGTTCAGCGACAAATCCTTCGCGTGCACCACGAGGTCTTCGAAGATGCCGACCTTCAGCGGCAGCTTCGGCGCCGGGTTCTTCGGGAACGCATTGGGGAAACGCTTCTGCAGACGCCCGATGGACTTCACCACCGGATCGACCGGTTTGGCGTCTGCCGCGGGCGCCGCTGCGGGCCTTGCCGCGCCGGCGCCAGCGCCGGGACCGCCGCCACGGCGCTGATGCGACGGCTTGCCGCCAGGCCGCCGGTCCGCCTTCGCGCCCGGCGCTGCGCCGGAGTTCGCGGAGTGCGCCGCATTGGAAGGCTTGGCGGGCTTCGCACCAGGCTTGCCGTCATTCCTGGCATCGCGCCGTGCGTCGGACCTGCCCTCGGCCTTTGCGCCGGACCGGGCCTCGGCCTTTGCGGCAGGCGCAGACTGGGCGCGTGCCGCGGCCAGTTGCTTCTTCAGTTCAGCAAGTTGTTCGAAACCCATAGCGCACAACCAATCGAGAAAGACGAGATTGTAGCAGCGCTCGGTAAGACCTTCGTGACGGCGTTGCAACGCTGTCCGGGCCGCCGCCGCGAGCTTTGCACCGGCTTGCGATTACACTCGGCATTTCAGGCATATTTTTCCGGCTGGCACTCGCGCTTCATGGACCTCAGGCAAATCCAGTACTTCATCGCACTTTTCGAGGACGGCTCGGTCACGCGGGCAGCCAAGCGGCTCAATATCGTGCAGCCGGCGCTCAGCATGCAGATTTCGAAGCTGGAAGCCGAGCTGCATCAGAAGCTGTTCGAACGCGGGCCGCACGGCATGACGCCGACCGACGCCGCGCGCCAGATGTATCGCCTCTACACGCCGATCATGCGCGACATCGAGCGCGCGCGTGAGCAGTTGAGCCGGCGCGATGCGATCGTCACTGGCCGCGTCGCGCTCGGCATGGTGTCGTCGGAGGCGGAAAGCGTGCTGCCGGAATCCCTCGCAAGATTCAACGCGATGTTCCCGCAAGTCGAGGTATCGGTCGCGGACGGCTTCAGCGCGCAACTGATCGACGCGGTCGAAGCGGGTCGGCTCGACGCAGCCGTCATCAACAAGCCGCGTGGACGCCTGACACTGGACGTCGTGCCGCTACTCGACGAAGAGATGGTGCTCGTGACGAGCGCCGCGCTCGGTCCGCAACTGCCGCCGACACTCGAGCTTGCCGCGCTCGCCGACGTGGAACTGGTGCTGCCCACACGGCGCAACGGCTTGCGCGGCGTGCTCGACGCCGCGCTCCTCGCAGCCAATGTGGTAATCAAGCCGAAGTTCGAGATCGACCTGCTGAACACGATCGTGCAGTTCGTCGAACAAAGCAGCGTGGCGACGATCCTGCCGCGCGTCGTCGTGCAGCGCAAAGTCGATCAAGGGGTGCTGTGCGTGCGTGCAATCACTTCGCCGCCCATCGTGCGGCACATTATCCTCGTGAGTCATCCGAAGCGCCCGCTCGGCCCGGCCGCGCTGGCGCTCATCGACATCATCACCGAAGAGATCCGCCGGGTGACGACCGGCACGGCGCTCGCCTGAGCGCCGTGGTCTTCGCAGCAAACGAAACGCTAACGTGCTGCCGGTGCTTCATACCGGTTCGCGAACCGCACCCTGATCGAGCTTGCCGAGCGTTTCCGGCACGATGAACGCGCCGATCAGAAAGATCACGCTGATCGCGCCGACAAAGATCGCGAGCGTCAATGGCAACTGGCTCGCATCTTTTGCGACGAGCGAGACCGCCGTCGGCATCATCCCGCCGATAGCGAAGCCGATATTCCACGACAATCCGGTTCCGGTCGCGCGAATGGCGGTGGGAAAGCGCTCGTTCAGGAAGATCAGAATCGGCGCGTAGCCGGCACTGCCGAGCGCGCTGAGAATCACCGCATAGACGCCGACCATCGTGATGCTGGATGCGCCCGGCAACAGCAGGAACAGCGCGGGCAACGCGAAGAGACGAATCAGCCCGAGCCACACGAACGCTGTCTTGCGGCCGATAAAGGTGCTCAGGTGTCCCGCGGCGACCGATGCAATCACCACCGCTACGCTGCACAGCATCAGGATCGCCGCGGCGGCGCCGTTCGGCGCGTGGGTCACCACTTTCAGGAAAGTCGGCAGATAACCCGACGTGAGGTAATAACCGCTGCCGCCGCCTACCGTCAGCAGCAGATTGACCAGGAGGATCGAGCGGTAGTCCCGCGAAAACAGCGTGCGCACCGGAGAGCGCACTACTTCGACTGGCGCCTTCACCTCCGACGTGGAGGCAGCCGCGGCCTTGGCAGCTTTTTCAGCCGCGAGCTTTTTCCACAGCGGCGATTCTTCGAGGCTGCTGAACACGAACAACCCGAGCACCGAACTGACGATGCCGGTGAAGAACATGCAGCGCCAGCCCCAGACTTCGAAGAGTTGGCCGGGGAACAGCGTGGACATCGCGAGATACGTGAGCGACGCGAGCAACGCGCCAAGCCCTGCTCCGCCACCGCCGATCAGTCCCGATACCGCGCCGCGATATTTCGGCGCGACGGATTCGGTGCCGATCGTATGAGTCGACGCCACCACGCCGCCCACGAACACGCCCTGCACGAGACGCAGCACGAGAAAGATGATCGGCGCGGCGAGACCGACCTGCGCCACGGTCGGCAGTGCGCCGAATGCAGCAGTGGAAAGGCCTACGCCGACCACGGCGATGATCATCGCGCCCTTGCGTCCATGGCGGTCCGCATACGAGCCGAACCAGGCCGAACCGAGCGGGCGCATCAGCAACGTTACCGCAAACGACGCGTAAACCGCGGCGAGCGACAGCATCGCGTGATCGGATGGAAAGAACAGCCGCCCGACCACTGGCGCGACGAACAGCAACACGAACAGGTCGAACAGATCCAGTGCCCAACCCAGGCACGAGGCGAATACTGCACCCATCACTTGCCGCTGATCTATCGCGGGCAAGGCGGCGCTATTTTGCGCTGCTAAGGACATCGTCATCTCCTTGACTGTCTGCGGACGTCTCTCGATCGTCCGCGATTTGGCGCACGTTCTTTCGCGTGCTTGGGTGGTGTTAAGAAACCTTGAGGAATGCGTGGCGATAATCGGCGCGGCTCGCAATGTCCGCATGCCCGGGAAGGCGCCGCGCGAGTATTGCGTCGGCGATCTTCTCAGCCATCATGATGGTCGGGATGTTGGTATTCGCAGACGGCAGTCGCGGCATCAACGACGCGTCCACGACGCGCAAGCCCTGTGCACCGCGCACGCTGCCCGCCGTATCGGTGACGGCCGCCGGATCGCTGGCGTCGCCCATGCGGCAGGTGCCGCTCGCATGCCAGACGCCGAACACGTTCGCGCGAATGAAATCCTCGAGCGCGGCCTGATCGGCGAGCAGATCCCCGAGCCGCTGACCACGCGTGAAGAAGCGTTCGATCAACATGCGCCGCAGCGGCGCGGGGCCGTCGAGCAGACGGCCGAGCAGCGACGTGAGCAGCGCATTGCCCGCGCTGACCCGGCTCAGCGCTTTTACCCGCGCGGAAAACGCAGCGGGAAAGAAGTCGCGGGAGTTCTCTCCGAGCCCCGAGGCCGCGACGATTTTCGCGAGCGTCCGCACGCCACAGGCGAGCCGCGCAATATCACGCGGGTCGTCGAGCAGATTCAGATCGACGCGCGGCGGCGCGGCAGGATCGGCGCTAACGAGTTGCACGCGGCCACGCGAGTGGGGTCGGTTGCACCAGAGAAAGAAGAGGCCTAGCCGGTTGCCGAGTTCGTGCCAGGCGGCGCGGGTCGCACTCGACAGATACAGGTCCGACGCTTCGCCGCCCGCAATGCCCGAACTCAGACGTGCGGCCATCATGCTCGCGCGTCGCCGCGACAACGGCATGCGCAATTGCGGCGCGAGAAAATGGCAGAACGTGAGTGACGGATGATCCTGCAGATTACGTCCCACGCCCGGCAGATCGATGACACAGTCGATGCCGAGCGCATTCAGCTCCTCTTTGGGGCCGATGCCTGCGTGCATCAGCATCGCGGGCGACTGCAGCGCACCCGCGCACAACACGACTTCGTTCGCGTTGAAACGAACGCGCTCGCCGTTGCGTGCGAGCGCGACCACACCGCGCGCCACGCGCCCTTCCATCACGATGCGCTCCACTCGCAGATCGGCATGGATATGCAGATTGGTGCGCTTGCGCGTGGACTCGTCTAGATACGCGATTGCCGTGGACACACGGCGGTCGTCGAGATTCGAGAATGCGGCGGGAAAAAAGCCGTCGCCGAATTCGGCATTCTGGTCGTGCAGTGGTGCGACACCGTTCTTGCGCAAGCCGGTGGCGAACGCGTTGCAAAAGGGCGGCCAATCGGCAGGCATGATGCGCCTGATCGGCACGGGTCCTTCTTTGCCGTGCAACTCGCCGTCCGGGAAATCGACGTCGCGTTCGAGCTTGCGAAAATACGGCAGCACGTCTTGCCAGCCCCAGCCGCTCGCGCCGTTCGCCGCCCACGCGTCGTAGTCACGCGGCAAACCGCGATTGGCCGACTGCACATTGATGCTGGAGCCGCCGCCCATCACGCGGCCCTGTTCATAGACTCGCGGCGCCGAATCGCGCGTGGCTCGCGCCGTCAATTCAGGCCAGATGTACGTGTCGCCGCAAAACACCGGCAGTGGATAACTGTCGAGAATCTCCGGGGGCACGCGGCCCGGCGGCGTGTCCGCGCCGGCTTCGATTAGCGCGACGCGCAGCGACGGGACCGCGGAGAGGCGCTGCGCGAGCACGCACCCCGCTGATCCACCACCGACAATCACGTAATCGAAGTATTCCATCTGCGTGTCTCCTGAATCGTTTTATGTGCTACGGCACCGCGGTTGTTCAACTGCCGCGAAACACCGGCTTGCGCTTGCCATGGAACGCCTCGACGCCTTCGCGGAAATCGTCGGACGTGCGCAAGCGGCTATAACAATGTCCTTCCAGTTCGATTGCGATGGACAGCGGCGCGTCCTCGGTATCGTTGAGCAGCTTCTTCGCGGTTCGCTGCGCGAGCGGCGAGAACGCACGCAGTTCGTCGACGAGCGCATCGGTGGCCGCTTCGAGTTGCGCGTCGGCCACGCACTCGACCGCGATGCCCCACTCGTATGCCTGCTTGCCCGGAATGCGGCGCGAACGCATCACAATGTCCTTGGTGCGGCCTATGCCGACCATTTGCTGCAAGCGCGCCGATCCGCCGGAGCCGGGAATCTGTCCGAGCTTCTGTTCAGGCAGCGCATAGAAAGTGGTGTCGGTCGCAATCCGGAAGTCGCAGGCGAGCGACAATTCGAAGCCCACGCCGAAGCAGAAGCCGCGATTGGCGGCAATCACCGGCTTCGAGCAGCGCGCCGGCGCCGCGATATTCCAGGCAAGCTTCGACACGTGTTCCGGGGACGCTTCCAGGAAGCCCTTGATATCGCCGCCGCTCGAAAAATGCTCGCCCTTCGCGCGCACCACGATCACGCGAACGCGCTCGTCTTCGTCGAGTGCCTCGAAGGCTGCGCGCAACTGATCCCGCGCGTGCATCGAAATCACGTTGAACGGCGGCCGGTGCAGAACGATGTCGGCGCGCTCGCGTTCGGCGTCGATCTCGATCGAAAAGCCGTCGAGGTCTTGCAGCAGGCTCTGGCCGCTGTGGGTAAGCTCGGTCATGAGAATCACTCCTTGTTGATTTCGGTTTGCTTCTGAATCGTTTCGTTGCCGCGCTGGCGATCGCTCTCGTCTGTCAGGTATTCGCCCGCGGACAGCTTGCGCCGCAAGATCTTGCCGACCGGCGACTTCGGTATATCGTCCACGAACACGTATTCGCGCGGGCGCTTGAAGTTGACGAGGTCCGACGTGCGGCAATACGCATCGAGCGTTTCGGCGTCGACGTATTCACGCCGTTTGATGAAGGCCACCACGCGCTGGCCCCAGCGTTCGTCCTTCACGCCGGCCACCGCGACGTCGTCCACGGCCGGATGCAGCGAGAGCACCGACTCGATATCGACCGGGGAAATGTTCTCGCCGCCGCTGATGATCATGTCGTCGACGCGGCCGGACACATACAGATCGCCATCGCAGTCGATATAGCCCGTGTCGCCCGTGAAGTACCAGCCGTCGCGCAGCGATTTGGCGTTCGCGTCCGGCCGGTTCCAGTAGCCTTCGAACGCTTCGTCGCCCAGCAGGTCGACGATGATCTGGCCTTCTTCGCCGACGTCCGCGAAATCGTCGGGCGTACCGGCGTCGAGCTTCACGACCCGCAGACGTGTGTTGATGCCCGCGCGCCCCGCGCTGCCCGGTTTTTTCGTCGCGTCCTGGTCGATACTGAACGTGTAGACCTCGGACGAGCCGTAGTGATTAACGAACAGTTGCGGTTCGAATGCCGCCGAGAGCCGTTTGAGCAAACCATCGTTCATCGGCGCGCCGGCGAAGCCGAGCTTCGTCACCGTGGACGTATCCGTCGACGCGAACGCAGGGTCGCCAAGCAGGTCGTGATACAGCGTCGGCACGAGATAGAGGCACGTGACCTTGTGACGCGCGATAGCCTCGAGCGCGAAACCCGCATTCCAGCGACGCGCGCAAACGAACGTGCCGTCCACGAGTGCCATGGCGAGAAGCGAGCGAACGCCCATCGTGTGATAAAGCGGCATCACGCCGAGCGTGCATTCGCCATGACGGTAGAGGTTTTGCGCCACATGCGCGAGCGCTGCCGCGCGTTCCTGCCGATGACGCCGCGGCACGCCCTTCGCCTTGCCCGTCGTACCCGACGTATAGAGAATCAGCGAGTAGTCGTCCGCGACGGCATGTGCATCCGCGTCGGAGTTCGCGCGGCCGGCAACTTTTGTGAGCAGGCTGTCGAAGCCCGCGCTGCGCCCGGGCGCAACGTCGAGTCCGATACGCGGCACCTGTTGCGCTGCAGGACTTTGCATCACCGCCTCCGCCGACACCGGCTCGTAGACGATTGCCTTCGCGCCCGCGTCGCTCACGCAGTAATCGAGCTCTTCGGGTTTTGCCCGCCAGTTCAACGGCACGATCACAATGCCCGCAAACTGACACGCCCAGTGCAGCGTCGCCATTTCCCAGCGGTTTTGTAGCACTACAAGCAAGCGGTCGCCGTGCGCGAGGCCAAGTCCGCGCAGACCGTCGGCCACATCGACGATGATGTCGTGCCACTGCGCATACGTGAGTGAAAGCTCGCCGTCCACGAGTGCCAACGCGTTTGGACTGCGCTCGACGCTTTGCAAAAATGTACGCCCGAGATCAAGCATGGCTCGCCTCCAGCGCGTCGCCCGTCACGTTGCGTTGCCGGCGGCGCGCGGCCACATCGAGCACGGCCGCGACGATCGGCGTATAGCCGGTACAGCGGCACAAGTGGCCGGACAGCATGTCACGCACCTGCGCTTCGCTCGGATCGGGCACGCGTTGAAGATAGTCGGCGCACGACATCAGGATGCCCGCCGTGCAAAACCCGCATTGCAATGCGTGATGGCGTTGAAACGCTTCCTGCAGATCGCCGAGCACCATGTCTGGCGCAAGACCTTCGACAGTGTCGATGCGCTGCCCTTGCGCCTGCACGGCCAGCATCAGACAGGACCGCGCGGCAACGCCGCCTACGTGAACGGTGCACGCACCGCAGACGCCGTGCTCGCAGCCTACGTGAGTGCCAGTCGCCCCCAGTTCGTGACGGATGAAGTCGGACAGCAGATCGCGCGGCTCGCAATACGCGCTCCGTTCCCGGCCGTTGAACGTCAGCGTCACGCACTGCCGTTCGTCTCGCCGCACGACTTGCGGCAGGCCGTCTGCCATTTTTCCGTTGGATGTGTTGCTCACTTTGCCTCCTCTATCACGCGCCATCCGAGTTGCCGGACCAGATGCCGGCGATAGCTCGCACTGATATGCGCGTTGTCCTGCGCGCCCAGCTTCCAGCTCAAATCGTTCAACGCCCCGCGCAAATCGTCGCCGGACAGACGCGGCCATTGCTCGACCACCGGCCGGTCCGCCACGCCGCCCACGGCGAGACGGATGGCATCGTCGGTGACCACTGCGGCACACGCGACAATCGCGAAATCGCCATGACGTGCCGAGAATTCCGCGAAGCCATAACGCTCGCCGTCTCGCTTTAGCGGAAACCGCACCGCTTCGACGAGTTCGTCGGGCTCGCGTGCAGTCATCAACATGCCCTGAAAAAACGCGTCCGCCGAAAGCACGCGTGGCTTCTTTTTCGAGCGCAGCATCACGTCGCCGCCGAGCGCGCTCAGCACGAGCGGCAGTTCGGCACTCGGGTCCGCATGCGCGATCGAGCCGCACACGGTGCCGCGATTGCGAATCTGAAAGTGCGAGATGTGCGGAAAGGCCATTGCGAGCAACGGCACTTCATCGCGTAGCGACGCGCGCCATTCGACGCTGCCTTGCGTCGCCGCCGCGCCCACCGTCAAAGAACCGGCCTTGCGGTCGACGCGCACCGAGTCCAGTTCGCCGGTGCGCGAAATGTCGATCAGCATGCGCGGTTGCGCGAGCCGCATGTTCAGCACGGCCATCAGCGATTGGCCGCCCGCGAGCACGCGTGCGTCTTCGCCGTGTTGCGCCAGTGCGTCGAGCGCATGTTGCGCGTTCATTGCGCGCAGGTAATCGAACGGCGCGGGTTTCATCGTTGTCTCCTGAAGCGGGCCAACAAGCGCGACAGCCACGAACCGCCGCCCTCACCAGAACTGTGGGCAGACGCGTCGAGCGGCTTGCCCGCGGCCTGGCGTCCCAGCGATTCGAACAGTTGACGCAACACAACTTTCGCCGCGCCTTCCAGCATGCGCGCGCCGACCGCCGCGACCTTGCCCGAGACCTGCGCCTCGTAGTCGTACGAAAGACGCGTGCCGGTCGCGATAGGCGTCAGTTCGACAAGACCGCTGCCGCGTGCGCTGCCAAGCGACGAAATGCCCGCGCCCGCGAGGCGCAAACGGTGCGGTGCGTCGATCTCCGACAAACCGATCTTTGCCTCGAACCGCGCCTTGATCATGCCGACACCCACCGTCACGTCCGCGCGATACTGGTTCGGACCTTCGGTTTCGAGTGCGTGACAGCCGGGAATCACCTTCGCGAGCGCGTTCGGATCGAGCAGCACGGCAAACACGGCTTCGGGCGTTGCGGGCAGATCCACACTGCCTTGCGCGGTCAGCGCCTTGCCGCTGCCTGACATCGCCGGGTTCTTCGGCGCGGGCGCTTCGCGCAACTCAGGGCGCGAGGGCTCGGGGTCGTCGATGCCGATCAGCGCCATGACTTTCGAAGGCGTAAGCGGCAAACGGATGTCGTCGACGCCGAGCGCATCGGCCACCGCATTCGCGATGCATGGCGGCGTGCTCATGTTGTTTCCCTCGCCGAGTCCCTTCGCTCCGAGCGGCGTGAACGGCGACGGTGTTTCCAGATGCACGATCACCGGATCGGGCACTTCGCACGCGGTCGGCATCAGATAGTCGGCAAGCGTGCCCGACTGGAAGCTGCCGTCCGCGCCATAACGGAACTCTTCCATCAGCGCCGCGCCGAGTCCTTGCGCGAACGCGCCGCGAATCTGGCCGTCGGCGAGCGCGGGATTGAGCAACGTGCCAGCGTCGTGTGCGGTCACATAACGGTCGATGCGCACGCGGCCCGTTGCGCGATCCACTTCGACCCCGCACATGTCGAACGCAAAACCATAGGCTGCCGAAGTATTGACGCGATCGTTCTCATCGGGCGCCGCCATGTTCGGCGGATTCCAGAACACCGTCTCGCGCAATCCGGGCTCTTCGCCCTCGGGCAGCAACGCGGGCGCCCAATGCGGCGCATTCGCGGCGACCCGGCCAAACGGCTGTGCACGATCCTCCGCGCCTTGCGCGAAGATGCGGCCGCCCTCGAAGCGGACATCTTGCGGCGCACAGTTCAGTTGCTTCGACACGATGCGCGCGATCTTGTCGCGCACACGCATGGCCGCGAGATGCACAGTGCCCGCGACCGCGCCGGCAAAGCGGCTCGAATAATTGCCCGCGGCGACCGACCACGCGTCCTTGTGCGTATCGAATTCGACGTTGACGGCCACCTCGTGCGGTGCAATGCCGAGCACATCGGCCACCACCTGCGCGCATACCGTCATGTGGCCCTGGCCCGCAGGCGTCGATGCGATTGTCACGACGACGCCCCCGAGCAGATCCACGCTGACCGTCGCGCTGGCAATCGCGCCGCTTTTTGGACCGGCCTTGCGACGCGCTTCAGCGGGCATCACGGTCGTGATGTAGCCCATGTTCGAGATCGACGGCTCGACGATCGCCGAGAAGCCGATGCCGTACAAGCGCCCTTCGCTACGTGCGGCCTCACGGCGGGCACGCAGTTCGTCGTAGCCGCCTTCGTCGAGCGCGCGGCGCAACGCTTCCTGATAGTTGCCGGAATCGAGCAGCGCGCCTGCCGCAGCGCGATGCGGGAACGCATCGGCGCGCACGAAGTTGCGGCGATACACGTCGAGCACATCGAGCCCGAGTTCGACCGCGATCCGCTGCATGAGCCGTTCGAGCGCGAAATACACCTGCGGTCCGCCAAACCCTCGCACGAGTCCGGTGGGCGTCTTGCTGGTCAGCACGACGCGGTTGCGCACGAGCAGATTGTCGATCGCGTAGGCGCCCGTGAGACACCCATGCATGCGATAGAAGGTGGCGGGCTCCGGCGCACGCACATATGCGCCGCAGTCTTCGAGTTGATCGTAGGACAGCGCGGTGATGCGCCCGTCGTTTTCGACCGCCGCTTCGAGGGTGGAAAGGCGCGCCGTGGCGGACGTCGCCGCACTCAAATGCTCGAGCCGATCCTCGACCCATTTGACCGGCGCGCCGGCCTTGCGCGACGCGAGGCACATCAGCACCACATACGGAAACACCGCCTGCTTCACGCCGAAGCTTCCGCCCGAATCGCGCGGCGCCTTGTGACGCAGACGATTCGCCGGCACGTTCAAGGCCATCGCCATGACCGCGTGCAGCGAGAACGGGCCCATAAAATTCGACGTGACGTCATAGCCTTCGTCGCCAGCAAGATACTCGGCAATCACCACGCCGCATTCGATCGGCGCACACGTATTGCGCGGATAATGCGCGACCAGTTTCACGCGATGCGGTGCTTTTTCGAACGCCGCCTCGGGCTCGCCGTAGCGGAAATGCCGGTCGCTGATCACGTTGCTGCCCACCTTCTCGTGCAGCACCGCGGAGTTATCCTCGACAGCTTCCTCGATCGACGTAACAGGTTCCAGCGTCGCGTATTCGACCTTGATGAGATCGAGTGCGTCTTCAGCGATAGCGCGCGTTTCGGCCAGCACGACCGCCACCGGTTCGCCGACATACCGCACGCGGTCCATCGCGAGCGCCCACTGCTCCATCGGCGATTTGACGCCGACCACGAACGGGCGCGACCATGCGCGCAGATCGTCACGCGTGAGAATCGCGCGCACGCCTTGCAGTTGTGCCGCCGCTTGCGTATCGATTGCAAGCAGTTCCGCATGCGCGTGCGGCGAGCGCAAGACCGCCGCGTGCAGCGTGCCGGGACGCACGCCGATGTCGTCGCCATAGCGGCCCCGGCCCGTGAGAATCGCGGGATCTTCGAGACGCTGCATCGGGCGCCCTACATGACGCTGCCCGCCTTGCGCGGCGTCGGCCTCGCGGTCCTGTGTGGCCGCATCGGCGGTATTTACCAGATCGCGCTGGTTCATTGCTCGCCTCCCGCTTGCCGTTGCGCGAATTCGTCGGCGAGGCCGCTCCAGCGTTGGGCGATCTCGCCGTGCTCGATACCGAACAGATCGAGAATGCGCCCGACTGTGTGATCGATCACGTCTTCGATTGTTTTTGGATGCGCGTAGAACGCGGGCACCGGCGGCATCACGATCGCGCCCATCTCGGTCGCGTGAGTCATATTGCGCAGATGCGCGAGATTCAACGGCGTTTCGCGCGCGACCATGACGAGGCGGCGACGCTCCTTGAGCATCACGTCGGCGGCGCGCGTCAGCAGGTTGTCGGCGAAACCGTTCGCCACGGCGGCGAGCGTTTTCATCGAGCACGGTGCGATCACCATGCCGGCCGTGATGAACGATCCGCTCGCCACCGCCGCGCCGATATCGCGCACGTTGTAGACCACGTCGGCCAGACTATCGAGGTCGCCACGGGTCATGCCGAGTTCTTGTGCAGCCGTGACCGCGCCCGATGCCGACACGATCAGATGCGTCTCGTGTGTGCCGAGACGGCGCAATGCAGCGAGCAGGCGCGCGCCGATCAGCGCGCCGCTAGCGCCTGAAATGCCGACGACGATGCGCTGCGTCCGAGCCGCGCGCAGATCGTGCCGGGTGGTGTCGAGCGTCGCTTCAGACATGACCGTCACCGAGATAAGCGTCGAACGCGGCGTTATCCGCCGCGACGAGTGCGTTCAGATCCACTGTATCCTCACCGGGAATCCGCACGCGCGTGAACACGTGCGACGCATAGGCAACCGGACGCGTCGCGTCGAGTCCCATCTTCGCGCTGATGCCCTGCAGATACGCCGGTGCGTCCTCGGGCTGGCCGACGGTAGTCGACGGATCGAGTGGCGAGCCTTGCGCGCCTTCGATCACGACGAGATCGCGATCCGCCTGGAAGCGCGTGGCAATTGCCCATTCGATTTCGGCGGGATCGTGCACGTCCACGTCCGTATCGACCACGACCACCTGCTTGATGTCGTAATGCGCGCCGAATGCGCACAGAATCACGTTCTTCGCCTCGCCCTCACGCTTCTTCTCGAACTGCACCCACAGGTGATAACGGCACACTCCGCCCACCGACAGGTGCACATCCTTCACGTTCGGATGGCTGCGTTGCAGATGCGCGAGCAGCGTCGCCTCGCGTGGAATTGCGCCGAGCAGCAAATGCTCCATCTCGGCGGGCACGATCGTATGAAAGATGGGGTCCGTGCGATGCGTAACGGCGGTGACCTCGATCACTTCGCGCGCTTCCTGTGCGCTGTAGTACTTCGGGAACTCGCCGAACGGCCCTTCCATCTCGCGCACGTTCGGCAAGATGCGGCCCTCGATCACGATTTCAGCGAAAGCCGGTACATGTACTCCGTTGCTCACGCATTTTGCGACCGGCAGCGGTGCGCCATGCAACGCGCCTGCGATCTCCAGTTCGTCGGAGTCGATTGGAGAAATAGCTTGCGACGCAAGCATCGTGAGCGGATCGACGCCTATCGCAACGGCCACGTCGAGCGCGTCACCGGCCGCTTCTGCCGCTTTCTGGAATGCGTGAAGATGACGCGGCAACAGCAGAATCGCCATGCGGTCCGCAGCGTGCACCTGAATCCGGTTGATCGACACGTTCTGCACGCCAGTACGGGGATTGCGCGCAATCACGAGGCCGGCGGTAATGTACGGGCCGTTGTCGTGTTCGCTATGTGTAGGAATCGGCAATAGCGCGTGAAGATCGATATTCTTCGTATGTACGACCTGTTGGCACGGCGCTTCGTCGCGTGGCACGAGTCGCGATGCGAGCGGATGCTCCGCAGCATCGCTAAAGCGCGCGAGCAATTGACTTTCGTCCACCCCGAGCGCTTCCGCGATCCATGCGCGCCGGGACATGAAGCCGCTCACCACCGGCACGCGATAACCGCCTGGTCGCGTGAAAAATGCCGCCTGCTTGCCGTCCAGGCGCTTGGCAATCGCCGCCAGTTCGTGTTCCAGCGCGACGGCTTGGTCGATCGTCGCGAGGCGTCCGCTGCACGCGAGATGCGCGAGCCAGTCGCGCAAAGCAAGGGCTCCGCCTTTGCGGGCCCAGCTCGGGTCTGAGGTTTCGTGCGGGGCGGCATCACGTGTATTCATCTGCGTCTCCATCGATGACTGGCTTCATGCCCCGCTTGAATTCCGCTTCATGCCGGAACGGAGCGCCAGTTGATGATGAAAGCGTAACGAGATCCGCGTATAACTTCTAATATGGAATATTGATGCTTTGAATCATTCCCGATGATATGGGTGTTAGCACCAATGACAGCAGTTTGTAGGCGGGTTATCAATCAACCATCCGTATGCAAGGGCATATGCACGAGTCTGTTCACCCTTGTTGATGGCGTGCCGTCCGGTCCGCTGCGCGTGTTCTGATAAGCCGCGCCCCGCTCATTACGTTTGCTGATGTTTTACTCATATCAACATGGACCTCCGGCAAATCCAATATTTCATCGCGCTGTTCGAGGACGGCTCCGTCACCCGCGCCGCTAAACGGCTGAATATCGTGCAGCCCGCGCTCAGCATGCAAATCGGCAAACTCGAAGAGGAACTGCATCAGCAACTATTCGAGCGCAACGCGCATGGCATGGCGCCGACCGCGGCCGGGCGGCTGATGTATCGCCTCTTTCTGCCGATCATGCGCGACCTCGCGCATGCACGTCAGCAACTCGTACAGCGCGACGAAGTGGTGACCGGGCATGTGTCGATCGGGCTGATTGCGTCGGTGACCGAAAGCGTGCTCGCCGATGCGTTGTCGCGCTTTCACGCGCGCTATCCGCATGTCGAAGTAACGGTGGCAGACGGCTACAGCGCGACGTTCATCGACTGGGTGGCGGGCGGTCAGCTCGACGCGGCGCTCATCAACAAACCGCGCGCGCGTCTCTCGCTCGACGCACAGCCGCTGCTCGATGAAGAAATGGTGCTCGTGACGAGCGCCGCGAACGGCCCCGAGCTGCCTCACGCGATCGAACTCGCACAGCTTCCCGAACTGGAACTCGTGCTGCCGACAAAGCGCCACGGCCTGCGCGGCGTGCTAGATACGGCCGCCCAGCACGAGGACGTGCTGCTCGCACCGCGCTTCGAAATCGACGTATTGAGCACGATCGTGAAGCTCGTGGAGAGTACGCGCTTTGCGACTATCCTGCCGCGCATCGCGGTGCAGCGCGCGGTGAGTCAGGGCAGCCTGCGCGCGTATCCGATTCTCGCGCCGCGCATCGTGCGGCACATTGTGTGCGTAACGCATCCGCGGCGGCCCTTGAATGCGGCGGCGGATGCGCTCGTGTCGGTAATCGCCGATGAGTTGCGCAAGGTGTCGAGCGCGTCGGAGATGGATGCCTCGATCGAATAACCACGCGAGGCGCGAACCTTCAATTATTCGGACACATCGACGAAGCCGCCGAGCCTTGCGCCGAAGGCCCGAATGGCGCGAGCGACGTCCGGCGAAAGCAGTGCCTGCAGTTCGTCGGCATGGCGGTAATCGCGCATGCCGTCGGTCAATGCGCGCTCGCCTGCAATGGCGGGATGACAGTATATTTCTGCGACCCCGCCGCTTAACGAAGCGAGCGCCGTGAGCCACGCGGCCTCGTCCATGCGGCCGCTGCCCGCGATGCCGACGACATAGTCGTTGTGAAAGATGCCTGCACGGTCGAGCCGCGCCTTGACGAGCGCGATCCACGGCCTGAGCCACAGCGGCGCATTCGACTCGAACGGCAAACGCATCGCCTTCATGCCGAATTCCCGGCCAATCTCGAGGATCAAGCCAAGCACGGTCGGATGCAAATGAAAATGCTTGTGCGTGTTCACGTGATCGAGCGCGAGGCCGGTCCTGGCAAACGCCTGGAACTGCGCGCGAATTTCGCGCGCCAACTGCTCCCGTACATGCGGCAGAAAGAAGAACCGCACGCCGTCGCGAACCATGTTGTCGCCGAAACGGCCATGCTTATCGAGCAATGCCCCAATGCAGGTGCGCGGCAATACAGCGTCGCCGTCGGCGAGAACGAGATGGAGTCCCACGCGCAAGTGCGGCATTGCGTGCGCGCGCTGGACTGCATCGTTTGCGGCGGGCGCACCGATCATGAGGCTGGCGGCGGTGAGCACGCCTTGTCGGTGCGCCTGTTCGACGGCCAGATTCACACGAGAATGCAGGCCGAAGTCGTCGGCGGTGATGATCAACGCGCGAGGCCTTTCGGTGCACGGCTCGAATGCTTGCGGTCCGGATGCAGGCGGCTTTAATGCTTGCGGCTGTGGTACATCCACCTCAGCGGCCATCGGATGCCTCCATCACGTCCATCGAGCGCAATGGCCTCGTGCGCGCGGTCGAACGCGAGCTTCCGACCCGAACGCGCGTGCCACGCCACGTGACATGTGAACCGAAAGCGGCAGCGAGCCATTGAGACAGCAGCAACGTATCGCGCAACGGCAGAAGCGGAAGATCGCGCCAGAACGCACGCCCGAGCGAGTCCGCTGTTTCACCGGGAAATGGGCACCGCAATGCGATTCCATGGCGCGCGGCGCGCAGATGCAGCATCAAACGCGCGGCCAGTCCCGCCATGGTGCCGGCCGCGCCGACGAGCGAGCCCCAGCCAAACGGGCCACCGTTCGCGCCGGTGGCGAACACAGCGGTCAGACACGCGCCGGCCACGAGCCAGGGAACCGGGAACGTGATGAACAGAAAAGCGAAACCGAGCGGATTCACCGAACGTATCGTGCGCAACCAGCGCGTCTCGCGTTGCCACAGTTCTGCAAAGGTGGGTTCGGTCACATCGGTGGCCACCATCACGCGCGAGAGCACCGTTTGCAAGCCCAGCGCGCGCACGTGCTCAGCTAGCCAGTAGTCGTCGGCAAGACAGTTCTTAAGGGCCTCGAAACCGCCGATCCGTTCGAGCGTGGCGCGTCGCAACGCAAGCGTGGCGCCGAAACCGAAGCGCCGCGAACCCGCCATGTGCGCAACGCGTACCGATGGCGCAAACCATTCGTTGACGAATAGCGCGCCCACGCGCGGCCAGAAACCGCCTACACCTTGCGCGGCATACAGACAGGTGAGAACGCCGATGCGTGGGTCAGCAAGCGGCGCTGCCACGCTCTCCAGATAATCGGCCCGCACGGCGATGTCGCTATCGGCAATCACGATCACGTCGTGACGCGCGCGCTCGACCATGTTCATCAGATTGCTGACTTTCAGGTTGCTGCCATGCACGCGCGTGTCGATCGCAAGCTCGATGTCGAGCAACGGATACGCAGCCTGCAAACGACGCACGACGGCAATCGCGGGATCGTCGGGAGAACACACGCCAAGAACAAGCTGGAAATTCGTGTACCGCTGCTCGCAAAACGTCCGCAGATTCTCATAGAGGCGCGGCTCGGCGCCGCACAGCGGCTTGAGCACACTCACGCCCGCATGCGGCAACGGATCGGTTCGGCACGAGGCGCGCGCGCCGAACTTCGCACCGTGCACGAGGCTTCTGGGATCGACTGCGGGAGCGGCCGGCGAAAGATCGCCGTGGTCCAACGCGGCGCGGCCACGAACGGTAGAGAATGGCATTGCGACCGCCGCAACCAGCGTATACAGCGACGCCGCGATGCAGACGGCGAACAGAATCCATTCGCCTGCAGTGAATGCGTGCGCAACCATTGGCGGATTCCGTCAGTGTCCGCGCAAGACGAACGGTGTCCCAGTAAGGCGAAGATGCAAGATGACGAGCCAAAGCCGCGGACAATCCGGGGCGACGGCGACTGGCCTCGCGTAGAGGCCCGCAACGTTCGCGTAGCGATCTGCAACGGCAAGGTGGAATGCGGCTTGGGCAACCTGGCGGGCCACGATCACGCCGCCCGCGACCATGGCGAGCGCGGCGAACCGGAAAGCCGCGGAGACAAACAGATGCTGCGCGCCCGGCAGCGCCGCTACCGTCACACAGGCGAGCACGTCGGCTGCGAGAGCCGTGAGCGAGGCCACCATGAGATGGGCTCGCAGCATATCGACGGTGGCTGGCTTCATGGCTTCGTTTCGTGGCCTGATGAACGCATCGTGCGGCTTCTCGCAAGCCAGCAGCGCCCACTCTTCGACGCAATCGTCAGCAAGAAGAATAACGGTCACCATGGCGAGGCATCTGCCGTGAATTCCGTCGATGTACTTACGATTTCGTTTCGGTATTCCGACAACAGAGGGCAATGCAGCGTGCTCATGTCACATGTTCATTTGGCGAATTCATGTTGCCAATACAACAGTAAGCCGTTGATGAGCGATGGTATCGATTCAAGCTGAAGGAAACCTTAAGCAAAACGCGGTATAACGCTGCTAGCGGACCGCATGGCTGACGCTGGAAGCTGCAGCCGCTGGGTTCATTCGCTGGGTTGATTCGATGCGTACCGTCCCACCATAAAAACATCTACGGAATTTCTGCCCTATGCGTGTACTTCTCGTTGAAGACGACGATCTGATCGGCTGCGGGATCGAAGCAGGTTTGCGTCAAGCAGGTTTCACTGTCGACTGGGCGCGAGACGGCCACAAGGCCAGTCTCGCGCTCGACACCACGAGCTATGCGCTCGTCGTGCTCGATCTCGGCCTGCCGCGCGTGTCTGGCATGGACCTGCTCAGACGGCTGCGTGACGCCGGCAATGACGTGCCGGTGCTCGTGCTGACCGCGCGCGGCACGGTGGTGGACCGCGTGGGCGGTCTCGAAGCAGGCGCGGACGATTATCTCGGCAAGCCCTTCGACCTCACCGAACTCATCGCGCGTTGCCGTGCGCTGCTGCGACGCGCGCAGGGCCGCAGTGTGGAGCTGATCCGCTATCGGGAGCTGACAGTGAACCCGGCGTCGCAAACTGTGGAGGTGGCCGGCAAACGCGTATCGCTTACGTCGCGCGAATGGGCGATCCTGATCCAGTTGCTGACGAATCAGGGCATTCCGCAATCGCGCTCGCGTCTCGAAGAAAGCCTGTATGGATGGCAGGAGGAGATTGAAAGCAATGCGATCGAGGTACACGTGTCGAATCTGCGCAAGAAGCTCGGCGCAAACCTCATACGAACCGTGCGCAATATTGGCTACGTGGTGGAGAAACAGTAGATGAGCGCATCCATTCGCCGGCGGCTCATGCTGCTCGTGCTCGCCAGCATTGGGCTCGTCTGGGCGATCGCTCTCGCGTCCAGCTATCGCCAGGCCACACGCGAAGTCGCGGAGTGGGAGGAAGCCCGGCTCGCGGAAGTCGCACAGATGCTCGCGTTGCTCGACCAGTCGAATCTCGCCACGCTCGCCAATGCGCACATCGACGTGCGTGAGGAAGAACGAGGCGGGGAAACAAGTGCGAACGACACCGACGACGACGATTCGCTGCCGCGCGACGCACTGTTCCAGGTGCGCGCGCGCAATGGCGACGTGATTGCCGGCAGCCCGCCCTTGCGTGCGCTCAACGCGTGGGATTTGCCGGTACCGCCTGTCACCGGCGTGCAGGACGTCGTGCTCGGTGGCCAGACATACCACTCGTTCACGCTGCGGGACACGCCGCTCGGGCACACGGTCCGCGTATTCGAACAGGCCAACACCCGCAGCGATCTGGTGAGCGGCGTCGCAAGCCGCATTGCGCGCCCTGCCTTGATCGCGTTGCCGGTGCTGGCACTGCTCGTGTGGTGGAGCATCGGCTGGAGTCTCGCGCCGCTGCGCATGCTCTCCGATGCGATCCGTTCGCGGGACATCAATCGCCTCGAGCCTGTCGATATCGGCCATGTGCCGATCGAGGTGCGGCCGCTCGTCGACGCGATCAATCTGCTGCTCTCGCGCCTGTTGCATTCGCTCGAACGGGAACGCGCGTTCACTGCCGACGCCGCGCATGAACTCAAAACGCCGCTCGCCGCGATCAAGGTTCAGGCACAAGTCGCGCTGGCCGAACCGGACCCCGCACGTCAGCGGCTCGCCATGGAGCGCGTCGTGCAAGGCGTGGATCGAAGCGCGCGGCTCGCCGAACAATTGCTATTGCTCGCGCGCTTGGACATGCAGGAGAAAATGGCAACGGCACCGCTCGCGCCTGGCGCCGTCGCGAAGAGCGCATTGCTCGCGAACGCGGGCAATGCGCAGCAGAAAAACATTCGCGTGACGCTGAACTGCGACATGCGCGCGGAGATCAATGCGGAGCCCGTGCTGATCGGCATTCTCTTCGACAATCTGCTGGATAACGCGATCAAATACGGGAGCGACGGCGGCACGATCGAGATCGCGGTGCGGCGTGAGAAACAGCAGGTTCTGGCGCCACTGAACGAGCCGCTGAAAGAGCCGCTGCAAGAACCAGCGAAAGAGCCGCTATCCGAACGCATTCTGGTGAGCGTGCGCGACGACGGCCCAGGCGTTGCGCCAGCAGATCTGGCGCGTCTCACGGACCGCTTCTTCCGCGCAACCGGCAACCAGGCGACCGGCAGCGGCCTCGGCCTGTCGATTGTCGCGCGCATCGCGCAACACTTCGGCGCCACCGTGCGATTCGGCACTGGGCTTGACGGCCGCGGGCTTGCCGTCGACGTATCGTTCCCCGCTTATACGGCGGCCTCTGTCAGATCTTTGAAGCCAGTCGGCTAGCGGCGGTTCGTGTCCCCCGCGACGCTGCCTTCGGCGAGGGGTGCCTGCTGCGGGCTGTGAACGGCGCTGCCGCGCTCGCGACGATGCTTTGCCCGGTTCGCCCGCAGCGTCGAAGTGTGCGCGCGATCGCGTTTTGACGTCTCGGCAAACTGCCAGGCGATCAACCCCGGCACGAAGATCAGCAGATCGCGAATCCGGCGTGCGCCCGCAAGCGCCAGACAGGTCGACGGATCGAGACCGAGTGCGCCGCCGATCAGGACGAAGCCGCCCTCCTGCACGCCGAGACCACCCGGCACGAAGAACGCGGCGCTGCTGATTGCCTGGATCAACGACTCGATTACCACGGCTTCGACAAGCGTCACTCGCGCGCCGAGAAAATACAACGCGAGCCAGATTTCGAGCGACGTCAAAAAGCACTGCAGCGGCTGCCAGAAAAACAGATAACGCAGCACTACGCCGCGGCGTCGCCAGATCAGCTTGATTGCCCGATCGATCTGCGCGGACTGCCCCACGAGCGCGGCGAGCTTGCCGCTCGTCATGTGATTGAGCGCGCGCGTCATGCGCTCGAACGGACTGGCGTGCTGCACGAGGGCGAACAACACGAGCAGCGGCGTCAGCACGACCACACCCCACGCGAGTTGCCCGGCGAACCGCAGCGTGTCGGAATGGGCATGTGCGAAAAGAAAGCCGATGCCGACCATCGTAAAGAGCAACTGGCTGATCACGGTCAGCTGCATGTCGACGATGATGCTCCCCACCGCAGTCGACGGCCGCACGCCCCAACGCCTGAGCATGCGAAAAGACACCACTTCTCCGCCGATGCGCGCGACCGGCAACATGCTATTGACGGATTCGCGCACCCACACGAGGTGCAGCATGTTCGCAATGTGCGGCCGGTTTGCGCCACGAATCAGCGAGCGCCAGTCGCAGGCATTGGCGAGCATCGGCAGTACATGGGCAAGCGCCGCGAGCACGAGACCAGCGCCAGCCGCGCGCAATGCGCTGAGCACCGCACCCGGGTTGTCCTGCCAGACGAGCCACAGCGACGCGGTGAGCCCCGCGAGCGCGGCGACGCGGCCTAAATGCTTCATCATGCGAAGACCTCGCGCGTGCGGGTTGCGCGGGTGGTGCAAGGGACTGGCCGCTCATCGTTCGATTCGGAAGACCTGCGCGTCATTGCTGCCCTAACCTCCTCTACTTCCGCGATCTGTTCGCGGCTCATTGTGATTCAGCGCGACTCGTCCCGCGCGGGCGACAGCAGGCCGTCACCGTCCACCTCGAAGCTGAAGCCCCGCCAGATCACGCGCGAAGAGCCGAAGCTCGCCACGAAAATCGCAAACAACACGATATCCCATATCGGCAGCAGCCACAGCCCGCCGTGCGCCTGCTGCAATGCGCGATCGGCGCAAAGCTTCAATGCGAAGCGCGCAAACAGCGCAAGCGCCACGATCCCCCAACTCCATGAAGCGCCACCCGAGAACACCACCGCGAGCAATGCGAACGCAAGCGGATGCATCAACGCGGAGCCGAGATGGCCGAGCGGATCGACGCTGCGGATCGTCCGGCTCCAGCGCAACTCGTGTGAGACGAGTTGCGCCGCGCTTGCCTCCACGCAAGCGTGCGAGATGGTGAACGGCGGAATCGCCACTTTTTCGCCGATTGCGCGTACCGCTTCGCCTATCGCGTGGTCTTCCGCCAGATGACGTGCGAACGGCAGCATGCCGCCGATCTTGTCGAGCGTGGCGCGCCGCATCGCAATCGTCTGTCCAAAGCAGGGTCGCGCAAGACCGAGCGCGATGCCGGTCACGACCCCCGGCAAAAACTGATAGTGCGTCGCGGCTGCCGACAGGCGCGGCCAGAAGCCGGGATCGGGCTCGCCGCGATACGCGCACGTCACGAGTCCAACGCCGGGTTTCTCCAGTTCGCCGACGATGTGGCGCAGATAGTCGGGCCCGACGCCGACATCGCTATCGGCAAACACAAGCACGTCGTGCCGCGCGTGCGGCAGCATATTGACGATGTTGCTGATCTTGCGATTGGGGCCGTACAGGCCGCTGTCGGAAATGACCGTGATGTCGGCCTGTGGATACAGGCGTTGCAATTCGTGGACGGCCTGCAATGCCGGGTCCGCCGGGTCGTGCACGCCGAAAACGAATTGCACGGCGCCAGCGTAGTTCTGCTCGCAGAAACTCGACAGATTGCGCAGCAGCGCGCCTTCGCTGCCGTGCAGCGGCTTCACGACCGTTATATCCGGGAAGCTGCCCGGTTCGGCAACCGCACGCGCAAAAAACCGCCCGATCAGCACGCTCGCCACGAGCGTGTAGCCGACGCCGGAAACCGCGCACGCGGCGCATGCATAAGCAATCGCGGCCGCGATCCAATGCGCGGCGTTCACGCCTCGTGTGCGCGCAGGAATCGGAAGAACTCGACGCCTTCGCGCAAGCGCCGTTTCATCATGTCCCAACTGGTCAGCATTTCGCGCACGATTTCCCAGATTTTCGACGGACGGAAATAGAAGCGCTTGTAGAAGTTTTCGAGCTGGTGATAGATCTCTTCGCGCGACAGATGCGGATAGCCGATAGCGGCGAGCTGAACGCCTTCTTTGCTGACGAGGTTGATCACCTTGTTCTGTTCGAGCCAGCCGTTTTCAACCGCCTGCTCATAAAGGCGAGTACCTGGATACGGCGCGGCGAGCGACACCTGGATGGTGTGCGGATTGATCTGCTTCGCGTATTCGATCGTCTTCTGGATGGTCTCCTGAGTCTCGCCGGGCAAACCCAGAATGAACGTGCCGTGAATCTTGATGCCGAGCTTGCGGCAGTCGTCGCTGAAGCGCCGAGCGATGTCGGTACGCAGACCCTTCTTGATGTTGAGCAGAATCTGATCGTCGCCGGATTCGTAGCCGACGAGCAGCAGCCGAAGGCCGTTTTCCTTCATGATCTTGAGCGTGGCGTACGGCACGTTCGCTTTCGCGTTACACGACCATGTCACGCCGAGCTTGCCGAGACCACGAGCAATCTCCTCGACGCGCGGCTTGAAGTCGGTGAAGGTGTCGTCGTCGAACATGATCTCTTTTACTTCGGGCATGTTGTCGCGAATCCACTTCACTTCTTCAAGCACGTTCTCGACCGAGCGCGTGCGATAGCGATGCCCGCCCACTGTCTGCGGCCACAGGCAGAACGTGCACTTCGAGCGGCAGCCGCGTCCCGTGTAGATCGACACATACGGGTGCTTCAGATAGCCGATGAAGTAGTTGTCGATCGTCAGATCGCGTTTGTAGACGGGTGCGACGAACGGCAACTCGTCCATGTCCTCGAGGATCGGGCGCGCTGCATTGTGTTCGATCGAGCCGTCCCGCGCGCGATAGCTGAGGCCGAGAATCTCCGCGAATGGCTTGCCCGCGGCGATCTCCGCGCAGGTGAAGTCGAATTCCTCGCGGCAGACGAAGTCGATCGCCTCGCTCGCCGTGAGCGAGTTGTGCGGATCTACGGCGACCTTTGCGCCCACCATGCCGACCAGCAGCGACGGCTTGCGCTTTTTCAGGTCTTCTGCGAAAAGCGCGTCGGTCGGGAAAGACGGCGTGCTGGTGTGAATGATCACCAGATCGTATTGCTGCGCAATGTGAAGCGTGGCGTCGACCGACAACCCATCGGCGGGTGCGTCGAGCACGCGGCTGCCGGGAACCAGTGCCGCCGGTTGCGCAAGCCACGTCGGATACCAGAACGAGCGGACTTCACGCTTTGCCTGATAACGCGAACCGGCGCCACCATCGAAGCCGTCATATGACGGCGCCTGCAAGAACAGAGTTTTCATGGATGCTCCAGCAACCTTGAACAGGCGCTTTCTGTTTTCTGTCGAACAACTGTCGGAGGGGCGCTCGCCGCGGGCGAGCAGAGACATGTATTCGCGCAGATGCTACGGAGCAAAGCTGAAGGAAACCTTAAGCAGAATGACGCGAGCGGACGTTGTCGCGCTCGCATGAACAGGAGGTTTCGGCATGCTTACTAATGACCTGCGAACTACCGGAAACGAAAGCCGGATCAACGCGCGAAGTGTCGTGCCCAATCGAGCCAGCCAAGATTGAGTGCGGCGTTCACGGCGACGCCGAGGGCCGACGCAATGGCCGCGATCATCGTCCAGAATGCGGAGCGCCGCGCGGCCGTTGCGGAGGTATGCGCGGCATTGGCGGCGTCGCGCGACGCGCTGGCCGCCACCTGCGCCACATGGGACGAGGACTCCATTTGCGCAAGCGACTTCAGGGCGAAGCCGCGCTCGTCATTGGCCCGCGCCTGTTCCTTTTCAAACAGATAGCGATGACAAAACGGTGTGAGCGGTGCCTCCGGATTTTGCGCAGCGAAGAACTTCGCATACGCTTCGCCGCCGTTGGCGTCGATTTCCTTATAAGCGGATTGTCTGTCCACACGAACCTCGCATGCGCGGGGCACGCGGCGCCGATCGACGTGCCGGCCATGCGCCGGGAGCGCAAGCCGGCCGCCGCCGCTTCGCTATCGTCTCGCGTGCTGGGCTTGACTCTAGATGGGCTTGATATCCGCTGCCTGCTTGCCCTTGGGCCCCTGCTTCACTTCGAAGCTGACCTTCTGGTTTTCCTGCAACGACTTGAAGCCCTCCGAGCGAATCTCGGAGAAATGGGCAAACAGGTCTTCACCTCCGTCGTCGGGTGTGATGAAGCCGAAGCCCTTCGCGTCGTTGAACCACTTCACTGTACCGGTAGGCATGTCGATTCCTCATGTGCATCTGGTTGACTAAACTGGCAATTCTCGGGCGGGGACTGCCGCTCGACTGTACGCCTGTTTGCGCGGTGTCGCAGCGACTGCGCTTGCTCCACGAACCTTCCCCCCTTGTCAGGCAGCGAAGTTCCATGGTCCCCGAAACATGCTGAGCAAGAGGCGTGCCTCGCCCGTTCGAATGCGCCCGCCGCCGGTGCGTTTGGAAACAATCAGCTAAGATGTTCGTTATCGGCAGTCCATTCTCGGCAGCGCGGGTTCGGCTCATTTCTCCGAACGCCGCGCAGCCTGTCGTTTTCCCATTTACAGGAACCAGCATGGCAATTTCGAGCTATACCGATACCCGACTTCTGATCAACGGCGAATGGTGCGATGCCGCCAGCGGCAAGACGATCGACGTCGTCAACCCCGCTTCCGGCCAGGTGATCGGCAAGGTGGCGCACGCAGGCATCGCCGACCTCGATCGCGCGCTGGAAGCGGCGCAACGCGGCTTCGAAGCATGGCGCAAGGTGCCGGCTCATGAGCGCGCCGCGGTGATGCGTAAGGCAGCCGCGCTCGTGCGCGAGCGCGCGTCGGACATTGGCCGTCTCATGACGCAGGAACAGGGCAAGCCGTTCGCCGAAGCGAAGATCGAAGTGCTGGCCGCGGCGGACATCATCGAGTGGTTCGCCGACGAAGGCCGCCGCCTTTATGGCCGCGTCGTGCCCTCGCGCAATCTCGCCGCGCAGCAACTCGTATTGAAGGAGCCGATCGGTCCGGTCGCCGCCTTTACGCCTTGGAACTTCCCGGTCAACCAGATCGTACGCAAGCTGAGCGCGGCGCTCGCGAGCGGCTGTTCGTTCCTCGTGAAGGCGCCGGAGGAAACCCCTGCGTCGCCGGCTGGCCTGCTGCAGGCTTTCGTCGAAGCAGGCGTGCCGGCGGGCACGGTGGGTCTCGTGTTCGGCGATCCGGCCGAAATCTCGAGCTACCTGATTCCGCATCCGGTCATCCGCAAAGTCACGTTCACCGGCTCCACGCCGGTCGGCAAGCAACTGGCCTCGCTGGCCGGCGCGCACATGAAGCGCGCCACGATGGAACTGGGCGGTCACGCGCCGGTGATCGTCGCTGAAGACGCCGATGTGGCGCTCGCCGTCAAGGCAGCGGGCGGCGCGAAGTTCCGCAATGCGGGCCAGGTCTGCATCTCGCCCACCCGCTTTCTCGTGCACAACAGCATTCGCGAAGAGTTCGCCGCGGCGCTCGTCAAGCACGCCGAAGGCCTCAAGCTCGGCGACGGTCTCGCGGAAGGCACGACGCTCGGCCCGCTCGCCAATGCACGCCGTCTGACGGCCATGAGCAAGGTGCTCGACGACGCGCGCAAGACCGGTGCGAAGATCGAGACGGGTGGCGAGCGCGTCGGCTCGAAGGGCAATTTCTTCGCGCCGACCGTGCTGACCAACGTGTCGCTCGAAGCCGACGTGTTCAACAACGAGCCGTTCGGCCCGATCGCAGCCATCCGCGGTTTCGACAAACTCGAAGAAGCGATCGCGGAAGCCAACCGTCTGCCGTTCGGCCTCGCCGGTTACGCGTTCACGAAGTCGTTCAGCAACGTGCATCTGCTGTCGCAGCAACTCGAAGTCGGCATGCTGTGGATCAACCAGCCCGCCACGCCCACGCCGGAAATGCCGTTTGGCGGTGTGAAGGATTCGGGCTATGGCTCCGAAGGCGGACCGGAAGCAATGGAAGCGTATCTGGTCACGAAGTCCGTGACGGTGATGTCGTCCTAAGGCATCTGGTCGGGCAAGCTGCGCCCGATCGTTGCTAGACGTACAGGGTCCGCGAGGTTACGCTCGCGGACTTTTTTATTTCCATTGCTGATCGATGCAGCGGCAGACGCGTCGGCTCGACGCTCGGCGGCCAATACACAGGCGAAATATCTGCTGCTGCGGCACGCAGTCGAAGCGATGTAAAGCGCGCGCATGCACCGCGCTTTACATCATGCCCGTCAGCGCTCCTCACACATGCATATCGCTCTCCTTCAGCGGCGGCGCAGCCGGCGCCAGCAACTCCTCGCGCAGCGTGTCGCGCGCGTGATGCCTGCGCACCCATAGCGCGGTCAGCATCGGGACCAGAATCGCGGTGACGAGGCACGCGGTCGCAACCATCGCGGTCGCGGCCGGCACGAGTGGCTTGAAACTCGGAATCATCTCGCCGATGATCGCCGGATTCGCTACCGCCGCGCCCGCCGTCGACGACGCCGCGAGTCCCGCCGCGCCATTGCCGCCCGCGATCCAGCGGTCCGCGAGAATCAGCGGAATGCCCGTCACGACGATCACCGCGAGACCCAGCAACACGCCTGCCATGCCGCTCTTCGCAATCACGTTGAGGTCGATGCCGTTGCCGAGCGCAAAGCCGAAGAACGGAATCAGCGGATGCACGCAGCGGCCGAAGAACTCGCGCAGGTCGCTGTCGATATTGCCGAGCGCAAAGCCGATCAGAAACGGCAGCACCGCGCCGACGAAGAGCCGCGGCTCGAAGAAAGCGACACCCGTTGCGCCCAGAATGATCATGCTCACGAGCGGCCCCGACTCGACCGACATCAGCACGAACGCGCCCGCTTCCTCTTTCGTACCGTATTGCTGCATCACGGCCGCGTAGAGACCGCCGTTGGTCATATCCATCGACGTGGTGATGGCCAGCACGGAGAGCCCGGCAAAGAGCCCTCCTTTGATTCCGTCGATAGGAATGAAATGCGACGCGACGAGCGTCGCGATCCACGCGACCACCATCTTCGTGACGAGCAGCGTGCCCGACTTGCGCAGCACGGTGCCCGTGGCCCGCAAGTCGATCGTCGCACCCATGCAAAAGAACCACACGGCGAGAATCGGCACGGTGCCGGCGATCAATCCGTTAGTGAACGACCCGAAATATTTGCCCGCGCCCGGCGCGAATGTATGAACGCAGGCGCCAAGCAGCAGCGGCACCAGCATCAGCCCGCCAGGAATACGGTCGATGGCCTTCTTGAGCTTCATTGTCTCCTCCGTGGACTTCGCGTCCAGTTTTCGGGTGAATCAGGATAAGAACCGGTCTTGCGCCGACTGCTCCCTTTCGGCGCAATATAGCATCGCGAAAGGAACGTCGTTCCGATTATTTTGATTGCGAAGGTAATCGTTTACCCGGCTTTGTGACAGTCATCCCAGCAGATCAGTAGCGAGCCGCTGAAAATTTGTGGACCACTGTTCCGAAACCGCGAATAACGCGCTACAGTCGATGCCACACACATCGCCCGTGCAGCAATGCGCGAGGTCGAGCCAATCATCGGAGACAGACCGTGGAAGCGAGCATGCAAGTGAGGCAGGCCATAAACAGCGAATACGCCAAGACGCTGGATACCGCCGGATTGCGCAAGGAGTTCCTCGTGGACCAGGTGTTCGAGCGCGACGCGCTGCGGCTCACCTATAGCCACATCGACCGGATCATCGTGGGCGGCGCATGGCCGGTCGCGCGAGCGGTCGAAGTGCCCGGTTCGCTCGGCAAGTCGATCGGCGTCAACTATCTGCTGGAGCGGCGCGAGCTCGGCGCGATCAACATTGGCGGCGATGGCTGGGTCGATGTGGACGGCACGCGCTACACCGTGCGCAATGAGGAAGCGATCTACGTCGGGCGCGGCGCGCAGTCGGTTGCATTCGGCAGCAGCGACGCGTCGCGGCCGGCCAGGTTCTACCTGAACTGCGCGCCCGCCCACGAATCGCACCCGACCCGCACGATCTCGCTTGGCGAGGCGTCGCCGCAAACGCTCGGCGACGCAGCCACGAGCAACCGCCGCACGATCTACAAGTTCATCGTGCCGGAGGTGCTGCCCACGTGCCAGCTTTCGATGGGCATGACCAAGCTCGAACCCGGCAGTTTGTGGAACACGATGCCCTGCCATACGCACGAGCGGCGCATGGAGGTGTACTTCTATTTCAATGTCGCCGACGACGCCGCCGTCTTTCACATGATGGGCGAACCGAATGAGACCCGGCACATCGTCGTGCATAACGAACAGGCGGTGATCTCGCCGAGCTGGTCGATTCACTCGGGCGTCGGCACGCAGGCTTACACGTTCATCTGGGGCATGGTCGGCGAGAATCAGGTATTCAGCGACATGGACCACATCGCCGTGCGCGATCTGCGTTGAGCATGTGCTTCGCGTGTATCAGCCACAGCCGCGATCGAAACCTTCGCATATGCAACACACCACATGGGCTCTGACATTGTGACTATTCCGGCAATCAACCGCTCTGCGGCAAATCCGTTCGACCTCGGCGGCAAGGTGGCCATCGTCACCGGAAGCAACACCGGCCTTGGCGCCGGCATGGCGCTCGCGCTTGCCCAGGCGGGCTGCGATATTGTCGGCGTATCGCGGGCCGATGCGGGCGACACGCCGGCGCGTGTCGAAGCGACCGGCCGAAGATTCGCGGACGTGCGAGCCGATCTGTCGTCCACCGCGCCGGTCGAGGACATCGTGCGCGCTGCCGTCGAAGCGTTCGGACGCATCGACGTCCTCGTCAACAACGCGGGCATAATTCGCCGCCAGGACGCGCTCGATTTCACCGAGGACGATTGGGACGCGGTTATGGACCTCAACCTGAAAAGCCTCTTCTTTCTCGCCCAGGCCGCCGCCCGGCAGTTCGTCAAACAACAAAGCGGCGGCAAGATCATCAACATCGCGTCGATGCTGTCGTTCCAGGGCGGCATACGCGTCGCGTCCTACACGGCGGCCAAAAGCGGCGTGCTCGGTCTCACGCGTCTTCTCGCAAACGAATGGGCCGCGCAGCGCATCAACGTGAACGCAATCGCGCCGGGCTATATGGCGACGGCGAACACGGCAGCTTTGCGCGAAGACGCGCAGCGCAACGATGAAATCCTGAGCCGCATCCCGGCCGGCCGCTGGGGCGCGCCGGACGATCTCGCCGGTCCGGTGGTATTCCTCGCATCGTCCGCGTCGGACTACGTGCACGGGCATACACTGGCAGTAGACGGCGGATGGCTCGCGCGCTGACTCCGCAAAAAGCGCGCGAGACGGTATGCTCCGGGCGTTCGTCAACACGCAGTACAGAAAAGAGTTCGATCAGGGAATCACGGAAATGGCAGCAACCGGCAAACAGCGCAAGGTCGACCCCGCATCCCTCGCGCACGACGTAGAAAGCGTCGAGTGCGGCAACGACAAAGGCGAATCGGCTTCGTCCATTGGCCGCGTGTTCGCTCTTCTCGCCGCGATCGGCGACAGCGGACAGATCGGCATCAGCGAGTTGTCGCAACGTCTCGGCATGTCGAAGACCACCGTGCACCGCGTGGTTCAGACGCTGAAGGCGCTCGGCTACGTCACGCAGGAAGTCGAGACCGAGCGCTATCGCCTGACCATCCGGCTATTCGAGCTGGGCGCGAAGTCGCTCGAAAGCGTGGATCTGGTGCGCGAAGCCGATGTGGAAATGCGCCGCATCGGCGCGGTGACTCGCGAGGCGGTGCACCTGGGCGCATTCGACGAAGACGCGATCATCTACATCCACAAGATCGACGCCGACTATGGACTGCGCATGCAGTCGCGCATCGGCCGGCGCAATCCGTTGCATAGCACTGCAATCGGCAAAGTGCTGCTCGCATGGATGGACCCGGCCGACGCGCGTGAGGTGCTTTCTCACGTCGAATTCCGTAAGTCGACACAAAAGACGTTGTCGTCGGCCGATGCCGTGCTGAGCATTTTGCCGCGCGTTCGCGAGCAAGGCTACGGCGAGGACAACGAAGAACAGGAGGAAGGCTTGCAGTGTCTCGCGGTGCCTGTCTTCGACCGTTTCGGCCGAGTGATCGCGGGACTGTCGGTTTCGTTTCCGACGATGCGCTGCGGCGCCGATACCAAGTCGCACTACGTCGCGCTGCTGAAGCAATCGGGCCAGGCGATTTCGGCGCGGCTCGGCTATCGTGAGGAGGCCGCGCCCGAGCACGCGGCTGTGCAGCCCGGCTAAGCGGATGCGGATGCGAGTGCAGCGCGCGGCTGCACTCGCAGATGAAATCGCGCACGTTGCGCAACGACGCGGGCTCGAACTTGCATGCTGCGGGAAGTCTGCTGATGGCTGTTCGGCGGAAACCTGTTGCTCATGTGCTTATCAAGCACGAGGCGGCAATCGCCACGCGCCGTCGCGGTCGCGTTGCGCAAAATGGTCGGCGTATCGGCAAGCGCGACACATGAATAGCGCTAAGCCTGCGCCGATACTCAGGCGCACGATTCGCTCAAGGCAGCATTCGCTGCAAAACCAGATCCTTGAGAATGAAGCGATGATAAAGCGCGCCGGCGACATGCAAACCGATCAGGGCCAGCAACGCCCAGGCAAGATAACCGTGGATGTCGCCCATTTCATGACCGACGCTCGAGCCCACAGGCGAAATCGACGGATAAGGCAGCAGACCGGCGAGCTTTACCGACCAGCCACGCGACGATGCATTCGCCCATCCCAGCACGGGCACGATGACGAGCGCAAGGTACAGCAGACCATGCGTGACATGCGAAACGGTGCGAAGCAATGGCGACACAGGTGCGGGCCCAGGCCGATGCGTGAGTCGCCAGACGATTCTCAGAATCACGGCCGCGACCAGGGTCGCGCCCACTCCCAGATGCCACGCGATTAGTCCATCGGGCCGGGTGCCCTTGTGAATGTCAGGCATGGTCCAGCCGATTATGAATTGCGCCGTAATCAGCACGACCACGAGCCAGTGAAGGAACTTGGCGACGCCATCATAGCCGGTCGCATAAAGGTGCGAACGGGTATCGACAGATTGCATGCGCATGAGAGGGGCCGTTTCGAAAGCGTCGTGGGGAGCCGCGTTTCGCGGCCGCATGGGAGCCAGTATGCTACGGCGCGAATCTTAAGAAAAGCTGATGTCGCACCGCGCGCCATTTCCGCTCAGGCGTGAACGGCGCCAAGGCTCGACACGAAGCGCCAGTCTGCAACCGAATGTATCCGCGGGGCATACGCGCGGTTCCACGTCATGATGGCCGCTTGCCGGTGTCGGCGGCAGCGAAGCTTCAACGCGCCGCAACTGGTTGAATCCGCAATCACCCGGCGTTTTCGCAACACGCTCAACGGCTTGCCTGTCGCGCGCACCACATCGCAGTTCATTTCAACGCCCTTGCTCACCCTCGCCTGCCCACGTGCCGTGCATTGCTTTCGCGCAATGCTATCGACACGTCCTGTTACACACGAACACAACGGTAATTCCGCCTCTCAGTAGAGTTCGGATCAACAGGAAAAGGAGCAACTCTCATGAAACGAATTTTCGCGCTGGCCATTCTGGCGGTAACGCTCGGCACTGCACTGAGCGGTTGCATCGTGGTCCCGGACGGCGGCGGTTATCACGACCATTATCGTTACCACGATCGTTACTGATCGCGGCACACACGGACCGTCCACGCTCAATCATAAAAACGCGGGAACCCCCACATGAATCGAACACAAAACCGTTTGCTGTCCATTGCAATCGTCGCGGGTCTTGGTATCGGCGCGTCTACCGCCGCGCTTGCTCACGTCGACGTCGGCGTGAACATCGGCGTGCCCGGTGTCGCGTATGCGCCCGAACCTGTCTATGCGCCGCCTCCGCCGCCCGTCTATGCGCCGGCGCCACCGGTCGTGGTCGTGAGCCCGGGCTGGTATGGCGAGCGCTACTACGACGGCCACCGCTACTGGGAGCGACGCGAGTGGGAAGAACGTCATCGCGAACGTGAATGGCGTGACGCGCGCGGTCCGCACGGCGACTGGCGTGGCCACGGCCGCGGCCATGGTGAGTGGCACGGCCACGGCGGCGATGATTGACGCTTGCTGCGCGGCGTTATTGTCGATAAACATCGCGCCGCGCGGCATCGTTTTGCGCGTCAGCACTTTGCAGGAGCGACAGCTTGCTACGCACTGATCTACGGCGAGTCACCGCGCAGGTAGACGGCATGCTCGTCTGCGCGGAATACAGCGAGCAGACCGGCCAATTATGTTTGCGGCAGGACGGCACACTCGTTCGCGAATGGTTCCCACCGCACTCGTGGACCGCGATTGCGTCGGTGGCGGGCGCGCGGCATTGGGGCACGCGTCCCACCGACGATGATCTGCTCGCGTTGCTACGCAACGAGTTGACCCTGTTGCGCACACCGCAAGGAAATGCGTCGCAGAAGTAAAAAAGCGCGCAACACTTGATGCGTTGCGCGCTTCTCGACCGGCGTCTCACCGGTCATGTTTCTACCACTTGCGTTGCGGGCCTTGTTTCAAAACCTTTTCCGCAACCGCTTTTCAGCCGCTTACCGCGCGTTGTACACCGGCGGCGAGTACGAACTGAACGTAACGTCACCGCCGCGGCCCGCTTGCCAGGTGCCGTGGCTGCCCGAACCATAGCCGCTGTTATCGGCTCGCGCGAAGCCCTGCTGACCTGCGGCCTCGGTTTGCACAGCCTGCGTGTCCTGCGTCGCAGCTTGCGCAGACGGCTGCGCGAACGAAGCGATCGGTGCGCCAAGCACCGCAGCAATTGCAACAGCCTGAATGAGTGATTTCATTTTGACCACCTCCGGTCATGTCTTCTGCGTATGCTGCAAACGGGATTTGCCTGCAGCGATGGAGGCAGTGTAGGCGCGCAGCGACACAGGATAAATCCGTTAATCCTGAATTCAGTGTTGCGGTTGCGCCGACAATCGGGAGCGGTCGCGCCGCGCTCAGTCCTGCGGCACGGCCACGCCGACGTAATTCTCTGCCATGACGGTAGCCGCCGAGCGAGAAGTCGTCACGTATTCGAGTTCCGCCACCTGAAGCTGGCGCTCGAACGCCGACGCGCCTTCAATACGGTGCATCATGCTCGTCATCCAGTATGAGAAATGCTCCGCACGCCAGATGCGCTTGAGCGCTGTTTCGCTATAGCCGTCGAGCAGGTCGGTGCGGTTCTCGACATAGAACGCGTTCAATGCTTTCGCGAGCAGACGCACATCGGCGACGGCAAGGTTCATCCCTTTCGCGCCGGTTGGCGGCACGATATGCGCGGCGTCGCCCGCGAGAAAGAGCCGGCCATGCTGCATCGTTGCCGACACGAAGCTGCGCATGCCGACAATGTTCTTCTGGAAGATCTTGCCGTCCACCACGTGCTGGCCGTCGTGCGAGTCCACCCGGGCGTGCAGTTCCGCCCAGATGCGATCGTCCGACCAGTTGTCGACGGAGTCCTTCGGGTCGCACTGAAAATACATACGCTGAACGTTGGCCGAGCGCGTGCTGATCAATGCAAAGCCGCGATCGTGGCGCGCGTAAATGAGTTCGTCCGACGACGGCGGCCCTTCACACAGGATACCGAACCATCCAAACGGGTACACGCGTTCGAAGTCGCGTCGCAATGCCTGCGGAATTGCCGCGCGCGACACGCCTTGCGAGCCGTCGCAACCGATCACGAAGTCGCATTGCAACTCGCACGCTTCGCCTTCGTGACGATAGCGGATCGACGGCTTGTCGGTATCGATGCCGTGCACCGACGTGTCCGTTACGCCGAAGCGCAACGCCCCGCCCGCGGCGACGCGCGCCGCGACGAGATCCTTGATCACCTCGTGCTGAGCGTAGACGGTGATCGAATGACCGGTCAGTCCGGTGAGATCGATCCGCCGACGCTTGCCCTCGAACGCCAGTTCGAAGCCATGGTGCAGCGCGCCTTCCGCCTTCATGCGCTCGCCGACGCCGGCTTGGCTGAGAAGATCCATCGTGCCCTGCTCGAGCACGCCGGCACGAATCGTCGATTCGATTTGCTCACGCGTGCGCGTCTCGAGCACGACCGATTCGATACCGCGCAAATGAAGAAGATGTGAAAGAAGCAGGCCCGCGGGCCCGGCGCCGATGATGCCAACCTGGGTGCGCATGATGTGTCTCCTGAGTGCAAGTTTGATTTGCGCCCAGTTTGACGATCGTCCCTGCTATCGCGCAACGCGATATGCGAGATACCCTCTATCCATTTTTGCGATAGGCATCTGGACTTGAAGCGCTACTGAATTGCGCCAATACCGCGCGACGCCCTACTGACGCCGCTCGCGGCGCGGCCATTCGCCATGCGGTCCGAGCCCGCACCCAACGGACACTCAAGGTAAACCCCGAGCGCGATTTCGATCGCAGCGTTCAGGCAAGAAACAGCCGATACACCGGATTGTGCGTCTCTTCCCAATGCGGATAACCGAGCGTGGCGAGGAAGCGCTCGAACTCCGCGTTGTCCGTCTGCGGCACCTGAATGCCGACGAGAATCGAGCTGTAGTCCGCGCCCTGATTACGGTAGTGGAAAAGGCTGATGTTCCAGTCAGGCGCCATCGATGAAAGAAACTTCATCAGCGCGCCCGGCCGCTCGGGAAACTCGAAGCGAAACAGGCGTTCGTCGTGCGCGAGCGGCGAGCGGCCGCCGACCATGTAACGGATATGCTGCTTCGAGAGCTCATCGAACGTCAGATCGACGGTGGCGAAATTGTGCGCCTCGAACGCGCCCGCGATCTGCGCCGATTCGCTGCGGTTCCGGATCTGCACGCCCACGAAAATGTGCGCGGACTCGGCCTGCGCGATCCGGTAGTTGAATTCGGTGACGCTGCGCGTGCCGACCAGTTCGCAAAAGCGCCTGAAGCTGCCGCGCTCTTCGGGAATCGTCACTGCGAACACCGCCTCGCGCGCTTCGCCCACTTCCGCGCGCTCGGCCACGAAACGCATGCGGTCAAAGTTCATGTTCGCGCCCGACGTAATCGCGATCAGCGTCTGGTTCTCGATGCCTTCGCGCTCCGCATACTGTTTGGCGCCCGCCACAGCGAGCGAGCCCGCCGGTTCGAGCACGCTGCGCGTGTCCTGAAAGACGTCCTTGATCGCGGCACACAGCGCGTCGGTGTTCACGAGCAGCACGTCGTCGAGATATTCGCTGCACAGGCGGAAGGTTTCTTCGCCGACGAGCTTCACCGCGGTGCCGTCGGAGAACAGGCCGACTTCGTTTAGCGTGACGCGCTCGCCGGCTTTCAGCGATGCGGCCATCGCGCACGAGTCGTCGGTCTGCACGCCGATCACCTTGATCTCGGGACGCACCGATTTCACATACGCCGCGACACCCGCCGCGAGTCCGCCGCCGCCGATCGGCACGAAGATCGCGTGAATCGGGCCCTGATGCTGGCTCAGGATTTCCATGGCAACCGTGCCTTGCCCGGCAATCACATACGGATCGTCGAACGGATGCACGAAGGTCAGCCCGCGCTCTTCCTGCAGTTGCACCGCGTGGCCGTAGGCATCGCTATACGATTCGCCGAACTGCACGACCTCGACGGTCGGGCCGCCATGCGCGCGCACCGCGTCGACCTTGACCTGCGGCGTGGTGACCGGCACCACGATGATCGCCTTCACGCCCATGCGCGCCGCAGAGAGCGCCACGCCTTGAGCATGATTGCCCGCCGACGCGGTGATCACGCCGCGCGTGAGCGCCTCGGCCGGGATATGTGCCATCTTGTTGTACGCGCCGCGCACCTTGAACGAGAACACCGGCTGGTTGTCCTCGCGCTTCAGATAGACCGGATTGCGCAGGCGCGCCGACAGTTGCGGCGCACGTTCGAGTTCGGTCTCGCGCGCCACGTCGTAGACGCGTGCGGTGAGGGTTTTCTTCAGATAGTCGTGTCGAAGCGCGACGCTGTCAGCCGTTTCGGCGACCTGTTCGAGTTGGTGTGACGGCAAGGCAAGCTCCTGTGCGGCAAGCGCGTAGCATCGGAAAGCGACCAGGAGGCGGGAGCAGGCGGACATAAAAAAACCCGCCTCGTGGGGCGGGTTATGTGTGACTGCTATCAGACGCGCGCTAACCCACCATTCGATGAATGATGCTAATAATCAGCGCAATACGGATGTCGAGGCAGTTCATGTGGCCGATCATCGTTGACTTGTCGAGGTTTGTCAATGGCGGTGCCGTAAGCTGCGATCTACGATCTCTCAAGGACGTTGCGGTTTCAGATTCCGCCGCGGTTTTGCCCGTCGCTGTGGAACGCGTAATCCGCCTGCAAAAGCCATTGATCCGGAGCGCGCGCCGAGTATGCGCTCGCGCAGAAACGAATCCAGCTGAGCCATCATCGCTTCGCGCGCGCAGCGTGAAAAGAGCGCGTGATCGACCTTGCTGATCTTCTGCACCGAGAGATTCTTCAGCTTGCGCAACCGGTTTCCGTCAGGGCCAAAGTGGATGTCGAGTTCGTCGAGGCCGTCGTCGAGCATTCCGTATAGCAGCGCGGTTTGCACGCCTTTGCGCTCCAGATCGAGCACGAGTCTGCGGATGGCGCTGCCTGGCGTTCGCTCGCCGACGAGCGTCTCAAGCACCGCACCCACGCGTGCGGCGACGCGCGCCGACCATCTGCGCGCGAGCTCGGCGGTGATCGCGCGAGTATTGGCCTGGCCGCTCAGCAAGCGCAGCCATTTGCGCGGATTGCGCATCGCCCGCCGATACACCTCGCTCGGCGCGACGTACTGCGCACCCGGCCGCACACGAGCGCCGCCCCACTTGAAAAACGGCAGATTGATGCACGCGCAACCGACCACGGCGGAATGCGCGAGCGCGGTATGCAGGCTCACATAAGCACCACTGCAGACGCCGGCCATAACGACCTTTGGGTAGCCAGCGGCTGTCAACCAGTCGACGCCCGCGCAGGCATCGTCGATCGAGTAGGTCGAATAGAGTGCGTCGAGCGTAAGCGTTGCGTCGCGGCGCAGGCTGTCGCCGAGACCGCTCAGATCCATGCGTAGCGATGCGATGCCCTGCGCCGCGAGCCGCCGAGCCATCAGCACGGTGAAGCGGCTGTCGCCGATCCGGTGCACACCGCCCGTGTTGACGAAGAGAACAGCGGGCGCTGCGCCGAGCGCGTGCTGCGGTTCGCACAGCACACCGACGTAGCCGCCGAACACGACCGGCGTCTCGCGCCCGTGCGCAAAAGCGATACTCGCCGATGCCGCGGCGTCCAGCACTTCCACCTTGGGAAGCGGCGCTGGCGCAGTGCCGGCGCCGAGCCATTGCAGCACGCTGTCGAACGCACGGCGAGGCGGCTCGCTGTAGCTCGGATCGGTCAGAAACTTACTGTATTCGCCGAAGAACTGCACGTCCGCTTGCGCGCCGAGCGCCTCGTAACGAGCGGCGAGCCGCTTCAAGCGGGGGCTGCCGGCCAGATCCTGCAACAGCACACGGCGCGCGGCAAGCCCGGTGCCAGCCGCGCTGCCGCACGGAGCGCCACACTCCGCAGCCCGTTCAAGATCGACTTTTGCAAGCAGTTCGAGCGTGTCCGGATAGAGCCTGAAGCCGTGCGCGCCGACGGTGTGCGGCAACTCTTCGTCGAGATGCAATCCGAGCGCGGTCTGGGCGGCGAGCCACGTATGTTGCTGAAGCTCCAGTTCGCGTATGTATGCCTTGCCGGAAATCACGGGCATCAACAGTACGAGGTTGTCGACGCCGCCCAGCTCTTGCGCAGCGAGTGCGGGGAGTGTGGCGCCCACGCGCAGACCGCACAGCGTGACGCGCTTCACGCCGGTTTCCGCACGCAGAAATTCAACCGCGGCCTTGATGCTGTCGATCCATGCACGCCAGCGCAGCGGGTCTTCCTCGTTGCCGCCCGAGTCGCCCGTGCCGGGATAGTCGAAACGCAACGCGACGGCACCGCGTGCGGCCAGCACGTCCGCGAGTTCGCGCCAGCCGCGATACACGGAAAGCGCCTCATAGCCGAACGGATTGCACAGCACCACGCCCATGTCGGGCTGCAAAGCGGCCGGCCCATGCAGCCATCCCGAACAGCCGTTGAATGCAACCGGTCTCATCGTGCTCGTGACCGCTGCCAGAGATTGCCGGAGCACAGCCTCAGCTTCGCGTTGCAATCGACTCCTCCGGCACGAGTTGCGCGATCACGCCGGCCAGCGCAGCGATGCTCGCGAACATGTCGTGGGTGATCAGCGCGCCCGGAATCTCGATCGCGAACGCTTCTTCGACGGCCAGCATCACCCGCACGGTGCCTAGCGACGACAAACCGGCAGCGTATAGATCGTCGTTATCGCCTAGCGTATCGATTTCGACATCGAGGCAGGCGGTCTCCTCGAGAATGCGACGCACATGATGTTTCATTCATTTCCCCGATTGCGTGAATTTCTCGCGCGGCACTCGAACGTCGCCGTCGCGGATGCTGTGTGTCCGTAAGGTGAACGCATCGCCGCTCGCGCAATGAGCCGCGAGCGCTTTTCTGTCGATCTTGCCGTTTGCGTTCAGCGGCATTGCGTCGAGCGCGATGACTCGCTGCGGCACCGCGTAGGCCGGCAGGCGCTGACGGCATGCATGCAGAATCTGCGCGACGTCGACCGGCGTGTGCGTCACGAACGCAAGCAAGCCGTGAGCACGGCCTGCTTCATCGACCGGCCATGCGATCACCGCGCAAAGCGCGGCGCGGCTACTCGTCTGAACCACCTGCTCGACTTCCTCGATCTCGATGCGGTTGCCGCGAATCTTCACTTGCGTATCGAGACGCCCTTGAAAGACGATGCCCTCATGCGCCACCTCGCGCGCGGCATCGCCGCTTCTGTACCAGTGCGATGAGCGCAAGCCCGCATAGCGCCTTGTGACGAAGCGGCAATTGTTGGGGTCGTCCGCGCGCAGGTAGCCTGCCGCGACCTGTGGGCCGCCGATCAGCAATTCACCGCTCTCGCCTTGTGCGACCGGCTGCAAAGCTGCGTCGACGATCAGCAGTTCCATGCCGGGCAAGGCCTGGCCAAGCGGCATGACGGCGTGCGTTGCATCGGCGAGAAATTGCGGCGTGGCTTCGAAAGCGGTGCACGCGACGGTCGTTTCCGTCGGTCCATAGAGGTTAAAAATGCGGCTCTGCGGCGCCGCCTGCTGCCATGCCTGCGCGAGTGACACGGGCAGCGGTTCGCCGCCGAAGCACGTCACGCGCAGACTCGCGAACTGGTTGGGCGCGAGCTTGCGCAACTGCCGCATGAAGGCAGCCACCGAGGGCACGCTGTTCCAATGCGTGATCGCATGTTCGCGGATGAAAGCCGCGTTGTAGATCGGCTCGACCGTTTTCGGCACGTACAGGCAGGCGCCGTTCGCCCAGCACACGAACATGTCGTGCACCGAAGGATCGAAGGACAGTTCGCAAAACTGTGCATAACGTGCGTCAGGCAGCCGGCCGAGCAATTGAAGTTGCGCAGCGACGTAGGCGCAGGCGTTCGCGTGCGCGATCGGCACGCCTTTCGGCGCGCCGGTGGAGCCCGACGTGAAGAGAACGTATGCGTGATCGTTCAGCGCCCGTTCAACGGCGCGGCCAGGGTGGACGCACAATGAATTCGGCAATCGAGGCAGATCCGCCACGCGGCGATCTGCTGGCGAGTCATCCATGCCACTGGGATCTTCCTCATCGTCGATGAAAAAGATTTGGGGGCACTCGTCTATCAGCATGAGCACTTCATCGAGCAACGCCGTGCAGCGGCGATCGACCAGCAGCACGGGCGCCTCGGACTGCTCGACGGCCGCCGCGATACGGGCGGCGGGCAGCGTCGGATTGAGCGGCACGTAGGCGAAGGCCGCCTTCATGACGCCGAGCAAACCCGCATAGGCGGCGACGCTGCGGTGTGCGAAAAGCAGACAACGGCGAACGCCGTCGGCGGGCATTGCCGATGTCAGTCCGGCCGCGATACGGCTCGCACGCGAAGCGAGTTCGCCGTAGCAATACAAGTGTTCGTCGACCCAGAGCGCGGGCCGCTCGGGCTCGCTCGCGGCAGTGTCGAAGAAAAAGGAATCCAGCATTCACGGCCTCGCGTTGCACATGCACGGTCCCGCCGCGCACGGTCGGCAACCGGGCGAAAGCGGTTCTCCGTCATGTCGGACACACACTGCCGCGCGGACTCAGTGCGCGGTGGCGCACTGAGTTACCGCAGCAGAATGTCGTAACCAGGATGAACGAAAACGGCGCCTTGCAACGTCAGTTGCGCGAGCAAATACTCATGCAGCCGGCCGCCGAAGGATTTGGAATGATCATAGGATCCGGCCGCGCCGGTATATGTACGATAACGCTCTCACACCGCGATCGAGCGTGCGCGAGAACGCGCGTCGCGCTGGCTGCGGACGCGGACGCGGCGATGATTGGGTGCGCGTCGCATTCGAGCGCTGAGGAGAAAAACGCGCTGATGATCCACACGCGTTTTTGAAGAACCGGCAGCGATGGCTGCGGGGATATGTGAGGCGGACGCCCAGAACGGGACGCTCGAACGACGAGGCAGCGCAACGCTGATGAAACCTCGCTACAGCGTCGACGAAACACCCATGCAACAACGGCGCATGACGCGCCGTTTGAACAATCAGTCTTGCACGCCGCTCTGCTTCCTGAACGCGGCGAGAATGCGTCGTTCGAGCGCGTTGTAGTCGCCGCCGAAGTGGTGATCGCCCGACGTACGGATCACCTCGATGCCGGTCTTCGTTAGCGTGGGACACAGCGTGTCTTCCTCGTCCGCGCCGTAGATGCACTGCACGATCGCGGGCGGCACGCGGGTCAACTCGGGACGCACTTTCAACGCCTTATCGCTTGCGGGCATGCCGAGCCAGCCGCCTACGCGGATCTGGAAGTCGGCGTCCGGCGCGAAGCCGAGCAGCGAAATCAGCGACACCTTCGCGCGCAACGCGTCGGGCAAGCGGTTGTATGCGAAAGGCATTACGTCCGCGCCGAACGAATAGCCGATAAGCGCGACATGCTGCGCGTGCCAGCGCGCGCCGTACGTTTGCATCACGCGTGCGAGGTCGCGGCTCGTCTGCGCGGGCGGCTTCTCGCTCCAGAAGTAGCGCAGGCTGTCCCAGCCGATCACCGACACGCCGTCTTTCTGCAAGGCCTGCGCGATGGTCTTGTCGAGATCGCGCCAGCCGCCGTCGCCGGAAATCACGATCGCCATCAAGCCGTTCGGATGCGCCGCCGGCAACTCGATCAACGGCAGATCGGAGACGTCGTCGTCATGGGCCGATACGGTTTGCAGATGCGGCGCAATCAACGTGACGAGCCGCGCGCGATCGGCGTTGCCCGTCGACGCTTTTTCTACAAAGCCAGGAATCTTGTCGCGAATGATGGTTGCATCCGGCGGGCAAAGCCGGAAACGCCGATCGAGCGTGGGCTCGGCATCCACGGAAACAGCGCCTGCAATCGTGTTCGAAGGCGCCTGTTCGAGCACCTGCATGGCGAGCGTCGCGCCCTGCCCGGTGCCCGCGACGATCGGCGCGAAATAGTGGCTCGACTGCGATTGCCGTTCGAGTTGATGGCTCAACGCTTCGGCGTCGCCCACGAGCTGATTGCAGGTTTCCTTCTTCTGCGCCAGATCCGTCGCGAGGTTCGCCGCATACCGTGCCGTATCCACGCCAACGGTCAATGCGCCGGCCTTGGCGAGCGCCTCGGCGCTCTGCTGATCGGCCGCGCTCCAGCCGCTTGCCTGTGAGTAAAGCACCACGAAGCCACGCAACGGACCCACCGGCTGCGTGACGGTGACGTTGCCGTAGCGGCCGCCGGGAATGGTGGTCGACGCCGCATTGGCGAGCGTGCTGCAACTGACGAGGCCTGCTACGACAGCAAGCCTGAAAAACGAATGCAAGGTCATGAACGCCGGCCTCCTGCCAGCAATGACAGGTCGGCGAGCGTGAAAACCACGCCTACCGAACCCGACGCCGCGAGATAGCGCGGCTCCCAATGCGGCTGGAACTTGCTCTTGAAAGCGCGCAGTCCGCGGAAGTTATAAAAGCGGCCGCCGAAGCGCCACACGATGCCCGCAACCCGATGCCAGCGAGACGCGAGCGGCGTCGGCTGCATACCCGAGAGCGGCGCGATGCCGAGACTCAGCGAGCGGAATCCGGCCTGTTTCAGATGCAACGCCAGCTGCGTGAACAGATATTCCATTGCATACGGCGACGCACTTTCCACGTGACGCATGACGCCGACAGTCGCCTCGGTGTTCAGGTCGGTCGTCATGAACGTGACGAAGGCAACCGGCTCGCCGTTCTGGCGCACCAGCATGACCGACTGCGCGGCGAGGTATTCGTCCGTGAAGGCTGCGACCGAAAAGCTCTTCTCACGCGCGTCGCGGCTGTTGAGCCAGCCGTTGGAAATGCCGCGCAACGTTTCGAGCGACGCCGGTACATTCGCCTGATCGATCACTTCGACGGTGAAGCCGTCGCGCTCGCCGCGTTTGAGCGCGTAGCGCAGATGCGCGCGGTGTGAACCCTTCAGATCGAAATCGTCGAGCACCACATGGGCTTCCTCGCCGAGCTTCATCAGCGAAAGGCCCGCGTCGAGGTACAACGGCAAAGCGTTGGCGCGCACCTGATAGAACGCCGCGCGTCCGCCATGCGCATGCGCGAGCGCGACGAACTTGCTGATGAGGCCCGCCCACTCTTCGCGCGGCCCGACCGGATCGTGCAGCGCGGCCCACGTGCGCCCATATTTGGCGTACATCAGGAAAGCTTCACGCGATTCCGAGAACAGAAAACTCTTGTCGCCCATCAGCGCGAGACCGGCGTCGCTGCGCTCCTGCGCACGCACGATGCGCGCCGCGTCGTGCAAATCTTCGGGCGCCGGCTTCACGAAGTGGCCCGGCGCGGGGCGCAGCAACTGCCAGAACGAGAACGTCGCCGCAAACAGACTCGCGGCCAGCGTCGCGCGCAGCGCACGCGGCGCGCGTTCGTCGAAAGCGAATTGCCACCACAGGTCGCGCGTATAGGGAACATCGCGAAAAGCGAACAGCATGACCCACGTGGCGAGCATCAGCACCATCGCCACCGACACGAGCCAGCCGGCCGTGAAGCGCTCCGCAAACAGCGACGAGTGACGATTGAAACGCCGGCGCGTTGCAAGCAGCAGCACGATCAACGTGCACAGCACACCTGCCTCGACGAATGCGAGACCCTTGGTCAAGGACAGCGCGAGACTCGCCACGGCGAGAGCCAGGGTCATCCACCAGGCGGCGTCGAGACGCCTTAGCAGACCGCGCGCCACGAACAGCAACAGCACGCCGAGCACACTGCACAGCATCTGCGAGCTTTCCAGAACCCACAGCGGCAGCACGTCGCGCAAAATATGAAGACGCTGCCAGAACGCGGGCGTTGCGCTGGAGATCACCAGCATGCCGCCGACCACGAACGTGACGAGGCTCAGGAAGAGCGGCGCAAGTCTCGACGCACCCGCGGCGTGCCGCAACGGCAGGCGGCCTTTCAACGCGCGGCCTTCGAAACCGGCGAGCAGCGCAGCCGAAACGACAAGCGGCACGCCAAAATAGATCGCACGATAAGCGAGCAACGCAGCGACCATCTGCTGCGTGGCCACACTTCCGTTCAGCGTGAACACCATTGCCGCTTCGAATACGCCGACGCCGCCGGGCGTATGGCCGATCATGCCGAGCAGCATGGCCGCGGCATAGACGGTGATGAACGTGACGAAGCTCACGTCGGCGTGCGGCAGCAGCGCCCACAGCGCGAGGCCGGCGGCGACTACATCGACCACCGCAAGCCCCACCTGTTCAAGCAGATCGCGGCGAGCGGGAATGTCGAACGACAGCCACTGCCAGCGTGTGCGGACCGAGCGTGTTTCGACGCGGCATGCGGCGCACAGCAGACCGAGCGCAACCAGCAGCAACGCACCCACCCAGCGGACGGTGGCGGGCGACAGATGCAGCATCGGGGCAAGCCTGCCGCCTACGCACACCATGCCGAGCGCCGTCATCAGTACAAGTGCGAGCGCGAGCGAAACGCTCGTGAATACGGTCATGCGGCCGATCTGTGCGGGCGTGATATTCGCCACGCCGTACACGCGGGCGCGCACCGCGCCGCCAGTCAATGCGCCGAAGCCGGTGGCATTGCCGAGCGCGGAGCCCGCCGTTGCGCCGATCCAGAGCGCCGCGCGAGGCACGGCCGCGCCCAGATAGCGCAGGCCGACTGCATCGCGACCGACCAGCGCCACATAACTCAGCGCGGTGGCGGCGAGCGCGGCGGTCCACTCGCCGGCCGTCAGCCGGCGCAGTTCGTGCATGACCGAGCGGTAATCGACGGCCTGCGACAGATGCTGGAGCACGACAAGCAGCAGCGCGCAGATTGCAAGCGCGAAAACGGGCGAGAGTAATCCCCTGATGCGAGAGGTCTTCGATGCACGAACGAACATCGCGCCTATGCGGCCGAAATTATTCTTATATCGATGGAACATGGTCAATGCGGGCCTTGCGTGGAGCTGTCGCGGCGACGGGCCGTCTGCCGCAAGGTCGCCAGTTCGGCGATTACAACTGGATAACGGCAGACAGGTTAAAAGGTTGACAGTGCAGGCCTTGGCGCCGGGGTTTAACCTGGGCCGATTGTGTGCAACGGACGGGCTTCGCGAAGCGTTCTGGCGCCCGGTCGGCGGGTGTTGAATCCAGGGGGCTGAAGTTTAAACGCTTATCCGGCGCCGCGAACGAAGATTCGCAAATTGCCGGAACGGAACGCTGCTGTAGCGGCTTTGCGCGCGTACTAGCGTGGGTTAAACGTGCATATCCGCCGGGTGGATCTCAGTGGGAAAACTTCGTGGGCGCGAATAGCGCCGGTTAAGCTTTTCGCCGCATCTGCCGTAATCGCAAGCATCAGCCTCACGAGATGCGACGTGTTAGCCGCAAGAACGAGGCACTTGACTGGAGAACGATGATGGCAGAACAGGATTGGATGATGGCGGGCTTGTATCTGGTCGGTCTGGTGTCGACCGCGCTCGTGATGAGCGTTTTGTCAGCGCGAGCAACGAAAGTGCGTCAAACGCTTGCGCGAGTACCGCGTCGCTCGGGTGAATGAGCGGGACACAAACTACGAATTAGCAGACGCACAAAGCACAAGCGGCGCAAATGCGCCGCTTGTTTCTGCTTGATTCTCTCTGATCGGCCTGCGAAGACATTCGCTTTACCGAGCCGTATCTGCGGAAAGCGTGAGCGCGGCGCAAGCAAGCTTGCACCCGGCGTTCGAGGCGCGGGCACCAGCGCGCGAGCCTTACTGCGGGCGGCGATGCGCTTCAGCGATCACAGCGCAGTTTTGCAGATGCAGATTCAGCGCGTGCAGCGCGAGTGCGCGCAGCTTTGCGAGCCAGTTACCGTTGGTGGCGACGGTGTTACGAGCGGATGCAGTGTTAGAGGCGGTGTTCATGGTCGGGCTCCTGTATAGGGTTTCTACCTAGGGAATAACCCGATTATAGTCTTCTTATTGCGCAGCGCAACAAAAAACAAACATGTTGCGCAAGAGTCACGGACGTGGACCTGTCTCGCACAGCCGACCGGGGCAAAAAAGGGCGCAATGGCAGCGGGCAGTATTAACAAACCGCACCGTACAGGTGCAATAATGACCCTTTTGCCCGCGACAGCCCGCCGCGGCCTCCTCCATGACCGTCGCCGAGAAAGCCCTTATTGCGCCTCTGATCGTCGCGTGCGCGATGTTCATGGAAAGCGTCGACGCAAACGTGATCGTCACCGCCCTGCCCGCCATGGCGCGCGACTTCGGGCGCGACCCCGTCACGCTCAAAATCGCGGTGACCAGCTACGTGCTCGGCCTCGGCGTATTCATTCCGGTGTGCGGCTGGCTCGCCGACCGCTTCGGCGCACGCACGGTGTTTCGTACGGCCATCGGCATCTTCGTCACGGGGTCGCTGTTGTGCGCGGCCTCCAACTCGCTTGCCACCTTTACCCTCGCGCGTTTCGTGCAAGGCGTCGGCGGCGCGATGATGGTGCCGGTCGGGCGAATCATCATTTTCCGGGTCGTGCACAAAACCGATTTCATCCGCGCGATGAATTATCTGAGCGTGCCCGCGATGCTCGGCCCCGCGGCCGGTCCGCTGCTCGGCGGCTTTATCACGACCTATCTGCACTGGCGTCTGATTTTTTTCATCAACGTGCCGATCGGGATTCTCGGCATCTATCTGACAAACAAACACATTGCGAACACGCGCGAGCCGCACCCGGGCCCGCTCGACTGGATCGGCTTTTTTCTGTCGGCGGCGGGCGCGGTGCTGCTTCTGCTGGGATTGTCGCTAATTGGCGGCGAACTGATTTCCAACCTCGACGCGTTCGGCATGTGCGCGGTGGGCGCTGTCCTGCTTGCCCTGTATGTCGCGTATGCGCTGCGCGCCCGGCTGCCGCTGCTCGACTTGCGCTTCTTCAAGGTGCCGACGTTTCAGGCAAGCGTGCTCGGCGGGTCGTTGTTCCGCATCGGCCTCGGTGCACTGCCGTTCCTGTTGCCGCTGATGCTGCAGGAAGGTCACGGCATGAGCGCGTTTCAATCGGGGCTGATCACCTGCGCGTCCGCATTCGGCGGGATGTTCATGCGCACGGTTGCGTCGCGCGTGCTGCATCGCTATGGCTTTCGTTCCGTGCTGGTGGTCAATGCCGCGCTGTCGGGCGTTTCGATCGCGGCCTGCGGACTGTTTTTTCCTGGTACGCCAACGTGGATCATCTGGGTGGTCGTGCTGCTTGGCGGCTTCTTTCCCGCGCTGCAATTCACGAGTCTCAATTCACTGACCTATGCCGAAATCGCGAGCCGCGACGTCGGACGCGCAACGAGCCTGGGCAGCGTCGTGCAGCAGATGTCCCTCGGCCTCGGCGTGACGGTCGGCGGCATCGTGTTGCAGATTTCGCGTTTGCTGCACGGCCATGAAGCCATCATGTGGTCGGATTTTTGGCCCGCGTTTCTGGTGGTCGGACTGTGCTCTTTTGCGTCCATTCCCGTTACGCTGCGCCTGCCGCCTCGCGCCGGCGAGGAAATCTCGCGCGGCGGCCGCGGCTGACACCGAGCATCGGCCGCCTGCTCACTGGTCCTTATGGATCACGCTCACGTCGCCATTGCGTTCGAGAATGGCGGCCGCCACCTTGTCCATCGACCGCGAGCCGGTTTTCTGGCGCACGCTTTCGCATACATCGTTCCGTGTCATCAGCGCGGCTTTCATTTCCCGTTCGTTGAACGCACCGTTGTGGTAGACCTCACGCTCGACGCCGCCGATGAGCCGCTCGATCACGGAAGATCGCACGCACGCCCATGCAAGGACACGGTGACACACCACGATCATCAACGACGCGAGAACCGTCGCAACGAACGGAGATGCGCCGACAATCGCACGGCCCAACGTCGCGCCGAGCAGAATCACCACGACCGAATCGAACGGCGAGCGTTTGCCGAACGAACGCCGGCCTGAAATCCTGATCAGCACAAGCGTGACGAGAAACACCACGAAGGCGCGCAAGCTCATCTGCAGCGGGTCGAGATCCCTGCCTTGCCCGAATAGCAGATAGATCGCGTCCATCATTGTTTGTCCTCCTTGTAGCGGTCTCGCGCCGCCTGTCTTTTTGAGGTGTTCTGTGAAACGGGTGACGACGCCACGTGAGAGGGTCGAGCGCACGTAGCCTGCTGCGTCAAACCCGACGATCAGACAGTTGAATGCACGGGAGTAAAGCCAGGCGGCATCGGCAACTTCTCCGCGCATGTCAGCGTTCAGCAAACCGCATGCCGTTCGCAACGCCGCAGTTCGTGAGATGACGCTCGCATCGCGATGCCGTGCGACACATCGCACCTCTGCCGTGATGTTCACCAATCTTTTGCCCGAAGCTTTCGGACCGCTGTCACTCGTCAGGTCCCGCAATTGCTTGGACCACTTACGATTGGATCAACAACACAAGGAGCTTCCATTGAAACGCGCATCTCTTGCCACGGCTCTCGTGGCGTCACTCGCTTTCATGCACACTGCAGCGCACGCCGAAGGCTGCACCAAGGGCGCGGTTGTCGGCGGCGTCGGTGGCCATGTTGCGGGCGGTCACGGCGTGGCCGGCGCAGCGGCAGGCTGTGCGATAGGCCATCATGAAGCGAAGAAAAAAGACAAGGCCGCAAGCGCCGCGGCTGCCGCAAGTCAGCCTGCGGGAAAATAGCGCGTCGTGATGTAAAAAAGACCCGGTGCGATCCAGCGATCGCAATCGGGTCTTCTGCAAGCGTGTGCGCGACGTTATCCTGCCGCGCTGACCTTCTCCGCAAGTTTTGCGTCGTAACTCGAATGGACATGCACGCGTTTCTTGTCCGGATACGCGTATGAATAGGCCTTTCTCAGCGCGAGCGACGCCTCGTGAAAGCCCGACAAAATGAGCTTCTGCTTGTTCGGATAATTGGCGATGTCGCCGACCGCAAAAATGCCTGGTCGCGAGCTTTCGTAGTTGGATGTATCCACGTCCACACGGCCGCCGTGAATGCTCAAGCCCCACTGCCCGATTGGACCGAGATCGGCGACCAGTCCGTACAGCACGACGAGCTGTTCGGTTTGCAGTTCAGTTTCACCCTCGATATGTCGCAATGTGATGGATTTGAGCGCATCGGCTTTCTCATCGCTTGCAACAGTAAGCCCCGAAATCGCGCCGACGATAAAATCCATCTCCCCTGCTTCCACTGCGCGCCGCATCAACTCGACGCTGGAGTCGGCCGCGCTAAAGCCATTACGACGATGCACGAGCGTGACGCGCCGCGCGACCTTGCGCAACGCAAGCGCCCAGTCGAGCGCGGAATCACCGCCGCCTGCCACGACAACGGTCTTGTCGGCGAAATCGGCGAGACGCTGCACGCTGTAATGCACATAGCGCGATTCGAGCGGCGCGGCTTCCGCAAGCGGTAACTTCTGCGGCACGAAGGCGCCGTTGCCGGCCGCAAGCAGAATTGCGGCGACGTCGAATACGAGGCCGCGATCGGTCCGCACGGTCCAACGGCCGTCGCTGCGTTGTTCGACCGATTCGACCCGCTGTTCGAGATGAATGGGAACATCGAACGGCTTGCATTGCGCGAGCAGGCGGTCCACCAGTTCGCGCGCGGTACAGGACGGAATCGCGGGAATATCGTAGATCGGCTTGTCCGGATACAGCTCGGTGCATTGGCCGCCAATCTTGCCGAGCGCGTCGACTATCTGGCAGGACAACCCGATCACCCCGGCTTCGAAAGCGGCAAAGAGGCCAACGGGGCCCGCTCCGACGATCAGCACATCGGAACGGATGGATTCAGAGGGCGGCTCCGATACCGGCTTGGAAGCAGTCTGTGAAACTGGCTGCGGAGTTGACTGCAAAGCTGATTCTGAGCCCGTTGGTGATGGAGGCTCGGCGGCGGACGTCATTCAGTATCTCTTCGATGGGACCAGTGACCCACCATACCGAATCGCCGTAGGCGCGGCAACGATGCCATTACAGTGAGCAAGGACGCTCGGCGAGCCGCCCACCGGTTGTCACAACGCGAAAGTGGTTACCTGAAAATCGCCAAAAATGGCCATTTTGCAAAGCCAGTGCTGCGACTAGTATTCACTCATCGCATCACTGATGCGTTCCACTAAACGCCAAGGAGTGAATCATGCAACAACGTCTCGATTTCTACAAAGCCGGTCCCGCCGCTATCAAAGCCATGCTGGGTCTTGAAGAACGCATCGGAAAATCGTCGATAGAAAAGTCGCTCGCGGACCTGGTTCGCCTGCGCGCATCGCAGATCAACGGGTGTGCTTTCTGCGTCGACATGCACACTGCCGACGCCCGCAAAGCCGGCGAAACGGACCGGCGCCTCGCCACCGTCGTCACCTGGCGCGAAACGCCGTTCTTCACCGATCGCGAGCGCGCCGCGCTGGAATGGACGGAAGCCCTCACGCTCGTCTCGCACGACCATGTGCCCGACGCCGTGTGGGAAGCGGTGCGTCCGCATTTCGGCGACGAAGAACTGGTCGACCTGACGCTGCTTATTTCGGCGATCAACGCGTGGAACCGCTTCGCCATTTCATTCCGCAAGATGCCTGCATGAGCGCTGGTTGCGCGAATGCATTGCACCGCGCTTCGCGTTCTCATCTGGCTCAGTGAAGCAGTGAATAAAGCAGTGAATCGCAACGCGAAGCGTGAGCGGGCAGCCGTGGCATCAAGTGGCATCAAGCGGTTTGCAATGCGCCCGCTTCGCGCCGTCGCAAGCGATCAAACATCAACGCAATTCAAGCGAGCGCGACCTTGAACGCCCCAGTCAATTCGCTCAACTGCCGCGCCTGATCTGCGAGCGAGTTTGCAGTCGCCGCGCTTTCCTCCACGAGCGCCGCGTTCTGCTGGGTCACCTCGTCCATCTGCGTGACGGCGAGACTCACCTGTTTGATGCCTTCGCTCTGTTCTTTGGAAGCCGCCGCGATTTCTCCGACGATGCGCGCCACGCGCTGGATCGCGGCTTCTATTTCCCGCATGGTGCTGCCCGCGCGATCGACAAGCGCCGCACCGCTTTCCACGCGCGAATTGGACTCGGCGATCAGCGAGCCGATTTCCTTCGCGGCGGCCGCTGAACGTTGCGCGAGACTGCGCACTTCGCCGGCCACGACAGCGAAGCCGCGTCCTTCTTCGCCCGCACGCGCCGCTTCGACCGCCGCGTTCAATGCCAGAATGTTCGTCTGGAACGCAATGCCTTCAATGGCAGCGATGATGCCCGTCATCTTCGCGGCCCCGGCATGAATCGCGTGCATCGTCTCCACCATGCCTCCCACTGAATCGCGCCCCTGGACGGCCATTTCCGACGCGCTGGTGGCCAGCTCGCTCGCATGGTGCGCATGCTCGGCATTGAGCTGGACGGTCGAGGTCAACTCTTCCATCGCCGCGGCGGTTTGTTCCAGCGACGCCGCCTGCTCCTCCGTGCGCTGCGACAGATCGAGATTGCCCGCCGCGATCTGCTGTGTCGACGACGCGATCGAATGCGATCCCGCGCGCACGCTCGTCACCGTCGCGCGAAGCTTGTCCTGCATCGACGCGAGTCCGCGCAGCAGTGTCGCCATTTCGTCGTTCGAACGGATCGCGACGCGCGTCGTCAGCTCGCCTGCGGCAATCGCATCGAACTGGCGAAGCGCGGCGTGCAGCGGGTCCATGATCGCGCGGCGCAACGTGCGCCAACTGAAAAATGCGACTGTGAGACCGATCAGCACGCTGCCGATGCTCGCACTCAACAATCCATGAAAGAGCGCGGCGGAGCGCTCGTTGGCGTCGGCGGCCTGCTGGTTCAGATAGCCCTCCAATGCGCCCTGGCTCCCGTTCATCGCGGTGTACAAAGCGATTAGCCGATTCGCGCGCGTCTCGTCCATCCAGCTCGCGTCGCCGGTGCGGATTGCGTCCATCAACCGGTCGATGCCGTCGCGACGCACGGCGGTACGCTTTGCGTCGAGGTTGTCGGTGAGGCGTTGCAGTTCGGGCGTCTTCGGCAGATCGCGGAAACTGCGCCACCAGGTATCAGATTCGCCGAGCAACATGCGCGCGCGTTCGAGTTGCGCGTTCAGTTGCGGCGAGTGCGGATTGCTCATTGCCCAGTCGAGCCCGAAGCGCGCCCGCGACATGGCCGTGCCCGACTTGCCGAGCGCCACCACCGACGCGAAATGTACGTTGTACGCCTCGCGCTGTGCCTGGTTGCTTTCGGCCATGCCGAAAATGCCAAGCGCGCCAATGACAACAAGCAGCGCGCCGAGGAATGCAATCGTGATTGCGATGCGTAGATTGATGGTGAGCTTTCTGGTCATGACGGTGTGTCTCTTCCCCGGTGATCGTTATTTTCTTCATGCGGCATTTGTTCCCTATATGAAACAATGTACCGTATATGGAAAATTATAACGATGCGGGCTCACGTCAAAAAACAAAATCGACACGGGTGGCGTGGGCGCGACACTGCCCGGCTCACGCGCCCCGCCGCCGTCAGGAAAACTCGCCGGACTTCCCGCGCCGTCGCGATGCCCATATCATTGAAGCGTTTGCTGACAAAACCTCAAACAAGGGCGCCGTGCGCCGACCATTCGCCATCACATGACCAGGGATTCGTCGCATACCGCGCTACTGTGGATCGTCGCCGCCGGCTTCTTCATGCAGTCGCTCGACACCACGATCGTCAATACGGCGCTGCCGTCGATCGCGCGCAGCCTGCACGTCGCGCCGCTTGCGATGCAGCCGATCGTGGTCGCCTACACGTTGACCATGGCGATGCTCACGCCCGCATCCGGCTGGCTCGCCGACCGCTTTGGCACGCGGCGCGTCTATTTCGCCGCAATCCTGATCTTCGTGATCGGCTCGGTCTGTTGCGCGAGCGCGCATACGCTCGGCCAACTCGTGATCGCGCGCGTGCTGCAAGGCGTGGGCGGCTCGATGCTGCTGCCTATCGGACGCCTTGCCGTGCTGCGCAGCGTCTCCGGCGAACAATACGTCTCCGCGCTCGCGTTCATTTCGGTCGCGGGACAACTGGGCCCGATCGCCGGGCCGACGCTCGGCGGCTGGCTCGTCGAGGCAATCACATGGCACTGGATTTTTCTGATCAACGTGCCGATCGGCGCCGCGGGTCTCTACGCGGTGCAGCGCTTTCTTCCATCGCACGGTGAGAGGCAGGCGCCGCCGTTCGATTTCATCGGCTGCGGGTTGCTGTCGCTATGCATGATCGCCTTTTCGCTGGCCGTCGACGCCCCCGCGCCGACCCACCAGGCTGCGTGGTCGGCGGCATTGTTCGCGCTGGCGGCAGTGAGCGCGCTCGCTTACATCCCGCACGCAAGACGGCGGCGCAACCCGCTCTTCAAGCTCGCGCTCTTCGGCGAGCCGAACTTCAGCGTGGGTCTGATCGGCAATCTCGTATGCCGCATCGGCTCGAGCGCCGTGCCGTTCCTCGTGCCACTACTGTTGCAACTGGAACTAGGCTATACGCCGCTGCATTCCGGTCTGATGATGCTGCCCGCGGCCCTCGCGGGCACGATCGTGAAACGCTGGATCGCGTCGCTCGTGCGACGCTTTGGCTACGACCTGTTTCTGCTGGTCAATACGCTGGTCGTGGGTTCGTCCATTGTTGCCTTCGCATTGATCACGCGCGGCACGCCGCTTTTCGTCGAGATAGTGATTCTGGCGGTGTTCGGTGCGGCCAACTCGATGCAGTTCGCCGCGATGAACAGCGTCACGCTCAAGGACCTCTCGCATGAAGACGCCGGCAGCGGCAACAGCCTGTTTTCAATGGTGCAGATGCTGGCAATCGGCCTCGGCGTATCCATTGGCGGCGGCCTCGTGAAACTCTTTTCCGCGCAATGGGGCTCGGCCGCGCTCGGCTTCCGGCTGAGCTTCGTGTGCGTCGGCGCGATCACGCTGATGTCGGCATGGGTGTTCCGTCACCTCGACACCGCGCCCCGCGTGCGTGCGCCGGCCAGCCAGGGCGTCGGGCGTTGAAGGAAGCGTCGCTGCGCGCTCGTCGTGTTGCCTGGTTGCCTGGTTGTTGCCTGGTTGTTGCCTGGTTGTTGCCTGGTTGTAGGCTGTTGATGCGATACGCATAAGCCGATTCCGCTCTGTTCTCGCTCGGGTTCCGGCACGGCGTTTCGCGTTAGCATGGACGCCGTTCACGAATAAGAAAGGACTTACAGATGCCATTTGACGAGCGCATGCTGAACGGCATGGGCGTGCTGACAGCGATCGTCGACTGCGGGAGTTTCGCGGCGGCAGGCGTGGCGCTCGACATGTCGCAGTCGGGTGTGAGCCGCTCCGTCGCGCGGCTCGAGGCGCGCCTGGGTATCCGGCTGTTCGACCGCACCACCCGCTCGGTTACGCTCACCGACGAGGGCCGGCGCTTCTACGAACAGATCGTGCCGCTGCTAAGCGGTCTCGAAGAAGCGGCAGCCTCGGCCGCGCAAGGCGCGACAGCAGTGCGCGGCCGCCTGCGCGTCAACATGGACCCGTTCTTTTCGCGGCTGGTGCTCGGACCCAGACTGGGCGGTTTCGTCGACAGACACCCCGATCTGCAACTCGAACTGATCACGCGCGACCAGTTGGGCGATATGGTCGGCGACGGTTTCGACGTCGCGATCCGCTTCGGCGAGCCGCCGGTGTCGTCGCTGATCGCGCGCAAGGTGCTCGACACGCGCATTCTCACAGTCGCCGCGCCTTCGTATCTGAAGAAACACGGACATCCGGCCAACCCCGCGGAACTCGAGAGCGGCGCGCATGCGTGCATCAAATTTCGCGATCCGCTCACCGGTTATCCGTTCACGTGGGAGTTTCATCGCGGCCGCAGGAAAATGGTCGTCACGCCTCAAGGCCGGCTGACGGTGAACGACGTCGGCACGCTGCACAGCGTATGCACCGCAGGCCAGGGGGTCGCGCAGATTCTCTCGCTCGGCGCCGAGTCGCTTGTGACGAGCGGAAAGCTCGTCGAACTCTTTCCCGAGTGGGGCGACGAGGTTTATCCGCTGTATGCGCTGTACCCGTCACGACACCATCCGCCGGCCAAGGTGCGGGCATTCCTTGACTTCATTATTTCGCTGACGGGCGCCGGACAGACCGACTGAACGCGCGCAGGCCCGGGCTTTGCTCCACATGATGAGTCTTCACAAGGAGAAAGCCATGGCCGACACCAAGCAGCAAACCGGCGATAAGCCAGACGACATCGCCCATCCGCAGCCGGCAGTGCATAGCGACAACGAGAAAAGCAAGCTGCCGGAGCGCGGCGACGAAGGACGCGATCAGTCGCCAGCCGATCGCCCCGGCCAGAAGCCGGGCGAAGGCGAACCGTCAGTGGGTTGAAATTAAGCGTGGGTCTACAAGCGGCTTTGCTGCATTTGCGCGGCAAAGCTGCATAAATTTTTCCCTTCCACCGCCTTTCATACGCCAGACATTTTTTCCGTTTTTTTACCGAATATTTTTTCGGCGTGATGAACTATTTTTCTGCTTGCAGCGACGTATGCGACCAGGCAGACCGGCTGCCGCCCCTTCAACAGATAACAAAGGCGACGCCCATGTTCATTCCCTCGCCCTCTTTCCAGTCCGCCATCCAGTCCGCCATCCAGTCCGCCATCCAGTCCGCCAGAGTGTCGATCTGCCTGCCGACGTGCAACCGGCCGGAGCTGGTCGTCGAGTGCATCGACTCGTGTCTTGCGCAGACCTACGGCAATGTCGAAATCGTGATCGGCGACGACTCGACCGATGCGCGCATCGAACAACTCATCGCGTCGCGTTACAGGAACGAGCGGCGCATCCGCTATACGAGGAACGAGCCGCCGCTCGGGCAGGCGCGCAATGTCGCGAGCCTCTTCCAGCGCGCGCGCGGCGACAGGATTATGCTGATTCACGACGACGACCTGCTTGCCACCGACGGCGTCGAGAAACTGGTGTCGCTCTGGCACCTGCATCCACGGCTCGATGCCGCGTTCGGCGCGCAGTATGAGGCTGATCATTCCGGCGCGATCGACGTCGAGGCGAGCGTACGGCTCAATGCGGCGTTCCGCCGTACAAAGGAGGCCGAAGGGTTGCAACCGCTGCCCGGCAGGACCGGTCTCATTCAGATGTTCCCGAACAACGGCTGGATGGCCGACGCGCGGCTCGTGAAACGCATCGGCTACAAGGAACAGTACGGCGTGTGCTGCGATTTCGTATTCGGCACCGAACTTTGCCTCGCGGCGCGCGAGGTGTTTTATCTGCACGATTACGTGTCGGTGTATCGCAAAACCGCGACGTCCATTTCGCAGAGCACGCGCGGCACGGCGTCGGCGGCCACGCTCAGTGCTTACGCGTTCGTCAAGATGCTGAAGCTGCCGCCGCAACTGGAGCCTTCACGCAAGCTCGCGCTGCGGCGGCTCGCTCCCATCGTGGTGTCGGTACATGCGAGGAACCGTCAGGCGCGGCTCGGCTTCAAGATCGCGCTTGCTCATCTGTTTGCGTACCACTATGGCTTGAGCGCGCGGCTTTACTACCATTTGTTGATGCTGTCGCGAGCCGCAATGAGCGCGCGCGATCGGGCCGTGGCGATCGCCGCCTCTGCTGCGCCTGTCGCGCCTGTGGGTTCGGTCGCTCTTGTCAGTCCGGTCGCTCCTGTCGCGTCGGCGGCCTTGAGCGGCGAAACCGGCGCGGTAGTGAGCGATTTCGTCGCGGAATTGGCCGCCGATACGACCGAGCCCGGCTGATCGTCCGTGGCTCGCCGGCATGCGCGGTCAGCGTTTTTTCTGCTAAGCATCCTCTGCTTAGCAAACACGTATTTGTTGCTTGGACTCGCGCACGCCGCTGATTACGATGAGCCGGACACGTCATCAGCTTCGAGGTGATTCGCCATGTCCGACAGTGCCTGTTTCAAGCCGCGCGTGATCGAGCCGGTTGCCGTCAATCAGCCGGAGGGTTTAGGGCTTGCGGTGGAGTTATGGCTCGCCCAACCCGTTGACGGAATTGCCGGGCGAGCCGTGCGGATCCATTTGCGCAGCGACGCGAAAATGGCGCAGGCCGAAGCGCTGCGCGATCTGCTGCACGTGCTCGGCACCGAAATCGTGGTGTCCTGAGCAGGTGCGCGGCGCGCTTGTGGAAAGCGCGCGCGTGGGTCGGGAGACTTACGGTTCGTGCCGCAGATAGCCTTCTTTCGACGGATCGCGCATGCGCAACGCGACGAGCCCGGCGATGGCGCACAGCAGCGTGACATACCAGTAGAACATCGACTCGCTACCGACCGACTTGAGCCACAGCGCCACGTATTCGGCCGAGCCGCCGAAAATAGCATTGGCCACCGCATACGAGAGACCGACGCCGAGCGCGCGCACTTCCGGCGGGAACATCTCCGCCTTGATCAGGCCGCTGATCGACGTATAGAAGCTCACGATCGCGAGCGCCAGCACGACGAGCGCGAACGCCGCATAGGGGCTCGTCACGTCTTTGAGCGCGTGCAGAAGCGGCACCGTGCCGATGGTCGCGAACAGGCCGAAGCACAGCATCGAATTGCGGCGGCCAATGCGGTCCGACAACGCGCCGAAGGCCGGCTGGAGCACCATGTAGACGAAGAGCGCCGCGGTCATCACATTGCTTGCCGTCTTGGCGCTCATGCCCGCCGTGTTCACCAGATACTTCTGCATGTACGTGGTGAACGTATAGAAAATCAGCGAGCCGCCCGCGGTGAAACCGAGCACCGTCATAAACGCGACGCGGTGCTTCCACAGGCCGCGCAGCGTGCCCGCTTCCTTGCGCTGACGCGTCGCGGCGGTGGTGGTTTCATCGAGCGATTTACGCAGATACAACGCAATCAACGCGGCCACCGCACCGATCACGAACGGCACTCGCCAACCCCATGCCTTGAGCTCCGCGGTGGAGAGCGTTTGTTGCAGCACGACCAGCACGAGCAGCGCGCACAACTGGCCGCCGATCAGCGTCACGTACTGGAACGACGCGAAGAAGCCGCGCCGTCCCTTGAGTGCGACTTCACTCATATAGGTCGCACTCGTGCCGTATTCGCCGCCCACCGACAGTCCCTGGAACAGGCGCGCCACTAGCAGCAGCGCAGGCGCGAGCGCACCGATCTGCGCGTACGTGGGCAACACGGCGATCACGAGCGAGCCGCCGCACATCATGAACACCGACACCATCATTGCCATGCGGCGGCCATGTTTGTCGGCGAGACGGCCGAAAAACCAGCCGCCGATCGGGCGCATCAGAAAGCCCGCCGCGAACACGCCGGCCGTGTTGAGCAATTGTGTCGTAGTGTTGCCGCTCGGAAAGAATGCGGGGGCGAAATAAAGCGCGCAGAACGAATAGACGTAGAAGTCGAACCATTCGACGAGATTGCCCGATGACGCGCCGACAATCGCGAAGATGCGGCGCCGTGTGTCGTGGGCGGAGGCCACGCTGTGGTCTGTGAGGTCGGTCATGTTGTGTCTTCCTTGTCTCTTGAACGGAGGCGGCGGTCATGGCGCCGCCTTCAGCACGCAGTTTTCAGCGTGCGCGAATTTTACAGAATCGCAAGTGGAAGTTGGGGGATTGTTGGCAAGCGCTACGGCGCGCGCCGCTGGCCGACCGGTCCCGCGGCTTTAAGTCAGTTTTGCGATTTATCCCTCGTGGTTGGATCATGAGGTATAAATTTGACGCCGGTCTATTTATACCTTAATGTGTAATCACAGGGTATAAGGAGACGCCAGCCATGGCCAGCTTCCACAACGACGCACTGCAAACGCTGTATTCGTCCGTCACCGAGCGCGCCAGCGCACAAGGCCACATTCCCCTGCACTCTCCGGGATCGGCCGCCCAGAAGACCGTCGACGGGAAAACGTACACCTACTGGCGCGTCTATCTGGCATCGGGAAAGCATAAGGAAACGTCGCTGGGCCGCGCCGGCGAGCCTGCTACCGAGGCTGCGCTCGAGGCGAAACTGCTCGAGAGCGCGGAGATGCGCGTGCTTGCCGCCGAGGTCCAGATACTGCGCAAGGCCAACTTTGCCGCCGCGGACAACTCTTCGGCGCTCACGCTGGCAACGCTCTTCAATGCGGGAATTTTCAGCCACGGCGGAGTGCTGGTCGGCTCCCACGCCTTTGGCGCGCTTCTGAACAGCCTGGGAGTCCGGCTGCCTGGGAATTACAGGACGGAAGACATCGACATTGGCAGCACCGGCAGCATTTCGGTGGCTATCCCCGAAGAGCGCAGCTTTCTCGACATCCTTCGTGATAGCGGTATTCCGTTTCTCGAGGTGCCGGAACTGGACTCGCGAAAGCCGTCCACGTCGTTCAAGGCGCGGGGACAACCCCTCAAGGTGGACTTACTCGTGCCGGGTACCGAGGCTTACGAGACGAAGGCCTTGCCGCACTTGCGCGCCCACGCGACAGGGCTTCCCTACTTCAGGTATCTGGTATCGAACCCTACGCGCGGCTTTATCCTCGGCAAGGAACACGTGGTGCCGGTGATGCTGCCCGACCCCGCCAGATTTGCGCTTCACAAGCTTATCGTCAGCACGCTTCGCGACCCGTCGCGTGCGGTCAAGGCAGACAAGGACCGGCGGCAAGCCGCGGTATTGATCGACGCGCTCGCGGAGAAGTTTCCAGACTGGCTGACGACAGCCGCCGACGAACTGGAGGAGAACGCGCGCGCTCGGGTCGCAGCGGCGGCCACTCAGGCGTTGAACCTCGCCCCGGGCTTGTCGGAGCGAGCGCGGGATTTTCTGGCTGATTTGGGCGCCCAAGGGTAAGCCATAACCCGTAACCAGATTCGCGCGCCGACCGTCACGACTCACCCGTGGGGAAAGCCAGGCTCGACTTCGGACTCCACAAAGAGACAGGCGCGCCGGCCACAATAGCGGCGGGCGCGCCCAAGAGACCCATAAGCGCCCCTAAGCGCCCCTAACCGCCCCTTTACGCCCTCACAGCCGGCGGCACGTAGCGGCACTCGTAACGCTTCCTGACCGTGCCGTTTTCATCGACGCTTTCGAGATACACGTCGAACTGCCACAAACGCGCCATGTGCTTGAGCACTTCGTCGCTATCGGACGAAAGATGCCGGTTGTCACTCATGAAATGCCGCAGCGTCAGACTGCGGTCGCCACGCGTATTCACCGACCACACCTGGATATTCGGCTCGCGATGATGCATGTCGTACTGCCGCGACAACGCCTGGCGCACATATTGATAGCCGCTGTCGTCGTGAATCGCGGAGACTTCGAGCGCGTCGCGCATGTCGTCGTCGAGCACCGAGAACAGACGCATTTCCCGGATCAGATGCGGCGACAGATACTGCGCGACAAAACTCTCGTCCTTGAAATTGCGCATTGCGTAGTGCATGGCGGGAAGCCACGGACTGCCGGCCAGTTCCGGGAACCACTTGCGGTCTTCGTCGGTAGGGTTTTCGCAGATGCGGCGAATATCGCTCATCATCGAAAAACCTAGCGCGTACGGATTGATACCGCTGTAGTAAGGCTTCGTGACGGGCGGCTGATAAACCACATTGCTGTGCGAATGGAGAAACTCCATCATGAAGCCGTCTTCCAGCTTGCCCTGGTTGTACATCGTGTTGAGCAGCGTGTAGTGCCAGAACGTGGCCCAGCCTTCGTTCATGACCTGCGTCTGCCGCTGCGGGTAAAAGTACTGTCCGACCTTCCGCACGATGCGGATCACCTCGCGCTCCCACGGCTCCAGCAACGGCGCGTTTTTCTCCGCGAAATACAGCAGATTTTCCTGCGGCTCCGGCGGATAACGCTCCTCGATTTCCTCGGGCAACGGCGTATGGCGCGTGGGCAGCGTACGCCACAGTTCGTTGACCTGCGACTGCAGGTACGCCTCGCGCTCGCGGCGCGCGGCGAACTCCTTTTCGAGCGACAGCTTCTGCGGACGCTTATAGCGATCGACGCCGTAGTTCATTAGCGCATGACACGAATCGAGCAGTTCTTCGACACGGTCGAGCCCGAAGCGCTCTTCGCACTCGGCAATGTAGTTCTTCGCGTAGACGAGGTAATCGATGATGGCATGCGCATCCGTCCACAGCCGGAACAGATAGTTGCCCTTGAAGAACGAATTATGCCCATACGCCGCATGCGCGATGACGAGCGCCTGCATCGTCATCGTGTTCTCTTCCATCAGATACGCGATGCAGGGGTTCGAATTGATGACGATCTCGTACGCGAGCCCCATCTGCCCGCGACGGTAGCTTTTTTCGGTAGAGAGAAAGTGCTTGCCGAACGACCAGTGCCGGTAATTCACCGGCATGCCGACGGACGCATAAGCGTCCATCATCTGTTCAGCGCTGATGAGTTCCAGCTGGATCGGATACACGTCGAGCTCATATTGCTCTGCAACACGGGCAATATGCGAGTCGTACTCTTCGATCAACTCGAAGGTCCAGTCGGACGGGCACGGCAGAGGCCGTCTATCGGCTACGTTCATACGGACTTCCCTTTGCCCCTCAGTGGGCGTTCCGGTGTGTCCCCGTGCTTCAGCGTTGTCGACTGCTCCGGCTGCGACGGGTCGGACCGCGTCCGCCGCTGCCTCGGCATGCCCCGACTGACGCTGCGGCACGCCTTTCCCACGCTCCGGCTGATAGCCGCGCGCTTCGTTGTGCAAGTGCTTGTCCGTCATGACGACGCCACCTGCTTCTCGAACAACTCGCGAAACACCGGATAGATGTCAGCCGCGGTTTCGACTTTCTTCATCGCCATATGCGGCTGGCTCAACGCCAGTTGCGCATACTCGAGCCACAGATTCTGCTCTTCGGGCGTCACCTGAATATACGCAAAATAGCGCACCTTCTCCAGGATGTCATCCGAGAGTATCTTGCGGCACTTCGGCGAGTCGTCGGTCCAGTTGTCGCCGTCCGACGCCTGCGCGCCGTAAATGTTCCATTCAGTCGGCGAATAGCGCTCGTCCATGACCTTCTGCATCAGTTCGAGCGCGCTCGACACGACCGTGCCGCCGCTTTCCGTCGAATGGAAGAAAGTGTCTTCGTCGACCTCTTCCGCGCGCGTGTGGTGGCGGATGAACACCACCTCGATCTTTTCGTAGTTGCGCTTGAGGAACAGGTACAGCAGGATGAAAAAGCGCTTCGCCAGATCCTTGCGCTGCTCATCCATCGAACCCGACACATCCATCAGACAGAACATCACGGCCTGGCTGGACGGCGTCGGCTGCTTCACGCGGTTCACGTAGCGCAAATCGAACGGATCGATAAACGGAATGCGCCAGATGCGCCCGCGCAAGTGGTGGATTTCCTCTTCGAGCAGTTTGATGTCTTCGCGACGGTCGTCGGGGTCGGCTTTCATCACCTCGAGTTGCCGCTCCATCTCGTGCAACTGATTGACGAGCGGCGCGCCGAGTGCGATGCGGCGGCCCAGCGCGCTGCGCAGCGAACGGACCACGTCGATATTGTTCGGCGTGCCTTCGGCAGCCCAGCCGGCGCGAATGCTCTTCCACGTGGGCACGGCCATCAGGTGAGTTTTGACGAGCCGCGGCAATTCGAGGTCGTCGAAGAAATACTGCATGAACTCTTCGCGGCTCAGTTCGAACACGAAGTCATCCTGCCCTTCGCCTTCGTTACTGGCCTGGCCGCCACCGCCTCCGCCGCCACCGCCTTGCGGACGCTGAATCTTGTCGCCGCGGATGTAGTCGGAGTTGCCCGGATGCACCATTTCGCGCCGGCCGCCCGGCCCGTGACGGAACGACGGCTCTGCGATGTCCTTGCGCGGAATCGTAATGCTCTGCGTGTTCTGTATGTCTTTGATGCTGCGGTCGCGCACCGCTTCCGAAACGGCGCGACGAATATAGTTCTTAACGCGACGCAAAAAACGCTCGCGATTTGCAATGCTTTTGTTCTTGCCTGCTAACCTGCGGTCGATGATTTGATGAAGCACGCCTCGTCTCCCTTGTCGACTCGTCGCGAGACGTACGCTGCATGGTCCAGTGCTATGTCCATGCAGCTTGCGCCTCGCAGGGTGCCCGCGCGGTCGGACCGCGCGGGCGGCACGCAATGCGGATCATGACGACTTGCGCACGCGCAGATACCAGTCACAGAGCAAGCGCACCTGCTTCGGCGTATAGCCCTTCGCCACCATCCGGTTGACGAAGTCTTCGTGCTTGCGTTGTTCTTCCGCCGAGCCTTTGGCGTTGAACGAGATGACAGGCAGCAACTCCTCCGTGTTCGAGAACATTTTCTTTTCGATCACCACGCGCAGCTTCTCGTAGCTGATCCATGCAGGATTCTTCCCTGCATTCGCAGCTCTCGCGCGCAACACGAAGTTCACGATCTCGTTGCGGAAATCCTTCGGGTTGCTGATGCCGGCGGGCTTCTCGATCTTCTCCAGTTCGGCGTTCAATGCCGCGCGGTCGAAGCTCTCGCCCGTGTCGTGATCGCGGAACTCCTGATCCTGAATCCAGAAGTCGGCATACGTCACATAGCGATCGAAAATGTTCTGCCCATACTCGGAGTACGACTCCAGATAAGCGGTCTGAATCTCCTTACCGATGAATTCCGCGTAGCGCGAGGCAAGCACGTCTTTAATGAACGACAGATACTTCTGCTCGGTTTCCGGTGGGAACTGCTCGCGCTCGATCTGTTGTTCGAGCACGTACATGAGGTGCACCGGATTCGCCGCGACTTCGGTCGAATCGAAGTTGAACACGCGCGACAGAATCTTGAACGCGAAGCGGGTCGACACGCCGGTCATCCCTTCATCCACGCCTGCGAAGTCGCGGTACTCCTGGTACGACTTCGCCTTCGGATCGGTGTCCTTCAGATTCTCGCCGTCGTAGACCTGCATCTTCGAGAAGAGGCTCGAATTTTCAGGCTCCTGCAAGCGCGTGAGCACCGACATCTGCGCCATCATTTTCAACGTGCCGGGAGCGCATACCGCATTGGCGAGCGACGAATTGCGCAACAGCTTCTCGTAGATCTTGATCTCTTCCGAGTAGCGCAGGCAGTACGGCACCTTCACGACGAAGATCCGGTCGAGCAATGCTTCGTTGTTGCGATTGTTGCGGAACGCCTTCCACTCCGACTCGTTCGAGTGCGCGAGAATCACGCCGTCGAAAGGAATCGCGCCGAAGCCTTCCGTGCCCTTGAAGTTGCCTTCCTGGGTTGCGGTGAGCAGCGGGTGCAAGACCTTGATCGGCGCCTTGAACATTTCGACGAATTCGAGCAGGCCCTGATTCGCGAGACACAAGCCGCCCGAGTAGCTGTATGCGTCAGCATCGTCTTGCGCATACTGTTCGAGCTTGCGGATGTCCACCTTACCGACGAGCGACGAGATGTCCTGATTGTTCTCGTCGCCAGGCTCCGTTTTGGCGATACCGATTTGCCGCAGAATGGACGGATAGCGCCGCACCACGCGGAATTTACGGATGTCGCCGTTGTACTCGTGCAGGCGCTTGACCGCCCACGGGCTCAGAATGCTTTTCAGGTAGCGGCGTGGTATGCCGTATTGCTCTTCGAGGATCGGACCGTCCTCGTCGTAGTCGAACAAACCGAGTGGCGATTCGTTCACGGGCGAGCCCTTGATCGCGTAGAACGGCACGCGCTCCATGAGCTGCTTCAGGCGTTCCGCGATCGACGATTTACCGCCGCCGACCGGGCCTAACAGATACAGAATCTGCTTCTTCTCTTCGAGCCCCTGGGCCGAGTGCCGGAAGTAGGCGACCACCTGCTCGATCACCTCTTCCATTCCGTAGAACTCACGGAATGCGGGGTATACCTTGATGACCTTGTTCGCGAAGATACGCGACAGACGCGGATCGTTGCGAGTATCGATCTGTTCGGGTTCTCCGATTGCCGTCAACATGCGTTCGCCAGCCGTGGCGTACGCGGCGGGATTGTCTTTGCAGAGCGCGAGATACTCCTCGAGCGAGAGTTCGTCCTCTCGTGTTTTCTCGAAGCGGGTCGCGAAACTGCTGTAGATATCCATGCTACCTCCTCGCCGAAGTCTAGACCGATGTCGTGCGCGGCGCGCTATTCGGAAACGACATCGCTCGAATTCATCCTAAACCCTTTTAAATTTTTTTTCACGAACTACGTTGCGAAAATCGCGCCGCATTCGCCTCCCAACATTCATCACTTGGAAAGCTTGTTTCGACGACCTACAATCTTGCGCGTCGAACGATCGAACAGCTCGCTCACCAAGCCACTCCAACACTTGCGTTCACGCGATGGCTGCACCCGCACACCGCGTACCTCGAAGCCAGCGCCTTGCAAAATTCGCGCTACGTCCCCGCTCTTTTTGCTATCGCACTTTCCTTCCTAACGCATGGACATGCGTTTGGTCTACATGTCTTCGCATCTGTTACATGTCTGTCGACCGCCGTTGCATGTGCGGCTCGCCGGCGTACTTCCATGCTGTTCGTCCATGTACGCGAGCTTTTGTTCCATCGCGATTCACATCCACTCAGAAATCGTTGTGCCGCTCTCCGTGCTTCGTTATCGAGCCACGCTTTCCCTGCTTCGCCGCTTTGACATAACCGCGTCGACGACATGGTTGCCTGCATCGCTCCCACTCACTCACACTCTTGCAGAATGTGCGCCACCGGTATCGCGCATGTATGTTTCTTACCGCTCGCGGCCGCGCAGTTCGCTCGCTGTTCGCTCTCTCTTCGCTGTCCCTTCGCTCTCCGTTAACTGGATAACGGCGCGGCATTCAAACGGTTCAATAGGGTATACGGCTAAGCAGTAAGCGAAGACGCATCAAATGTAAAACGGCCGCCCATGGCAGCCGTTAAACGTGGTGTTTGTAATGCGCCGTTACAAGAACGACATCGGATAGAAACGGGCACCGTGTCACATCACACAGTGTCACGGCTTCAGGTCAGTTCGATCTCGACCTCTCCGAGTCCGTCGATATGGCCGCGCACAACGCCGGGTTTGCCCACATTGTGCGCACCGACATAAGAGCCCGTGGTCAACGTCCACTCCGGCTCGATCGTGATGCCCATGGCGGCGCAATGGTTGACGAACCACACTAGCAGTTCGCGCGGGTCGCCCGCGGGATTACCGGTCGCGTCCGGCACGAGCGAATTGCCGTCGAAGCTCAGTTCCAGTTCTGGCGAAACAAAATCGAAGCCGCGCGCGAGTCCCGCGTACGGCACCGGGTGGCCGGTGATCAACGCTCCGTTATTCTGGGCATCGGCGAGTTGGGCAAGAGGCGCGATGTTGGGCCATTCCGCAAAACGGCTATCGACGATCTCGATGGCCGGCAGCACTTCGCCGACCAGCGCGAGGACCTCGTCGCGCGCGTAGGCACGGCCGCGGGGCTCGATCGCCTCGGAGAAGCGGAACGCGATCTCGAGCTCGAGCAGCACGCGAAAGAAGCCCGCGTGAGCGACTCGCGCGGGCGAAGGCAGTACCAGCGAAGCGGGGATCGGCGCGCCAGAGGCGGCTCCGCCGGGCACCTTCGCGCCGATCTTCCACGCACCAGTGGAGTCGCCGAGACCCTCGATGACCGCCTGCTGGACCGCGTAAGCGGTGGCGGCGTCCGGCGGCATCTGTTCGGGCACGAGCCCGTCGATCGGGCGATGCTGCCGCCGTGCTTCGACGAGGCGGTGCGCGAGGTCGTGTGGCGTCATGTCGGTCCTTTGTGGCTGGCGCATTTAACGGCTACTGCAGCGCGGTGGTTAGCGATGGTTCGCGGCGATCAAGAGTAGTAAAGCGGCGACGAGACGTTGCTGGGCGACACTTCGCCGCGTGGCGGTTTGCGCGGCAGCGCCCCTCGGGGCCGGACAGCAGCCGCAGCGTCGCCGACAGCCGACAGCCGCGATCCGGTCACGAATTACCGTAGCCGCGCCCGTCAATGTACCGGATCGTGAAGCCCGCCAGGGCGTCGGCCGCTCGACAAACGCGACTTAATGCACACGCCATAAAAAAACCGCGCTTACATAAGCAAGCGCGGTCTTTTTTTGCAGGCGGCTCAGCCGCCAAGGCTTTTGCAGCCGACGCGTCGGGAACGATCATTGCAGCGCACGTTCCCGCGGCCCGAGCGGCGTACGGGCCACTACCTTGGACGTCAGGTCAGAACGTTTCCCAGTCCTGATCGCTGCCTGCGCTCGCGACGGCCGCAGCCTTGGCAGGCGCACGCGGCGCGGGAGCGGCTTTTGGTGCTGCAGGCGCGGGTGCCGGCGCGGCTGCTGTCGAAGGCGCGGGAGCAGCGCTTACATGCTGAACCGGCGCCGCTGCGCTTGCTCGCGGGGCTGCACGAGGCGCCGACCGCGGCACAGCCGGGGCAACCCGTGCCGGCGTCGGCAGATGCCGGGGCAGCGAGCCGCCCGGCATCTGCGCGCCACCGTCTTGCAGTTGGAACACGGCGACCGCGCCGCGCAGCTTGCCGGCCTGGTCTTCCAGAGAAGACGCCGCTGCGGCCGCTTCTTCGACGAGAGCGGCGTTTTGCTGCGTCACTTCGTCCATCTGGGTGACGGCGCGCGCCACCTGGTCGATACCGCTGCTCTGCTCTTCAGAGGCCGCGGCGATTTCGCCCATGATGTCGGTCACGCGCTGCACCGCGCCGATGATCTCGGTCATCGTGCGACCCGCTTCGTCGACGAGCGCCGAGCCCGACTGCACGCGGTCCACCGACGTATCGATCAGCTCCTTGATTTCCTTGGCTGCCGCCGACGAGCGTTGCGCAAGGCTGCGCACTTCCCCTGCGACGACCGCGAAACCGCGCCCGTCTTCGCCGGCACGGGCGGCTTCCACGGCCGCATTCAGCGCGAGGATGTTGGTCTGGAACGCGATTCCTTCGATGATCGAAATGATGTCGGCGATCTTCGCGGAACTCTGGTTGATCTCGCCCATCGTGCCGACCACCTGGCCGACGACCGCACTGCCCTTGTTGGCGATTTCCGATGCATTGGCCGCGAGCGAGCTTGCCTGGCGGGCGTTCTCGGCGTTCTGCTTCACGGTGCCGGTCAATTGTTCCATGCTTGACGCCGTTTCTTGCAACGCGGACGCCTGTTCTTCCGTGCGCGACGACAGGTCAATGTTGCCGGCCGCGATCTCGCGCGTGGCGGTAGCAATCGACTCGCTTCCGCCACGCACCGCGCGCACCGTTTCGGTGAGACTGCGCTGCATCTTCCCGATACCTTCGAGCACCTGCCCCATTTCGTCACGCGACGTGATGACGACCTGACGGCGCAGATCGCCCGCGGCGATCGCGTCGAAATGACCCAACGCCTCGGCGAGCGGGCGGGCGATTGCCCGGCTGAGCGCCACATACGACAGCAGCGCCGCGAGGACACCGGCGACGAGCGCGCCGAGACTGACCATGCGGAACATCTCGAAGCTCGACTGCGCGGACTCGAAACCCTGCCGGGCCTGATCGAACTGATATTTGCTGAGCGCCTCGTCGGCAGTCGCGAGTTCGTTGTAGGCCGCCTGCATGCGTTTCGCGCCGTCGATCAACTTGCTCTGATCGCCAGCCGTAACGATGGCTGAGAACGCTTCGGCTTGTTGATGCAGTGCATCGCGCTTGCCGACCACGACTTGCGTGAGGCGTTCTTCCTCCGGCTCACGCGGCAGGTCCATGTACTTTTTCCACCACATGTCGGACGTGGCACGCATGCCGCGCGCGCGCTCCAGCGTCGCCGTGACTTCCGGCGTACCCATCATGAACGCTGCGCGGTCGAGCGCGAGACGCTCGCGCGCCGCGAACAACTCGGCGTTGCCGATGTTGACCGCGCTCGGCATCGAGTTCATGAAGGTATCCTTGTACGCGTCGTTAGAACGGCCCATGCCGAATAGACCGAACGCGCCGATGCCGACGAGCAGCGCCGCGAGAAAAGCCATCGTCAGGCCGATCCGCGCCTTGATCGAAATTCCTTTGTTCAACATGCTTGTTCCTGTAGTAGACGGATGAGAGCGCGCGCTTAGACGCCTTGCTCTATTAGCCTCGTTTACGGCACGTAAGCGGGATACTTGAAGCGCTTCTAGTATGAAGAAAGGCGGTTGCCGGAAGTTAGCAAGAAATGCAAGGAAGATCGCGCGGGGGCGTCGTGCAGGAGATGGGATGTGGTGCGTGCAGCCGGGTTGACTGAGGCTGGGGTTTAGCGTTGAAGCGGGGAATGGTGAAGTGGTGACTGGCTAGCTGCTAACTATTTAATCGGCCGACGGGCTCGGCAATCGGCTTTTGGCCCTCGCTGGTTCGGCCGCTCGGCGGATTAGCAGATCCGCGCGAGCAAGAAACCGGGGCGGCGTGAAAGCGTGCCAAGCGCGGGTGCACGGCATACTCAACAAGCGCCGCACGCGCCGAACATCGCAGCATGGCATGCAAGGATCGACACCAGCAGCCCGGCGCCGCCCTCATCCCAACACTCAGCCTTCCACCTCGGCCCACGTGGGAATCGACGGCTGCGCGCCCGCCCGCGTGACCGACAGCGCCGCCGCGCGCTGCGCGAAGCGGATCGCCGCATCCACGCTCGCACCCTGCGCGAGTTGCGCGGCGAAACCGCCGATGAACGTGTCGCCAGCCGCCGTCGTATCGACGGCTTTGACCTTCGGCGCGTCGTACAAGGCCGGCGCCGCGCCTTCCAGCGCCGCCTGCACACCGCGCGGGCCGAGCGTCACCAGCACGTTGCGCGCGCCGGCCGCGCGCAACACGGCAGCCGCAGTGGCCGCTTCTTCGGGCGAGCCGACGGGCAAGCCGGTCAACGTCGCCGCTTCCAGTTCGTTCGGTATCAGATAGTCGATGAGCGGCAGCCACTCGGCGGGAAGCGGACCTGTGGCCGGCGCCGGATTCAGAATGACCGTCTTGCCGAGCCGCCGCGCCGTGGCCAGCGCCGCTTGCACCGTGTCGAGTGGTGTTTCGAGCTGGCAGATCACCACGTCAGCGGCGGCCAGAACCGCTTGATGACGCGCAATAGTTTCAGGCGTCACTTCGCCATTGCTGCCCGCTACGATCACAATCGCGTTCTGACTCGCATCGTCGACGACGATCAGCGCGACGCCCGTCGCCTCGCGGCCGGTCTCGACCGCCGCGCAGTCGATGCCTTCCGCTTCGAGCCCCGCACGCAACTGGGCGCCGTTCGCGTCCGCGCCGACACAGCCGAGCATCGACACCTGCGCGCCGAGTCTGGCCGCGGCCACCGCCTGGTTGCCGCCCTTGCCGCCCGCGACCTGCGCGAACGTGCGGCCGGCCAGCGTTTCGCCGGGATGCGGCAAACGCGGCGCGCGCGCGACGAGATCCATGTTCAGACTGCCGACTACTGCCACGCGTGCACGCGTTTCGTTACTTGACACTCGCTTCTCCCGAAATCCAGCTTTCTAACCTGCCGAAGTACATGGCGGCTCGACACACGTCCAAGCCGGCAACCCGCGCTCAAGCCGCGAGATCGCGTTTTCCCGCGCCAGCCCATGCCGACGTCGATTCACGCACGATGAGCCGCGGCGAGACCACACGTCGACGACCGGCTGGCCGCGCGCTCGCCGATGACTTGCCCGCGATGCGTTCGATCAGCGTCTGAGCGGCCATGTCGCCGAGCGCGCGCACCGATTGCCCGACTGTCGACAGCGCCGGATACGTGAAGCGTCCGAGTTCGATGTCGTCGAAACCGATGATCGAACAGTCGCGCGGCACGCTGATATTGCGCTCCGCCGCGGCGCGCAACGCGCCGATGCCCATCATGTCGTTGCACGCAAAAATAGCCGACGGCTTGAGCGTGTCGAACAGCTGCGCGGCCGCGCGATGCCCGCCGGTGCCCGAAAAATCGCTTTCGACGATCGCATTGGGCGGAATCTCGATGCCGCGCTCGGTCATTGCGCGGATAAAGCCGTGCACCCGCATGGCGCTCACCGCCGTCTCGACCGGCCCGCTGATGCAGCCGATCTGCACATGTCCAAGTTCGAGCAGATGACGTGTAGCCAGATACGCACCCTTTTCATGGTCGATCTGCACGAGATCGGCATTCACGCCTTCAATATTGCGGTCGACGATCACGAGCGGCTCGCGCGCGTCGGCGAGAGTCTGTGCGAGTACCGCGTCGTCGCCGGCAGACGCGACGATCAGTCCGTCGATCCGCTTTTCCTGAAGCACGCGCAGATAATTGCGCTGCTTCGCTGGGTCGTCGTCGGAATTGCAGAAGAACACGCAGTAGCCGTTGCGGGCGCAACCGTCCTCGATGCCGCGCGCGAGCTCCGCAAAATACGGGTTCGTACTGTTCGGCACGACGAGTCCGATGGTCGCGGTAGCGCGCGCCTTCAGCGAACGGGCCACCGCCGACGGCACATAGTGAAGCTGGCGAATGGCGTGCTCGACCTTCGCGCGCACGTCTGCCGACACGGGACGCGAGTTGTTCACCACGTGGGACACCGTGGTGAAGGACACGCCCGCCACGGCCGCTACATCCTTGATCGTCGCCATAACCTGTTGCTCTCCCGCCTGTTTTTCCCGCCGGTCATGCTTACTGCCGACCTGCAAGACACCCTTATCGAAGGCACGTCACACTCGTCAATTCTTACGCTTTACTGCAAACAGCCCTGCAACCGCCCGACACGCGCTAATCTTCCGGTGTCAGGCACGCTTGCGGCGGCTGCGGTATGTATCCAGCACCACTGCCACCACGATCACCGCGCCCGTAATCATGCGTTTGGTCGGCTCGTTCGCGCCGATCTGCGCGAGCCCGGCCGCCAGCACCGAAATGATCAACACGCCAAAAAATGTACTGATAACCGAACCACGCCCGCCCATCAGACTGGTTCCGCCAATCACGACCGCCGCGATCACCTGGAGTTCCACGCCGACACCCGCGTTCGGATCGGCCGCCTCCAGACGCGAAATCTGGAATAGCGACGCAAGGCCGGCGAGCGCGCCCATCAGGGCGAACACGATCACCTTGTAAGGCCGCGGATTGACGCCCGCGAGCCGCACGGCCTCTTCGTTGGTGCCGATGCCGACCAGATAGCGGCCAAACACCGTGCGCGTCAGCACGAGTTGCGCGATCACCATCACCGCCACCGCGATCAGGAACGCCGGCGAGATGCCGACCGCGATCGGGTTCGACAGGAAATCGAACGCGTCGCCGATGTACGCGGTGCGCGAATTCGTCATCTGATAGGCGAGGCCGCGCGCGGCTTCCAGCACGCCGAGCGACACGATGAACGACGGAATCCGCCAGCCGACCGTGACCGCGCCGGTAATCGTGCCGGTCAGCGCCGCGGCGGCGACGCCGAGCAGCGCCGACGGCAACGGGCCCCAGCCCCACTTCAGCGCCGCCACACTCACCACCGACGCGCCAAGTGCGAGCACGGAACCGACCGACAGATCGATGCCCGCAATGATCAGCACAAAGGTCATGCCCACCGACATCACGACCAGATCCGGAATCTGATTGGCGATCGTGCTGAACGTGTCGTACGTCAGAAAGTGCGAACTGAGCAGCGAGAACAACACGATCATGCCGAGCAATGCGCCGGCAAGACCGAGGTAATTCGAAAATCCCAGCCGCGTGCCGGCCGGCTTGCCGCTCGCGAGGGGCGCGGATGGATCGGCCGGGACCGCGTTCACGTTCCCGCTTGCATTGGTGTCGCCGTTTGCAGCCGCTCCGCCCTGCTTTGCGCCCGACGTTTCGCGCAACGATTGATCGGTCATGACAAACTCCCTGCTTCATTGGTATCGAGTGTGTGCAACAGCGCTTCGCGGCTGCGGTAGCCGGCAAAAGCGGCCGCCAGCAACGCGTCCTGCGACCATGTATCGCGTTCGAACACACCCGTCAGGCTTCCTGCGGACATCACGCCGATCCGGTCGCAGATCAGCATCAGCTCACGCAGGTCGCTCGACACCACGACGAGCGCGCGTCCTTCACGAGCCAGCGCGCCCATCAAGCCATAAATATCGAACTTCGCGCCGACGTCGATGCCGCGCGTAGGTTCGTCGAATAACAGCACGCGGCAATCGCGCGCGAGCCAGCGGCCGATCACGACCTTCTGCTGGTTGCCGCCCGACAGCTCGCCGACAATCTGCCCCGGTCCGGAGCTGCGAATCCGCATTGCGTCGATCTGCTTTTTCGCCAGCGCGTTTTCGCGCTTTGCATCGACGATGCCGTGCCGCGCCACGCTGCCGATGTTGCCGAGCGACACGTTGGCCGCAATCGGCTGCGGCAACAGCAGGCCCTCGCCCTTGCGGTCTTCGGTGATGAGCGCGATCCCCGCGCGCACCGCGTCCGACGGCGAATCGATCCGCACCGGCGTGGGCGGCGCACCCGGCGTGGCGGCCAGCGCCACCGTGCCGCTGTCTTTCGGATCGGCGCCATAAATCAGCCGCATCAACTCCGTGCGGCCCGCGCCGATCAGACCGCTGACGCCGAAAATCTCGCCTGCGCGGACTTCGAACGACACGTCGCGCACGACCTTGCCGCGCGTGAGCCGATCCACTTTCAGCAGCGGCGCGCCGATATTGCGCACGCCGAGATCGATCTGCTCGCCCAGTTCGCGGCCGACCATCCACGTGACGATTTCGTCGCTCGTCAGATTGGCCATCGCGTCGACGTGCACGAGGCGCCCGTCGCGCAGCACCGCGATCTGCTCGGCGACTCGCGCCAGCTCTTCGAGCCGGTGCGAGATATAGACCAGCGCGACGCCGCGTGCCTTGAGCCTGTCGATCTGCTCGAACAGCAGATCGACTTCGCGCGCGGTCAGCATCGCCGTTGGCTCGTCGAGGATCAGCACGCGGCAATCGTCGATCAGATTGCGGGCGATCTCCACCATCTGCTGATGGCCGATACCGAGTTCGCCCACTAACGTATCCGGATGGATCGCGTCGAGCCCGACCTGCGCCATCGCGTGCCGCGCGTCTTCACGCAGCTTGCGCCGGTCAATCCAGCCGAAGCTGAACGCGCCCGCGCGCGGCAAGCGGTTCAAAAACAGGTTTTCCGCCACCGACAACGTCGGCAGCAGGTTCAACTCCTGCATCACCATCCGCACGCCGAGCGCTTCGGCTTCGGTACGGCTGGCCGGCGCGTAAGGCTGGCCGGCGAGGCGCATGGTGCCGGCGGTCGGTTCGACAAGACCGCCGATAATCTTGGACAGCGTGCTCTTGCCGGCGCCGTTCTCGCCGGTGAGCGCCAATACCTCGCCGGCGCGCAACGACAATGACACGTCGGCGAGCACGGGTTCGGCGTAAGTCTTGCCAATGCCGCTAACGGACAGAATGGCAGGCAAGGCGTCGTGGTCGGTTGAATCCATCGCGATCCTGTTTCACCGCGTCAGGCGCGCCTCGTACGATTGGCTCGACGAGGGCGCGTCCGGCGCCGTGTGGTCAATGCCGGCCCAGTGCGCGGAATGCGCAGGCGCTAAGGCTGCGCTCCCTCCGCCGCGCAGCCGCCGTCATGACGCTTACCTCTGAATTAACGGCGGCCCGGCGGGTTTCTTGAGCGGCTATTGAGCGTCTATTGAAAAGTAAGCGCGGAGTCGTTGTTTTTGGCGGCGCTGGTGGCGTGGTTTGGCCTGGTTGTGGCCTGGTCGTGGCCTGGATGTAGCTTCGTGGTGGCGCGGCTGCGGTCTTTGCCTCGGCCTTGCTCTGCCGTCGGCTTTGCTTCCGCCTCGGCTTTCACTGAGACCTGGCACACCCGCCGTCCGCTTGACTGTCGTCACTCCGAGCCACCACTACAGCCACTACCAGACCCGTTCACGCCGAGATTCCAGCCGCGTTCGCGTCACCTCGTCAGCGCGACTCCGCGCGCCCTGCCCAGTCGATCAGGGTCGGGGTCGGCGACGCTTACTTCGTCACCAGATCGCACGGCGTTTCCACCACGCCCGACAACTGCGATTGCTTCTTGTGCTCGCTCAAGGCTTTCAGCGCGGTATCGATACCGAACACGGCCTGCTTCGCGGCGTACTGGTCGGCGGTGGCGAGCACGCGGCCGTCTTTCAGCATCGGCTTGATCGCGTTGATGTTGTCGTAACCGACTACCATCACCTTGCCTTGCTTACCCGCCGCGCGCACCGCGGAGACCGCGCCGATCGCCATGTTGTCGTTGCCTGCGAGCAGCGCCTTCAGGTTCGGGTACTCGTTGAGCATGGCCGACGCAACTGCATTGCCCTTGTCGATTTCCCATTCGCCCGACTGCACCGAGACGACCTTCGCGCCGACGGTCTGCATCGCGTCCTTGAAGCCAGCAGTGCGCTGCTGCGCATTGGTGGTGGTCGAGACGCCCTCGATGATGCCGACCTCGTCGCCCGCCTTCAGCTTCTTCGCGAGGTAGTCGCCGACCTTTTGCGCGCCCTTGCGGTTATCCGGTCCGACGAACGGCACGTTCAGGTCCTTCGACTTCAACACGTCCGGGTCCAGCCGGTTGTCGATATTCACGACGATGATGCCCGCGTCCACGGCCTTCTTGACGACCGGCACGAGCGCTTTCGAATCGGCAGGAGCCAGCACGATCGCGTCCACCTTCGAGACGATCATCTGTTCGACGATGCGAATCTGGTTCGCCGTATCGGTCTCGTCCTTGATGCCGTTCGTGATCAGGTCGAACTGCGACGAGTTGTGCTTCTGGTAGTCCTTCGCGCCGGTTTCCATGGTCAGGAAGAACTCGTTGGCGAGCGACTTCATCACCAGCGCGACTTTCGGCTTATGCGCGGGTGCGTTCTGGGCATAGGCGGCGGAAAACGGCAAGGCGGTGCTAGCGGTGGCGAGGATTGCGGCCGCGACGATGCGGCGGCGAATGCGGTTGCTCATGCATATCTCCTGGGTTTGTCGGTTCAAGGTCGAACCGTATTTTTAGTTACGCGCAAACGTTTGCGGGACTCATTCTCAGCGCACTGCGACTGAATTGTCAACGAATCGTGGTGGTGGAGTGCACCGGCACGCACAAACTGCAGTGTGCTGCCAGCCAGACGCAGTCGGCCCCTCGCCTCGCGCCGAAGCGTGAGCCGTGCGTCTGTACTGATGGTGTGTAGCAATAGGTCCTCGCTCGGTCCGCGCGTGACGGTTTTGCCGCCGGCTGCAACTTCGGCAGTCGGCGGGCCGCCTATGCTGGACTTTTATTGCGCCGCATGCAAGCGGGGACCGCACATTGGCGTGCGTCGGGTCAGAGCCAGCCGGCCTTACGGAAACGCAAGTAAAGGATGACGTCGACGGTCAGCATGATCGCAAGGCACAGCGGATAGCCGTAGCGGAAATGCAGTTCGGGGATGTTTTGGAAGTTCATGCCGTAGATACCGGCGATCATGGTCGGCACGGCGAACAGCGCGGCGAACGAACCGAGCCGTTTGGTCACTTCGTTCTCCGCCAGCGAGATCATGCCGAGGTTCACCTGCACCGCGGTCACGACCATTTCCCGCCGTCCGTCGATGATGCGCACGATCCGGTCAAGGTGATCGTAAACATCGCGAAAGTAAGCTTGCATGCCTTCGCACACGCTCGGAATGCGACCGCCCGTCAGCTTGCTGATCGCCTCCTGCAACGGCGCGATGTGATGCTGAAGAATTACGAGGCGCCGCTTCAACGAATACAGATCCTGGATGATCGCGCGCGAGCCCGCCGAGTCGTTACGCTCGAAGATGCGGTCTTCAATCGCTTCGATTTCGGTGTTCATCGCCTCGACGATCGGAAAATAGCGGTCGACAATGTCGTCGGCGAGCGCATACAGCACGAACGCCGCGCCCGCCTTGAGCAACTGCGGCTCGCGCTCGCAGCGCGCGCGCACATTCTGAAAGCCCGCGCGGGTGCCGCGTCGCACCGACAGCACGTAGTTAGCTCCGACGAATACGTCTACTTCGCCGATCAGCAGTTCGCAATCCTCGTCCATCTCCAAGGTATGCATCACGGCGAACAGTGACTCGCCGTACTCTTCGATCTTCGGACGCTGATGACCGTTCTGCGCGTCTTCGATCGCGAGGTCGTGCAAGCCGAATTCGTGCTTCATAACCGCGAGTTCGCCGGGGCCCGGGTCTTTTAGCGCGACCCAGACGAAGCATTCGGGGCGGGCCACATAGTCGCTGATGCTATCGATGTCGATGTCTGCCAGTTTCCGGCCGTCCTGATAGGCGGCACAATTGATCAGCATTTTGATTACCCTGAAAGCGAACAGAACGGCGTTGCAGCGCGTTGCGTATGCGTAGCCCGATCTGCATGAATGGAGTGCGATAGCCGTCATGTTAAGGGCTGTCGGCGGCTCTCATGTATCGAATTGTTAAGCGCCGCAAATACCGTGCATGGGCGCTCGCATCCGACCTTGCGTGCCGCCGCGTTCTTCTTCATGATCGTCGCAAACAGCGAAACCAAGGAGACCGCAATGTGCTACATCACCTGGATTGCCGGCATGGATCCGGCGTTGGGCGTTGGCGTCGCCAATGCAATCTTGCTGCAAGCTAATAGCAAGTTTGCGCGCGAGTCGCAACGCACGGCAATCGAAGCGCAGGGTCAATTTTCGTGAGCCGTCTGATCTTTATTTGCGGTCACGCAGGCACGGGCAAGACCACGCTCGCAAAGAAACTGATCGGCCCACTGATGAAAGCGACGGGTTCGCCGTTCTGTCTGCTGGACAAGGACACGTTGTACGGCAGCTATAGCGCAGCCGCAATGCACATGCTGACCGGCAACGCGAACGATCGGGACAGCCCGCTTTTCCTCGAGCATCTGCGTGAGCCGGAGTATCGGGGTCTCGTCGAAACCGCGCGCGACAATCTGGAACTCGGCGTGAGCGCGCTGGTAGTCGCGCCGCTTTCGCGGGAAGTCCGCGAGCGGCGGCTTTTCGATCGCGCCTGGCTCGGTATCGGCGAAGACGTCACTGTGCGGGTCGTGTGGGTGCAGGTGCCGGAGGAGACGGCGCATCAGCGGATCATGGCACGCGCCAATCCGAACGACGCTTATAAGCTCGCGCATTGGGACGAGTACCGGCAGCGGCGCTTCGTGCCGTCCGGCGACATGTGCCGCGATCTGCTGATGTTCGACAACACCGCGCCGAGCGCTGCGGATCATGACGCCCTGCTCGTGCGCATTCTCGGCGAACCGCATGTGGCGTCGGCAACGGTGCCTCCGCTGCCTGTCTGATGGCCGTGCCGCGGCGCAACGTCAAGCAAGCGCAGCGTGGCGAAGCAAACGAAAAAACGCCCCGCATGCGGGGCGTTCGTTTCTGTCGACAGACGCAGCTTGTTAAACGGTCGCCGCGCTTTGCAGCGATTCCAACGCCTGACCTTCATACAACTGGCCGAAGCGGTTGCCAAGGAACTCGCGCAGCGAGACCTGCTCCTGACGCACGAAACCGCGTTGCGGCAGCTTCTTTTCGCGGAACAGATCCAGCACTGCGCACATTGCGCCCGCCGTGGTGATTTGAATCGCGCTCATCGGCACGCCGCAAATCGTCTTTGCGAAGATCTTGCGCGTGAACACTTCCTGCACGAGCTGGCCGTCGCGCATGCCGCTCACCGTGATGAACACGAGCACCACATCCTGTGCGGTCGACGGCACCGAGCGGCGCATGATCGTTTTCAGCGTGTCGCGGTCGCTCGAAAGACGCAGGTCCTCGAGCAGAAATTGCATCAGATTGCGGTGGCCCGGATAGCGTACCGACTTGTAATCGAGCGACTCGACGCGGCCCGACAGCGTCTCGCACAACGTGCCGAGACCGCCCGACGTGTTGAACGCTTCATACTCGGTGCCGTCGAGCGAAAAATGTTCGAGACCTTCGAGCGGCTGCACCCACTGCGTGCGGCTGTCGCGGATCGCTTCGCACGGCTGGCAGTATTCGTTGATGAGGCCGTCCACGCTCCACGTGAGGTTGTACTTCAGCGCATTGGTCGGAAACTGCGGCAGCGCGCCGACGCGCATCTTGACATCGCGAATTTCGGTGAAGCGGTTCGCCAGTTCGTGCGCGGCGATGCCGATGAAGCCCGGCGCGAGACCGCACTGCGGCATGAACGCGTGATCGGCGTCGTCGGCGATTGCGCGGATTGCGTGAGTGGCGCGCACGTCTTCGGTCAGGTCGAAGTAATGGACGCCCGCGCCCTTCGCGGCAGCGGCCACGTTCACCGCGAGGTAATACGGCAGCGCGTTGATGAGCGCGTCGAAGCCGTGAACCGCGGCACGCAGCGCGGCTGCATCGGCGGAATCCACGCGGCGGGTTGAAATTCCCTGCGCGGCTAGTTTGTCGAGCGCATGCTGATCGCGGTCGAACGCGACGACGTCATAGTCGCCGGTTTCGCGCAGCATATGGGCGATGGTGTGACCGATCAAACCTGCACCAACGATGGCAACTTTCATATTCTTCTCCATTGTCGATCAGAGTTAGTGCTTTAGCTGTCGACTGGAGTTCGCGCTTTAGCGCGTTACTCCAGTCCCATGCAAAGCGCTTACTCTGATCCCATGCACAGCGGTCGATCAGAGTTAGTGCTTCAGCACTTACTCTGATCCCACGCACAGCTGTCGATCAGAGTTGGCGCTTTAGCTGTCGACTGGAGTTCGCGCTTTAGCGCGTTACTCCAGTCCCATGCAAAGCACTTACTCTGATCCCATGCACAGCGGTCGACCCGAGCCAGCGCTTCCGCGCCTGTCCGGCCTTTTCTGTGCGCTGTCTCCAGTTTCAGAATGCACCGCCCATGAAGGCGCGGCGCGCGGCGGGCTGAACCCTTGAGCGACAGTTTAGGGAGAAGCAAAAACAGTTCATACACGCAAAATGCTGCGCAATGACTACCAAGTTCGACGTTTTGACGAACCACGCCGACGAAACGTCGAAAACGCATCAAAACGGCGTAAAAACACGGAGCACTTCACACCGTCCCGCGGTCGATCTTGCGCGCGAGAATGATCGAGGTCGTAGTCCGCTCCACGCCTTCCAGCCCGCCGATCTGATCGAGCAGATCGTTCAGACGATCCGGCGAATCCGCGCGCAGCCAGGCCACGTAATCGAACTCGCCGCTCACCGCGCATAACAGTTGCACCTCGGGCATCTTGCCGAGGCGCTTCTGCACGGCCGGCCCATGCTTTGGCGCAATGATGATGCCCACGTACGCGTAGATGCTCGAATCGAGCACGTCCTGGCCGAGCCGCACGCTGTAGCCCGCAATTACGTTGCTGCGCTCGAGCCGCGCGATTCTCGCGATCACGGTGGTGCGCGCCACATCGAGTTGGCGTGCGAGATTGGCGACGCTCTCGCGCGCGTTCGCCTGGAGCAGCGCTACCAGGTTGCGGTCGAGATCGTCGAGTTGGTCGAGGCGCGGAGGTCTCATCGAGGGAGAAGAAAGTGGTCGCAGTGCTGCGGATTATCGCGCGTCTTCAGTGTCTGGCGGCAAGCATCACGCGCCGAAACGCTCGATCACGAAGTCGATGAAACTGGTGAGCTTCGGCGTGGCCCGCCGGTCGCGCGGATAGACGAGATGCACCGGCGCGCCTTCAGGCAAATGCTCTTCCAGCACCGACACCAGTTCTCCGCTGGCAATCTCGCGTGCGAGCAGCGCCTCAGGCTGCAACACGAGACCGAAGCCGCGCAACGCGGCCACCTTCAGCGCCTGACCGTTGTTCGCGCGAAAGCGCCCTGCGCGCAGCGAGTTTTCGGCGGCGCTTTCACCGCCCAGGCGCCACGCGCCCTCGCGGCCCCAATGGAGAAAACCGAGGCATTCGTGATGCGCGAGATCGGCCGGTGTACGTGGAATGCCCGCTCGCGCGAGATACGCGGGCGACGCACAAGCCCGCATGCGATAGGGTTTTAGCGGCCGTGCAACGAAGCTCGAATCCTGCAGCTGGCCGATGCGCACGGCGGCGTCGAAGCCCTCTTCCACCAGGTCGGTCATGCGGTTCGACAGGTCGAGTTCGAGCGTGACCTCGGGCCACTCGCTCAGATAGTCGGTCATCGCGGGAGAAAATATCTCGACGCCATAGGTGAGCGGTACTGTCACCTTGAGCACGCCGCGCGGAGCGGCGGCCATGGACTCCGCGAGCGACTCTGCGTCCTTCACGTCGGCGAGAATGCGCCTGCATTGCTCGTAGTATTGCCGCCCGATCTCCGTGAGGCTTTGACGGCGCGTCGTACGCGTGAGCAAGCGCGTGCCGAGCCGGGCTTCGAGCGAGCGGATGTGTTTGCCGACCATCGCCGACGAAATCTCGAAGCGCTCTGCCGCCGCTGTCAGGCTGCCCGCCTCGACCACGGCCACGAAAATCTCCATGCTGACGAATTTGTCCACCCGCTATTTCCTGTTCGTTTCGGTTGTAAGCGTTTGTCGCATAAGAGCCGCATTGTAGGGATAACGTGTTACTAATAGCGCCCACGGCCAGGTTGAGCGATCCGCACGTAGTGCTGTCGCGCGCAATGTGGCGCATTGCCGGGACCGCTCGCCACACGCCTCGTCCCACTTCCAATTCGAATAGACATCAGGAGTTTCGATGAAAAAAGCACTGGTCATGCTGGCCTCCGCAGTCGCAATGAGCGGCGCATTCGCACAAGCTTCCGCACCGGTTGCGGCGTCTTCGGGCGCGGCGGCTTCCGCAGCCGTCGCGAAAGGCGGTCATGAGCGCAATGTCGAAGACCGCATCGCCTATCTACATTCGCAACTGAAAATCACGCCGGAGCAGGAAACGCAGTGGAAGGCGTTTGCCGACGTCATGCGCGGCAACGGCGAGACGATGGGCGAACTGTTCAAGCAGCGCCGCGCCGCCACGAGCGTGTCAGCTCTCGACGACATGAAGCAGTACGCCACCATCGCACAGGCGCACGCAGACGGCATGAAAAAGCTGGTGGACGCATTCGATCCGCTTTACAACAGCTTCTCGCCCGAACAGAAGAAGCTCGCCGATGTAACGTTCCGTCAACATGGCGCAGACGGCCGGCCGCGTCATCATGGCAAGGGTAAGAGCGACAAGTCGGCGCCAGCCGCGGCGAGCGACGCCACGGTCAAGCCGTAACTGAGCAGCCACGCGACTCATCTGGGACACGCCTGGCGCAACTTCAGCACAGGGCGCGTTGCGGTTCTTGCCGCACCGTGCCCGACGTGCTAAAAAGGCCGGCAACCGGATGCGTCTGGCATGATGCAGGTCCGCGATAGCCGACGTGAAGTCGCGACGTCGCCGTCAACAACCCTTTGCCTGCATCATGACCGATCTGAAAAACCTCGACCTGCGTGATGACCCCGCTGCCCGGCGTGTCGTCAAAGACGAAACGGTCAATGTCGAATTCGCCGCGACGCACGGCGAACTGATGAGCCTGGAAGGCCCCAATCGCTACTTGCCTGGCGACGCCTTGATCACCGGATCGACCGGCGACCGCTGGGTCGTTTCGCGCGAGCGCTTCGACGCCAAATACGTTCCGGCCGACGCAGCGCATACGCATGGCGAGGCCGGCGCATATCGCAACCGCCCCGCTGTCGTGCTCGCAAAACAGATGAACGATGCGTTCTCGCTAGCCCGTTCGGCGACCGGCGGCGACGTGCTGCGCGGCGCGGCCGGCGACTGGATCATGCAGTACGCGCCGGGCGATTACGGCGTCGTGCAGGCCGCGCGCTTCGCGAAGGTCTACCGTTTCGCAGACTGAAACCGTCACGCGAACTCGTCGCCGAGATCCACCGTGACTTCGCGCGGCACCGCTTCGCCGTTCGCATACTGCTCCTCTAGCGAGCCGATGCTCGCCTCCACATACGCGCGCAACACCGCGAAGCTGCGGCCCCGCAAGCGCGCGGGCAACGCGCGATAACGCGCGAGCGCCGCCGGCGCGATTTCCACCGTCATCACGATGCGCCGTGCGGCCGCGCCGAAGCGCATCGCCACCCAGTGAATCGCAAGCGTCGGCGTACCGTCTTCGGCCGGCCGCTGGATAAACTGTGTCTGCTCTGGAAAGAGATCGCTGATAACGCGCGCCAGTTCCTCGAACTCGGGATTCGCGCAGTCGTATTGGTAAGCTTCCATGGATGTGCCGAAAGAGAGTGATCAGCCGTAGCAGGCGGCCGATTGTAAAGCAGCGACCGCGAGCGCCGGCTGTGAGCACAGGCTATGAAGCACGGCACCGCTAGCGAGGCAGTTCCGTCATGCGCTCGGCGCCCGGCCGCCTGAACGTCCGGAATAGCAAGCCTGCTACGACGAGCGCTCCCAATGCATAGACGGCATCCACCGCGGCGAGCGGCACGAGTTGCGCCTGGAACAGTGCGGCGGGCACGTCCACGAGCGCATGCAATACGATCGCGAGCGGCAGGATCCCGCGCCAGCCGGCCCGCAGGCCACGCCACATCAGCACCGACAAGCCGATCTGAAAAATCAGCGCAGCGACGCGTTCGAGCGCAAAAATACCGGCTGTTTGCGGCGTCAGGCTGGCGAGTATCAGATGGATGCGCATCAACGATTCGGTCGGCAGGTTGCTCAGATAACCGTCGAGCTCGCCGCGATTTTCCAGCACCGCAAACAGAATCCATTGAATCTGCACCAGCACGCCGACAAGCCACGCTTCCGCGCCGCCATGACCGAGGCCGTAGGTGAGCGCGGTGCCGTCATCGGTGCGCGTGGCCTGCGGCGTTGAACCCACCGCGGACGCACTGGCCGTCGCACTGGCCGTCGCACTGGCCGTCGCACTCGCCGCCGCACTCGCCGCCGCACTAGCCGCCGCACGTTTCATCAGCAGGCGCATGCCGATGAAGCGCCCCACTTCCTCGCAAATGCCTGCCGCGAGCGCGCCGTACACGACGAACGCGAGCGGATTCGACAGGAACGTGGCCGTCGCCTCGTTCCGATGCAGCATGTAGTCGTTCAACGCGCGTTCGATCACCATAGCGAACAATGCGAACACGGCGATGCCGGCGATCGCGTCGCGCGGCTTTAGCGCGAGCGGCCGGCGCAGGCGGCGGTAAAGGACAAAGGGCAAAGCGGCGACCAGCAGCGTCGCGAGGACGAGGCTCGACAGGGTAAGCGGTGCAACAACCATGAGTTTCCTTGCGATGACAGGCGCGCAACCGCTGCGCGCCGCAGCCCGAATCATCGCAGATCGGCGGAAAGTCGGCCTGGAAGCTCGCGCTGACGTCGGCTCAGGCGTGGTCCGTCACGTCAGCCCGACGTGGACGCGCGGACGATCAGTTCGCCCGGCAACAGGCAGTCGCGCGCGCCGGTCTCGACGCCTTCGATGCGCTCATGCAGAAACTCGACCGCCCGGTAGCCAATGTCGTAAGTCGGCTGGCGGATGGTCGTGACGCCCGTCAATTCGGCCCAGTCCGGGTCGTCGATGGAAAGCAACGCGACGCGTGCCTGCCAGCCCGCGCCGTAACGCGCCTTCAGATGCAACGCAAGCCGCAACGCGACGGGCGCATTCGCCGCGAATACTGCAACGCGCGCGGCATGGCCGACCGCGCCTGCGTGCTCGCTCGCCGCGTCGATTGCGCGGTCCAGCGCCGCGAGGCTTTGATCTGCCTGCTGTGTGTCCGCGAGATCGAGCACGAGCGTATGGCCGCGCGCGGCGTGCGGGCCCGTCGCGTCATGAGCGGCCATGGCCTCGCGGAACGCCGCCTCGCGCAGCCGCCGCGAGCTGACCTGCTCGAACGGCTGCACGACGAACCAGATGTCGCGAAACCCACCGTCGAGCAGATGACGTGTGCCGAGTTCCGCCGCCGCCCGATTGTCGAGCCCGACGATATCGGCGACGAGTCCTTCGACGGAGCGGTCCACCAGCACCGCCGGAATTCCGCCGCCGCCCACGGGACGCAGCGTTTCCTCGCGCACGCCGAGCGCATTCACGATCACGCCTTCGACGCGGTACGTGGTAAGCAATTGCAGATAGCGCCGCTCCATTTCCACTTCGTTGGCCGCGTGGCAGATGAGCGGCATCAGGCCGAGCGCGTGGCACGCGGCTTCGACGCCTTGCAGCACCTCGACGGTATAGGGATTCGTGAGGTCGGCGAGCAGCATGCCGATCAGCCGGTTGCGGCCACGCTTCAGCCCGCGCGCCATCTGGTTGGGCTGATAGTCGAGCCGTTCGATAGCGGCCTCGATACGCGCGCGCAACTCCGGCGACAGCACACTCATCTCGCCGTTCAGATAACGCGAGATGCTGGTTTTGCCGGTGCCCGCTTCGCGCGCGACATCGGTGATCGTTGCGCGGCGCGGTGCGGCCTGGCGGGTCGGCGCAGTGCTCATTGGAGCCACGCAGTGCAGCACGAGACGCATGCGCCGGCAGGCAATCGCTTGTTCACGGCGCTCTTCACTTTTGCAGCACTTCGCGATTGACAATGTTGGTCGCGAGCGTGCCGTTCAGCGCGGCAACGAGATTTTCTGCAGCGTTGCGCGCCATCGCATGCCGCGTCTCATGCGTCGCCGAACCGATATGCGGCAACGCCACCACGTTCGCCAGCTTGAGGAGCGGCGAATCGGCCGGCAGCGGCTCGGTCTCGAACACATCGAGACCCGCGCCGTGAATCGTGCCGTTTTGCAGCGCCTCGATCAGCGCCTTTTCGTCGACGGTCGCACCGCGCGACGCATTGATAAGAATCGCGCTCTTCTTCATCGAGCTAAGTTCCTTCGCGCCGATCATGTGCCGCGTTTGCGGCGTGAGCGGCACCTGCAGACAGACGAAGTCGGCGTTGGCGAGCAGTTCCGGCAACTCGACGCGCCGCGCGCCGTAAGCCTCTTCCGCCTCGCGGTTCGCACTGCGGTTCGTGTAGAGCACCTTCATGTTGAAGCCGAGCGCCGCGCGCCGCGCGACCGCGCCGCCAATGCGTCCGAGTCCCACGATGCCGAGCGTCTTGCCCTGCACGTCCACGCCGAATTGCGCAGGCCCAATGCTCTGCTGCCAATGCCCCGCCTTGACCCATGCGGCAAGTTCGACCACGCGGCGCGCTGACGCGAGAATCAGCGAAAAGACCGTGTCGGCGGTCGATTCCGTCAACACGTCCGGCGTATGCGCGAGCACGATGCCGCGCCGCGTGAGATCGGCGACGTCGAACTGATCGAAGCCGACGGAGATCGTCGACAGCGCCTCTAACCGCGTCGCGCCTTCCAGCATCGCCGGCGTGATCTTCACGCTCGCGCCGATGCCGCCGTCCGCGTCGCGCAAAGCGGCGACGAACGCGTCATGCTGGGCGGGATCCACCTGCACGACTTCCACGTGCTGTTGCAGGTACGCGAGCACATCTTCAGGCAGTGACTTCCAGGCGACGATCTTCTTCATCGGCTTATTTTCCTTGCAACGGTGTGGCGAGCTTGTGCGGCGTTTCAACGGTCTGCTGTTGCGGCTTGACGATCAGCGTGAGGATCACTGCGGCGATCAGCGCCACGCTCATGAATGCGTACGATGCCGCGGGCGACCCTGTCGCGCCGTTCAGATAGCCGACCACATACGAGCCGACGAACGAACCGAGCGCGCCCATGCTGTTGATCAACGCCATCGCACCGCCCGCGACGTTCTTCGGCAGCAGCTCCGGCACGATCGCGAAGAACGGACCGTATGGCGCGTACATCGCGGCGCCTGCAATCACGAGCGACGCATACGAAAGCCAGAAATGCGTGGAGCCGAGCGCATACGACGCCGCGAACGCGATCGCGCCGATCAGCAGGAACGGCCAGACGAACACTTTACGGCGGTTGAGTTTATCCGATGCCCACGACGCCGCAAGCATCGCGATGGTCGCGGCGAGATACGGCAGCGCCGACAGCCAGCCGGTTTCGACCATGCCGAGCGTGGAGCCGTTCTTCAGGATCGACGGCAGCCACAGCACGAAACCATAGACGCCGATGCTCCAGCAGAAGTACTGCGCGCACAACTTGATTACAGCCGACGAGCGGAACGCTTCGCTGTAATTGCGCACCGGCTTGATCGCGGCCTGCTCGGCGCGCAGTGTTTGCGCAAGGTCGTCCTTCTGCTGCTGCGTGAGCCATGACACCTGCTGCGGCTTGTCCTGCACGATGAACCACCAGCACACCGCCCACAGGATCGCGGGAATGCCTTCGGCGATGAACATATTGCGCCAGCCGAACGAATGCACGAGATAGCCGGATACCACCGACATCCACAGCACCGTAACCGGATTGCCGAGAATCAGAAACGTGTTGGCGCGCGAGCGCTCGCTCTTCGTGAACCAGTTGCTGATGAAGATCAGCATGGCCGGCATCACCGCGGCTTCGACCACGCCGAGCACGAAGCGGATCACCACGAGCGACGGAATATTGCTGACCATGCCGGTCAGCGCCGCGCAACCGCCCCACAGCACGAGGCTCCAGAACACGAGCTTCTTGACGCTGCGGCGCTCGGCGTAGATCGCGCCCGGAATCTGAAAGAAGAAATAGCCGAGGAAGAACAGCGCGCCGATCAGCGAAGAAAGTCCCTTGCTGATGCCGAGGTCCTGGTTGATGCCGGCCGCTGCCGCGAAACCGTAGTTTGCGCGATCGAGGTAAGCAAGGCTGTAGGTGATGAATACGATCGGCATGATCGTCCACCAACGGCGAATGGCGAGAGATGAAGTCATGGGTGTCTCCTTAACGGCTTCCCGAAACAATGATGAGCTGAGCTTGTGCGGCGCTTGCCAAGCGCTCTTGCTGTTATCGATGCAGCCCGGCATGCGGCTCCGTTCAGAACCGATATGCTGCTGGGCTACGTAATGCTTTTTTCGGCGGTGCTTGCCAATGCATGTGCCTCAAGCTGCGCGTGTCAGGCTCGCGTTCGACAGGTCGGCGCGTTCAAGCGCATCGAGTTCGGCGCGAACCGGCAGCCCTTCTGAATCGCCGATCACCTGAATCGCCAGCGCGCCGATGCGGTTGCCGCGCGCGACGGCCTGCGGCAACGTCCTGCCTTCGAGCAGCGCGCTGATCACGCCGACCGCGAAGCCGTCGCCCGCGCCGACCGTATCGACGACCTTCGCGACCGGCTGGCCGGCAATCACGCCGGCATCATCGGCGGTGCGAAAGTACGCGCCCTCGGCGCCGAGCTTGACGATCACGCCACGCGCGCCCTGCTCCAGATAAAACTTCGCGATCTCGTCGGGCTTCGTATAGCCGGTCAGAATCTCACCCTCGCCGATGCCGGGCAGTACCCAGTCGGCGAGCGCGGCGAGCGCGTTCAGACCTTCGACCATCGCAGCACGCGACGGCCACAGCGTCGGGCGCAAGTTCGGATCGAACGAGATGGTTTTGCCGGCCGCGCGCATTTCACGTGCCAGATGAAAAGCGAGTTCACGCGAACTCGCCGAGATCGCGGGCGCGACTCCCGTCAGATGAAGATGACGCGCGGACAACACATAGTCGGCCACATAGTCGGCGACCGACAGATGGCTCGCCGCCGAGCCTCGGCGAAAGTATTCGACAGCGGGATCGCTGCCGTCATCGTTCTTCGACTTCAACTGGAAACCGGTCGGGTAGCGCTCGTCGGTGCTTACGCAGCGCTGGTCGATGCCTTCTTTCGTCAGCGTGTTGCGCACATACTGGCCGAACGAATCGTTGCCCACGCGGCTCATCCAGCCGACCTTGAAACCGAGCCGTGCAAGACCGATCGCTACATTCAGGTCGGCGCCCGCAATGCGCTTCGTGAAATGGCCGACGCTCGCCAGCGGGCCAGTCTCGGTCGCCACGAACATGGCCATTGCTTCGCCGTAGGTGATGATGTCCAGTGCTGCGCTTGTGTTGCTCATGCTTCGCTCCTGCGTGTACGTCGGGCTTGTCGCTGGTGCCGGTTTCTTTCCGCGCTCGTTGCTGCTTCTCTCAGGTTCTACTCGCCGCTCACGCGGCAGCCAGCCACGCGACGCGGCGCGCCGCGTCTTCGTCGATACAGGCGGCGTCGAATGGAAACTCGATGCCGCGCGGTACGTCGCGCGGCAGTCGGTGCAGCACGTCGGCAAAGCGGGCGTCGTCGACGGCGGGCGCCGCCGCAAACCGCCGTGCACCCTCGCCCGCCGCAACCTTGCAGTGCACATACTCGACGTAAGGCGCCAGCGCCGCGGCTGCGCTCAGGGACGACACGCCGCACCACGCCCAGTTGCCGACGTCGAAAGTCATGCCGAGGACATCTGCGCGGCCTTCACGCTGGAGTGCCTCGAACAAGCCCACGAATTGCGACAACGAGCCACCCTGCGCCAGTTGCCCGTTTTCGACGACGAGCCGCACGTCCGCGCCTTGCAACTGCGCGGCGATTGCATCGCCGTGCGCCTCGCTAGCAAAACCGCCGAGTTGCAGTTTCACGAGGCGCGCGCCGAGCGCGAGCGCTTCGTCCAGCGCAAGGCGCAACGCGGCGCCGTCGAGCCGGCCGCCTTCCACGTACAGCGACGCCGGCGTCGAATATACGGACCACAAACCCAATTCCGCGATCTGCTTGCCCAGTTCCCGCAGGCGCGACAGCGAGGCGTCGGCCTCGTAACCGAACAACTCCCGGCGCACCTCAAAACCGGCCGCGCCGGCGCGCTTGCTCGCCTCCGCCCACTTGCGATGACCCGCCGTGCGCACTGCGTCGACGCCAAAGGCGCTCGCGACAATCGTTACGTCTACCGCATCTGTCATCTGTGGATACCGTCATTTGCCCTGCTTCTGCGTCTTGGAACCGGTTCCAAAAGCAGGTTTCAAAAAAGCGCCGAAGCGCTTGCGATGCCCGAATATTGCGCCGAGGCTCGCACCGCGCACCATAGTGGAAATCCCCAGGCGGCGGTGAGAGCGTGCCCACCCGGTTCGATGACTCAAGCGCCATCTGCCAAGCAAAGCGCAAGAAACTGCTGGACCACGCGTGACGGCGCGCTCGCGTGCGGCACGACGATAGACAGCCGCCGCGTCAACGGCTCGGGGCTGAGCGAAAACACGCGCAATGCGCCGTCTTCGTGCCGCATCGACATCGCCGAGACGAAGCCGATGCCCATACCGGCCCGCACTGCTTCCTTCACGCCTTCAACACCCGCTATTTCCAGCGCCACGCGCATCGGCACGCCCGCGCGGGCGAACGCGCGCTCGACAATCTGGCGCACGCCCGACCCCGCCTCGCGCACGATCAGCGGCTCCGCACCAAGCGCCGCGAGATCGACGCCAGCCCCCGACGCGGACGCTGCAAGCGGATGCGCGCGCGGCATGATCGCGACGATCTCGTCTTCGCGCCACGCGTGGACTGCGGTGTCCGGCGGCAGATCTGCGCCGACCGGACCTTCGATCAGCGCAATATCCACCGATCCCAGCGCGCCGACGATGTCGGTCGTATTGCCGTCGGCTGTATGCAGCGCCACGTCCGGATATCGCCGGTGGAAATCAGCGATCAGATACGGCAGCAGGTAGCTCGCAGGCGTCGTGGTTGCGCCGATCCGCAGCGTGCCCTGCTCCAGACCGCGCAACGCGTCTCTGTACGCATGAGCTTGCCGCCACGTGTCCCGTAGCCGCGCGGCATAGCTCGCCAGTTGCTCGCCGGCCGGGGTCAGGCGCACGCCGCGCCCTTCGCGCTGATAGAGCGGCTCGCCGAACTCATCCTGAAGCTGGCGCAGCTGCCCGGACACCGCGGGCTGCGACAGATGCAAAGCCACTGCCGCGCGGCTGATGTTCAGGTGCTCGGCGACTGCGGCAAACGTTATAAGCTGATCAGGGGTCATCGTACGAAAATATCGGATTGGCTGATACTTGTCATTCTAAATGACGATTTTTCATATCCATATATCTAAATTAGGATTAGACCTATCCGATCCAGTCAGTCCCAGAGGCTGCAACCATGACCACCGCTCGACTCACCGCCGCTACCTCCGAACAGCCGTCAACCCGCGGGCAACTCAACGGCATCCTGTTCGTCGCGCTGTTCGCCGCAGCCGTCACGCGCATTGCCGAAATCCCGGCCGTTGCGGGGCTGGGCCTGAGCCCGCTGATCGTCGGCATCGTCGCGGGAGCAATCTACGGCAACGCGTTGCGCGACGGCATGCCGGCAAGCTGGGCCGCCGGCGTCAATTTCTCGGCGCGCAAGCTGCTGCGTATTGCGGTCGCTTTCTTCGGACTGCGAGTGAGTCTTCAGGAGATCGCCCAGGTCGGCCTGCCCGGTCTTGCGGAATCGGTACTGATCGTCGTCAGCACGCTGCTGATCGGCACCTGGGCCGGCATGAAAATCATGAAGCTGGACCGCGACACGGCGCTCCTTACGGCTGCCGGCAGTGCGATTTGCGGCGCGGCGGCCGTGCTCGCGTTCGAGTCCACGCTGCAGTCCAAGCCGCACAAGAGCGCGATGGCCGTCGGCAGCGTGGTTCTGTTCGGAACGCTTTCCATGTTCCTTTACCCGGTTCTGTTCAAGGCGGGCTGGCTGCACCTCGACACGGTCGGCGCGGGGCTCTTTTTCGGCGGCACGATTCACGAAGTCGCGCAGGTGGTCGGCGCGGCGAGCAACGTGAGCCCGGAAGCCACGCATATCGCCACCATCGTCAAGATGACTCGCGTGATGCTGCTCGTGCCGGTGTTGCTTCTGGTAGGCCTGTGGGTGAACCGCGCTGCGCGCCGCGACGCGTCAGCCGCAGGTACGCAGCAAGGCGCTGCCGTTCACCAGGGCAAGCTTGCGATTCCCTGGTTCGCACTCGGCTTCCTGGCTTTCGTCGTGATCAACTCGCTGCATGTGCTGCCGCAAGCCGCCACCACAACGCTGAATACGTTGGATACCTTCGCGCTGACCATGGCCATGACCGCGCTCGGCATCGAAACGCGGCTCTCGCAGATTCGTCAAGCGGGCCCTCGCGCGCTGACCACCGGCTTCATCCTTTACGTGTGGCTGATCGCGGGCGGACTCGGAATCACATGGACTGTCCAGCATTTCCTCGGCTGAGCCCCTCGTCTCAGATGCCAACCCCGCCGCGCGCGGGGTTTTGTGCGTTATGCGCGAGCATGCGGCGCGCTCGCGCGGCATACTGGCTGCCCGAGCGGCGCACGAGCCGTGCGCGCTGCGTTGAACGAGCGTTCATGCAACCGGAATGAGGACCAATCGATGAGCCTGGAACTTTACTACTGGGACGGCCTGCAAGGCCGTGGCGAATTTGTGCGGCTGGCGCTGGAAGAAGCCGGCGCCGACTATGTCGAAGTAGCGCGCGGCGACGCGTCCGAAGGTCTCGGCACCGGCGCGATGATGGCAGTGATGAAGAGCAAGGACGAACCATACCCGCCGTTTGCGCCGCCGTTCCTGAAAGACGGCGACCTGGTGATCTCGCAGACCGCGAACATCCTGTTCTATCTGGGCCCGCGCCTGAACCTGGCGCCTTCGGTGGAGAGCCTGCGTTATGTGGCAAACGGCTTGCAATTGACGATCGCCGACGTGGTCACGGAAGCGCACGACACGCATCATCCGCTCGCAAGCAACCTTTATTACGAAGATCAGAAAGACGCGGCGAAGGTGCGTGCGCACGACTTTATCGACAACCGGATTCCCAAGTTCATGAAGTACTTCGAGCGCGTGCTGAAGCAGAATCCCGCCGGCGATACATTCATGGTGGGCGACTCGCTGACCTACGTCGATCTGTCCATGTTCCAGTTGATCGACGGGCTGCTGTATGCGTTCCCTCGCGCGTTGAAGCGCTTCGGCGAGCACTACCCGCGGCTCGCCGCATTGCACGCGGCTGTGAAGGAGCGGCCGAACATCGCCGCGTACCTGCAATCGGAGCGCCGGCTCGCACATAACGAGGCGTGCATCTTCCGGCACTATCCCGAACTCGACAAGGCGGCGGCTTGACCCGCGTCGCGATTCCCCGCTCATGCCCGGCAGCGCGCCCGCTTCGTCCAGCGGGCGCGCTGCCGTTGTCGTGCGCGCTTTTGTAACTTTTCATCACGCCCCGTACCGTCGACGTGCTCTCATTCCTGCTGAAGCTGCGCACCCGCGCTCATGACCTTTTCCGTCTCTCCGATGCCCACACGATGCTGGTCTGGTCCGTGGTCGTCGGCGTCGCGGGCGCCTTTGCGACGATCGCATTCCGGCAGGGCATCGAGTTGCTGCAACTGCTGGTGGCCGGCAAGTCCGGCAGCTTCGTGGAAATGGCGCGCAGCCTGCCGTGGACGGTGCGGATCTGGTTGCCGGCGGCGGGCGGGCTCGTCGCCGGTTTCCTGCTGCTGATCGCGCAGCGTCACGCGGACAAATGCAATCACATCGACTACATGGAGGCGGTGGCGATCGGCGACGGCGTGGTGCCCGTGAAGCTGAGCCTGTGGCGCAGCCTCTCGTCGCTGTTCACGATTTCGAGCGGCGGATCGATCGGCCGCGAAGGTCCGATGGTCCAGCTTGCCGCACTTGCTGCGTCGCTGATCGGACGCTGGGTCCACTTCGATCCGCCGCGGCTGCGCCTGCTGGTCGCGTGCGGCGCGGCGGCGGGCATTACATCGGCGTATAACGCGCCGATCGCGGGCGCGTTCTTCGTCACTGAAATCGTGCTCGGCTCGATCGCAATGGAGAGCTTCGGGCCGGTCGTGGTCGCCGCCGTCGTCGCCAATATCACGATGCGCGAGTTCGCTGGTTACAAGCCGCCCTACGAAATGCCGGTGTTTCCGCCGGTGGCGGGCATCGAAGTGCTGCTGTTCGTCGCGCTCGGTCTGCTGTGCGGCGCGGCGGCGCCGCAGTTTTTGCGACTGCTCGACGGCTCGAAGAAAATGTTTCGCAAGCTGCCGTTGCCGCTGCCCGCGCGGCTCGCGCTTGGCGGGCTCGTCGTCGGCATTCTGTCGGTCTGGACGCCGGAGGTCTGGGGCAATGGCTACAGCGTCGTCAACTCGGTGCTGCACTCGCCGTGGACGTGGACCGCGCTCGTCGTCGTGCTGGTGTTCAAGCTGGTGGCAACGGCGGCCACCGCGGGCTCCGGAGCCGTAGGCGGTGTGTTCACGCCGACGCTTTTCGTCGGCGCCGTGGTCGGCTCGCTGTTCGGCCTCGCCATGCATGCGCTGTGGCCGCACGGCACCTCGGCGCCGTTCGCGTATGCAATGGTCGGCATGGGCGCCTTCCTCGCCGGCGCGACGCAGGCGCCGCTCATGGCGATTCTGATGATCTTCGAGATGACGCTCAGCTACCAGGTCGTGCTGCCGCTGATGCTGTCGTGCGTGGTTGCGTATTTCGTGTCGCGCGCGATCGGCAAGACGTCGATGTATGAAATCACGCTGCGTCGCAATCAGGAAGAAATGGAGCGCACTCGCCTGCGCGCCACGCAGATGCGCGAGCTGATCCGTCCCGCGCAAACCGTCGTGCCGCCCAACGCGACCGTGCACGACATGACGCGGGTATTTCTCGAATATCCGGTGAAGTATCTGTATGTGGCGAACGAATCGGGCGCGTTTCTGGGCGTGGTCGCATTGAAGGACATCACCTCCGACCTGCTCGACAAGCGCGACACCTCGACACGAACGGCCGCCGACTATCTACAGCCGCATTTCGACGTGCTCACGCCGGACATGCCGCTCGGCGTCGCGCTGCAGCACTTCATGGCTTTCCAGGGCGAGCGGCTGCCGGTTGTGGAAAGCGCCGCGCATCCGCGCCTCGCGGGTGTGGTCTATAAGACGTCGCTGCTCGACGCGTATTTCCGCATGAATCCGACGCGCTGACGCCAGTCGGCGCGGACCAGGCGCGGGCGCGGGCCGCGCCATGCAAAGCACGACAAATTCTCTACAATGGGAAGACGCTGCGGTCACGCACCGCAGTGCGGTCACGCGAGGACGGGCGCGCCGGGACGCCCGCCATTCGATCGGAGCGAAGATGAGCGAACCGTCCCTCGACGCCGTACGCCGCGACCAGGCGGGCTGGATTTTCCTGCATATCGAAGGCGAGCCGTACGATCGCGGCGAACAGCACGGCCAGTTGCTTTCCGCGGAAATTCACAACGCTATCCGAACCGCCCGCTACCTCGCAAAGTGGGACACAGGGGAAGATTTCGACACGTTCGTCGAAGCCGCCGTCTCCCAGTTCGCCAGCAAGCTCGACACCGAATTCGCCGATGAAATCCAGGGCATTGCCGACGGCGCAAAGCTGCCGTTCGCCGAAGTGCTCGCCTGGAACGGCTACATGGATCTACTCCAAAGCTGGTGGCCCGCGCACGCGGCCGAGCAGAAACCGAGCCTCGGGCTCAAACCGTGGCGCGGCCGGCGCGGACATCATTGCAGCGCGTTCATCGCAACGGGCAATGCGACTCGCGACGGCCGCATCGTCATGGCGCACAATTCCTGGGACCGCTATGCCGCCGGCGACGCGTTCAATGTCGTGTTCGACATCGTGCCGGATCAGGGCAACCGGATTCTGATGCAGGGCGTGCCAGGCTGCATTTCGAGCCTCACCGATTTCTGGGTGACGGAAGCCGGATTGATGGTGACCGAAACCACCATATCGAACTTCGTGGGCTACAACGCGGCAGGCGCGCCCGAGTTCTACCGCTCGCGGCGGGCGTCGCAGTACGCGAACAGCATCGGCGAATGGTGCGAGATGTTCTCGATTGCGAACAACGGCGGCTACGCGAACAGCTGGCTGCTGGGCGACACGAAGACCGGCGAAATCGCGCGCTACGAACTGGGGCTGCACTATTCCGGCTTCGAAAGCACGAAGAACGGTTTTTACAGCGGCTACAACACGGCGACCGATCTGAAGATCCGCAATCAGGAATGCATCGGCGAAGGCGAAGACTATACGGACGTGCGCAAAAACGGCGCGCGACGTTTGCGCTTCATGCAGCTGGAGGAGATGCACCGCGGCAAGATCGACGCGGAACTCGCCAAGGCGATGATCGCCGACCATCACGACGTCTATCTGGATCGCAGCGACAACCCCTGCTCGCGCACGATCTGCGGGCATCTCGAACTGGATGACGCGCGCTTTGGCGGCTCGGATCACGGGCCTTTCAACCCTTGGGGCGCGAACGACGGCAAAGTGGTCGACAGCGAGATGGCGCGCGAAATGGCGTTCGCCGCGCGCTGGGGTCATCCGTGCGGGCGGCCGTTCGACGCCCAGGCGTTCATGAAACGGCATCCGCAGTGGAACTGGCTGAACGGCTATATGCGGGACCGGCCGTCATGGCCGTGGACCCGGTTTGAGATTTTGCGCTAGCTGGGGCGCCAGTTTCGGCGCGGGTTGGAACTTGGGGCGAATCCGCAATCGGGCTGCCATTCCCGCGCCATTATCGGCGATCTACAATGAGTGGTCGCGAAGCGCGCATTGCAGGATTTGCGCGTCGGGCATGACGAAAGCGCGCGGCCTGCAAGCCCGGGCCATGCGCGGCTTGCGCCATTCTTTGGTGCGTGGACGGCACAGCACTTGCTCAACCGTTAGCGCCGCATGAGCTTAGGAGGTCGGGCATGAAAACCTCGACACTGTTGACCATGGTGACGCTGTCCGCTTCGTGCTTTGCCGCGCCGGTTCATACGGCGCCGGACGGCATGCCCGCGAACGCCCTTGCCGAAACTGCCAACGCCGCACCCGTCGCCCCGCCGGCGCCGGAGGTGGCGGTCACGGACGAGAATCGTCCACAGGAATGGCAGCACATCGTGTTGCCGAAGTCGCGACATCCCGAACGAGGCTTCGCGGCGCACAGCGAGCGACTGCAAACCTGAGAGCGGCGTTTGAGCTGTGCGCTTGTCTGGCTGGTCGTGAGAACCGCGAAAAAGCGTGGCTGGGCGCGGCTAAGCGGGACTGGGCGGAACCAGGCGCGCGAAGGTTCAACTAGCGTCCTGCTCGACCGGCTTTGACAGCCTCCGAGCGTCCCGAAGAGATCGATCGGACTCGATACGACGCGAAAAATTTCGGGCCCTCGATTGGCAAGCAGCGACAGTCACCCGCCAATCCGGCGACAATACGCAACAACAGACGCCGATCGAACGCCAACCAAGCCGGCACCCGACCGCCGCCAATCCCTCCCAACCGTACCAACAGGAGCTTGCATGACGACATCGTCCATCCCCGGGGAATCCATCGACTTGCAGATCTCCGACGTGCTCAGCGACGTCCACTTCCCGGCGAACAAGGACGCTCTGGTCGATGCCGCCCGCGAAGCCGGCGCGAGCAACGAGGTGCTGTCGATGCTCGACGGCCTGCCTGAACAGGATTACGCCGACGTCGCGTCGGTCACGAAACTGATCGGCGGCAATTACGGGCCGGGTCTGAGCGCGTGAGCGAACTCGCAAAGGCGCCCCGGCGCCTCGCCGCACCGCTGGAACGGCGCGGCGCGGACTGGATCTATCGCTCGCCGCAATCCGGCCCCACCGGCGACCCGCCCGGCGCCTCGGGCCGCGGCGCCAAACATGGCGCAGGCGGCATCGAAAGAATCGAGGCGTTTTTCCACGGTGCGGGCTACGCGATGCACCGTCACGATACCTACGCGATCGGCCGCACGCTGGCCGGCGTGCAAAGCTTCCGCTATCGCGGCAGCCTGCGCCACAGTTTGCCCGGCGGCACCATGGTGCTGCATCCGGACGAACCGCACGATGGCCAGGCCGGCACCGGCGAAGGTTTCCGTTACCGCATGGTCTATGTCGACCCGGCTCTCTTCCAGCAGGCGCTCGGCGGCAAGCCCCTGCCCTTCGTGCAAGGCGGCTTGTCGAACGACCCGCGTCTTTTCGCGGCCACGGAGAATCTGCTGCGCAGCATGGATCGCGCGATGGACCCCTTGGAACAGGACGACGGGCTCTACGAACTGGCCACGGCGCTCGACGCGGCAGCGGGCACCCGGCCCGTGCGCCGCCCGGTGGATTACGCCGCTGCCCGTCGTGCCCGCGAGTATTTGCTGGCGTCGCTCGAACACACGGTGACGCTCGATGAACTCGCGGCGGCCGCGGGACGCGACCGATGGAGCCTGTCGCACGATTTCCGCGCGCTGTTCGGCACGAGCCCGCACCGTTACCTCACGATGCGGCGTCTCGATCTCGTGCGCCAACTCGCGCTGGCCGGCATGCCGCTCGCCGAGGCCTCCGCCGCGAGCGGCTTCTCAGACCAGAGTCACATGACGCGGCACTTCAAACGCACATGGGGCGTGGCGCCCGCACAGTGGCTCAACATGCTCGGGGCTACATCGCCAGCCACGCGCTAGGCGCGAGAATGCCGCGCGTCGCGCGAGGCGCTCGCCCACAAACGTTCAAGACTCGCCGGCATTTCGCGCAGTACGCTCGTTCCAGAGACGTCAATCATCTTTGGAGAAGGAGCACAGCATGTCGGACATTCAGGCAACCCAGCAAACCTACCGCGCGATCAATTTCGCTGACAAGCTCGCGCTGTTCAGCGATCAATGGCAAGCGCGGGTCGTCGCGGAAATGAACGACTACCAGTTCAAGGTCGTGCGCATCGAGGGCGATTTCGTGTGGCACCAGCACGCGGACACGGACGAAACATTCATCGTGCTGGACGGCCAGTTGCGCATCGACATGCGCGACGGCTTTGTGATGCTGTCCGCGGGCGAAATGTTCGTCGTGCCGAAAGGCACCGAGCACAAGCCGTTCGCCGAACGCGAGGTCAAGCTGCTGCTCATCGAGCCGCGCGGCGTCAAAAATACCGGCGACGAAACCAACGAACGCACGGCCGCCAACGACCTGTGGATCTGAGCGCGACTAGCCCTTATGCAGGTAACGGAGCCGATAGCGGCGCGTTTGCAGGCGGGCGCGGCCACGGCTGACAGACCGCGCCGGCAGTTGGGCGCGCAGGCTTCGCGCGTCGAGAATCGCGCGCGGGCGCCGTCGCGTCCGACTGGAAATGCTCGACGAGGTGATCGACGAAAGTGCGCACCTTCGCGGGCAGGTGCAGACGGCTTGGATAAGCAATCGTGATCTCGATCTCCGGCAGGCGGTAGTCGCCGAGCAGTTCGACGAGCCGTCCAAACGCGAGGTCGCGCGCGATCAGATAGCTCGGCAGAATAGCCACGCCCATGCCGAGCAGCGCGAATTGCCGCAGCATTTCGCTATTGTTCGCGGCAATCGCGGTCGCGGGCCTCACGCGAACGAGCCCTTCCGGCCCGCTGAACACACGCTCCTCGCCCCCCTGCTCGGGTGGCCGGCTCAGGCACGGATGATCCAGCAGATCTTCCGGCCGCGTCGGCGCGCCATGCTGGGTCAGGTAGGCAGGCGTCGCGCAGACAGTCAGCTGACACGTAGTCAGCCGCCGCGTGACGATACTCGCGCTGCGCGCCGGGCGCCCGGCCAGAATACCCACGTCGAAGCCCTCTTCGACCAGATCGGCGTGACGGTCGGCGAGCGTCACGTCGGGCAGCACCTCGGGATAGCGCGCGGTGTACGACTGGACGGCCGGCGCGAGGCTCTGCAACCCGAAGACGACCGGCGCCACGATGCGCAACGTGCCGACGGGCTCGTGATGACGCGCGACCACCATCTGCTCGACGCCGTCGAGGTCGTCGAGAATGTGGCGCACGCGCTCCAGATAAGTCGTGCCCGATTCCGTCAGCGAAAGACGCCGAGTGGTGCGATTCAGCAGGCGGGTGCCGAGACGCGCCTCCAGATCCGCCACATGGCGGGTGACGACAGCGGTGGAAAGATCCAGCGCGCCCGCCGCGCGGACGAAACTGCCGAGGTCCGCCACCTTGACGAACACGCGCATCGACTGCAATTGATTCATGGGACGACTCCTGCCTCGAGATGCCGGGCCGGCGCAGCGTTGCCGCCTGTATCACCCCGCGCGGCAAGGCTCGCGCGGATTTGCCCAACGAATCGATTGTATCGACCCGACCTGTCCCAACCCTGACCTGTACATGACAATCACGTCAGCTTTACCGATACGCACGCACCATTGTTTCAAGCATTATTGCGGTTTTTGGCTAGGTATAAACCCTTAGCCGCTGGTAAGATGGCGACCGGAAGAAATTCATCGCTATACCGTTCGCCAACTGCCATGCCACATCGTTTCCAACTTTTCGAAAAAATCGCGTTTTCTCTGGTCTGCTGGTCCGCCGCGGCCTGCTCGGCTTTCATCGCTTATGAGCGCTGCCCGGATATTCAGGTCGTCCTGCATGCGGGCGAGGAAGTTTTGCGCACCAGCGGGGAGTATTCGTTCGTCTGCGCGAGCCCGGTTGCGGATAGCTGCACGCAACTCGCGACCAACTGATTGAGCCATCGTCGCGCGCAAGGCGGCCGCACGGGCCGCCTTGCGGCGTTATGCGCTGCGGCCGAACACCACGCGCGAAAAGAATCCCGCCAACACCGCTTCTGCCATTTCACTCGGCACATTCTGCGGATCGACGGTATAGAAGAACTGCACACCGTCGCACAAGCCCATCAGGCCCATGGCCAGCATCTCCGGCGGCAATAGCAGCGGCGTGCCGACCCGCGCCGAAAATTCGCGGACGTAGGCGGCCAGTTGTTCGAGCTTCTCGTGCAGGAACGCGTTGAAACGCAGCCTGAAGCGCCCGTCTCGCGCAGCCAGAAGCTTCGCCTCCACCCACAGCAAAAAGCATTTGTTCTCACGATGCAGGTTGCTGTAATAGCGCATCACGCGCTCTTCCATCACTTCCCGTGTGGCCGCGTTTTCGAAAATGGCCCGCAAACCCGCCTGCATGGTTTCGTGGTCGCGCCGCAGTAGCTCGAGAAACAACTCGTTCTTGCTGCGGAAATTCGAATAAAACGCGCCGCGCGTATAGCCTGCCGCCCCGGCAATGTCTTCGACACTCGCCGCGACAAAGCCCTTCTTCATAAAAATTGCTTGCGCAGCGTCGAGCAGACGCTGACGTGTCTGGTCTTTGCTTTGCTCGCGTGTCAATCGTTGCCGTTTCATGGGCAAGAGTCTAGCACCTAAAAGAATTCCAATTCGCCTCCACATTCAAATACAGGTGTGTATTAGAATGCGAATCATCATTGGAAGTCAGACACGTATGCCAGTTGCATGAACCGGCATGCGCTCTTCGCTGGCGAGCCGCTGCGGCTTGCCGTGTTCGTTCGCTGTCTCCTGTTGGGGTAATTGTGAAGCGTCCCGGTTTTCCCGCATCGTCGGCGATGCGCGAGCAGTCCCATCGTCTCGCGCGGCCAAGGCCTGTGCGCCGCGCCGCGCTCGCGCTCGCCCTTGCAGGCGTCGTCGCGTTGAACGCATGTTCGAAGAAAGAAGCAGGCGCGCCCGAGCCGCGTCCGGTGGTAGCCGTCGCGGTTCATGCGGACGGCAATGCGGCGCCCGTCACGTCGTTGCCCGGTGAAGTGCAGGCGCGCTATTCGACGCCGCTGTCGTTTCGGGTCGGCGGCAAGATCGTCGAGCGGCGCGTGCGTCTTGGCGACGTGGTCAGGAACGGCCAGGTCGTCGCGCGGCTCGACCCGGCGGATGCGCAGAAGAACGCAGCCAGCGCGCAGGCCCAACTTGCCGCCGCCGAGCACAGCTATAAATACGCGAAGCAGCAACTGGACCGCGATCAGGCGCAGGCAAAAGAGAATCTGATCGCACCCGCGCAACTCGAACAGACTACGAATGCGTATGCATCGGCTGCCGCGCAGCGCGATCAGGCGGCGCAGCAGGCGGCCTTATCGAAAGACCAGTTGCAATACACCACCCTCGTCGCCGATCACGCCGGCGTGATCACCGCTGAGCAGGCCGACACGGGCCAGAATGTGTCGGCAGGCCAGGCGGTCTACAACCTCGCGTGGAGCGGCGAAGTCGACGTAGTCTGCGACGTGCCGGAAAGCGCGCTGGCCGGACTTGCGGTCGGGCAGACGGCAAACGTCACGCTCGGCGCGCTGCCGGGGCGCAAGTTCACGGCGCGTGTGCGCGAACTCTCGCCCGCCGCCGATCCGCAGAGCCGCACCTATCGCGCGAAACTCACACTCGACAATCCGGGCCCCGACGTACGCCTCGGCATGACCGCGGACATCGCGTTGTCCGCGCCGGCGCCGTCGTCGGCAAGCGGCGCGCAAGGCCAGCACGGCTTTATCGTGTTGCCGGCCACTGCGCTCTTCCATGACGGCACGCAGCCGGCCGTGTGGGTCGTGCGTGCCGCGGACAGCATGCTCGAACTGCGACGCGTCACCGTCGCGCGCTATAACGAACGCACGATCGTCATCAGCCAGGGCCTCAAAGACGGCGAACATGTCGTGCTGCAAGGCGTGCACACCGTGAGCGCCGGCGAGAAAGTCCGCGCAATCGCACCGCTGCATCCCGAGGACTTCGCTTCATGAGCACGACGCATGAAGAGGGACGCTTCAACCTGTCCGCGTGGGCGCTGCGTCATCAGGCGCTGGTCGTCTTCCTGATTGCGCTTGCTACCGCATTCGGCATCCTTGCCTACACGCGGCTTGCGCAATCCGAAGATCCGCCCTTCACGTTCCGCGTCATGGTGATCCGCACGTTCTGGCCCGGCGCGACCGCGCGGCAGGTGCAGGAACAGGTCACGGACCGCATCGGCCGCAAGCTGCAGGAAACGCCCGCAATTGACTTCGTGCGCAGTTACTCGCGCCCCGGCGAGTCGCTAATGTTCTTCACGATGAAAGACTCGGCGCCGGTGAAGGACGTGCCCGAAACCTGGTATCAGGTGCGCAAGAAAGTCGGCGATATCGCGGCGACTTTGCCGCAAGGCATCCAGGGGCCGTTTTTCAACGACGAGTTCGGCGACGTCTACACCAACATCTACACGCTCGAAGGCGACGGCTTTTCTCCCGCGCAACTGCACGATTACGCGGATCAGTTGCGCACTGTTCTGCTGCGCGTGCCCGGCGTTGCCAAGGTCGATTATTTCGGCGATCCGGATCAGCACATCTACATCGAAATAACGAACACGCAGTTGACGCGTCTCGGCATTTCGCCGCAGCAACTCGGCCAGGCGATCAACTCGCAGAACGCGGTGTCGCAAGCGGGCACGCTCACCACGACCGACGACCGCGTGTTCGTGCGCCCGAGCGGCCAGTTCAAGGACGTGGCCGCGCTCGCCGACACGCTGATCCGCATCAACGGCCGCTCGTTCCGTCTCGGCGACATCGCGACGATCAAGCGCGGCTATGACGATCCGGTCGTCACCCAGATGCGTGCGGGCGGCAAGGCGGTGCTCGGCATCGGCGTGACGATGCAGCCGGGCGGCGACGTGATTCGTCTCGGCAAGGCGCTCGACGCGGAAATGGTCCGCCTGCGCAAAGCCTTGCCCGTTGGCCTGCAACTGACCGAAGTGTCCAGCATGCCGCACGCGGTCGCCCATTCCGTCGACGACTTTCTGGAAGCCGTGGCCGAAGCCGTCGCCATCGTGCTCGTGGTGAGTCTCGTGTCGCTCGGCGTGCGCACCGGCATGGTGGTGGTGATCTCGATTCCGGTCGTGCTCGCCGTCACCGCGCTGTGCATGTATCTGTTCGACATCGGGCTGCACAAGGTGTCGCTCGGCACGCTCGTGCTCGCGCTCGGCCTGCTCGTCGACGACGCGATCATCGCTGTGGAAATGATGGCGGTGAAACTGGAACAAGGCTGGAGCCGCACGCGTGCCGCGGCGTTTGCCTACACCAGTACTGCGTTTCCGATGCTGACCGGTACGCTCGTCACCGTGTCGGGCTTCCTGCCGATTGCGTTGGCCAAGTCGAGCACGGGCGAGTACACGCGCTCGATCTTCGAAGTCTCCGCCATCGCGCTGATTGCGTCGTGGCTCGCAGCGGTCGTGTTGATTCCGCTGCTCGGCTATCACCTGCTGCCCGAGCGCAAGCGCGCGGCGCACGAAGCCGACGACCACGAGCACGACATTTACGACACGCGTTTCTACTCACGTCTGCGTGGCTGGATCGGCTGGTGTATCGAACGGCGTTTTATCGTGCTCGCCATCACCGTCGTATTGTTCGTTCTCGCGATGGCGGGTTTCACGCTCGTGCCGCAACAGTTCTTCCCGAGCTCCGATCGGCCCGAATTGCTGGTTGACGTGCGGCTGCCTGAGGGCGCCTCCTTCAATGCCACGTTGCGCGAGGCGCAGCGGCTCGAAAAAGTCCTGGTGGGCCGGCCCGAAATCGATCACACGGTGGATTTCGTCGGCACCGGTGCGCCGCGTTTTTACCTGCCGCTCGACCAGCAGTTGACCCAGCCCAACTTCGCGCAGTTCGTGATTACGGCGAAATCCGTGAAGGACCGCGAGAAACTCGCGCAATGGCTCGAACCCGAATTGCGCAACAACTTCCCTGCCATTCGCACGCGCCTGTCGCGCCTCGAAAACGGGCCGCCCGTCGGTTATCCGGTGCAGTTCCGCGTGAGCGGCGACGACATCGCGACGGTCCGCTCGATCGCGGAACGCGTTGCCGCGACACTGCGCAGCGACCACGGCACGCGCAACGTGCAGTTCGATTGGGACGAGCCGGCCGAGCGCTCGGTGCGCTTTGAAGTCGACCAGAAGAAAGCCCGGGAACTCGGCGTGAGTTCCGACGACATCTCGAGCTTCCTTGCGATGACACTGTCGGGCTACACCGTCACCCAATACCGCGAGCGCGACAAGCTGATCAGCGTCGATCTGCGTGCGCCGAAGGCCGAGCGAGTGGACCCGGCGAAGCTGCTTACGCTCGCCATGCCGACGCCGAACGGCGCGGTGCCGCTCGGTACGCTCGGGCATCTGCGCAACGATCTGGAGTATGGCGTGATCTGGGAACGCGACCGGCAGCCCACTATCACCGTGCAGTCAGATGTGGCGCCGGGCGCGCAAGGCATCGACGTCACGCATGCTGTCGACAAGGCGCTGGGTCCGATCCGGGCGAACTTGCCCGTTGGTTACCGCATCCAGATAGGCGGCTCGGTCGAGGAAAGCGGCAAGGGCCAGACGTCGATCAATGCGCAGATGCCGATCATGATCATCGCCGTGCTGACGCTGCTGATGATCCAGTTGCAGAGCTTCGCGCGTGTGCTGATGGTGGTGCTCACCGCGCCGCTCGGCCTGATCGGCGTCGTCTTCACGCTGCTGCTGTTCGGCCAGCCGTTCGGCTTCGTCGCAATGCTCGGCGTGATTGCGATGTTCGGCATCATCATGCGTAACTCGGTCATTCTGGTCGACCAGATCGAGCAGGACATTGCTTCGGGGCATAAGCGTTTCGATGCGATCGTCGGCGCCACGGTGCGGCGTTTCCGCCCGATCACGCTGACCGCGGCGGCCGCCGTCCTCGCGCTGATTCCGCTCTTGCGCTCCAACTTCTTTGGTCCGATGGCGACCGCGCTGATGGGCGGCATCACGAGCGCGACCGTCCTCACCTTGTTCTATCTGCCGGCTCTTTACGCCATGTCGTTCAGAGTACGCAACGACGAGCGCGAGCCGCAAACGCCGTCCGCGTCCGGCGCGGCGCATACGGGGAATTGAGCATGATCCACTTCGCACGTTCCTGCGTCGTTCGATGCTTCGGCGGTTTGAAGGCGGCACACCTGCCGTCGAGCGTTGCGTTCGCGGGCTCCGCGTTTGTCTTGGCGGCCTGTTCGTTCGGGCCTAACGGCCAGCCGCCGGCGATGCCGCAGCCAGTCCACTACGGCAGCGAAGCGCAACCGGCGCAGACGGTCCTGGCGCAAGGCGTCGCGCAGCAGTTCGTGGTCGGCGCGAAGCCGGTACCCGAATGGTGGAAGCTGTATCGATCGGACGCGCTTAATGCGCTCGTCGACGAAGGGCTACGCAACAGCCCGACTCTCGCGGCGACCGAGCAGAGTCTCGCCGCCGCGCGCGAACAGCTGCGCGGCCAGATTGGCAGTTCGATGCTGCCCACCATCGACGCAGGCGGCCAGGCGACGCGCAATCGCGCGCTCGCGATTCCGGAAATTGGTCCAAACACGTTCCTGTACAACATCTTCGTAGGCCAATTGCAGGCGCATTACACGATCGACCTGTTCGGCGCTTCGCGCCTCGCCGACGCTGCGCTGGCCGCACGCGTGAACGTGCAGGCGTATCAGCTGGATGCTGCCCGTCGCGCGCTCGCGGCGAACATCGTGAGCGCCGCGATTACGAGCGCCGCGTTGCGCGCGCAGATCGACACCACCGAACGGCTCGTGACGCTTGCCGACGATCAGGCACGCGACACCCAACGACGCTATGCGCTCGGGGCCGTGTCGCACGCCGATCAGTTGAGCGCGCAACAGAGTGCGGCGAGCTTGTCCGCGAGCCTGCCGGGGTTGCGGCAGCAATGGCAAACCACACGTCATGCGTTGGCCGTGCTGCTTGGCCGTACCCCGGACGCCGCGCCAGCCGATCTCGAACTCGCGGGCTTGCATCTGCCCGAGCAGGTGCCGGTGGTGGTGCCGAGCGAACTGTTACAGGCTCGGCCCGACATTCAGGCTGCCGACGCCGCGCTAAAAGCTGCGGCCGCCGATGTGGGCGTAGCGACCGCGCAGATGTACCCGAGCCTGTCGTTAAGCGCATCGATGGGACAAGGCGGCTTCAGCTGGCCCGTCGCGCTCTCCGGCGCGGGCGCCATCTGGAGCATCGGCGCCTCTTTATCGCAGCCGTTATTTCACGGCGGCGCGCTGGTTGCACAGCGTCGCGCGGCTATGAACACCTATGAGGCCACAGTGTCGCAATACAAGCAGACGGTGCTTGCCGCGTTTCAGAATGTCGCCGACACGCTGGCCGCGCTCGAACACGACGCGCAGGCGCTGGACGCCGCGAATACAGCGACGCGTTCCGCTCAGGGAATCTTCGATGAAACCTCCGGCCGCTATCGGCTCGGCGCCGTACCTGTATCGTCCACCCGCACGAGCGAGCAGCAATTTCGCAACGCGCAACTCGACGAGATTCGCTATACGAGCGCGCGTCTGACGGACACGGCGGCGCTATTTCAGGCGATGGGCAATCCGCCCGTCGAGGCGGCGGGCTCGGGAGCAAGTCAAGGTGTGACCGCGCAGGCAACATCAAGGGCAACTGCGCACGCGTCCGGGGCCGAACCAGGCAATCCGAATTGACGCCCCGCACTTATCCCCAGTTGATGTTGAATAGGCTGTTGAAAACTTTCTGACAAGCGGGCTAACTCATTGAGCCGGCTGGTGTTATGGGTGGCGGCGTGGAATGAAGCATGGGTCGACAGGATGGGAAGCGTCCGTCGGATCGGACGTTGGTAGCCCTATGGTTTTTCGCCCAATGCCTTGCCGAACCGATCTATCCACAGACTTTGTTCACAGCTTTGTGGATAACCGTAGGACACAACAGCCAAGTGCTTGAACGCACAAGCGTTTGCCCTCGTGACGCGTTTGCCGCCACTGCCCGCGCAACGACAGCACGCACATACAGGCGCACGCTGCGTCAATAAACGCCCGCCTCCCCTTCCGGACGATTCTTGAAGCGCTTGTGCACCCAATAATATTGATCAGGAATCCGTCGCACCTGCGTCTCGAGAAACTCGGTGATCCGTCGTGCGTCCACCGTTACGTCGTTCGACGGAAAACCGGCTAGCGGCTCGAAGATACTCAGCTTGTAGCCGCGATAGCCCGGCAGCACCTCCGTCACGAACGGCACGACCCGGGCGTTCGCCGCGCGCGCCATCCGCGAGACCGATGTGAGCGTGCAGGCCTGGACGCCAAAAAACGGCACGAACACCGAATCGCGCAAACCGAAGTCCATGTCTGCCGCGAGCATCACCGGCGTGCCGTCGCGCAAGGCCCGCAACGCGCGCCGCACACTGTCGCTGCGCGGAATCATCTCGGTGCCGAAACGCCCGCGCTGGCGCCTCGCCATCGCGTCGAGCAACAGGTTCGACATCGGCGTGTAAAGCGACGCCACCGGATGCCGCGTCGAATACATCATGCAGCCGGCCTCGATGCCGACAAAGTGGAAGCCGACGAAGATCGTCGGTTGAGACCGAACCTCCGCGAGATCGATTGCGCTTTCCACTTCGACGAGACGGGCCAGCGCCTGCGCATTGCCGAACCATTGCGGCCCACGCTCGACATAACTGCGGATCACGTGGCAGAAATGCGCGCGCGCGAGACGTTCGCGCGCCGCGTCGCTCATGTCGGGGAAACACAATTTCAGGTTGGTGTGCACCACCCGCCGGCGGGTGCTCGGAATCCGGTACAGCAGAGCGCCGACGCCGTTGCCGAACCGCGCGACGAGCCCATACGGCAATATTGCGAAGGCGCGCAGCAGCCCCGTCATCAGACAGATGAGAATTCGACTTTTCAATGCGGAACCCGGTGGATGCTGGAAGGCAAATACGTCGGCGGCTGCGGCTCTTGTGCCGCCAGCGCTCAACGTGGCATGTGCGCGCATCCGGCCGGGTCCGGGCGCGCTTGAGGGATGGTGACGCCTTGCTCGCCGCAAGACGCAGCCATGCTCGAGATAGAAACAGCTAACGAATCCAGCCTGCTAATGGACCCCGATCGAGCATCGCAGGCGTGATTAAAACACAGCGTGCGTCTCGCAAACAGAATCGGCAGGCTAGCTACCGGCCGAGCGTCGCCGGAAAGCGTGAAGCCCGCACGTGTCACCGCTGCGGGCACCGCGTTGCGCGCGCGGCCGATCGGCCAGCACGCGCATTGTTCATCAAGGTTTGTTCGATTCGAACAGATCCATGATCTGCTTCTTCTCATTGGACGACACGCTCGGCGGCGGCACTGCCGGCGGCGTCAAGCCCGCGGGCCCCACGCCTCCGACCGCGTCGTTCACACCCGCCGTCGGATTCGCCGAGTCGAGACCGATGCTGGCGACAAAACCGTTGCCCGGCGTCATGTCCGAGTAGAACAGTTCGCCGTCGACGGAAGTCACCCCTTGGGGCTGCGCCGGCTCGCTCTGCGGCACGCCGCGCAACGCGCGCTGCATGTACTCGACCCAGATCGGCAGCGCGAGCTGTGCGCCGAATTCGCGGCTGCCGAGCGTCTTCGGCTGGTCGTAACCCATCCACGCGACCGCGACGAGCGATTGCTGATAGCCGGCGAACCAGCCGTCCTTCGCGTCGTTGGTCGTTCCGGTCTTGCCCTGCAGGTCCGACCGATGCAGCACGTTGGTGCCGGCGCCCGTGCCTGCAGTCGCGACCGAATGCAGCAGGCTGTTCATGATGTACGCGTTACGCGGCTCAAGCGTGCGCGGCGCGTCGCGACCTGCGGTAAGCGGCTGCGCTTTCGACAGCGGCTCGCCGCGTGCGTCCGTCACTTCGTTGATCAGATACGGGTTGATGCGATAGCCGCCGTTCGCGAAGACCGAATACGCACCCGCCGACTGCAACGGCGTCACGAGCCCCGCGCCGAGTGCCATCGGCAGGTAAGGCGGAGTCTTGTCGGCGTCGAAACCGAAGCGTTGCGTAACGAAGTCTTGCGCGTACTTCGTGCCGATATACGACAGGATCCGGATCGAAACCAGGTTCTTCGACTTCTGCAACGCGAGGCGCATCGGCATCGGCCCGTCGGGCTGATCGTCGTCCTTCGGCTCCCACGCGTCGCCGCCCGGCGTGCTCGACGGGAAGTACAGCGGCGCGTCGTTGATGATCGTGGCGGGTCCAAGCCCCTTGTCGAGCGCCGCCGAATAAATGAAGGGCTTGAAGCTCGAACCGGGCTGACGCCAGGCTTGCGTGATGTGATTGAACTTGTTCTTGTTGAAGTCGAACCCGCCGACGAGCGCGCGAATCGCACCGTCCTGCGGCGTGAGCGACACGAGCGCGCCCTCCACCTGCGGGAGCTGCGTGATCTGCCAGTTGCCCTTGGCGTCGTTCATCACGCGCACAATCGATCCCGGCCTGATCTTCGTTGCCGCCGCGCCGCGTGCGCTCAACGCACTGGCGGCAAAGCGCAAGCCATCACCGGCGATAGTCACCTGCGTGCCGTCCACCAGTTGCGCCTTCACCTGCTTCGGGCTCGCGTCCGTGACGACCGCGGCGATGATCTCGCCGTTATCGGGATGATCGTTGAGTGCGTCGTCGATCGTCTGATCGCGGTCGTCGCCAGGCGTGGGCAATTGCACGAAGCCTTCCGGCCCGCGATAACCGTGGCGCCGCTCGTAATCCATCACACCCTTGCGCACCGCGCGATACGCGGCGTCCTGGTCGGCGGAATCGATGGTGGTCGTGACGTTCAGGCCGCGCGTATACGTTTCGTCCTTGTACTGCGCGTACATCATCTGGCGAACCATTTCGGCAATGTACTCGGCGTGCACGCTGTATTCGTTGCCGGGGTTCCGCGTGTGAATCTCTTCCTTCACCGCCTGAGCGTACTGATCCTGGCTGATGTAGCGCAACTCCAGCATGCGCCTGAGAATGTATTCCTGACGGATTTTTGCGCGCTTCGGATTCACGACCGGGTTATACGCGGACGGCGCTTTCGGCAGACCCGCGAGCATCGCGGCCTGCGCTAGCGTGATGTCTTTCAGATCCTTGCCGAAGTACACGCGCGCTGCCGCGGCAAAGCCGTAAGCGCGCTCGCCCAGATAGATCTGGTTCATGTACAACTCGAGAATCTGGTCCTTCGTCAACGCGCGCTCGATCTTGTACGCGAGCAGCATTTCGTAGATCTTGCGCGTATACGTTTTCTCGCTCGACAGAAAGAAGTTGCGCGCGACCTGCATCGTGATCGTGCTCGCGCCCTGCGACGCGCCGCCGTGAGCGAGGTCGGCAAAGCCGGCCCGCAGAATGCCGAGGAAGTCGACGCCGCCGTGCTCGTAGAAGCGATAGTCTTCAATTGCGAGCACCGCTTTCTTCATCTGGTCGGGAATGTCCTGGAAGCGCACGAGACTGCGCCGTTCCTCGCCGAATTCGCCGATCAGCACATGGTCCGCCGTATAGACACGCAGCGGCACTTTCGGACGATAGTCGGTCAGCGCGTCGAGCGAAGGCAGTTGCGGCCCCATCACCACAAGTGCGTAGCCGACGATCAGCGCGCCCACCACGGCGACAATCGCGACGAGGCTCGCGAACCAGATCGCAACCGTCGCGCCGATCGAGCGGCCGCCCTCTTCGGCGTCGCGCGAAGCGGCGTTGCGTCCCTGCGTGCGGTGGTAGGAGTCCCGGTCTTGACCGGCCGGAGATTGCGAGGAATGCGGTCGTTTGATGATTGGCATGACTGGAATAGTGGGCGCGTAACTCAACGCCTTGTTCTCGCGCGTCAGGCGCGCATGAATCGTGAGCGGCGTAGTCTGGGCGCAGACCGCCGTGCGACTCTGTGCCCCGGCGAGTCGCCACGGCGCACCCGGGACATTGTCCGGCGCAACGTAACAGCGCATTTTAAAGAAATCAAGCGGCGCTCAACGGAGTTTTTTTGTAAGAATTCCCTTCGCTTCCAGTCCCGGCGGCAGACCGTGGGTAGATTCGGCAGGCTTGCGAGGCGCTTGCGCACGTTCGCAAAGTTATCCCCAGTTTTTGTTGAAAGGCCTGTGGACAAGACCACAAAAAGCGCGACAACTCGTTGATGTCACGGCATTTTCATGAAGCGCCCGTTTGCGATCGGCGCAACTCGTCATATGATGGACTCCGCGCATGCCGATGTGCGCCGATGCGCGCCGTCAGGCGCCATGCCAACAAGTATGCGAGCCGATCATGACAAAGCCCAGCGAACGCATCGTCGTATTCGTCACGCCCGCGCAGAAACGCGCGATCGCCGCCACTGCGGACGAACTCCGCATTAGCGTCAGCGAGCTCATGCGGCGCGCAGTGCTGAGTTTCAGCGCGACCAGCGAGCAGGTGAAAGCAGCGAGTATCGTCGATCGGCTCAATGTGCCCCGCGCGCCTGACGCGCTCGACGCGGCGCTGCAGCGTGTCGCGCACGACGCGAAGGTTGCGCGCGACGCGCTGCCGGCCGCGCTGCAAACGCGCGTAAGCCTCCGGACCGGTTCGGAGGCCAATGGTGCGGGTATTCCGGGCGATTCGACAACGTCGGCCGCTGCAACTCCGGCTGAAAATGTGCCACCCGTGCCTGCACCTGCCCCGCTGCTGCCTGCTGACGTGCTGGCGGCGCTTACCGCCGAAGTCGACGAAGACGCCGTGGCAACCGCCGAGGCTGTCGCGAGAATGGCGGCGGCACGCGCTGCCGCGATCGAGGAACTGCTGCCCGCCGCCGTGACGGTGCAGACTCACGTGAAAAGCGTGCTGAAGCGCCCTCGTCTCGACCCCATGCGCGATGAAGACGATCCGCACAGCGATCTTGGCCCCGAAGGCGGCCGCTTCGCGTAACTATCGCGATAGCGGGCAGCAATGGAACGCGCAACGTCGATGCAAGCGGCTTGCACGGGTTTGTAAGCGGTCGACTGCGCACATTCTCACTCGCTTGCTTGCTAGCGGCTTGCGCCGTTCACGTTCGCGACACTCGCCGCGAGCACACTGAGCAGCTCGCTCATCGCGCCCTTTAAGCCCATTTTAAGAGAGCCCGTGGTGTAATATCCGCGAGCTACTGAGGGACAGGTCGGTGCGCTCATCGCCGAAAACCTTTCGCTTTGTCATGCGATACGTGCACAGGCGAAACCGACAATTTGCTGTTGCGCTATTGCAATCGGCGAGCAAGCCCCGACCTCCGGTCCGAACGCTGCGCAGCTTCTCGCGCGGCGGCGTAAAGTAGTAGTGACAAGCAGTTGAGTGCGCAGGAATATTCAGCGCCGACACCATTCTCTGGAGGTTTTCATGTCGCTTTTTGACAGCATTTCGCGCACGCTAAAAGGTCTCCTCAACGACGCTGCGGACTCGGTGCAAGACCCGTCCCGCGATTCGCGCCAGATCGTACGCGAACTCGACGAGAGCATCGGCCGCGCCGAGAATTCGCTGATCGAGATCCAGGCGCAAGTGGCCACACAGCAAAGCAAGCGCGATGTTGCCGCCGACAAGGCGAAGAAGTACGAAGACGGCGCAAAGCGCGCGCTGCAATCCGGCGACGAAGCGCTGGCTCGCGAAGCGCTCGGCGCGCAAGCCACGGCCGAAGCAGAACGCGATGCGCTGACCAAGGAACTCTCTACGCTGGAGCCGTCGGTCGCGCAGCTCAAGAGCCAGATCGAAGACATGCGCAGCCGTCGCAACGATCTGAATGCGCGTTCGAACATTCTGCAAGCCAAGCAACAGATCGCCGAAGCGAAAGACGTCGCTGCAACGGCGTTGGGCGGCATCGGCGGGAAAAACCTGTCCGAGGATTTTCAGAAGCTCGAAGACAAGGTCGCGTTGTCGAATGCCCGTTCGGACGCACGTCTGAATTCCGCCGACGTCAAAAGCGGCAAGGCGCTCGACGACAAGTTGGCAGACCTGAACCGCGGCCCGTCGGTGGAAGACCGTCTGGAAGCACTGAAAAAGCAGATCAACTCGCCGGCTCAGTAATTGCGTCGCAGTGTGCGGTAAGGCGGCCCCGGTTGGCCGGCCCCCGGTAAGCCGGCCCCCGCAATCGACTGAAGGAGACGGGCGCGTGGCGCCCGGTCTGCAAATGAAAAAAGTTATTGCAAGTGCGTTCGTCTCGCTGATGCTCGTATCCACGGCAGCGTTTGCCGTGCCCACGGTTCAGCAGATCGAATCGGCAATGTCGCAAGGCAACTGGCAGCAGGCCGATGCCGGCCTGTCCGAAGTGCTGAAGGCGCATCCGAACAACGCACATGCGCACTACCTGTACAGCCAGGTGCTCGACCGTGAAGGTCGTTATGGCGACGCGCTCGCGCAAGTCCAGCAGGCCAAGACGCTCGATCCGCAGATCCGCTTCACCGACCCGACGCGCTTCGCGCAAGTCGAGGCACGCATTCGCCGCGACGCCGAACGCACTGCGAGCACGAGCGGCAACGGTGGTGAAAGCGGGATTGGCGCGTTGACGAACCGCACGACCAATCCGTTCGGCCAGCAGAACACGCCGGCCGTGCAGCAAGCGCCTGAGCGCCATGGTCCTGGCATCGGCATGTGGGTCGGTATTCTGATTCTCGTTGGCGTGATCGCGCTGGTGCTGCGTTGGACCTTGCGCCGCGCGCGCTCGCAGGACGATACGCGCGCGGACGACGACCGTCGCGTGCAACTCAAGCGTGCGACCGAGTTGCTCAACTCAGTGCGCTCGCTCAAGCTCGACGTGAAGCTCTCCACGGCGCCCGGGCACGAAGCATTGGAGAAAGAAGTCGAAGCAACGGAGGACCAGTTGCGAACGCTCGTTGAAGCGCTATCGAACAGCAAGAATCCGGTGCCGCCGTATCAACTCGACGAGTTGGAGCAGCGCATCGGCAGTCTGCGCGCCCGAGCCGATGGCCGGCCCGATCCGAAGGCAAGCGCCGCGGCTGACAGCGCGCAATCGCCGTATGCACGCGAAGCCGAGCGCTTTGGCAATCCGCAGCAAGGACCGTATCCGTCGCAGCCGCCTTATCAACAGCAAGGTCCCTATCAACAGCAGCAACCGCCGGTTATCGTGCAGCAAGGCGGCGGTTTCGGCGGCGGCATGGGTGGGCTGCTCACCGGCGTTCTGCTTGGAGAAGCGCTGAACTCCGGACGTGAACGCGTGGTTGAGCGTGACGTGATCGTCGACGATGAAACGCGCCGGCGCGGCAACGATGTCGACAACGGCGGCGGCCTCGACTTCGGCCAAGGTTCGAACGACTGGAACGATAACAGCGGCGGCGGCATCGACATGGGCAGCAGCGACGATTCCGGCGGCTGGAGCGACAACACGTAGCCCTCGCCCGCCGCGCCGGTCAAAGCGCGGTGCACCGTGGTGCACCTGACGATACGATGCAAAACAGGCTCCCTGCATGGAGCCTGTTTTTTTTGCACACTCGACGAATCACGCACGCTTCGATACGGCCGCCTGCACTTCCTCGTGCCGCGCGAGCGACATCGCGCCCGCAAACAGCCGCACGACAAAGCGCTCGGCATAACTCACGAGCGCATCCCGACGGGCGACGTTGGCGCTTGCGTTAGCGTTGTCTTCTTCGTTCACGTCCGCATCTGCGCCGATGAACTCCGCTGACAGATGGAACAGTTGCAGCACGATCTGCGTGCACACTTCGTCGACGACATCGCGCGGCAGTGCCGGCATCAGTTGCAACTGCACGACGTCGTCCGCCATTTCCGCCGACACCGCATGAAGCGTCGCGCGCACGGCTTCGCGCAGCGCAGGCGACGTGCCGTGATACTCAGCTAAAGCGCTCAGAAACGCCTCGCGGTTTTCCAACGCGAACGCGAAGAACGCCACGCATGCGCGCCGTGGCACGCTGTGCGGTTCGTCGTGCGCGGCGAGCCAGCGCTCGCGGCGCAGCATCGGCCGCAACCGCCGGCTTACCGAATCGACGGCTTCGCGCGCGAGGTCGTCGAGCGTATCGAAATGACGATAGAACGTGTTCGGGTTCAGCCCCGCCTCTCGCGCGAGTTCGCGCAGACCGAGGCTCGCGAAGCCGCGCCCGCCCGCGGTCAACCGCAGCGCGGCTTCAATCAGCTTGCGTTTGCCGACCGGCAATTCCTGAGTGGCCGCAGTGTCGCCGACATTCGGCACGGCTTCGAATACGGATGTCATGGCCTTGGTGATGGGTTTTGAATCACCGCGCAGCACGCGCGTTTAATAGACGTACTCTAAACGATCTTGACGCGAGGTGCACAGTTGTCTACCCTGCGCGTAACGTTCGAGCGGCCGCCTGTTCGCGGCCACGCCGCGTCTCCTGAATGACGACACGGCCCGAACTTCATTGCCGGAGATTGCTGTGACGCCCGCTTCATCCGCCGCATTCGCACAAGCCGCCGCGCCGCGCATTGCAATCGTGGGAAGCGGCTTCGCCGGCATCGGCATGGCCGTGCGTCTGCTAAAAATGGGCATTACGTCGTTCACGCTCTACGAGGCCGCCGCCGACATCGGCGGCACTTGGCGCGACAACACCTATCCGGGCGCCGGGTGCGATGTGCCTTCGCATCTGTATTCGTTTTCTTTCGAACCGAACCCGGCGTGGTCGCGCGAGTTCAGCGGCCAGGCGGAAATTCTCGCCTACCTCAAGCACTGCGCGCGCAAGTACGGCGTGGATCGTTACGTGCGTTGCAATGCACGCGTCGTGGCCGCGCGGTTCGATGAAGCGCGTCACGTGTGGCACATCGAACTGGATGTCGACGGCATGCGCGAGAACGTCGAGGCGGATGTGCTGATCGGAGCAAGCGGTGGACTATCCCGCCCTTCCATGCCGCAAATTGCGGGGCTCGATAGTTTCAAAGGCAAGCTGTTTCATTCCGCGCGCTGGGACCACACGTATCCGCTCGAAGGAAAACGCGTCGCGGTGATCGGCACCGGCGCGAGCGCGATCCAGTTCGTGCCGGAAATCCAGCCGCGCGTCGCGCAACTCGATCTGTTCCAGCGCACCGCGCCTTGGATCATGCCCAAGCCCAACAAGCGCATTAGCGAACGCGCGCGCTGGCTCTTCGAGCATGTGCCGTTCACGCAGCGAGTTGTACGCAGTGCGATCTACTGGAAGCTCGAATCGCAGGCCATTGCTTTCGTGAGGCATCCGCAACTGATGAAGCGCCCGATGAAGCTGTGTCTCAGCTACCTCGCACGGCGCGTGAAAGACCCGGAACTGCGTGCGAAGCTCACGCCGAATTACCGCCTCGGCTGCAAGCGGGTTCTGCTGTCGAGCAACTACTATCGCGCGCTCGTCGAACCCAACGTGAACGTGATTACAGCGGACATTCGTGAAGTGGTCGCGGACGGCATCGTGACACAAGACGGCGCACATCACGCGGCGGACGCGATCATTTGCGGCACCGGCTTTCAGTTCAACGGCTTCGGCGCGCCGTTCGAGGTGACGGGCATCGGTGGCGCGGATCTCCGTGCGCTATGGCTGCGCGACGGTCCAGAAGCGTATCTCGGCACGAGCATCGCCGACTTTCCCAACTTCTTCATGATCGCTGGTCCGAACACCTTTCTCGGCCACAACTCGATGATCTACATGATCGAGTCGCAAGTGCAGTACATCGGCGATTGCCTGCGCGTGCTACGCGAGCGCAACGTACGCGCGATGGACCTGCGCCCCGACGTGCAACGCGAATACAACGCGCGCCTGCAGAAGAATATGCAGCGCTCCGTGTGGTCGAGCGGTTGCCATAGCTGGTATCAGACAGGAAGCGGCAAGGTGACCGCGCTGTGGCCGGGCTTCACGTTCAGCTTTCGCAAACGGACGCGGCGCGTGCGGCCGCGGGATTATCGTTTCTTGCCTTGATTCAATAGCGGCTGGGGTTGGTTCGATGTCCGTTTGCAGTTTCGATTCGAACAAAAAGGGAGACGCACAACATGGCAAGTAGAGAACCTCGGTCTTCGGTCTCGTCATCTACGAGACCATCGAACTCTGCCGCGCTACCGCCGCGCTCGCTCGCCGCTCGCCTCGGCATTACGAGTGTGCCGCGCGACGAATTGCGGCGGCGCTACACGCAAAGCGGCTCCAGGTTCGTCCAGATCATGGGCGCAGATGTCCATTACGTCGACGAAGGCAGTGGCGACACCATCGTGATGATTCATGGTTTCGCGTCTTCGCTGCACACCTGGAACCGTGTCGCCGATGAACTCAAGCACGCCCACCGCGTGATTCGTCTCGACCTGCCGCCGTTTGGCGTGACAGGACCGCTGCGCTCCAGTACAGGCATCATTGAAACGATGAACCTGCCGACCTACCGGCGCTTCATCGATACGTTCCTGCAGGCGCTCGGCGTCTCACGTGCGGTATTCATCGGCAATTCGCTTGGCGGGCTTATTTCGTGGGACTACGCGGTGCGTCATCGCGACGCGGTCGAGCGACTGGTACTGATCGACTCGGCCGGCTTCCCGATGAAGCTACCCATCTACATCGATCTATTCAATCACGCGCTGGTCCGCGCGAGTTCGCCGCGATGGCTGCCGGAAATCATCATCAAAAGCGCCGTGCGCAACGTGTATGGCGATCCGCGCAAGCTCGACGCCATCACGCTGCGGCGCTACGTGGACTTTTTTCACGGCGAAGGCACGCGCGCCGCGATCGGCAAGATGGTGCCGACGCTCGATTTCGAAAAACTCGATACAAACGTGCTGACTACGCTCGTGGTTCCCACGCTTGTCTTGTGGGGCGCGAAGGACCGCTGGATTCCCACTGCGCACGCCGCCGAATTCGCCCGGCGCATTCCGGGCGCGAAGTCGGTCATGTATCCGGGTCTTGGACACATTCCAATGGAAGAAGCGCCCGAGCGCGTGCTTGCCGATTTGCGGGCTTTTCTTGGCGGGAATGCGAGCAACGGTGACGAGTTGCTGCTCCGAGAAGGAGGCTCGCGACGCGCGTCGGTGTAGGGGCAGCGGGACGGCGCGCTGGGGGGAAACGGGGTGGGTTGGAATCGGCCTGATTGCGAGGTCACGGACTTAGTAACGAATTCGGTCATGCGTCTTTGACGCGGAACCGGATAAACTCGACTCAGCGGATCTGTGACGCGAATTGGTTGGTTTTGCCGGAGTGTGCGCCCGGGTTGCGCCGGTTGGTGGAAGGCGGAGTGCGGCCAGGAGCGGACGATCGACCAATGGATCCAAATCGTCGACAATTCGAGAGCAACAACACTTAGTGGTGAAAGTTAACAGCTAATAGGTCTGGTACGGGGAGTCGGATGAAAACGCTAGTCGAGCTTGGAATTTCGCAAGAAGATCGAGACCGCCTTTTAAGTGGATTGCATGAAGGTAAATACAATCTGCTTCTCGGTGCGGGGGCGAGCTACGGATGCGCGGGCGGCGATGGCCAGGAATTAAGGGACGGGGCAACACTATCAACTGAGATCAACGCACATTTCAGACTTGGGTTGAATGACAGTGAGGCCGAAAAGCTACCGCTTACATACGAGGAAGCCGAAAGCACGAACAGGTCGGCTCTTCGCAGTTGGCTGCGAGCGCGCTTCGTCGGATGCCAGTCAACTTGGCAACATCTACTTTTCCAAATCCACTGGGAGCGCATATGGACGTTCAATATAGACGACGTCCTAGATAACGCATTCGAGAAGGGAGACTCGAAAAGCGTTTTCAAGTACCTTGCAAGCCGCGACTGGAAGGAGAAAGTTGAACCTCTCGACGCCACGCCAAATGCCTTGCAACTCGTGCATCTGCATGGGCGAGCCCGAGATTTGGGGCGGCAGTTAGACGGACTGGTGTTTTCCATACCCGAATACGCGCACGCTACGCGCTCGCCTCAGCAGTGGCATACAAGTTTTCGGACGCACTACCTGGAAAAGCCATTCATCGTGTGCGGCGCTAGCCTTGCCGAAGAAGTTGATCTGGCCGATGCGATCCGAACAAAGAATCTTTCGCGTGCGAACGGGTTTCCGTCATTTATCGTGTCGTTCTCGCTTGACGACGCTCAAAAAGAACGCATGCGACGTTTCAACCTCGTGCCGATCGTTTGCCCATTAGACGAGTTTTTTGCGGCCGTTCTCAGAGAACTCGGGGAGTATAAAAAGACGGCTGAAGCAGTTGCATCGCGACTGAAACCCGGTACTTACGAACGTTTTCTTGGTGAGTTCCGTCGACTTGATATCCGCGACGATTCGACGAACGCGATCGAGGGAACAGACTTCTACGGTGGTGATGAACCCACCTGGAAAGATATTCTCGACAATCTTGACACAACTTTCACTGCAACAGAGCAGGCGTCCACTCTGCTCGATCATCCGTCTGAGTGTTACGCAGTCCTCTTGCACGGGGATCGTGTCTCTGGAAAAACTGTGGGGTTGTTGCGGTTGGCCCGGCTCGCTCTGATTAAGGGCTTTAAGCCCTTCTGGTTCCGACATGAAGAGGGAATCAACGCAGATGTTGTCGCAGATTATCTATCGGAGGATGATCGTGCGATCTTGTTTATCGATGATGCGTCGAACTATCTCGAAGCCATCGGAAAGGTGCTTAAGCACTGCAAGGCGTCTAAAAAAGGCGCAAGGATCTTTTTAACCCTTCGTAGCGCTAGGGTCCGCGGCTTTCGGATCGATGTCGCGGACGAGTTCCGTCATGAATTCAAACTCGGTCCATTGCCACTTCGCGATGCTGCTCACTTTGTCCAAAAGCGGCGGCTTGCGTCACGATTAGGAAAACACGTTGGAAGAAAGGACTCGGAAATCATTCGAGATATCAAGGATAGGTGCAGATCAGAACTGCTGGAGACCGTTTCCTACATCGAGTTTTCGGAACCGCTTCGGGAACGGGTGCGAAAGATTGTGCTCGCGGCAATGTCAACCGGCGAATTGAGAACGCTTCTCGCTCGAATTGTCTGCGTCCACCGGTTTGGTTTTGCTCTTCCGATGCGTGTGACTCTCATGGCAACGGGTGTGCAACTCGATAAGCTCGGCAATCTAATTACAGATCAGCTAAAAGCCGAAGGCATTCTCGTCCGTGAGCCCCGAGGACTTCGTTTGCGTCACCGCATTTTAAGTGAATATGCGTGGACCGACTTCTTCACGGAGCAAGAACGCTACGATGCAATGTCGGCGATCGTTGCGGCCCTTGCTCCGCTTGTCAACCCGGCCGTAATTCGTGCAAAAGGCATTGAGCATCTGATCCTTCGCGAGGTGCTCGACCAAGAGCATGTGTCAAAGAGTATTGGCAGCAAAGCCTTGGACTTCTACGAAGAGCACGAACCCTACCTCGGATGGAGTTCCCGTTATTGGGATCAACGGGCTTTACTTGAATCTCGCGTCGAAAGCCACTTTTCCAAGGCGTATTCGTATTCACAGAAGGCGATTTCGCTCGAGCAGCATGCCTTTGCATATACGAGCTTGGGCACAATATGCATGCGTCACAGCCTGAAGCTATTCGAGAGGAACCGGATAGAAGCGTTGAAGTACTACTTCGAAGCCGAAGAGGCATTGACAACTGCATGCAACCTGGCTGTCGATAATGGCAACGCATACGAACACCCATACGTAAGCTTTTTCGCGACAACCAAACAGCTTTTGCACAAGCTCAGTCCCTCGGATACTGAGTTCGAACCGATTCTCGAACTTCTCCGCGTATGGCTGCAGCGCGCGAAAGATTCTCCGGCTTTCTCAACGTGGTGGGGCCAACAGCGCGTTCGCGAACTACAAGCATTCGAGATCAAGGAGAGGATGAGAATGCGGCGGTCATCGCAACGGAGCTAATGCGTGCCCGCTTCCATCTGGCCGACGACTGCTAACACGTTGACTAGTCAACGAATAGCCAATGACCGTATCCAGTCGGCGCGACTGTCGCTTCGGGTCGGTTTGACTCGTTCCGCCACCGCAAGACCTGCATCCGTGAGTACGTCACTGCCCTGCTGGTCATGTACCGTAAGCGTTGCTTGCGCACCGTCTAGACCGATGGCGCCAAAGTGGACAAAGTAGGCCCCACCAAACGAGTGGTGGAGACTACTTTGTCACCTGAGATTGCAACAGCAGCCAGACGGACACGTAAAGGTACCCCCAACCATCCCATCGAGTTCCGGCGAGAACTCGCAAAGCTGGCATGTGAACCGGGTGTCTCGGTCGCGCGACTGGCTCTGGAACACGGGCTCAACACGAATCTGTTGTTCAAATGGCGCCGAGCCTATCAGGCCGGACAGTATGAGCCGCCGATACTGTTGCCGGTAGAAGTGGCGCCCGAGGGACGCACGATTGAGAACGTGGCTGCATTGCCCGTTCAGTCGCAGAGCAAGGCCCAGCCCGTCGTCGCGGGAGTGATCGAGATTTGCGTCGGCATCGCACGCGTGCGGATTGAGGGCACGCTCGACGCAGCCACGCTGCGTGTTGTGTTGCGTACTTTGCGTGCCGCCGTGGAGGCTGAAACGTGATTGGTCTTCCTGTCGGCACGCGTGTGTGGCTGGCTGCCGGCGTGACCGACATGCGGGCCGGATTCAACAGTCTCGCCGCCAAGGTGCAGACCGTGCTTGAGCGAGATCCCTTCTGCGGACATGTCTTCGTGTTTCGCGGCAAGCGCGGCGACCTGCTGAAAGTGCTGTGGTGGAGCGGCGATGGCATGTGCCTGCTGATGAAGCGACTCGAGAAGGGGCGCTTCGTATGGCCTCAAGCCGACGGTGGCGTTATTTGCCTGAGTCCGGCACAACTATCAATGCTGCTGGAAGGCATCGACTGGCGGCAACCGACGAGAACAGCACGACCGACCTCAGCGTTGTAAACGTCGTTGCCGGCGCGTAAACTGCCTGCATGACGCGCGCGAACCCACTTCCCGACGATGTCGAAACGCTGAAGGCCATGCTGCTCAGCCAGGAGGCGGCACTTCGCGCGCGTGACGCTCAGGTGCTCGCACTGCAAGAAACAGTCGACTCGCAACAAGCCGCGTTGGCTTCGCGCGCAGCCGAAGTCGAACACCTGAAGCTGCTTATTGCCAAGCTGCGCCGTATGCAGTTCGGTCGCAAGTCGGAGAAGCTGGATCGTCAGATCGAGCAGCTGGAACTGCGTCTCGAAGAGCTTGAGACTGATGAAGGCGCGGCACCGGTCGAAATCCCGAAGACACCGCGCACGGCTGTGCAACAGACACCGCGCAAGCCACTGCCCGAGCATCTGCCGCGCGAGATCCAGACGCACTTGCCCGAATCCGCCGGGAAGTGCGCGCAGTGTGGTGGCCTGATGAAGTCGCTGGGCGAAGACGTCGCCGAACAACTTGAGTACGTACCGGCAAGCTTCCGGGTCGTCCGTCATGTGCGTCCGAAGTTTGCCTGCGTGTGTTGCGACCACATCTCTCAGGCACCTGCACCGAGCCGTCCCATCGAGCGTGGTCTCGCCGGCCCAGGGCTGCTGGCGCACGTGCTGGTCTCGAAGTTCGCCGACCACATACCGCTTTACCGGCAGTCAGTCATGTACGCGCGAGAAGGCGTCGAGCTTGATCGCTCGCTGCTTGCGAAATGGGTCGGTCACGCGGCGACGCTGCTGCAGCCACTCGTTGAAACACTGCGTGCTCACGTGATGTCGGCGACGAAACTGCATGCCGACGACACGCCGGTTCCCGTGCTTGCTCCGGGCAACGGCAAGACGAAGACCGGTCGCTTGTGGGTGTACGTGCGCGATGATCGTGCATCGGCCGACATCACGCCGCCGGCGGTCTGGTTTGCCTACACGCCGGATCGCAAGGGTATCCATCCGCAGCAGCACCTCAGATCGTTCAACGGCACACTGCAAGCCGATGCATACGGTGGCTACCAGGCCATCTACGAAACCGGGTGTGTCACGGAGGCAGCTTGCTGGGCGCACGCCCGACGACAGTTCTATGAACTACACGCAGCGCGCCCCAATGCGTTGAACACCGAAGCGCTCGAGCGTATCGGCGCGCTATACCGGATTGAGGAAACGATCAGAGGCAAACCGCCCGACGAGCGCCGCGCTTATCGCCACGAGCACGCACGGCCGTTACTTGACCAGTTCCATGCGTGGCTCACGACGACTCTCGAAACGCTCTCGCGCAAATCTGACACGAGTCGGGCGATCCTCTATGCGTTGAACCGATGGGAAGCGTTCACACGCTACTGCGATGATGGCCAGCTCGAAATTGATAACCTGCCAGTCGAGCGCGCGCTACGCGGAGTGGCCATCGGGCGCCGCAACTATCTGTTCGCTGGAGCAGACTCTGGCGGCGAACGTGCCGCCGCCATCTACAGCCTGGTTGGCACCGCAAAACTCAATGGCATCGATCCTGAGGCGTATCTGCGCTACGTGCTCGCACGCATCGCTGACCATGCGATCAATCGCGTTCACGAACTCACACCGTGGGTCGTCGCCGATCAGCTCCGCAGTCCAGCCTGACAATCACGATCCCCGTCAAGACGTCGCTGGTGCCACGCTTACCATGTACCAGCAACTTGGCGTCTTCTAATAGCAGATAAATCGCCCCGCCGTCGATTCGCCGAACGGACAATCCCGGCAGTCACCAATCCAGTCTTCCCACTCTCACAACCTCCGTTCCCCCCGCACACCCCTACCCCCCACCCCCAAGAAAGCGCAACAAGCTCCAAAGAAACTTGCAGAGCATGACGATCAGCTCCCACAAATGATAAAGCTGTTGCCAGCCCGAAACGCGCGCTAAGGAGTCGTACATCGTTACCGTCGAAAAAAGGGATGGTCACGGCCGCACGCCTGATTGCGGCTGTCGCGACGCCAAACCGCACATGATAGCGACTGCGGGATACCCCGTATCAAGTCCACCGAAAGCCCGCCGTAAACGCGTTGAGAAGACGCTGTGCGCCAACCGCCAGCGCCGTTAGCGTCAAAGGAGACGTCCATGTCGCGTTTCAGCTTTCGCCGGCCGGCCCGCTCCGAGGCGGTGGTCGGCGATATTGCCTCGCAGGCGGGCAAACTGGGTATCGAAATTTGCGATGTGTCCGGCCACGTCGATGAAGTCGCCGCGCGCGTGCAGCATCAGGCCCAAGTCTGCAAGGCGTTGCGCGAGTCCGCCGCGCGGACGCTCGCGGGCAATCATCGGATAGCGACCGCTGCGCGAGGCATGCGCGAAGTCTCGGCGCATGCGGCAACCGGCGTGCAGGAATCGCAGGAGACGCTGGAGGCATCGCTCGCCGACATCCACGGCCTGGTGGAAGGGGTGACCGTGATCGAAAGCCAGATCGGCGCGCTGCGCAGCGCGCTTGCACACGTGAGCCGCGTCTCGGAGGAAATCTCCTTGATCGCGCGGCAGACGCATCTGCTCGCGCTGAACGCCGCGATCGAAGCGGCGCGCGCCGGCGAGTCCGGTCGCAGTTTCGCCGTCGTGGCGGCCGAGGTAAAGAACCTGTCGGCAAAGACCGCGCAGGCAACCGGTCAGATCGAGACGACGCTCGCGCAACTCACGCAGCAGACCGAACAGCTGATCAACGAAGGCTCGGTGAATACGGAGCGCGCGCACCGGGTGCGTGAGGGCACGCGCAAGATCGGTGACGTCGTGCATGCAACGGGCGACGCCATCGCGCATCTGAACAACGAGGCCGAGCAGATCGCGGCATTGACCGGCGAGATCGAAACGCAGTGCGACGGGCTCGAGGCGCAAGTGCTCGAAATGGCGACCGGAGTCGAAGATTCGAGCGAGAACTTCGTGCAGGCGAAGAATCGTCTCGGCAACTTGCTGGGCGTGTCGGAGACGTTGATCGAGTTGACAGCGGCGGCGGGCGTCGAAACCGCTGACACACGCTTTATTGAAGCCGTTCAGGAGGCAGCGGCCAAAGTAAGCAAGGTATTCGAGGCGGCTGTCGCGCACGGCGATATTTCTCTCGACGATCTTTTCGATCAACACTACGTGCCCGTGCCGGGCACTAATCCGCCACAGTTCATGACGCGTTTCACTGCGTTCACCGATCGCGTTTTGCCGGCGATTCAGGAGCCGTTACTCGATCTCGATCCACGCGTGGCGTTCTCTGCGGCAATCGACGTGCGCGGTTACCTGCCGACACACAATCTGAAGTTCTCCTTGCCGCAACGCGACGATGTCGTCTGGAACATGGCCAATTGCCGCAACCGGCGCATTTTCAATGACCGGACGGGACTTGCTGCCGGATCGCATACAAAGAAGTTTCTGCTTCAGACTTATCGGCGCGATATGGGAGGCGGAGAGTTCGTTTTGATGAAAGATGCGTCGGCGCCCGTTTTCGTCCGCGGGCGGCATTGGGGAGGAGTCAGGATCGGGTATAGGGTCTAGGATTCAGGCGCCTTCGCTTTGTGCTTACCGTTGTTCCCGGCCTTTCCTTGTCTTCAAGGAAAGGCCAACAAAAAATCAGACACAGGCAAACGCTAGACGGCAACCTGCACCCTCCTCCTCTCCGCCCGCTGCATAAAATAATTAACCGCCACGACCCCAACGGAAACCACCGCAATAAACAGCGTCGCCAACGCATTCATCTCCGGATTCAAGCCGAGCCTCACGCGCGAGAAAACCACCAGCGGCAAAGTCGTCGACCCAGGCCCCGACAGGAACGCGGACAAAACCAGATCGTCGATTGACAACGTAAACGACAACAGCCACCCCGACACCAGCGCCTGTGAAATCAACGGCAACGTGATCGAGAAAAACACGCGAAGCGGCGTCGCCCCGAGATCGAGCGCCGCTTCCTCCAGCGAAGGATGCAACTCCTTCACGCGCGACTGCACGATGATCGCCACGTACGAAATGCACAGCATCACGTGTCCGATCCAGATCGTGAATATGCCGCGCCCGGCCGGCCATCCGAGCCACTTCGCCATTTCGATAAACAGCAACAGCAACGAAATACCCTGAATCACCTCGGGAATCACCAGCGGCGCGTTGATCATGCCGGTATAAAGCGTGAAGCCGCGAAAACGCCCCATGCGCGCGAGCACGAAGCCCGCCCATGTGCCGATAATCACCGACGCAAACGCCGTCAGCACCGCCACCCTCAACGAGAGCCACGCCGCAGCGATCAACTCGTCGTCCTGCAATAACGCCGCGTACCAGCGCGTCGAAAAGCGCGTCCATACGGTGACCAGTTGCGATTCATTGAACGAGTAGACGATCAGACTCACAATGGGCACATACAAAAACAGAAAGCCCAACGCCAACGCGGTGAACTGCAAAATCCGGTTCGGCTTCATTAGCGTCTTTCCTCCATTGCCTTCGCCTGCGCATACTGGAAAAACGCCATCGGCACCAACAGCAGCAGCACCATTGCACACGTCACAGCGGAAGCCATTGGCCAGTCCGCATTGTCGAAGAACTCATTCCACATCACGCGGCCGATCATCAGCGTATTCGCGCCGCCCAACAATTCCGGAATCACGTACTCGCCCACCGCCGGAATAAACACGAGAAGGCAACCGGCGATAATGCCGTTCTTCGAGAGCGGCAACGTAATCTGCCAGAACGCTTTCCAGGGCTTCGCGCCGAGGTCGTATGCGGCCTCCAGCAAAGTCATGTCCATTTTCACCAGGTGCGCATACAGAGGCATCACGAGAAACGGCAGATACGAATACACCATGCCGATATAGACGGCGGTATTGGTGTGATACAGCTCGATCGGCGAATGAATCAGACCGGTCGACATCAGAAAATTATTCAGCAAGCCGTTGTTCTTCAGAATGCCGATCCACGCATAAACGCGAATCAGGAACGACGTCCAGAACGGCAGCATCACGGCCATCATCAGCAGATTGCGGCGCGCCGGATCCGAACGCGCGATGTAATACGCCATCGGATAGCCGATCAGCAGACACAGCAGCGTCGAGATCGCGGCAACCACCACCGAATTCACGTACGTCGCAAAGTACAGGCTGTCCGTGACGAGAAACGCGTAATGCGACAGGTCGAGCTTGAGGTTGATCGCGCCGTCCACGAAACTCGTCAGTTCGGTGTACGGCGGAATGCCAAGCTGCAGATCGGCAAAGCTGATCTTGACGACCAGCAGAAACGGCACGAGAAAAAACAGCAGCAGCCAGACGAACGGACCGGCCACGACCGCGGTGCGGCCAGTCAGGTTGAAGCGCCGCACCGGCCAGTTGAACAACGAATTGAACTGGCGCTTCATGACGTGAGCACCACACCGGCCGAAGCGCTCCAGCGCACGTACACCTCGTCGCCCCAGGTCGGCGGATCGATCTCGGTGAGCGCGAGGCTCGTCACATTGGCGATCACCGTTTTGCCGCTGTCGAGCTTCACGTGGTACAGCGAATAGCCGCCCATGTAAGCAATATTGGTGACGACGCCCTTGCCCCAGTTGTATGCACCCTCAGGCGGCTTGCGCGTCAGCGCAATGCGCTCGGGCCGCACGGAAATCGTCACCGGCATGCCGAGCGGACCGGTAATGCCGTGATTGACATACAGGCGGCAAGTGAGATCGGGCGTTTCGATAAAGACGTGATCGGGCTCGTCTTCGACCGTATGTCCTTCGAACAGATTCGTCGAGCCGATGAACTCCGCCGAAAAGCGGCTATTCGGATACTCGTACACCTCGTGCGGCGTGCCGAGCTGCACGATCTCGCCTTCGCTCATCACCGCGAGGCGGCCCGCCATCGTCATGGCTTCTTCCTGATCGTGCGTCACCATGATGCAGGTCACGCCGACCGTGTCGAGAATGTTGACGAGTTCAATCTGCGTGCGTTGACGGATCTGTTTGTCGAGCGCGGACATCGGCTCGTCGAGCAGCAACAGCTTGGGCCGCTTCACGAGAGAGCGCGCCAGCGCGACACGTTGCTGCTGCCCGCCCGAAAGCTGATGCGGCTTGCGGTTCGCGAAGCGGCCCATCTGCACGAGTTCGAGCGCAGTCTGCACGCGGTCCTTCAATTCCGCCTTGGGCACGCCTTCCTGCTTCAGACCAAACGCGACGTTCGATTCGACCGTCATATGCGGAAAAAGCGCATACGACTGAAACATCATGTTGACCGGCCGGCGATACGGCGGCAATTGCGCAAGGTCCTCGCCGTCAATCAGGATCTTGCCGGAGGTCACGGTTTCGAGTCCCGCCAGCATACGCAGCAACGTGGACTTGCCACAGCCGGAACTGCCGAGCAGCGCGAACAACTCGCCCTTCTTCACCGACAGATTGACCTGCTTGACCGCCACGGTCTCGCCGAATTTTTTCACGACGTCGACGATCTGCACGAAGTTCTCGGCTGCGTCGTTCATCGCGGCGTTGCCGCCAGCGGACGGCGCGGCCACCCGGTCCAGCGCGCCCGACTGCTCACTACTCATCACAATGCTTTACTCCGGCGTTTGACGAACAAAGCCCCCGGTGGACACCGAGGGCTTCTTGATGATGCTTACCCATTCACCTGGCCGGGTTAGCGGCCGGACTTGAACTCGGTCCAGAGCCGCGTCTGCAGCCGCTGGACTTCAGGCGGCAGCGGCTTGAGCAGGAACAACGTCTTGATGACGTCGGGCGGCGGGTAGACAGCCGGATCGTTCGCGACGTCCTTGTCCACGTACTTGCGCGCTTCGAGATTCGCGCTCGGATAGTAGACGGCGTTGGTGATCGCGGCGTGGACCTGCGGCGTTTCGATGTAGTTGATCCACTCCAGCGCGGCTTCCTTGTGCTTCGCGTCTTTCGGAATCGCCATCACGTCGAACCACACGGGCGCGCCGCCCTTCGGAATGTAGTACTCGATCTTGTACGCTTTCTTCGCTTCGATCGCGCGATGCTTGGCGATCACAACGTCGCCCGACCAGCCGTATGCGAAGCACACGTCGCCGCCGACCAAGTCGTTGATATAACCCGACGAGTTGAACTGCGTGATGTACGGACGGATCTTCTTGAGCATGGCGAGCGCGGCGCGGTAGTCGGCCGGGTTCGTGCTCATCGGATCCTTGCCGATGTAGTGCAACGCGGCGGCAAACATCTGATCCGGCGCGTCGAGCACGGACACGCCGCACGCCTTCAGCTTCGAGATGTTTTCCGGCTTGAACAGAATGTCCCAGTTATCCAGCGGCACATTCTTGCCGAGGATCTGCTGTGCCTTCGTGACGTTGTAGCCAAGTCCGGTCGTGCCATAAGCCCAGGGCACCGTGAACTTGTTGTCCGGATCCGCGCCCGCGACGAGCGACATCAGCGAAGGGTCGAGGTACTTCAGGTTCGGCAGTTTCGATTTGTCGAGCGGCGAGAAGATGCCCGCTGCGATCTGTTTGCCCGCGTAATTGCTCGTCGGCACGACGATGTCGTAACCGGAATTGCCGGTCAGAAGCTTGGCTTGCAGCGTGTCGTCGCTGTCGTAGTTGTCATATTTGACCTGGACGCCGGTCTGCTTGGTGAAGTTCGGAATGGTGTCCTTGGCGATGTAATCGGACCAGTTATACACGTTGAGCTGCGTATCCTTCGCTGCCGCCGTCAGCCACGGCGCCGCGCACAAGACCAGCGCAGCCACTTGCCCCACTACCCGTCTTTTCATCCCGTTCTCCGATCCTGACCGGTCCGAACCGGCCGTCCTCACGCATGCCGCGGCGCGGTGCGAACGCAGCGCCCCACGGCTCCCCTGAAAAACCCGAAAACTACCACCAATTATTGCGCGGTCCAAAAAAAACGCCGCATTGTCGCGCAAACGGTACAGCGTATGCCGCGCCGCCGGAAAATGGGCGCAATTTTAGCGGGTTATGAGCGCGTGTCTACCCGAAAAAAACCCCGGCGCGCGGCACGCTGCAAAGTTGCCGCCGGAGTAAGGCTGCGGGCCGGCCAGCGCGGGCGCTTCGCGCCGCCTGGCCGGACGCCGCAATGCCGCCGGCTTTACGGCGGCATCGCCCGGCGGCGCAATGCCGTTCGACGGAGCACAATGGCTGACAGGCGCAGATCGCGGCGGCTGACTCCCGGTAGCGTGCGTGCGGCCGTCCGCGAGACCCGGCAGCGCGCGGCAAGCCTCTCTGCGAGGCTCGCCGCGTTGCAGGCTTGGGGGCTCACACAAGCCCCGCGGGCACGGCCCTTGCGGAAACAGGCAGTCTTTGACCTCAGGCATCCATGAACACCAATCCGTTCGCGCTGCGCCCTAACCGCCGTCGACGTCTACCCGAAAAAGGACCCGCGCACTGGTTCTCGTTCGTCGGCGCCGGGGCGCTGATCGCGGTCGGCTATATCGATCCTGGCAATTGGGCCACGGCGCTCGGCGCGGGCGCCGGCTATGGCTATCAGTTGCTGGGCATGGTCGTGCTCGCGAGCATGATGGCAATGCTGCTGCAATGGCTGTCGTCGCGCCTGGGCGTCGTAACCGGGCGCGACCTCGCGCAGGTTTGCCGCGAACATTCGGGGCGGCGGCGCACGATCTTTCTGTGGCTGACGAGCGAGGTCGCGATCATCGCCTGCGACGTCGCCGAGGTCGTTGGCAGCGCCGTCGCGCTGCAATTGCTACTGGGAGTGTCGCTGACTGTCGGCGTGCTGATGTCGGCTGTCTGCACATTCGCGCTGCTCGCGCTTCAGCAGAAAGGCGGCCGCAAGCTGGAAGCGGTGATTGCGGCGCTGATCGGTTTCGTCGGTTTGTGCTTCGTGATCGAACTGGCGCTCGCGCGGCCCGACTGGCATGCGGCGCTGGCGGGCACGGCGCCGAGCATCGAGCTACTGCGCAACGCGGGGATGGTGTGGCTCGCGGCGGGCATCGTCGGCGCCACGGTGATGCCGCACAACCTCTATTTGCACTCGTCGCTCGTCAAGCATCACGCGCCCGACAGCAGCGACGCGCAGATCAAGGCCGCGTTGCATGTGGTCAATATCGACACCATCGGCTCGCTCCTCTTTGCCTTCGTGATCAATGCGGCGCTGCTGATCGTCGCGGCGGCCGTGTTTCATGCGAGCGGCCATCGCGACGTCACCGATCTCGCGGACGCTCACCGCCTGATTGCGCCGCTGCTGGGCACGCACTGGGCCGGGATTCTGTTCGCGTCGGCGCTGCTGGCGTGCGGCCTGAGCGCGACCGTGACCGGCACGCTGGCGGGCCAGGCGGTCATGGAGGGCTTCCTGCAACTGCGCCTCCCGCGCTGGAAACGCGCGCTGCTCACGCGCGCGCTGGCCATCGGGCCGGCGCTCGTGGCCGTGACGATGTACGGTCAGGAAGGCTCCAACCAGCTGCTGGTCGCAAGCCAGGTCGTGCTGAGCCTGCAATTGCCGCTGGCGGTCGTACCGTTGATCCGTTACGCATCGGATGCACGTCTAATGCGCGGCTGGCGAGTGCACGGCGTAGCGCTGGTGCTGGCGTGGATGTCGGCCACCTTCATCATCATGCTCAACGGAGCGCTGCTCTGGCAGGTCGCGTTCGGCAATTGAGGGCGCCTCGGCGTTAGACCCGCTTGTAATGCAACTTCGCCGACGGTTGCAGTCAACTTGTAAATAATCTTTTAGTATTTCAACCTGTGCGGCGCCGCCGATTGCCGAGGCGCCGCGCCGTGCTGCTGTGAATCACGGTGGCTGCCTGCGATTCCCGTAGCCGCCCGGCAGCCATTCTTTTGCCACCTCCTCGCCTCTCGCATCGACGCGGCGGCGAAAGCAGGCGCCGCGCTTGATCTCATTCGAGACGCGCCGCGCCGTTTCGCTCGCAGCCTCGCTCCTGGACGACAGCCCATGCACCTTGTTGCTTCATTCGACCGTTTTGCTCGCCGCATCTTCGTGACGATTCGCCGCGCTCATCTCTTGCCACGCCGCAACAGACTCACACTGGCTTTCGCCGTCTTCGCATTGTCAGGCGCGTTGCCGGGCGAGGCTGCCGCCACGGTCGCGATGCTGCAACCGGCGCGCATCGCGGCGGCCCGTGAGCCGTTGCAGCTCACGCTGCTCTATTCCGCCGACGACGGCCACCCGTTAACCGTCACCGTGCCGCAAACCTTGCGCGTGAATCTGACCGGCGGCGAACAAGCGCCGCAGCCGCTCGAACTCGCGCGGGAAGCGGGCGTGCCCGACACGCTGCGTCTGCGGCCGGGGCAGTTTCGTAAAGTGCGTTTTTCAGCGCCGTGGCCGGAATCGGCGCGCGGCGAGATGCGTATCGATCCGGTCGGCTTCGATGCATCGCCGGCGCTCGTCGTGATCAATCGCGGTCCGCAGCAGGAGGCGATTGCGCAGGCCGAGCGCACCGAGACCCAGGCGAGCACGCCCGCGCAGGCTGCGGCGACGGCGGCGGCGCTCGACGGCCCCACGGGCGACGCCATCTCGCCGCCCGGCGACTCTCTGTCGACCACCGGACGCGGCGTGTTCGCGCACGTCTCCTACTACGAGCCGATGTACTTCGCCGTCGGCCACAACGGCGACACCAACGCGCGGCTGCAACTGAGCTTCAAGTATCGATTGCGCATTCCCGACGACCTGCGCTCGAAGGCGTTCATCGACAATCTGTACTTCGCGTACACGCAGACGTCGATATGGGATCTGTCCGCCGAATCCCGGCCGTTCCGCGACACCACCTACTCGCCGCAACTGTTCTACTACGTGCCGGACACAGGCTGGCGCAGTCCGCTCTTTACGCGGATGGGCTTCGCCGCAGGCGTCGCGCATGAATCGAACGGCAAGGGTGGAGCCGATTCGCGCAGCATCAACATGCCGTTCATCCGCCCGACGTGGGAATTCGGCGATCTGACGGCCAACCATCTGACGGTGTCGCCGAAAATCTACTATTACTTCGGCAAGGAAAGTAACCCCGACATCGCGGACTATCGGGGCTATGTCGATCTGCTCGTCAAATACGGCAGCCCCGACGGCTGGCAGCTTGCGACCACGCTGCGCAAAGGCACCAAGCACTGGTACGGCAGCGTGGATACGCAATTCACCTATCCGCTCGCAAAGTTGCTGAACAGCGCGTGGGGCGGCTATTTGTGGATTGGCTACTTCAATGGCTACGGCGAAGACCTGCTCGACTACAACAACCGTCAGCACTGGATGGCGCGCATCGGTTACAGCATTGCGCGGTAACACTGTGGATCAGGCAGCGGCGCGCTTGGGCCGCTGTGCTTGTCGATACGCTTGTCGACGTGCAACTGACTGCACTTTTCGATGCACTGCCCGGCTCGGCGGGTCTCATGCTTCGTATCGGTTAACATAGCGGAACTCCGCTTCCCTGCTGCAAGGTTTCCGATGGCTTCCAATCTCCACGCTCTTCCCGACAGCCCGTGCATCGGCGTGTGTTCCACGCTGTTCGACGACATCTGCAAAGGTTGCGGCCGCACCGCCGGCGAAGTGTCGAACTGGGTTTTTCTCAGCGACGAAGAAAAGCGGGCCGTGTGGGTACGCATCGAGCAGGAAGGCACAGCCATGCGCTTTCAGAACGACAAGCTTTGAAACTTCACCGGAATAGTCATGCCGAATGTTCCGGCAAAGCTTGCTCGATGCCAGCACGATGCGACTGGAAGCGCCCAGAAGCGACTAGAAGCGCATACCCACACCTAGCCCCACCACCACCGGATCAATGCTCACGCGGCCAAGCGGCTGACCGTTGAGCGACGCGTCCGTGTGCATCCAGATTTTCTTGATGTCCGCGTTCACGAAGAACGACTTCGTCACCTGGACGTCGACGCCCGCCTGCAACGCCGGACCGAAACTGTGATTGCTGATCGACACCGGCTGCGCGCCGACGTGCAGACCGTTGTTGTAGAACAGCGTGTAGTTCAGACCCGCGCCGACATACGGACGCACGCGCCCTGCGTGATTGAAGTGATATTGCAGCAGCAATGTCGGCGGCAATACGTTTACGCCGCCCAGACCGCCGACGCTCGACGTGAGCTGATGACGCGACGTGCCGAGAATCAATTCGACGCCGAGATAGTCGCGAATCATGTAGGTCAGATCCAGTTCAGGCACGGTTGCGTTGTTGACGCCGACGTTCAGCGCCGACAGCGTGCCGGTCGTGTCCACGTTCGGCACGATGCTGATCGCGCGTAGTCGCACGAGCACATCGCCGGCGTGAATGCCGCTCAGTGTGTCGTCGCCGGCAGCATGTGCCCGGGGCGCTACCGCGGCCGCGCATAGCAGGCTCGATGCAATGGCGGCGGTCCTGATCCTGTTGAGCGAGAGTTTCATCTACTTCCCCGATTGTTGGTCATGTGCGGGGATTGTCGAAGCTCTAGCCGCGCGGCAAGTTGACTCCCGTCAACCGGGCGAGAAAGCACAGCGCCCTGCGACAGCCGGTCGCGTCACGCCGGTCAGCAGCAGTTCGAGCAGATCGTGCACGCTGCGAATCGCCGGGCCGAACGGCAGCGCTTCTTTACCGCGGAAAAAGAGACCATTCGCTACGTCGCCACGCAAGGCCGCCGCGAGCCGCGTGTCGATGCAGAAATGGCCGAACTTCTCCACGCCGTCGCGCCAGCCACACACGCTCAGACACTCCAGCGCCGTCGGGCACGCGTGTTTGAGCGCGCCGACCTTGTCGCGAATCCTGCTTTCATGCCGCAAATAGCGCGTGAGCCACGGCGTTTTCACCGCGCGCGCGGGCAAGCCCGTCACGCTGACGAATTCAACGATATCTTCCGGCGCCGCATCGGCGAGCACGCGCTTGAAATTCGGATGCGCGTCGCCTTCCTCGGTCACGGCGAACGGCGTGCCGAGTTGCACACCGTTCGCACCCGCGTTGAGCAGCGCGCGCACGGCCTCATGGCTATTGATGCCGCCCGCGAGGATCAAAGGCACCTGCTTGCGATCGAGCCCGAGAGAGACGAATACGGCGTCGAGCTCCTGCAGAATCCGCATGAAGTCAAAGCGCTGATCGTTCATATCGGCGATGTTCGCGACGCCCAGATGACCACCCGCGTGCGCCGGATGTTCTATTACGACAGCGTCGGGCAAGCGGCCTTTCTTCATCCACCTTTTCAGCACGAGCGCAACGCCGCGGCTGTCCGACAGGATCGGAATCAGCGCGATATCGCAGCCTTGGGTCATCTCCGGCAGGTCGAGCGGCAGACCCGCGCCCATCACGATTGCGTCGGCGCCGCTTTCGCAAGCCACGCGCACGTAATCGGCCTGCGCGCTGACCGCCTTCATCACGTTGACGGCGATCATGCCGCGGCCTTCGCTAAGCTCCTTCGCCGCGTGGATTTCGCGTGCGAGCGCTGTGAGGTTGGCCTGTTCCAGCGTGGCGTGGTCGGCCGACCGGCTGCAACGCTCGACGAGGTCCGGATGGTGATGGCGCAGATCGATGCTGGCAATGGTGCCGAGCGCGCCCTCGCGTGCGACGCTGCCTGCGAGCCGGTGCGCTGAGATACCGACGCCCATGCCGCCCTGCACGATCGGCAGTAGCGAGCGGCCGCGGATAACTAGCGGTGAAAAGGAGTGAGACTGGAGCATGACTGATCCGACGGACGATTAGCGAATCGCCGATCATCGTCCGTCGGGCGCAGCCGGGGTTGCGTCAGGTCAAGCAGCGCGCGAATGACGTTCGCGCGCGCGCCGGGTGCTTGACGCCGGTCATCCGGATCAAACTTTGAATTGCATCGATTTGAGTTCGAGATATTCCTCGAGCCCGTAGACGCCGTTTTCGCGTCCAAAGCCCGATTGCTTGAAGCCGCCGAACGGCGCGGCCATATTCCATGCGCCGCCGTTGATGTCGATCTGGCCCGTGCGGATGCGGCGCGCAACACCTTGGGCCCGCTCGTCGCTGCCCGACCACACCGCGCCGCCCAGTCCATACGGCGAATCGTTGGCAATCCGAATCGCCTCTTCTTCGTCCTTGTAAGTCAGAATGGACAAGACCGGGCCGAAGATCTCCTCTTGCGCGATCGTCGCTTTGGGATGCACCCGGCCGAACACAGTAGGCTTGACGAAGAAGCCTTTCGACACGCCGTCGGGCAGCCCCGCGCCGCCGGTCACCAGTTCGGCGCCCTCCTCGATTCCTTTCGCGATGTATTGCTGCACACGCGCCTGCTGCGCCGCCGATGCCAATGGCCCGAGGCGCGTTTTCTCGTCGCGCGGATCGCCGGCTGCATATGTCTCGGCCACCTGTTTCGCGAGCGCTCGCGCTTCGTCGTAGCGAGCCTCGGGGACCAGCATGCGTGTGTGTGCGGAGCACGTTTGCCCCGAGTTCAGGAAGCACGCGCCGACGGTGCCTTTCACCGCGGCGGCGAAGTCGGCGTCGTCGAGAATCACCGAGGCCGACTTGCCGCCGAGTTCGAGCGCAACGCGCTTGATCGTCGCCGACGCCAGTTCCGACACACGCTTGCCCGCGCGCGTGGAACCGGTGAACGACACCATATCGACCGATGGATGACTCGCGAGAATCTCGCCGACGACCGGTCCGTAACCGCTGACCAGATTGAACACGCCGGCAGGCAGCCCGGCTTCGTGAATCGCCTCGGCGAGCACAAAGGCATTCAAAGGCGCGATTTCCGAAGGCTTGAGCACGACCGTGCAACCGGCGGCGAGCGCCGCCGCCACCTTCAGCGTGATCTGATTGAGCGGGTAATTCCAAGGCGTGATGGCGGCGACCACGCCGACCGGTTCGCGCACGACAAGCGAATTGCCGACGCGCGTCTCGAATTCGAACTCGCCGGCGAGCTTCGCATACGCGTTCCAGTTGTACACGGGGCTGCCCACCTGAATGGCACGCGAGAGCTTCAGCGGCATGCCTACTTCGCCCGCGATCAGCGCAGCCAGTTCATCGGTGCGCGCTTTCAGGTTTTCGGCAATGCGCCGTAAATACTCGCCGCGCTGCGCAGCGGGCGTCGCGGCCCAGCCGTCGAAGGCCACGCGGGCGGCGGCAATCGCGCTTTCGGCATCGGCTTCGACGCCCTCGGGGATGCGCCCCATGACTTCCTCGGTGCCCGAATCCACCACGTCGATCGTGCCGGTGCCACAGGGCGCAATCCATTTTCCGTCGATATAAAGTTTGTCGTAGGTCTTCATGATGGTCGGCCTCTGTCTGCGGACATTAATGGTCCTATTGTAATCAGCGTCGCGACGAACGCGCCGCCGCCCTGGTCTGGAATCCGGGTAGCCAATAGCGCCGCGCTCGCTTACTATCCGGCTTCAAAAGAAAGCGCCCGCCCCGTGGCGTTAGACGTCGAGACCAACATGAACCCCACACGACATCCGAAACTTTCGCTGATCGCAGCGCTGATTGCTATCGCCGTGACGGCAGGCACCGCGCGCGCGGCGGAATCCGCGCCGGACGCGGCATCTGAAGCCGAACTGGACCTCACGAAAGAGGCCGCGCATCCAGTGGCCGATCTTCCCGCCGGCCTTGGCAACTTCTGCTTCTTTGCACGGCTGCCGCCGGCGAGTCAGAAGTACAAGGTCATCAAGAATGTGAAGATCGGCAAGGGCACCTACGGCGGCGTCGCGGACATCCTTCCGAAAATGGCGGAGTATGCGCGACTGCGCGGAGCCGATGCGATCGTCGAGTACAGCGGTTCGCAGCGCTTCGGCTTCTGGCCGTGGCGGATGGTCCGCCCCGTAGTGCGCGGCGTCGCCGTGCAATGGACGGAACCGAGGCAGGCGGATTGCGAATCGATAGGTGGCACGAAACTAAGCACAATCCTGTCATCGGGCCAGCCGCCGGCCAAATGAAAAACGGCGGTCCGACATGCACAGGCATGCCGGACCGCCGTTCTTGGAAGCCATGTTTCCGACGGGCACACCCGGCGGTCAATGGCTTCGCCAACCCTGCTTGTCAGATGCTTACTGCACGCCTTGGCTCGCCAGGAAGTCTTCGTAATTCCCGCCGAAGTCGTTCAGCGTGCCGTCGGTCTTCACTTCGATGATCCGGTTGGCCAGGCCGCTCACGAACTCGCGGTCGTGCGACACGACGCCCATTCATGTTCAAAATCAACCACTTGGAGAACGTGAATGGCCTCAATCAGTGTGCGTGGGACAAAATGGCAGGTAAAGATTCGTCGCAAGGGACAGCCGCAACTGTCCGCAACGTTCGCGACGGAGCAGGAAGCGCTCAGATGGGCGGCGGAACATGAGAAAGCTGACACTGGGCCGACAGTCGGTGACCTGTTCAAGAAGTACATCGCGCAGGTAGCGCCGCATCGTAGATCGGGAGAATGGGAACGGCGGGTCCTGCAACGGATCCTCAAGCGAGAGAAAGCCTTATGTGCAGTCCCGGTGACTGGGTTCGGTAAGCCGCATCTTGCAGAGTGGCGCGACCGCCGAGTGACAGAAGTGCTCGGCAGCACAGTCGGGCGTGAACTCGATGCAATCTCCTCAGTGTGCAAGGTAGCCATCGATGAATGGGACATGGGCTTGACCGCAAACCCGGTACGCGGCCTTCGTAGACCAAAGTTGCCCCTGCCGCGTGACATGCGGCTACTGGCGGGAGACGACGAGAGGTTGATCGAGAAGGCCATCGACTTCAACCGCGAAATCGCTCCGGCCATCATCCTCGCCATCGAGACGGCCATGCGTCAGGGCGAGATCGCGAAGCTTCGGTGGGAGAACATTGACATGGAAGCGCGCACCGCTCTCTTACCAATGACGAAGAACGGGACGGCACGCAAGGTGCCACTCTCCACCCGTGCCGTCGAGGCTTTGACGTGGTGCCCGCCTCCGCATACGGGCCGTGTGTTCAAGCTAACGCAGTCAGCCATGAAGTACGCGTTCAGCCGCGTGCGAGAGCAATGCGGCCTTGGCAATTTGCACTTTCACGATCTGCGCCACGAGGCGGCGAGCCGTCTGTTCGAAAAGGGACTGAATGTCATAGAAGTGGCAACGATCACCGGGCACAAAAACCTTAAGCATTTACGGCGCTACACCCACCTGCGCGCCGAAGACCTAGCCAAGAAACTTGACTGACGTCTCTACTGTCATCGCCGGGACGTAACCGCCTTTGAGCATGCGCGGCCGGCTAAAGGCGGTTACATTCCGGCGATGAAGCCGTCTTGCTCACCGAGTGACGTGCCGCCAGAGCGCCCTATCAGGAGCACGCCGTTATCGTCGCCATTGAAACGGCCATGCGGCAGTCGGAGATGCTGGCGCTTACGTGGGATCGACTTTGAGAAGCGCGCAGGACGGCTGGTGGACACGAAAAAAGAATGGGGATCAAAACCCGGACTATCGCAACTCCATAAAGGAGTCGATTTCAGCGGTTGAGTCAATGGCGAAGATCATCAGCGGGAAAGACAAGGCCGAACTTGGCGAGGCGTTAGGCGCGCTGGAGAAGACGGGCAAGTTGCACGGCGCACTACGTAAGGGCTATACGGCTCTGTATGGCTACACGAGTGACGCGAACGGCATTCGTCACGCGCTGATGGACGAGCAAAACCTCACTTCCGACGAAGCGAAGTACTTCCTGATTGCCTGTACTGGGTTCGTGAACTACCTTAAAACCTTGCTCTGAAGTTCCAACATGCTCAAGTGGATAACTGATAACAGTCAATGGCTTTTCGACGGGATTGGCGGGGCACTTGCGGTCGCCCTCCTCGGCTGGCTTGCCAGTCGGGTTTTTAGGCGGCATGAATCTGCAACGCAGCGCCAGCGAGGCGGCGCGAATTCCGTAAACGTGCAAGCCGGACGGGACGCACACGTCGGGGACATAAATAGAAAGGACCGGTAGAGCGATGCTGAATAAAGAACAAAGCCAGCAAGGCGGCGATAACGCCGTAAATGCTCAGGCGGGGCGAGATGTCATCGTGCAACAGGGCATCACGTACGCCGATGCACGTCAGATCGCTCTGGACGTGTATCGTGCCAACGCGCTTGAACTCCAAGGGATTGCGCAAGAGACCGCTCGAACAAGGGCAGAGCATTTGGTCGAGCGATTCCTGACCGAAATGCGAAAGGCACACGCCGAGGCGCTGCCCCCGGAAGTAGCTAACCCCGACTTTCAGCACTCCCTGTTCGAAGCGCAGAAGAGCTTCGCGCGATCTGGAGACGCTAACCAAGAAGAAACGCTTGTCAGTCTTCTGACGGAAAGGGCTGGCGAACCGAACAGAAGCCTTCGTCAAGTTGTGCTAAACGAAGCGATCATTGTTATGTCTCGGCTGACGGCCGAGCAGCTTTCCCTTCTAACGCTTATCTTCTTACTGAGACATTGTCGGGGGCAGTTTCCACACGAAGCAGCGCTCTGGGAGTATCTGCGACATGCTGTGTTGCCTTTGGCAGCTAGCATTCCCGATACGCAGGGTGTCTACACGTACCTGGCCTACACCGGAGCGGTCACTGTTGAGCTAGGCGAATTTCGCTTTAGTCAACTCTTACATAAAGTTTACCCAACTATGCTGGCGAGGGGCCTTGACTCCAACCATTTTGATGCGCTGCTTGCCCGCGAACCCGCAGCCGCGCAGTTTGTCGCTCCATGTCCAGCAGATTTGGCGCTTAAACATGTGACTGGCGGAGATGAGAATCTGCTACGAGAGGCAGCCAACGCGCGAGGATTGTCTGAACAAACAATCGTAGAGCTCGTAGGACTGCAAAGCCAAAATTTGATGCCCGAGGCGGAAATCGATGCCCGAGTTTCCGGGATGGGACCGAACGGTGCTCGACTGGTACGGCTTTGGAATTCGACACCCATGAGACAGGTCGTCGTGACTGCCGTAGGTATGGCCGTCGCGCACGCCAATGCCCGCCGACTTGGTCTAGTTCAAGCAGACTTGAGTGTGTGGGTCAACTAGTCCTACCGCCTGCGTTGCCGTTTGCGATCATCGCGCCCTCTTTTAGTTTATTCCGACAGCATGCGATTGGAACGGCAGGACGTGCTCAGTCAGCCATTGTCCCAGTGGGACAAATCCGTGGGACAATGGCGTCACATGAATGGGCGCTTTGGGACAGTTACTGCACGCCTTGGCTCGCCAGGAAGTCTTCGTAATTCCCGCCGAAGTCGTTCAGCGTGCCGTCGGTCTTCACTTCGATGATCCGGTTGGCCAGCCCGCTCACGAACTCGCGGTCGTGCGACACGAAAATCAGTGTGCCTTCGAACTTGTCGAGCGCGATTTGCAGCGACTCGATCGATTCCATGTCCATGTGGTTGGTCGGCTCGTCCATGAGCAGCACGTTATGGCGGCCCAGCATCAGCTTGCCCCAGATCATGCGACCCTTCTCGCCACCCGACAGCACCTTGACCGACTTGCGGATGTCGTCGGCATTGAACAGAAGACGGCCCAGCGTGCCGCGCACCATCTGCTCGTCGTCGCCTTCCTTGCGATAGGAGTCGATCCAGTCCATCAGGGTGACGTCGTTCGGAAACTCTTCGTACGTGTCCTGCGGCATGTAGCCGACGTTCGCGTTCTCGGCCCACTTCACCGTGCCGTGATCGAGTTGCAGATTGCCGAGCAGCGAGCGCAACAGCGTGGTCTTGCCTGCGCCGTTCTCGCCGATGATTGCGATCCGCTCACCAGGCTGCACGCTGATGCTGAAATTATTGAAGATGGTGCGCTCGTACTTCTTCGAGATGCTGTCCGCGACCACCGCGATGTTGTGCAGCTTCTTTTCGAACTCGAAGCGAATAAACGGATTCTGCCGCGACGACGGCTTGAATTCCTCGATCTTGATCTTGTCGATCATCTTCAGACGGCTGGTTGCCTGGCGCGCCTTCGACTTGTTCGCGGAGAAGCGGCGCACGAAGTCCTGCAGGTCGGCGACACGCTCCTTCGCCTTGGCATTCGCGTTCTGCTGACGCTCGCGCGCCTGCGTGCTGGCCAGCATGTAGTCGTCGTAATTGCCCGGATAGACCTTCAGCGTGCCGAAGTCCATGTCGGCCATGTGCGTGCAGACCTGGTTCAGGAAGTGTCGATCGTGCGAGATGATGATCATCGTCGAGTTGTACTGGTTGAGCACGTCTTCCAGCCAGCGGATCGAGTTGATGTCCAGGTTGTTGGTCGGCTCGTCGAGCAGCAGCACGTCCGGCTTCGAGAACAGCGCCTGCGCGAGCAGCACGCGCAGCTTCCAGCCAGGCGCGACGTTGCTCATGGGGCCGTTGTGGTCTTCAATCGCGATGCCGATGCCTAGCAGCAGTTCGCCCGCGCGCGCCTCGGCGGTATAGCCGTCGTATTCGGCGAACTTCGCTTCCAGTTCGGCGGCGTGCATGTAGTCGTCGTCGGTCGCGTCGGGGTTCGCGTAGATCGCGTCGCGCTCGGTCATGGCGGCCCACATTTCTGCGTGGCCCATCATCACGACGTCGAGCACGCGCACGTCTTCATACGCGAACTGGTCCTGGCGCAATTTACCGAGGCGCACGTTCGGCTCGAGCATCACGTTGCCCGAGCTCGGCTCCAGATCGCCACCCAGGATTTTCATGAAGGTGGACTTGCCGCAGCCGTTTGCACCGATCAGGCCATAGCGGTTCCCTCCCCCGAATTTGACCGAGATGTTCTCGAACAGGGGCTTTGGCCCGAATTGCATGGTGATGTTGGCAGTAGACAGCACGGCGCGTCCCTTTGAATGTGATATCGGCGAAAAACCCGATATTTTAGCAGGTTATCGCGAATCCAGCCCACGCGCGATGCGTGGCCGGCCGGTGACGGCGCGCGGCGTCTGCAAAATGTCGATGAACGCCGAAACCGGCTTGCGTCGGCCTGTCGGCGCACGGTTCAACACGTTCAGCGGGCACCAGGTGCGCAGCAAATAGCGACCATCGGCCCTTCCGGCCTCGTTGAGCGGGCACGCGCCGTGCAACATCGGATCGTCACGCGACTGACGTTTTACCCGCGCGCGTTACCTATACTTTCTGAACGCCAACGAAGATCAAAGGAGAGACCTCATGTCAGACCACGTCTACAAGCAGATCGAACTGACCGGCTCATCGCCGAAATCGATTGACGACGCCATTAGCACCGCCATTGCGAAGGCGTCGAAAACGCTGCGCAATCTGCACTGGTTCGAAGTGACGGAAACCCGGGGCCAGATCGAAAACGACAAAGTCGCCTTCTGGCAGGTGACGATCAAAGTGGGCTTGCGCATCGACGATTGATGCGGCTAACGCCGGCGACGTAAAGCCGCCGGACAGCGCCCGACTGAAACCGGAAGAGCCGCGTCCGTAGCGGACGCGGCTCCGGCAGTCTTTTCATGCGGCGGGGGCCCGCCGCAATGTAGCGCGTTATTTCGGCAACGAACCGTCCACACCTTCCACGTACCAGTTCAGACGCTGCAGTTCCGGATCGGTCAGCGTCTTGCCGGCCGGCACCTTCACCGTGCCGGACTGGTCCTTGATCGGACCGGCGAACACATCCCACTTGCCGCCCGCCAGTTCGTCGCGCTTCGCGGCGACCTTCTTCTGCGCGTCAGCCGGAATCGCCGAGGTGTTCAGGTCTTCCAGATCGACGGCCTTCTGCGGAATGCCCCACCACACCGGGTCGTTCTTCCATTTGCCGTCGAGCACCTGCTGGATCGCCGCGTTGTAGTACACGCCCCAGTGCGCGACCACCGAACCCAGATGCGCGCTCGGGCCGAACTTTTTCATGTCCGAATCCCAGCCGAACGCGTGCACATGTTTCTCGGATGCGGTCGCGAGCGTCGCGCTCGAATCCGTGTTTTGCAACAGCACGTCCGCGCCCTGGCCGATCAGCGTTTCGGCGGCCTGCTTCTCCTTGCCCGGATCGAACCAGCTATTGATCCAGATGACCTTCGTATGCACTTTCGGATTCACCGAGCGCGCGCCGAGGGTGTACGCATTGATGTTGCGAACCACTTCCGGAATCGGCACCGAAGCGACGAAGCCGAGCGTGTTCGTCTTCGTCACGTAACCGGCGGCCACGCCGGCGAGGTATGCGCCCTGGTACATGCGCACGTCGTAAGTCCCGAAATTCGGCGCCTTCTTGTAACCGGTTGCGTGCAGGAAAACAGTGTCCGGAAAGTCCTTCGCGACTTTGAGTTCGAAGTCCTGATAGCCGAAGCTCGAACCGATGATGATCTTGTTGCCCTTGTTCGCCAGATCGCGGAATACGCGCTCCGAGTCGGCCGATTCCGGCACGTTCTCGATACGCGTGATCTTGACCTTGTTGCCGAACTTCGCTTCGGCTTCCTTCGAACCCTGGTCGTGCGCGAACGTCCAGCCTGCATCGCCCGGATTGCCCAGATAGACGAACGCCACGCCCGGCGCGTCCGCGGCTTGCGCGGCCTGCGGCAGCGACGCAACCAGCCCGAGCGACGCCGCGCCCCAGGCAAAAGCGGTCAGCAGATTTCTTCTCTTCATGTTTTCTCCTGTCGTGTTTATCGATTGATTTGAGATTTGGGGACCACTTGCCGACGGTGCCGACGATCCTCAGCCTGCCGAGAAAAACGGCTTGCCAAGCGATGCCGGCGCGTTCAGGCGGATCGTGTTCGGGTTGCGCGAGATCAGCACCAGGACGACGACCGTCGCGACGTACGGCAGCATCGCGAGGAATTGCGTGGGCACCGGCACGCCGATCGCCTGCGCGTAGAACTGCAGGCCGGTCACGGCGCCGAACAGCAGCGCGCCGATCAGCAGGCGCCCCGGGCGCCACGTCGCGAACACGACAAGCGCGAGCGCGATCCAGCCTCGGCCCGATGTGAGTTGCTCCTGCCACAGGTGCAGATTGACGATCGAATAATAGCCGCCGGCCAGTCCCGCCATGCCGCCGCCGAATGCGACCGCGCCATAGCGCACGCCCACCACCGGGAAGCCTACCGAATGCGCGACCTGCGGCGACTCGCCGACCGAGCGCAACACGAGCCCCGCGCGCGTGCGATACAGAAACCAGCCGATTACCGCGAACATCAGAAACGCGAGGTAATCGAGCGGCGTGAGACTGAAAAGCGCGGGACCGAGCACCGGAATCTTCGAGAGACCTGGAATGGTCCATGTGTCGATGGTCGCGCGTACCGCCGCCGACGTGTACGGCTTGCCGACATACGCGGACAGGCCGATGCCGAAGATGGTTAGAGACAGGCCCGTGGCGACCTGGTTGGCGAGCATGGTCAGCGTGAGAAACGCGAACAGCAGCGACATGGCGAGGCCCGCGCCGATCGCGGCGAGCACGCCGAGCCAGGGGCTGCCGGTGATCGCGGTAACCGCGTAGCCGGTCACGGCGCCCATCAGCATCATGCCCTCCACGCCGAGATTGAGAACGCCCGACTTTTCGGTGACGAGTTCACCCGCGCCCGCGAACATCAGCGGAATCGCGGCGGTGACGGCGCTCGAAGTGAGCGCGCTGGCTTGTTGAATATCCATGGATTGCGGCAGCGAAGCGTTAGACGGGTCAGTGGGCTTGCGCGGCAACGGAGCGCCGGCGTACGCGGTAATTTACGAACAGATCGGCGCCGAGCAGGCAGAACAGCAGCAGTCCCTGGAACACGCCGGAGAGCGCCTGCGGCAACTGCATCGAGGTCTGCACTGCTTCGCCGCCGAGATACAGCAACGCCATCAGCAGGCTTGCGAGCACGATGCCGACAGGATGCAGCCGTCCGACGAACACGACGATGATTGCCGTGAAGCCGTAACCCGGCGACCAGGTCGCCTGCAACTGGCCGATAGGCCCGGCGATCTCGCCCATGCCCGCGAGGCCCGCGAGTCCGCCGCTGATCAGAAGCGACATCCAGATAGTTTTCTTATCGGAAAAGCCTGCATAACGGGCGGCAAGCGGCGCAAGACCGCCGACGTTCATCCGGTAGCCGGCAAAGCTTTTGCGCATGAAGAGCCAGACGAGCGGGATCGCAATCAGCGTGACGAACACCGACGCATTCAGACGCGTGCCGCGCAGCCATTTCCAGTGCCAGTCGCCGTAAAAGGTCGGATAGAGTGCGTCGCCGCTGAACATTTCCGACAGCGGAAAATTCATGCCCTGCGGATCGCGCCATGGGCCGCTCACCAGATAGATCAGCAGCTGCGTGGCCACGTAGGTGAGCATCAGGCTCACGAGAATCTCGTTGGTGTTGAAACGGCTTTTCAGCAGCGCGGGAATCGCCGCCCACAACATGCCGCCGATTACGCCGGCGATCATCATCAGCGGCAAAATCCACCAGCCGGTCGCCTGATCGAAATAGATCGCGACGCCGCTCGCGGCAATGCCGCCGAGCAGCATCTGCCCTTCCGCGCCGATGTTCCATACATTCGCGCGATATCCGATCGCAAGCCCGAGACCGATCAGGCACAACGGAGATGCCTTGAGCAGAAGCTCCGACCAGCCGTTCACGCTCGACAGCGGTTCAACGAAGAACGCGTGCATCGCTTGCAGCGGATCGCGGCCGACGAGGCCGAAAATTACGAAGCCAATGGCGAGTGTGAGCAATGCCGCGATCAGCGGCACGGCGAGTTGCATGGTGCGCGAGGGCGTCGTGCGCGCTTCGAGTCGATACGGAAGAATCATGGGTAGCGTGTGTTTTTTCGGGTTCTGATAACGGACGCGGAGACAGATGCCGGGAGATACCGCGGCTCAAACATGCGCCGGCTGTTCCGCTGAAGGCGCCGTGCCCTCGCGGCCACCGAAAAGGCCCGCCATCCAGCGGCCGATTTCCTCGGCGTTGGTGGCGCCGGTTGCGCGCACCGGCGAGAGCCTGCCGCCCGCAAGCACCGCAATGCGATCGCAGATGTCGAACAGTTCTTCGAGTTCCTCGGAAATCACGAGGATCGCTACGCCGCTTGCCGACAGATCGAGCAACTGCTGGCGAATGAAGGCCGCCGCGCCCACGTCGACGCCCCATGTGGGTTGCGCGACCACCAGCACCTTCGGCGCCTGCAGTATCTCGCGGCCCATGATGTACTTCTGCAGATTGCCACCCGACAGGCTTTGCGCGAGCGCCTCGGAGCCGCCGCATCGCACATCGAAGGCTTCAATGCAGCGCCGGGCAAATGCTCGCATCGCGCCCGAGTTGATCCAGCCCGAGTTGACCATCTTCTGACGATGCGCGGTGAGCAGCGCGTTTTCGGACAGTGTCATTGCGGGCACGGCACCCCGGCCCAGGCGCTCTTCCGGTACGAAGCCGAAGCCGAGCGCGCGCCGGCCGCCTGCGCCGAGCCGCCCCGCTGGCTTGCCGCAAATGGTGACGGCGTCCGCTCGCAGGCCGCGCTTCTCTCCTGAGAGCGCCGACAGCAATTCCGCCTGACCGTTGCCCGAGACGCCCGCAATGCCGAAGATCTCGCCCGCGTGAACCGCGAACGACACGTTCTCGAGCGACGTGCCGAACGGGTCGTCGCTCGTCACCGACAACGCCTTTACATCGAGCAGCACCGCGCCCGGATTATGCTCACGACGCGTGTAATCGGGCAGCGAATGGCCGACCATCAACTGCGCGAGCGACGCATGCGTTTCCTCTTTCGGCTTCACGTGGCCGGTGACACGGCCGCCGCGCATCACCGTCGCCGTGTCGCACAGTTCCTGGATCTCATCGAGCTTGTGGCTGATGTAGAGAATGCTGCAGCCTTCGGCCGCGAGCCGCCGCAGCGTCGCGAAGAGTTTGCGCACCGCTTGCGGCGTGAGCACGGACGTGGGTTCGTCCATGATCAGCAAACGCGGGTTCTGCAGCAGGCAACGCACGATTTCGACGCGCTGCCGCTCGCCCACCGTCAGGCTATGCACGTGACGCTGCGGGTCGATGTCGAGGCCGTAGTCGGCGGAGACTTCGCGAATGCGTTTGGACAGCGCTTTGAGATCGAAGGGTTCGTCGAGTGCAAGCGCGATGTTTTCGCCGACCGTGAGCGTTTCGAACAGCGAAAAGTGCTGAAACACCATGCCGATGCCGAGCTTGCGCGCGGCCGCGGGGCTCGCGATGTCGACCGCTTCGCCTTCCCATTGAATCTCTCCGGCATCGGGCCGCACCGCGCCGTAGATCACCTTCATCAGCGTGCTCTTGCCCGCGCCGTTCTCGCCGAGCACGGCGTGGATCTCGCCCGGCGCGACGATCAGCGTGACGTCGTCGTTGGCCCGCACGGCGGGATATTGTTTGGTGATGCCTTTGAGCATCAACCGGGGCGCCGCCTGTTCCGGCCTCGTTGCCGGCTGCGCGGCGGCGCCGTCGCTATAAAAAGAGTCGCTCATGTGATTCCATAGTGCGTCGGTGACTGCGGTTGCTGCGAGGTCGTCCACCTTGCCGGCGGTCGATCCGTCACCACAACCGGATGACAATACCTAATTCGACCCGCTCAGTCGAGCGGCCAAAATTCCCGCAAACCCGCGCCACAGCAAGCTCTGCGGGTATGTCTCTCTTGACGCCGTTTTTCGTTCATATTAAAACGCATATACCCACGCCCCCACTCGATCAGCCAGAACATATATTTCGGAGAAGTCATGAGTCAGCAACGCGAGGCGATCGATACCTACCTTCTGCGCGTCTTGCACACCTTGTTGATGGAACGCAGCGTCACGCGCGCGGCCGTCAAACTGAACCAGTCGCAACCCGCTATCAGCGCCGCGCTGCGCCGGTTGCGCGACATTACCGGCGACCCGCTGCTCGTGCGCGGCAAATCCGGCATGGTGCCCACCGAATACGGCCTGCGCCTTCTCGAACCGGTGCAGAACGCGCTGCGCGAGATCGAACGCATCAAGTTCCAGCAACACAATTTCGACCCGGCCACTTCGATTCGCTGCTACCGCATCGGCTGCCCGGACTACCTGAACGTGCTGTTCGTGCCGACGGTGGTCGAGCGGTTTCGCCAGGCGGCGCCGAATGCGACGCTCGAGTTTCACTCGCTCGGTCCCGCGTTCGACTACGAACTCGCGCTCGAAGACGGCAAGCTCGACATCGTCGTGGGCAACTGGCCGGAGCCGCCTGAGCAGTTGCATCTGTCGAACCTGTTCGTCGATCAGATCGTCTGCCTGATGAGCAACGCGCATCCGTTCGCCAAACGCGGCGGGCTCACGCTCGACCAATATCTGAACGCCCCGCATCTCGCGCCGACTCCTTACTCGGTGGGTCAGCGCGGCGCGATCGACGTGCACCTCGCGCGCGAGCGGCTCAAACGCCACGTGGTCGTCACGCTGCCGTACTTCAATCTCGCGCCGTACGTGCTGATCAAGTCCGACCTGATCTTTACGACGACGCGCCTCTTCGCCGATTACTACGCCAAGTTCCTGCCGCTGACCGTGGTGCCCGCCCCGCTCGACTTTCCGCCGATGCAGTACTACCAGCTGTGGCACGAGCGCGTGCATTACTCCGATGAAGTGCGCTGGCTGCGCAGCCTCGTCGCCGAAGCGACCAGGACACTGATCGACAAACCTTGAGACGTTAGACGTTAGACGTTAGACGTTAGACGTTAGACGTTAGACGTTAGACGTTTGACCACTGGCGGAGCTTGCGTGTGTGATTGTGCGCAGGCGCCGCTCCGCTTCATGTTATGCCGCCGCTTCGTAAAGCGTCTTTGCCAGCCGGTTATGCCGCTCGATCACCGGACCGAGTTCGAGCGTCGCCAATTGCCCGTCCCTCACGACGACGTTGCCTCCAATCACGCTATGGCTTACCTGCGACGGCGCGCAGAACACCAGCGCCGCGACCGGGTCGTGCAACGCGCCGGCAAAGAGCGGCTGACGCAAGTCGAACGACACGAAGTCCGCCGCCATGCCAGGTGCGAGCGCGCCGATGTCGTCGCGGTTGAGCACCTTCGCGCCGCCGAGCGTGGCGATCTCCAGCGCTTCGCGGGCCGTCATCGCGTCCGGACCAAAGCCGACTCGCTGCAATAACAGCGCCTGACGCACTTCGGCGACCATCTGCGCGCCGTCGTTCGACGCCGAGCCGTCCACACCCAGTCCCACCGGCACACCCGCAAGCCGCATCCGCTTGACGGGCGCAATACCCGACGCGAGCCGCATATTCGAGCACGGACAATGCGCGACACCCGTGCCGGTACGCGCAAACAGTTCGATGCCCGCGTCGTCGAGTTGCACGCAGTGCGCATGCCACACGTCGCGTCCGACCCAGCCGAGGTCTTCCGCATACTGTGCGGGCGTCATACCGAACTTCTCCTGGCTATACGCGACGTCGTTCGTGTTTTCGGCAAGGTGCGTATGCAGAGACACGCCGTATTCCCGCGCCATCGCCGCCGACTCGCGCATCAGATCGCGGCTCACTGAAAACGGCGAGCATGGCGCGACGACGACGCGCAGCATCGCGTAACGCCCTTCGTCGTGATACGTCTCGATGAGGCGTTGCGTGTCCTTCAATATGTCCGCTTCACGCTCGACCACCGAATCGGGCGGCAAGCCGCCGTCTTTCTGACCCACGCTCATGCTGCCGCGCGCCGCATGAAAACGCATGCCGATGCGGCGCGCCGCGGCGATGCTGTCGTCGAGCCGGCTGCCGTTCGGATAGATATACAGATGGTCGCTCGACGTCGTGCAACCCGACAGCAACAACTCGGCCATTGCCGTCAACGTGGAGACTTCGATCATCTCCGGTGTGAGATTCGCCCACACTTTGTAGAGGCTCGTGAGCCAGCCGAACAGCTCGGCGTTCTGTGCGGCCGGAATCGCGCGCGTCAGGCTCTGATACATGTGGTGATGCGTGTTCACGAGACCGGGAATCACCAGATGCCCGCGCATGTCCAGCACCTCGTCGGCGGTTTCCGGCAAGTCCGCTGTCGGACCTACCGCGACGATGCGGTTGTCCTCGATATAGAGACCGCCGTCGCGCAGTTCGCGCCGTGCGCCGTCCATCGTGACGAGCACGTCTGCGTGCTTGACCAGCATTGTTCTGTTCGGCTTGCCCGTTTGTTGTGCTGCGTGTTCCATCGTCATCCGTTTCTCCGCCTGATTGCTTCCGTGCAAAGTCGTCCGAACGCGATGTGACGGCGCGTAAGCCGCGCCGCCGCGTCCCGTCGAACGCCGTTGGCCCGGTTACCCAGCGTATTGCGCCGTCTTCGGGACGTGTGCCGCGCTCAAAGCCTCTCGGGCCTGCCGTTGCTGCGGCGCACAGGCGTAACCTTCGGCCGTCAAAATAACGCTGACAACACGCGCCGTTGCGATAACCATCTTCAGGCTGCCGATATAGTGGGGCATTTTTGACGCCGGTACGATCGAACGGAACCGCTATGTGCTGCAACGGCTGCGCGAGATTGCTCGCTGCGCCTTTCGGCAGACTGTGCGTCATGCGCCAGCTATTATCTTTCTTATCGCGCCCGCGCTGGACGGAACAACTTTCTACAATGGCTGCAACGGCGCTCGCTTCAATTCGCCGACGGGTATGTAGCCACTGACGTGGAGCCTCGATCCGCCGCAAACGTATCTGGATCGGGCTGCCGCCGAAACCTCGCAAACACACAAGGAAAATTGCGAATGGGAAAGCTCACTACCCATGTGCTCGACACCGCGAACGGTCGTCCCGGCGCGGGCATCAAGGTCGAACTCTTCGCGCTCACGGGCGACACGCGCCGCGCGCTGAAAACCACCATCACCAATGACGACGGCCGCTGCGACGAACCGTTGCTGCAAGGCGACGCGCTCGTTGCAGGCGAGTACGAACTGGTGTTCGCCGCCGGCGACTACTTCGCTTCGATCGGTACCAAGGTACCCGAGCCGCGTTTCGTGGATCGCGTCGTGTTGCGCTTCGGCGTCGCCGACGCCGCTGCGCACTATCACGTGCCGTTGCTCGTGTCGCCGTGGTCTTACAGCACGTATCGCGGCAGTTGACAGGTATCGCCGAACGGCGCCGCTCAATAACCCCTAACAACAACGACGTCGTGCGAACTGAGCGCACTGCGTCTTTCACCCCGCAGTCCGCGCGGTGACGCTCTGCCCGCCCTCGTCTATCGGCCGGGTGCAAAAAGGCGTCGAACGTCGCCGCGCGTACAACGAATCAGAAGTGGAGGAGTTTCATGGAAGGCTTTATCACCGACTGGTTGAATCTTGCGATTCGCTGGTTCCACGTCGTCGCCGCGATTGCATGGATCGGCGAGTCGTTCTATTTCGTCGCACTCGACAACAGCCTGAAGCCGCCGCACGACCCGAACCAGCGCAAGCGCGGCGTGTTCGGCGAACTGTGGCACGTACACGGCGGCGGCTTCTACAACATGCAGAAGTACACTGTCGCGCCGCCTGAAATGCCCGACGACCTGCACTGGTCGAAGTGGCCGTCTTACACCACGTGGCTGTCGGGCTTCGGTCTCTTCACCGTGCTGTATCTGTTTTCTCCGTCCACGTATCTGATCGACAAGAATGTGCTCGATATGGGACCGGTGGTTGCCGTCGCATCCGCGCTAGGCTTTCTGGCTGCCGGCTGGATCGTGTACGACTCGTTGTGCCGCATTCTCGGCAACAAGGACAAAGTACTCGGCATCTGCGTCGGCGTGTACGTGCTGATCGCGGCCTGGCTCGCGTGTCACATCTTCGCGGGACGCGCGGCGTATCTGATCATGGGCGCGATGCTCGCGACGATCATGTCGGCCAACGTGTTTTTCGTGATCATCCCCGGCCAGCGCAAGATGGTCGACGCGATGCTCAAGGGCGACACGCCGAACCCGATCTACGGCAAGCGCGGCAAACAGCGCTCGGTGCACAACACGTATTTCACGTTGCCGGTGGTGTTCGCGATGTTGTCGAACCACTACGCGATGACCTACACGCATCCGTACAACTGGGCGGTGCTCGTTGTCATCATGCTGGCCGGCGCGCTGATCCGTCAGTTCTTCGTCATGCGTCATCGCGGCCAGGTGCTGTGGTATCTGCCGCTCGCCGGCATTGCGCTGATGTTCGGCGCGCTCTTCTGGACCATGCCGAAGCCGATGGTGCCGCAAGCCCAGGCGGCCAACGCGCCGACGCTGAAAGTGGCCGACATTGCGCCTGTGCTGCAACAGCGCTGCGTGGCATGTCACTCCGCGCATCCGACGATGATGGGCAGCGCCCCCGCCGGCGTGCTGCTCGATACGCCGGATGAAATCTCCCAGAACGCACAGCGGATCTATCAGCAGGCAGTGACGCTGAAGGCGATGCCGCTTGGCAACGTAACCCACATGACCGAAGACGAACGGATGAAGATCGCTGCCTGGTTCCAGGGTGGCGCGGCGAAATAGTCGAACTCTGGCCTTTGCTGGGCCGGCTGTAGTCGCGCGTCATGAAGCGGGCTTTTCGCGGAAGCGGGAAGCCCGCTTTTTATTGGCGGGTTCTTTTCTCTTTGCTGGTTGCCGTTTGCCGGGATCAAGTGCGCATGGATAGCGGGCTCGCCTGCCCCGCTGAGGGTTGCGTCGAGCAGTGCGGCACGAGAACGTCGTTTGTTTCGGCTTGCACTGGTCCCGCGCGTGCAGGCGGGACGTACATGTGAGGACGCACCACGCCAGGGTACGCAAGCACGCACGCTGGCATTGCAAAAACAAAAAGCCCACGACATTGCTGCCGTGGGCTTTCTGAACATCGGCGGGTCCTCACGCCGAAGCATGAACCTTAAACCGTCACCGCGCTCAACGCGTCTTCGGTCAGCCAGAGCGACTCCGTCAGATCCTGCTCGTTCAGATTCAGGCCCTCCCCGCCACGATCCACGACAATGAAGTCGCTCACGTCGCCCAACGCAATCAGCGGATGGTGCCACACGCCCTTCGCGTAGTTGACGCCTTGCCAGCCGCTCGTGACGAAGGCGCGGATTTTCGATTCGTCGAGCTCGCCGGCCGGCGCGACCACCACAAGATACGGCTTGTCGTTCAGCGGCACGAACGCCTGGCTGCCGAGCGGATGGCGTTCGAGCATTTTCACCTCGAACGGCAGCACGCGCGGCTGTCCACGAAACAGGTTCACGAGCGCGCGGCCGTTCTCGTCGGTCACGTCCACGTTGGCCAGATCGTGATAACGGATCGTCGTGCCGAGGTTGATCGGAATCTGCTTCGCGCCTTCGAGTTCGATCACATCGCCGAAGGCGGCAAACGATTCTTTCGTCAGCGGTTCGATTGCAAGCGTCTTCATGATGCGAGCGTGCCCCACAGGCGCAAACGCGACACGCCGCCGTCCGGAATGATGTTGAAGCGCACGTGCGTGACCGGCCCGAGCGCCGCGATCTCGCTTTCGAAATAATGCTGCTTGTCCATTTGCAGCTTTTGCTCGCCGAGCAGTACAGGCCAGAACATTGCTTGCGTGATCAGCGAACTGTCGGTGCCGCCGGTCACATATGCGGCTTGAATCGAGCAGCGGTCGGGATAATTGCCCTTGAAGTGCGCAGTGTCCACTTCGATCTTCGAAATGACGCCCGGTTGCGCAAGCGCGACGATCGCCCAATCGTTGCCGGGTTCGCGGCGGCGCCGCGTTTCCCAGCCGTCGCCCATGTTGACGCCGCGGCCTGGCATCAGAATGGTCGATGCAGCGCCGAAGTGCTGATTATTCGCCGCCACCAGGTACGCACCGTTTTCCATCGCGGCGAGGTCGAACTGTTCCGTGCGGCTCGCGCCTGCCCAGTCGACTTGCGGCTGACCGTACACGCGCAGACGCGCGATGCCGCCGTCCGGGTAGATGTTCACGCGCAAGTGCGTATAGGCGTTTGCGTCGCTCACGTCGAGGTAGTGGTGGCTGTTGCCTTGCAACGTGGTGGACGGAACGATCTCGGTCCATTGCGTCGACTGGTTTGGCACGCCGTCCACCACGCGCGCCGCTTCCACCGACGCCGCCGGCGGAAAATTACCCGTGAAATGGCTCGTGTCGAGGTCGAGCCCCTTGATCACGCCGGGGCGCGCCAGCTTGACGATGCACCAGTCGTAGCCGCTCACGCGTTTGCGGCGCGTTTCCCAACCGTCCATCCACTTGCCGTGTTCGTCATATTTGCCCGGAATGAAGACGGCCGGCTCCGGGTTCAGCATGCGCTCCTTCGGGGCGAAGAAGTCGTCGCTGGCCTCGAGCGCCTGCGCGCCCAGGCGCGGGTCCGCCAGGTTCACGTAGCGGCGCGTGAATTCGGGTGCGTTGGGGTCGAGAATCGGGAGTGCCATCTGTGTCTTCCTTGATGTTTGTTAGTGCCAGAAATTTCCCGGCGAAGCCGCAGCGCAAAGCTGCAACGTCATGCCGAACCTTGAAGCGCGGCGGCGATCGTCAGTTCGGCGATCGTCAGTTCATTGCGCGTTCGTCACGCGTTCATCACGCGCCAATCAGATCTTCCAGCCGGAACCGCGCAATACGGTAGATCTGATCGAGGCTCGCGCGTAGCTCGTCGGCGCGGCTATTGTTCACGCGCGCCTCGAAGTTCGCGATGATGCCGTGACGGTCGTAGCCACGCACCGCGAGAATGAACGGAAAGCCAAACTTCTCGCGATACGCGGCATTCAGCGCGAGGAGCTTGTCGAACTCTTCCTGCGTGCACTGCGAGAGACCGGCGCCGCTCTGCTCACGCGTCGATTCGGCCGTGAGTTCGCCGCGGACCGCGGCCTTGCCCGCCAGCTCCGGGTGCGCGTTGATCAGCGCGAGCTGCTTCTCTTCGCCCGCCGTCTCGACGATCTTAGACATCTTGCGATGCAGTTCGTCGACGCTCGCAAACGGCCGCTCATGCGCCGCAATTTCCGCGACCCAGGGCGAGTGCTCGAAGATACCCGACAGAGCCGCCACGAACGCGTCGGTCGAAACGGTGTTGAGTTGGTCCAGTGTGTATTGCATCGCCTTCATGCCGCAGCCCCGCGGTTATGTTGCTGATAGGGATGATGTTCGCGCCAGTGCCGCGCGATATCGACGCGCCGGGTCACCCACACGCGATCGTGCTGCTCGATATGGTCGAGAAAGCGCTGCAGCGCGCGAAAACGCCCGGGGCGTCCGAGCAGCCGGCAGTGCATGCCGATGGACAGCATTTTCGGCGCTTCGTCGCCTTCTTCGTAAAGCACGTCGAACGCGTCGCGCAGATACGTGAAGAAATGGTCTGCCGTGTTGAAGCCCTGCGGGCTCGCGAAGCGCATGTCGTTCGTGTCGAGCGTGTACGGCACGATCAGTTGAGGCACAGTCGTGCCGCCTGTCACTTCAACGTCCATCCAGAACGGCAGGTCGTCGCCGTAGTAGTCGGAGTCGTACAGAAAGCCGCCATATTCGGCGACCAGCCGATGCGTGTTGGGACTGTCGCGGCCCGTGTACCAGCCAAGCGGCCGCTCACCCGTGACACGTTCGATGGCTTGCATGCCGAGCCGCATATGCTCGGCTTCCTTTTCCGGCGATACGTCCTGATAGTGAATCCAGCGATAGCCGTGACACGCGATCTCATGACCGAGTTCGACAAACGCGCGCGCGAGTTCGGGATGCCGTTCAATGGCCATGCCGACGCCGAACACCGTAAGCGGCAACCCGCGCTTTTCGAATTCGCGAAGAATGCGCCATACGCCTGCACGCGAGCCATATTCGTAGATCGACTCCATGCTCATGTGACGCGCCGGATACGCCGCTGCGCCGACAATCTCCGACAGGAACTGCTCCGAGCCAGGATCGCCGTGCAGCACGCAGTTCTCACCGCCCTCCTCGTAATTAAGGACGAATTGCACTGCGACGCGCGCTCGCCCTGGCCAGTTCGCTTGCACCGGGTGGCGGCCGTAGCCGATCAGATCGCGTGGATAGTTGGGGTCGAGTGCCATGGTTTGACGAATGCGTGGTGACGATACGTTGTGCTGGCAAGGTGCGTTGTGAAAGCTGCCCGGAGGCCGTGCTTCGTGTTACAGCGGCAATAGCCGGTCAGCGTCGGAAAACACGTCGGGCAGCCCGCGCCGAGTTGGACCAGTGTAGCGAAAACGCCCGGGTGCGCCCATACACCCGGGCAGATAGTGCGTGTCAGACTGAATGTATGTGCGGCTCGGATTCGCTGGTGTTTACCCGCAGCGAATCTGCATTGACGACACGCGGCGGCGCAGGATTCGGATCCGTCGCGCCAGGACTGAACGATTCGAGCGCGCCGTCATAGCGCTTGGGCAAGGGGCGAGCGTAGTCGCCGCGCTTGGCCGTCGAAAGACGTAGCGAGATCAGCGCCTCGGTCCATTTGACGGCTGCCGTCACGCCTTCGATCACCGGCGCGCCGAGCGCGTCCTCAATCTCCGCGCACAGCTCGGCCATGCCCGCGCAACCGAGCACGATCGCGTCGGAGCCGTCCTCGGCAAGCGCGCGCCGGCACTCGTCGAGAATGATGCGGCGCGCCGCCGAGCCGGGCTTGTCGAGGTCGAGCACCGCGACGTCGGTCGCCCGCACGTTGCGACAGAAACGCCGCATGCCGTAGCGCTCGGCCAGATGCCACGCCATCCCGCAGGTGCGCGCGAGCGTCGTCACCACCGAGAAACCGGGCGCCAGCACGCTCGCCGCGTGCATGGCCGCCTCCGCGATGCCGATCACCGGCCCGCGTGCGAGCTCGCGTGCGGCGTACAGTCCTGGATCGCCGAAACAGGCGATGACATAGCCGTCGCAGTGTTCGCGCTCGCCCGCCATCACTTCAGCGAGCAGACCGGGCGTGGCAAGGGCTTCATCGTAATAGCCTTCGATGGACGGCGGCCCCATTGTCGGACTGACCGCAATCACTTCGGTGCCCGGCGCGGCCACTTCACGCGCGCAACGGCCCATTGCGTCGGTCATGCGTTGGGTCGTGTTCGGGTTGATCAGTTTGATGCGCATCTCGTCTCCTTTTCGACTGCGATGACCGCGGCGCTGTCACCGTCGGCCGCCACCTGTCACTGCTGTCACAGCATGGCCCGCGCCTCGATGCTCAGCGAGCGAGCACGCGATAGAACAGTGCCCCGAGGCCCGCGCCAATGAACCATGAGAAATTCGCCATACCGTCGAGCGACGGCACCATCACGCACAGCACCGCGATGACCGCAGCCGGCAGCAGTGCAGCAACCGCGCGGTAGTTCACGCCGTTGCGATACCAGTAAGTTCCCGTCGGCGCCACGGTGTACAGATCGTCGAGGACGATTTTCTGGCGCTTCACCAGGTAGTAATCGACGATCAGGATTCCGTACAAAGGTCCGATGAAGCTGCCGAGCACGTCGAGCGTGTAGTGAATCACTGCCGGGTTGTTGAACAGATTCCACGGCGTGATGAAGATCGAAGCGACCGCCGCGAGCATGCCGCCAGCACGCCAGCTGATGAGCTTCGGCGCCACGTTCGAGAAGTCGAAAGCCGGCGACACGAAATTCGCGACGATATTGATGCCGATGGTCGCAATCGTGAACGTCAGCGCGCCGAGAATCACCGCCGTCGGATAGTCGATGCGGCCCACCGTCTCCACCGGGTCCGTAATCAGTTGACCGAACACCGGCAGCGTCGCCGCGGTTGTGATCACCGTCACGAGCGAAAACGCGAGGAAGTTGACCGGCAGCCCCCAGAAATTGCCGCGCTGTACGCTGCGAAAGCTCTTGCCGTAGCGCGAAAAGTCGCCGAAATTCAGCATCGGCCCGGAGAAGTACGAGACGACCAGCGAGGTCGCCGTGATCATCACCGGCAATACCTGCATGCCGTGATACTTTACGCCGCCCAGGTTGATGCCGATGTTGCGCCAGCCGGCCCGATACACCATGTAGCCGGCCAGAATGAACATCACGACATAAACGGCCGGACCCGCGAAGTCGATGAACTTCTTGATCGTCTCCATGCCGTGCCAGAAGACCAGTGCCTGCAGCACCCACAGCAACATGAAGCCGCACCATCCGAGCGTGGACAGGCCCATGAAGCCGTGTCGATGAACGTCCGCATAGGGCAGCAACTGCGGGACGAACTTCAGCACGACGATCACCAGCGCGCTCGAGGCCAGATACGTCTGAATGCCGTACCACGCGACCGCGATCAGACCGCGAATCACCGCGGGAACATTGGCGCCGAGCACACCGAAAGTCGCACGGCACGCAACCGGATACGGCACGCCGTTGGCCTGGCTCGGCTTCGCAATCATGTTGCACAACAGGTTGACGATCCCAATGCCCACCAGCAGCGCAATCAGCACTTGCCAGCTCGTCAGCCCGAGGGCGAAGAGGCTGCCGGCGAACACATAACCGCCAACGCTGTGCACGTCCGACATCCAGAACGCAAAGATGTTGTAGGCGCCCCAGGTCTGGTGACGCAGCGGCGCCAGGTCCTTGTTGTATAACCGCTCGCTGTAACCGGCCGGCATGGACACATCGCCGGTTGCGTCACCGTCTGCATAAGGGGGGATTGCGGGACTGCCGGGCGCTGCGCTGAACTGAGCCATGATTCCTCCTTGTGATGGAACCGTCGATTGCGAATCGAAGGGCATTGCATTGGCCATGCCAGTTGCGGCTCTGGCGTCTCGCTCGCGCTTCGCGTCGTTCTGGACGAACGAGGCTCGAGCCGCCGCCATGGCCACGCCGCGGTTGTCTCCGTACTGAAGTACTTGTGGTTATCGCATTGCCGCCCTTCCGCGGATGTCCGGCAATGCGTTACTGCATTCGTGGCCCGTCGCGCAGGCGACGGACGTGCGCGCGCAAGCCGGCAGCGCCCGCGCAGGGCCGCCTCGCAACGCTCGATCAATCCGTTCAGTTCAGTGCGGCGCGCACCAGCAACGGGCGCACGCCGGCCGCTTGCCTCAGCTTGGCGCGGACCTGGCTTTGAGTGATGCTTTCGATGATGCTTTAGATGACTCTTCAGGCGAGTCTTTAGATGACGCCTTGCCGGCGCCGTGAAACGCGCCGAATACCTCGTGCAGATCGGCTGCGCCACGCGCGGGCCGCTCCAGCATCTTCAACTCGACGCTTTGCAAATGGCGCGACATGAGCGCCGCCGCCTCTTTTGCATCGCCGGCGTCGAGCGCGGCGAGAATCGCTTCATGGTCTTCGAACGAACACGGGCTTCGCCCCAATGACTCGTACAACGCTGAAATCAGCGTGGAACGCGCCACGAGTCCGTTCAGGCAGTCGCACAGCACCGTGTTGCCGGTCAGCTGAGCGAGTTCCGTGTGAAACTCGCCGGACAGACGAATCCACGACGAAAAGTCGCGTGTTTCGAACGCCTTGCGTTCGCGGCCGATCATGCTGCCGATGCTCTTCAACCGCCGCATGCCATGCCCGCCGCAGATCTTTTCGACGACTGCCAACTCGATGATGCGGCGCATCTCGAACACCTCATGCACCTCCTGAAGCGACGGGCTTGCCACAAACGCGCCGCGGTTCGGTTCGAGATCCACCAGATGATCGGTCGCGAGTTGCGCTAGCGCTTGCCGGATTGGCCCACGCTTCACACCGAACACTTCGCACAACTGCGCTTCGGTCAGCTTCGCGCCCGGCGCCAGCCGATGCTCGAGAATCGCGGCGCGAATGCGCTCGGCAATTGCTTCGGGCTTCGAACTATTTGCGTTGACTGATTCGGTGTCGGACATGATATGTGTCTCGGTATGAAGGTCATAATAGGATGGACATAAAGATTGTCAACAATTTTTGTTGGCATCATCGACAATCTTTGCGGCACGGCGTGCGGCGACGACAGGCTGCCTGGCTGGAAGCCCTGCAGCGACTGGGGGAGCTGGATTCGATATGACGATTGGCGTCGCTGGCGCGGCGCATTTTGTCGACAAAATAGTCGAGCGCGGGGGTTTTCGGCCTTCACTGAAAAGCCGCAGTTGCCGACCTGGGCTACGTAAAGGACCGGCGAAAAGGCGGCCTCGCCTGCACCTCTTCGCTAGCGGTCGTTCAACGCAGGCAGGGGTAATTCGACAAGGTCAGCTTGAAGCCGTTCGCATCTGCAACCAGGTGCGCGTCGGCGCCCACAGGCAGCGTAAGCATGTCCGGCACGTGGCCGAACTGCAAGCCGGTGACGATCGGAATGCCGATCACCGACCGCATCTGATCGATCATGGCTTGCAGGTCATAGCCGTTGTCGTAGTCGTACGACTTGCCGCCCGAAAAATCGCCAAGCACGAGCGCCTGCTGCTCGCCGAGAATGCCCGACAGGTGCAGTTGATAAAGCATCCGCTCAATGCGAAACGGTTGCTCGTTGACGTCCTCGACAAACAGCACCCCGCCCTGCACCGACGGAATGTAAGGCGTGCCGACGAGCGACGTGAGCACCGCCAGATTGCCGCCCCAGAAGGTGCCCGAGACGTCCACCGCGTGCGCTTGCGGCACGTTTCTCGCAATGGTTAGCGTCGGCTTTGTCAGCGCGGACCAGAAGTGCTGCATGGTGAAGTCGCTGACATGTTCCGCGCCGAAGTCGCTCATGAGCATCGGGCCGCTGAACGTTTTCAAGCCGGCGCGCGCAAGCAGAGCGAGCTGAATCGCCGTGAAGTCGCTGTGGCCCACCAGCGCAACCGGCTCGCCGCTCAGACGACGTTGCAACCCATCGTAATCGAGGCCGTGCAGAATCCGCGCCGCGCCGTACCCGCCGCGCACGGCGAGGACGATGTCCGGCAACGCGCGGGAAGCATCCGCGAGCCGGTTCAAATCCGCCGCGCGCTCGCCGTCGGTGCCGCCGAAGCGTTGATAACGACGCCGCGTCGCGTCTACCCCTTCCACGCGATGCCCTTGTGCGCGCAGGCGCTGCAACGCGCGGTTGAGCACCTCCGCCTCTTGCGGATAGCCGGAAGGCGCAATCAGGTTGAAGGTACGGTGGACGCTCATCGATAGGCTCTGGTCTAAGTGTTCCGCGCGGTTTGGAGAGCGTTGCGATTCAGGGTGTGCCGGACGGGTCTTTTTCCGCGACGACGGCCGCACGTGCCGCCGCGCGTGCTTCGCGGCTCGCGCGCCGCCGCTCGGCAAAGAACGACTTCAGCGCAGCGCCGCATTCGCTTTCGAGCACGCCGCCGGTCACCTGAGTGTGATGATTCAACTGCGGGTTTGCGAATGCGTCGACGACGCTGCCGCATGCGCCCGTTTTCGGATCGCGAGCGCCGAACACCACGCGGGCAATGCGGGCGTGCATGATGGCACCTGCGCACATCAGGCAAGGTTCGAGGGTCACATACAGTTCGCAGCCCGGCAAGCGATAGTTCTGCGCGATCTGTGCCGCGGCACGCAACGCGACCATTTCCGCGTGCGCCGAAGGATCGTGCGCGCCAATCGGATGGTTGAAACCTTTCGCGATCACTTCGTCGCCACGCACGAGCACTGCGCCGACGGGCACTTCACCAGCCGCCCGTGCTTCTTCGGCGGCAGCTTGCGCCAAGGCCATGAATCGGCGATCGCGGTCGGAGACGGTCGGGTTGGCGGCGAGGTTGGCGATGGGGTTGGCGGCGGTTGCGAGCGGCTCGGGGGGATCGGACGAGGCGATGGGCGCCGCGGCAGCGACACCCGGCTCGCCATTTGCGAAGTCACCGGCGATGGTGACAACACCACCGACAGTAACAGGCGGCATTTCCGGCTCCTTTCCTGCCTCGATCCAGTCCAAGTTCAAACCCAAGTTCGGGCCCATGGCCCCGCGACCAACGACGGGCTCGCTCACTGTGTCCCCGAGCCGGCGACATTCGCGGGAGAGCCTTCCACCGCGGACACATCGCTGTTGGAAGCCCGCTCGGACAATCGCTCCGCAATCCGGCGGCAATATTCGCGCGGAAGCACCAACGGGCCTCCACGTAACGATTCCAGCGCCATATGGAGCGCCAGCATGCGAGCCTGAAGACGGCACCGCGTAGCCTGATCGCTCACGGCACTCAGTTCGGACTGCAAGTCACGCAACGCGCGCAACTGCTCCATTGCGGGGGGCACAAACCCCGCGTTTTTCAAAATCCGGTTGGCGACGCGCACTTCTTCCGGGACCAAAGCATCGTCGTCCAGGGTGAGCGGCGCGCCTGCGCCCGGCAAATCGTCGAATTCGCCACGTGCGGCGGCGGCGGCAATACGCTGTTCGACTAACGCATCAAGCAATCTCATCTGCAATCCACTACGTTGCGGCCCAAGCATTCTATCAGGGAGCGCACGAGGGTTCCTTCCGCCGGATTCACCCGGCCCGCCGGCTTTTCGGATTTTGCGTATTGGAGTCCTGGATGGATGCAAGCTAGGCTTCGACACTTTTTGCGAGTCGCGCTCGCGGCGTGCTTTGGCCGCCTGCTTGGTTCGCTTCGTTTGGCTACGTCGCTCACCTACTTCGCTTCTCTGTTTCCTGCTTTTTTGCCACCGATCATGCAATTGCAAATGACACACTCACGCGTTGACAACGCAGCACGAATCACTGCCACAAGCACTGCCCCGCAGCCCGCAGTCCGGGCGTGCGCGGGCTGCGCTTCAGCGCTCGCGAGCCGCGCCCGCGTTGACAGGCGCTCATTCAATACAACCCTACGCACTGTATGTGTAGCCGCAGCGATGTCCGCGTTGCTTTCCGGCTGCGCAGTATTCTGCGCCGGAGCCGGCGGAAGCGGCAGTGGTTTCGGCGGCGTTTGCGCTACTGGTATGCGCTTCTAGACGCACGCCAGATCCCCCACAGAATCGAAAGCCACAGATCACGCGTCGCGGCCCACCCTCCTTTCATGTTCCTCTTCACGACCAGCTAATCGTCGCGCCAATGCCACTAGGGCGCGGCCCCTTCAAGCGTCCAGCGCGCAAGCACAATATGCCGGGTACGCCCCAATAAGCTGTGTATCAACGCGAAACCACGCACATTCCAGCAAACCGGCTCTACCGGACGCGTGGCGGCCCAAGGGCAAGCCGTAAGCCAACGTGACATGCGGCGTATAAGTCACTGCCGCGGAACCGGCGCGGCTTTCAATGCCCTTGACGTGCAGCGCTTCCGCCAATGCGTCATGAAGCCGATGCAGACCCACCACGCCCTCACTCCCCGTCAACACTAACGGGCCCGGCCGCGGTTTCGACGCGAAACTCTCCGCCGTATTGAACTCGACGCTGAACGGCGCCATGCGAACCGCGGCAGCCGCTTGCATTGCGGCCTCCACATGTTCCGGCGGCAGACCGCCCGCGAAATTGCCGAGATGACGCAGCGTGACGTGCAAACGACCGGCGGCAAGCGGCTTACTGCGGGCGCGCGCCTCCCCGCAAAGCTCTTGCGCTAGCTTTGAAATGCTGGCCGCGGTATTCGCATCCGGGAAGACAGCGAAAAAGAGGCCGTCGGTTGGCGTTGGCGGCGCCTCGAGCCCGGGCAACCACAGTTGTTCAGGCATCTTGCTCCTGCGTGCTGAAATCCGGCATCTACGCGAATCCCCCTTCACATGAACGAACTGGCGGACGCCAGCGGAAAACAAGCAATGAACAAGCAACCAGGCAGCAACCAACAAGGCAGCAACCGCACCGCAAGCCAGCAAGCCAGCAAGCCAGCAAGCCAGCACCCAAACCCAACCGCCGGCCCTGCCAAAAAACGCTTGCGCTTACGAATTGCCCACGTACAATACTGTACATCCATACAGTATCGGCGGCAACGTGGAATTGCAGAAAAAGCTCGAAGTATTGGCCGACGCGGCCAAATACGACGCATCGTGCGCCAGTAGTGGCGCGCCTAAGCGCGCCTCGCGCGGCACGGAAGGTTTGGGCGCCAGCACCGGCGCCGGTATCTGCCATAGCTTCACGCCAGACGGGCGCTGCGTGTCGCTGCTGAAAATCCTGCTCACGAATTTCTGTCTGTATGACTGTCAGTACTGCGTCAACCGGCGTTCGAGCAATGTGCCACGGGCGCGCTTCACGCCTGAGGAGGTCGTGGACCTCACGCTCGACTTTTATCGGCGCAACTACATCGACGGACTGTTTCTGAGTTCAGGCATCATCCGGTCGTCGAATTACACCATGGAGCAACTGGTGCGGGTAGCGCAGTCGCTGCGCGAAGATCACCAGTTCCGCGGCTACCTTCACCTGAAAACCATCCCCGACGCCGACCCCGAACTCATCGCCAAAGCCGGCCGCTATGCCGACCGTCTGAGCGTGAACATCGAACTGCCGACCGAAGGCAGCCTCGCACGCCTTGCACCGGAGAAAGACGTGCGCACGATCAAGCTCGCCATGGGGTCGATCCGGCTCGCGCAGGAAGAGGCGCTGGGCGACGCAAAAGCGCCCCGGTTCACGCCGGCCGGCCAAAGCACGCAAATGATCGTCGGCGCGGATCAGACGAACGACAGCACCATCCTGCAGACCGCGGAAACGCTGTACGGATCGTACAAGCTGAAGCGCGTGTATTACTCGGCATTCAGCCCGATCCCTGACAGTCCTTCGGCAGTCCCCGGCGAGGCGCCGCCGCTGCTGCGCGAACATCGTCTGTATCAGGCAGATTTTCTGCTGCGCGGCTACGGTTTCAACGTCGCGGAACTGTTCGAACAGCCAGGCAACCTGCCGCTCGACATGGATCCGAAACTTGCATGGGCGCTCGGGCATCGCGACCAGTTCCCGGTCGACCTGAACCGCGCGCCGCTTCGCATGATCGCGCGGGTGCCGGGCATCGGCATGCGCAATGCCAAGCGGCTGGTCGAGTTGCGACGCTCCCGGCGGGTGCGCTATGAAGATCTGGTGCGCCTGCGGTGTCCGCTGGAAAAGATCAAGCCGTTCGTCGTCACGCAAGACTATCGGGCGGCCATGCACGACGCGTCGTCGGCTCATCTGCGGCGAATCCTGACGCCGCCAATGCAAACGCAAATGCAGTTGTGGTGACGTGTCGTGCTTCATTGCATCGAGATCGAAAACCATTTTGCCGCCTGGCGTACAGCCACTCTCGTTGCGCTGGCTCAAGGGCTTGCGCCGGAGTCGATCGAATGGCGCATTAAAGAAGGCGCCGGTGGTCATGGTTCGCTGTCTAGTCAAACGGCGCTCGATTACGGCGACACGTCCCGCAACGCGGCGCTCGGGTCGGACGCCCCGGCCGTTCACGTCTCGAAAGAACTGTCAGCGCTGCTGCATGATGCGGCGCTGTATCGTGAGCCTGACCGGTGGGCATTCCTCTACAAGGTGCTTTGGCGCTGGCAATGCGGCGATCGCGCGGTGGCGTCGCCAGCCGACGTCGACGGCGCCCGGCTCTACCGGATGGCTAAAGCGGTGCGCCGTGCGAAGCACGACATGATCGCGTACGTGCGCTTTCGCAAGCAGAGGCCGGACGCCCAAACCCCAGAGTACATAGCCTGGTACGAACCGGAACACGACGTTCTCGCATGGGCCGCGGAACATTTCGCGCAACGCATGGGGCGCTCGTCGTGGATTATCGCGACGCCTCACGGCGCCGCGTTCTGGAACGGCGAGCAACTACATATCGAAGCGCGCCCTGCGCTGCGCCACAAGCATCGCTGCGACACTGAAGACGAGGCCGAGGCGTTGTGGCTCGCGTACTACCGCAGCACATTCAATCCTGCGCGTCTGAACGAAGCTGCGCTCGAACAGCACATGCCGGTGCGGTTCTGGAAAGGGCTGCCGGAAGGCCATCTGATTCCCGCCATGATCAGTGAAGCAAAGAGCGGCGCGCGGCGCGTTGCGCAAGCGAGCGGGGTCGCGGCGCTAGGCGGCAAGTCCATTCCTGTCGAAGCTGAATTCGCTCAGCCTGCCCGCGATCAGCCATCGTCGCTGGACGCCTGCCGACGCTGCGACCTGTGGCGCAATGCGACGCAAGCCGTGGGCAGTTCGGGGCCTCGTGACGCGCGCATCATGCTGATCGGTGAGCAGCCCGGCGATCAGGAGGATCTGAGCGGCGAGCCTTTCATCGGGCCGGCGGGACAGTTGCTAGATCTCGCGATCGTCCGCGCCGACCTGTCGCGTGAGCAGCTTTATTTGACGAACGCGGTCAAGCACTTCAAATGGGAACCTCGCGGCAAGCGCAGGCTGCACAAAACCGCCGCGCAGCGCGAGGTCGAAGCATGCTCGTATTGGCTGGAGCAGGAGTTGCAAACCGTTCGGCCATCGGTCGTCGTCGCGCTGGGCGCAACGGCGCTCAACGCGTTGCTGCGCGAAAAGGCAAGCTTGCGCGACTATATGGGTAAGCCGTTCGAACTCGAAGGCGGTTGGGGAATCGCGACATATCATCCTTCGTTCGCGTTGCGTCAGCAGGACGACGCCGCGCGCGACAAAGTGCTGAGCGCCATCAGCGAGGCACTCGTCGAAGCGCGGAAACTGGCGGCATCGGTACAAGCCAAACCGCGCAGCGTGCCTTAACTGCTAGACTGCGCCGCACGTTCCGTCATGCGGTTAAGGGGAATCAATGACCGGGGGCAATGACCGGAACGTCAGTGACCGGAAAGCTGAAAGTCAGCAAGCCGATCCTGAGTGGCGAATCGTCATCGCCCAAACACCCTTGAGACCCTCGCTAGCCAAAAGATACTTGCGACCGCTCGAAGCTCGCGCTCCAGCACGAGGCAAAACGAACAGGACCATTTGATGAAAGACGACGTCGCCCGCGTTCCGCTCTCCACTGCATTCTGGTATTGGCTGCGACTCGGCTTCATGAGCTTTGGCGGTCCGGCCGGGCAGATAGCGCTGATGCACCAGGAACTCGTCGAGAGAAAGCGCTGGATTTCGGAAAAGCGCTTCCTGCATGCGTTGAACTACTGCATGGTGCTTCCCGGGCCCGAGGCGCAGCAACTTGCGACCTACATTGGCTGGCTCATGCATCGCACGTGGGGTGGCGTGATCGCGGGCGGGCTTTTCGTGCTGCCGTCGCTATTTATTCTGATGGGCCTGTCGTGGGTCTATCTGGTGTTCGGCAGCGTCCCGGCTGTGGCCGGCGTCCTGTACGGAATCAAGCCGGCCGTGACTGCGATCGTCGTGTTCGCCGCGTATCGCATTGGCTCACGCGCGCTTAAGAACGCCTGGCTGTGGTCTATCGCCGCTGCGGCGTTTATTGCCATCTTCGCCGTGAAGGTGCCGTTCCCGTTGATTGTTCTCGTGGCTGGCGTGATCGGTTACGTCGGCGGGAAATATGCGCCCGGCACTTTCGTGATTGGCGGCAAGCACGGCGCCGCTGCGCAGCTTCACGGCCCGGCGCTGATCGACGACGACACGCCGACGCCTCGTCACGCGCTCTTTACCTGGAAGCGCTTTTTCATCGTCCTGGCAAGCTTTGTCCTCATATGGCTGGTGACGATCGGTACGCTAGCCGCTCTTTTCGGATGGAACGGCGCACTCACGCAAATGGCCTGGTTCTTCACGAAGGCAGCGCTGCTTACATTCGGTGGCGCGTACGCGGTTTTGCCTTACGTCTACCAGGGCGCGGTCGAGCATCAGCATTGGCTCACGGGGCTTCAAATGATCGACGGTCTTGCGCTCGGTGAGACGACGCCCGGCCCGTTGATCATGGTCGTCGCTTTCGTCGGCTTTGTCGGAGGATGGACGCGAGCGATATTCGGTCCGGACGCGCTACTTCTGTCCGCTGTCGTCGCGTCAACGATCGTGACGTTCTTCACTTTTCTGCCTTCGTTCATGTTCATCCTGCTGGGCGGCCCGTTCATCGAGACCACGCACGGCAATCTGAAATTCACCGCGCCGCTCACTGCGATCACGGCCGCGGTCGTCGGCGTAATCGTGAATCTTGCCGTCTTCTTTGCGCTGCACGTTTTATGGCCGCATGGCCTGCATGGGGGCTTCGACTGGTTGTCGCTCGTCATCGGGCTGGCGGCTGCGATCGCGCTCTTCCGCTTCAAGGTCGGCGTGATACCAGTAGTGCTGGTGTGCGGCGTGGCAGGGCTCGCGATCCGGTTGCTGGTGTGACGCTCAGCAAGTCGTCGGCCTTACCGTGACGCTCGTGGGGGACCGTGGTCAGGCATTCGCTATTAGCAATTCCTCGGTATTGTCCGGCGGACGCAAGCCATCGCTTCTGTTGACGAAGTAGCGTTGCGTAAGGTCGGCCGCAGAGACGTGCCGCGCCTGCGCGAAGCCGGCTTCGTGGGCAAGGGCCAGCATCTCGGCCGGCGTGAAGAAACTGAGAAAGGGCGTGCCGCTTTCGCGCGCGCCCTTCTCTGCCATTTTCAGCCCAGGGCGGACTTCTGGATCCGCCATGTCTAGCGGCAGCAGAAACGTCGTGGCGAGCGTCGATCCGCGGGCGAAAGCCGCGATCTGGCGCAGCGTGGCCGCATTTGCATCGCGCGTGAGATACATGCTCACGCCCGTTGAGACGACGATTGCCGGCTTCCTGTCGTCGAAACCGTGCGCCATGAGCCGGTCCTGCCATGCTTCGCCAGCCTCGAAATCGACCGGCACGAAGCGCAGCCATGGCGGGATGCCGAAACCAAGCTCGCCGAGCCGCTGACGTTTCCACTCCTGCGGCACCGGCTGATCGACCTCGAATACTGTGAGGCGCGAAGCAATCTCCGGCCTGCGCTGCGCAAAACTGTCGAGCCCCGCCCCAAGAATCACATACTGGCCGATCCCGCGCGCCGCCTCTTCGACCACCAGGTCTTCGATGAAACGAGCGCGTGCCACGATCGACGCGCGAAACGGACGCGTGAACTGCGGGTCCATGTCGCCGCGCTGGCGCCAGTCGTCGCCGGGAGCTAGCAGTTCGAGGCCGATCGAGTCGTCGAAAACATGCGGCGCGGCGTCGACTTCCTTGTGCAGCGCCCGCCAGAGTGCAACGCGGGCCGCGGTGCTGTCGGGTGCCAGATATCGCTGATCGTTCATGAGCGCCGGTCCTTGCCGTTCGTGCTGTCTTCAAGCAATGAGGGAAGCGTCGCTGCCTTCGCAAGCACGGAGCAAACGCAAACCAGGCAACGAAAAGAATATCACCGAGCAGACAGACACCGTCAACGGCATCCACGCGGAACACCCCCGGACCAGACCGAGCCCGATCACCTGTCCTATGCGATCATCGTATGAACCAGACCAACAACGGAGATCGCCATGAACAGCAAATGGTTTTCGAACTTCGCCAGCTATCTGTCGACAATGACCGGCCGTCCCGGCACTTTCGTCGTGGCTGCGTCGCTCGTGATCGTGTGGGCAATCACGGGGCCGTTCTTTCATTACAGCGACACATGGCAGCTCGTGATCAACACGTCGACCACAATCGTCACGTTCCTGATGGTTTTCCTGATACAAAACACACAGAACCGCGACACGGCCGCCATGCAGATCAAGCTCGACGAACTGATCCGCGCAATCGAAGGCGCCCATAACGCACTGCTCGATCTGGAGGAACTGGAGGAGAAAGACCTGACGCGCTTTCGCAAGCAGTATGAAAACCTCGCCAAGGAAGCGCGAACCGCGCTGCGCGAAGGCGGCAGCGATACCGATTCGCCGTTCGTCGCCAATCGCGAAGTGGGCGACGAAAAACGGCGTGATACAGACAACAACGATGCCGCCCATAACAAGCCCGCAAAACGTGAGCGCAAAGACTAGCTCGGGCCGGTTATCGCTTACAGAGTTTGCAATGATTGGACGCTGGAGTCAGCCGGCAATCAAAGGTGCCATGGCGCGTTGCCGGCCGCCTGGGCAAGTCCGCCAATTCCCTTTAAGATGGAACGGAACGCTCGACGCACTATCCTCGCATCAGCAAGATGCTTGAACCGTTTCCTCAACGCATACGGCCCGCGCATACCGGGAACACGTTGCGGAACACCATACGGGAACACCATGACCATCGATCAAGCCGTTGTCTCGTCGTTCACGCCTGCCGGCAAAGTGCGGGCATCGATCAATCTGGGCAACCCCATTCTCGCTAACAAGGACCCGCATACCGGCGAGCCGTTCGGCGTATCGGTCGACCTCGCGCGGGCGTTCGCACAAAAGCTCGGCGTCGAACTCGAACTGGTGGTGTTCGACGCAGCGGGCAAATCGGTGCAGGCCGTGAGCGAGGAGCGTGCCGACTTCGGCTTCTTCGCTGTCGATCCGTTGCGTGGTGAGACGATTGCATTTACCGCGCCGTACGTGCTGATCGAAGGCTTTTATCTGGTGCGCGACGACTCCCCCGTCCGAACGAACGAGGACGTCGATCAGCCGCATAACCGCGTCGCGGTCGGCAAAGGCAGCGCCTATGACCTCTTCCTTACACGCGAACTGAAGGCCGCGCAGATCGTTCGTGCACCTACCTCGCCGACGGTCGTGCAGACGTTCCTCGAACAGGGTCTCGAAGTCGCGGCCGGCGTGAAGCAGCAACTCGAAGCCGATTCGCGCAATACATCCGGCCTGCGGCTTCTCGATGAGCGCTTCATGGTCATTCAACAGGCAATGGGCACGCCGAAAAGCCGCGGTGAAGCGGCGGCTTCCGCACTACGCAGCTTCGTCGAGGAAATGAAGGCGTCGGGGTTCGTGGCCGAATCGCTCGCGCGCCATCGGATTGCGGGCGCATCGGTCGCGCCCGCGGCCTGATCGCGCATGCTCAGCTATACGGGCGGCCTGGTCCTTTTCGCGGCGTTGCTTCACGCAAGCTGGAACGCGTTACTGCACGGCAATCGCGACCGCTTCCTTTCCATGACGTGGATGAGCATCGCCATCGCGGCGATCGCCACGCTCATCATTCCATTCACGCCGCTGCCGGCGGCCGCGGCATGGCCGTATATCGTCGCGTCGGGCCTCGTGCATATCGGCTATAACGCAAGCCTCGTCCGGGCCTACCGCCGTGGCGATCTGGCGCAAGCGTATCCGATCGCCCGCGGCTCGTCACCGCTTCTGGTTACGCTCGGCGCAGCGCTCTTCGCGCACGAGGCGATCGGCCCGTTGCGTGCTATCGGGATCGTGATGATATCCGGCGGCATCATTGCAATCGCGCTCGAAGCGGGAAGCGTGTCGCGCGCCGGCGTGCTGGCCGCGCTCACTACCGGCGCGACGATCGCGCTGTACACCGTGATCGACGGCATCGGCGTGCGCCTGTCGGGCGGCGAAGCGCTTGCCTACACCGCATGGATGTTCCTGTTCTACTGGCTGATGCCCGTGCTGTTCGTCGCGATGCGCGGTGTGTCCGCGCTATGGACACCGATACGCTCGACGCCAATGGCGGTCGGCTCCTCGCTAATGGGCGGCGTTGTATCGGTGGCGGCATACGGCATCGTCATATGGGCGATGCAGTCGGGCGCGATGGGAACGGTGTCGGCGTTGCGCGAGACCAGCGTGGTGTTCGCGGTGCTGATCGGGCGGATGTTTCTCGGCGAAGCGGTGAGCGGCAAGCGCTGGCTCGCCTGCGTGGTCGTGGCGGCCGGTGCGATTTGCCTCGGACTGTGAGCCGGCCCTCGCTGATCGGGCGAGTGGCAATGCGCTTGCGTGGGTGATTCGCCGGGCTGTTTCCCGGAAGTTACCTGCGCTGCTTGCTGGAAGGCCGTACCCGTTGGTGACACACCCAATGCGGTCGGCCTTCCATACCTGAATGCGCTTTACATCGGCGGCGCGACGCCATCCTTCTCGACAACCACACGTTGAGCGACATACGTACCCTGCGACGCCGCCGTTGCCACGATGAACACCTTCTTGCCCGGCGTCAGGTCGGTGCGCGCGGCCGTCGTAAAGGTCACGATAGGTACGTTCGGCGGCACCGTCACCTCGTTATTGCCGCCCTTGTACGACAGCTTCAGGTTCCGGCCGCTCGTGCCCTGAACGACCGTGTCGACGTTCGCATTGGTCATCGTGCTGTTCGGGCCGAGGTCCCAGTCATAGTGGCCTTCGCCCGTGCCGCGCGCGGCTTCCGGGAAAACCACCACCTCGGTTGCCGTCAGCTTGCCGTCGGTGCCGGTCGTGGCGGCCGTGCCGACGAACGAGCCCGGCTTGATGTCGGAAAGCTGCATCGCCTTGACTGCCGACACGGTGACGGCGGGTTTCAGTTCGATCGACACCGTGTCGCCGCTGCGGCGATGCACCTTGAGGACGTCGCCGTCGAGCGCGACGATATCGCCACGGATGCGCGACGGTTTGGCGGCGGGCGTCTGCGCAAGCGCGGCACCGGCAAAAGACAGCGCCGCAAGCGTGACGCCGAGTTTCAGGCGAATAGACATGAATACTCCATGAGAAACGGTTGAGAGGACTGCAAAGCCCTGAACGGGCCAATGAACATCAGGAACCGCCGAACCAGTTGTAGCCCTGGTTCTCCCAGTACCCACCGGGATAATCGTTCGTCACGCTGATCGCGACGATATGCTTTGGATTCTTGTAGCCCAGCTTGGTCGGCATGCGCAGCTTCATGGGGAAGCCGTATTTCGGCGGCAGCGGGCCACCGTCGTAGCCAAGCGTGAGTTGCGTTTGCGGATGAAGCGCCGTCGGCATGTCGATGCTCGTCCAGTAGTTGTCCGCGCAATGCAGCGACACGTACTTTGCCGTGATGTCGGCGCCCGCCTGCTTCAGGAACGAGGCAAAGCGCACGCCGTCCCAACGGCCGATCGCACTCCACCCTTCGATGCAGATATGGCGCGTAATCTGGCTTTCCTGCGGCAACGCGTGCAGTTCGTCGAGCGTCCAAACGCGCTTGCCGTTCGCGAGTCCGCTCACCTCCAGCCGGTAGCCGGCGGCGTCGACCTCGGGCACGTCGTCGATATCGTAGAACGCGTTGAACGGGAACGGCCGCGTGATCATCGACTCCGGGTACGTCGGCGCAAGCGTGTTCGGACTGAAGAGCAATGCCTGCACGTCGTCGTTAAAGGACGACATCTTGCGCAGCATCGTATTCACGGATTTGTCGTTGGACAGATCGCAGCCCGACAGCAGCGCAATGCCGCCGAGCGTGAGAATGCGCTGGCCCAGCAGGCGGCGTGCGGGATTCTTGAGTTCGCCGCGCGCATCCTTGATGATGGTCTCTGCATGAGACTGCGCAAACGCGCTGAGTTTTGTGGACTTGTTGCGAAGGGTCATGGTTAGCGTCCCCGAATCATCACGAGCAGCGAGCGCGGCACCAGCGCGACCATCGCAATGTGCACGACGAAGAATGCGACCAGCACACTCATCGCGACGAAATGCACGACTCGTGCGTTGTCGTATCCGCCCATCAGCGTGCGCAGAAGCGGAAACTGCACGGACTTCCAGATCGCGAGCCCCGACAGAATGACGAGCGCAATATCGACGATCACCACGAGGTAGGCGAACTTCTGCACCGCGTTGTAGCGTGAAAGGTCTTCGTGCTCCAGCTTGCCGCGCAGCGCCGCCGTGAGATCTTCTGCGATCGACCCGATGCTCACCGGCAGCAGTTTGCGACGCAGGCGCCCGGATACGATGTTGAGCCCGACATAGACGAGAAAATTGACGACCAGCAGCCACATGACCGCGAAGTGCCATTGCAAGGCGCCGCCGAGCCAGCCGCCCAAGGTGATCGCGGAAGGAAACTGTAAGCCCGCAAAGATGGGCGATGCGTCATAGATTTGCCAGCCGCTCATCACCATCAGCACGACGGCTAACGCGTTGACCCAGTGTGCGATGCGGACCCAGGCGGGTTGAATCGTGGTGTAACTCAAAGCGGCCTCGTGGTTGGTAGCTGGAAGAAACGAGCGGGTTACCGACGTAAACATCGCCGGCGGGCAGGTATTCCATCGCATGAGAAATTTATTTTTGCGGCGAATGGCTGCCCCGCTCGCCCAAGGCAAGCTCACTGCTTGCGCAGCTACGTCATGGTGAGCGCGCCGTCGCGTTCCTCCGCCACGAAGTCGATGCTGTCGCCCACCTTGACTTGAGACAGCATCGCCGGGCTTTGACCTTGAACACCATGTCATCGGTCCCATGCCGAGATTCTCGAGGGGCCCATGCCGGATGGTCAGCTTGCCGGCTGCCGCATCCACTTTTCCGAACTTCGCCATGCGACATGCTGCTCTTCGCGCCGCTGCGCTCGTGGGCGCCGCCCGTCGTGCTCATGTCGTTCATATCAGGCCGGCGCCACTCAATTCCCTTCCCGACCGACGATGCGCACGAACACACGGACAAAAACTATTGGTTTTCTCTAGAGTTGATGGATCGTCGGCCAATGCGGGCTGACGAAGCCGCGCTGACTCGCAGCGCGGGTCAACCTAAGGAAAATCAAAGGAAAACCAAATGGGAACGTCTCTTTACAACGAAATATCGACCATTGACGACCGGCGCAGCACAACCAGCCTGCCCTCGTCCGGTGCGCCATTGGCGCTCAAACACACGATCCACCCGGAGCAGATTCGCGACAATCTGCCCGCGGGCCAGGGCGGTGTCGGGTTTCTCTTTCACGCTACAGACTGGGATACGCTTTCCTTCTCTTTCCACAACGTAAAAACAAGAAACGAGTCGTTCGAAGAAGAGCTGTGGCGCACCAAGCCGTTCATTGCATCGCCAATCTATTCGGGCTCGCAGATGATCGGCGCGAACATCGCGTGTCCGGTGCCGCTCGAACTCTGGCTCGGCAGCCCTCGCGGCATCAAGCGGTTTCGCGAGACGCAGTTCTTCCCGGCGCTCGAACTGGCGCGGCAGGCCGGCTTGAACATGGTCGCGATGGGAGCCTCGACGCCCTATGCGTGCAACTATGGCGCGCTGCCAAGGCAAACAAAGCCGCCGCATATCACGACCGGCCACGCGGCCACCGCGGCAATGCTCAAAGATTGGGCAATGCACTGCTGCAACGAGCTCGATCTGGAATTCGGCAACACGAAGCTCGCACTCTTCGGCGCGGCCGGACGGCTCGGCACGACGGTCGCCAAGTACCTGCTGTACAAGGAAGCGCCGAAGGAACTCGTGCTGATCGACTTGCCCGACAAGGTCAACCTGCTCGCGGACCAGGCACGCGAGCTGATGGCGGCGGACCTGCTCGGACGCACCAAGGTGTCGGTCCATACGTTCAGCCCCGACACCGCCTTACCGCAGTTCGACGGCGCGATCCTCGCGAGCAGCACCAGCGTGCCGTATCTCACCGCCTCGGACCTCAAGCGGGCGCGCTTCTGGATCGACGACTCGCACCCACGCGCGGCGAGCGTGGAAGCGGAACTCGCGTCTCGCGGACATACGCTATATATTGAATGTTTCGCGCGCGGGCCGGCAGGCCTCGATTCCAGATTCCCGTTCAGGCTGCCGAGCACGCGCGACTGCTATACCTGTTTCGCCGAGGGCTATGCCGCCTGGCAGGAAGGCATCGCTTCCGACTTCATCATCGGCAGCCCGCCTGTGTGGTCGGTCTCCTACACTCACAGCCTGTTGAAAAAGTACGGATTTACGGTCGGACCTTTTCACGGAAAGGACGGCTCGGCGATCAACCTCGATCTCGGTGTGACAGCAACTATGAATTGACGGGCTCGTAAATGTCACTGGAGGCCAGATGCTAATACCGCGCGAAAGCATGCAGGACGTGCTGGAAAGAAGCCGGTTTGCAATTCGATGGGGAGGCGCACTCGGCCTCGTGTGCCACCCCGTCTATTACCTGGTCTGGACTTACATCCTGCCGCAGCCGTACGACAATCTGCCACTGCGTCTGAGCGCGGCGCTCATCTGTGTGCCATTGATCTTTCAGGCGCGCTGGCCGAAGCGGTTCAATCAGTACCTGCTGATCTACTGGCACCTGTGTCTGATCTACGTGCTGCCGTTCGTCTGCACGTTCCTCGCGATCAGGAATTCATTCTCCACCATGTGGATGATGACCGAGGTCATGATGATCTTCATCATGGCGCTCTGCATCGACAATCCATTTCTGCTCATGGGCTGTATCGGCATCGGCATGCTGTCCGGCGGTCTGGCTGCGGTCGCCAGTTCACCGGCTCCAATCGTGCTGAGCACGGCGAATCAGTCGGACCTCGCGGTGCTTCCGGTCGTCGTCCTGTGCAGCATGGCCTTCAGTCATGCGATCAGCAAAGGGCGCATCTTCGTCGAGAAGAACCGCGCATTGCAGGCACTGGCCGGATCCATTGCGCATGAAATGCGCAACCCGCTCAGCCAGTTGAAACACGTTCTGGATCGCGTGGAAGAAACGCTGCCCGCCCTTACCGAACATGGCCGCGCACCCGCGCCGTCGGGTGCGGGCGCAGCGCTGCTTTACCGGCATCTCGCGCACGGGCAGTTGTCGATTGAGCGCGGCCTGCGCGTGATCGCAATGACGCTGGACGAAGTGAGTGCCAAACAGATCCGCTCCGACTCCCTCACTTACCTGAGCGCGGGCGCGACCACGCGCAAGGCGCTCGACGAGTACGGCTTCGCCGACAGGAAGGAACGTGGCAAGGTCCGCCTTGCGGTGCTGGAAGATTTCACCTTCAAGGTCGACGAAACCGTCTACCTGTTCACCCTCTTCAACCTGATCAAGAACGCGCTGCATCACATCGCACCGCTTCCATCCGCCACGCTCACGCTGACGGTGGACCGGCATTGCGTCAGCGTTCGCGATACCGGCAGCGGCATCGCCCCTGAGATACTGCCGCATCTGTTCGAGCCGTTCCGTACCGCCGGCAACTCGGCGGGTACGGGCCTCGGGCTCGCTTACTGTCAGCGTGCCATGCGCGCGTTTGGCGGCAGCATCGCGTGCAAGTCGGAGCTCGGCAAGTTCACGCAATTCACGCTGCAATTTCCGCCCGTCACCGAGAGCGAGGTAGCGGCGCACGAGCGATCAATCGTCGAGCGCGCCACGGGCGTGCTCAACGGCAAACGCATCCTTCTCGCCGACGACGACCCCGCTTTGCGCGCCCGCACACGGCGCACGTTGGCAAAAGTGGGCGCCGAGGTGAGCGAAGCCGAAAACGGCGCGGCTGCTCTGGCGATGCTGCGCGAAGCGTCGGCATACGACCTCGTGCTGATGGACGTCAACATGCCGGTGCTCGACGGCTATTCGGCCACCGAGCAACTGCGCGCCGAGCGCGATCATCCGAACTGGAATGTGCTGGTTGCCGCCTACACGTCCGAGCCCGGCAACATCGCGCGCGTGCTGGCACGCCGGGCCGGCATGGACGACATGATCAGCAAGTCCTCCAGCGCGATGGAGCTGTTCACGTCGCTGCAGGCGCTTTTCGAGAACGGCAACCGGCGTCATCTGAACCAGCGGTTCGACGACTTCTCCGGCAAGTCGATTCTCGTTGCCGACGACGACAACTACAGCCGGCTCGTCGCCAAGGCCTATCTGGAGCGCTTCGGCGCGAGCGTCGTGGAGGCGGAACATGGTCAGGCCGTGCTGGACCGGCTGGACGAAGAGGTCGTCATCGACGCAATCGTGGTGGACATGAACATGCCGGGAATGGGCGGCCTCGAAACGGCGGCGGCGATTCGCGCCCGCACCGACGGCTACGCGAGCGTGCCGATCATCGCGTTGACGAGCCAGTCGGATATCGGTTCGGTACAGGCGTGCATCAGCGTGGGCATGAACGAAGTCATGATCAAGCCCGTGCAGGTCGGCGCGCTCTATGCATGCCTGACGAGGCAGTTCGCGCAGCAGCGCAGCGGTAGTGGCATAGGCAGCGGCAGTGGCGGCAGTGCGCCGGCCGAGGCGCCGCGCTCGCCGGTGTCGGCAAAGGTGCCATCATCGTCCAGCCCGGCAGGCCCGGCGGCGTTGCCTGCGCAAGCTGCGTCGGTAGGCACGGGCGGTCTCGCCGTGGTGCGCGAGAACGATCTGCTCGACGCCACTCATCTTGAAGAATTGGCGGCACTCGGGCTGATCGACGAATCGTTCGCGAATGGGATTGAGCAGATCCGCGCGCTGACTTCGCAGCTTCGCGTGAACGCCGCGGACCGCGACATTGACGCCGCGCATGGCGCGTTGCACGTGCTGCTCGGCGCGAGCGGCAACGTCGGAGCGAAGGCGTTGCACCAGTTCACGCGGCACATTTATCCACGCATGCTGGAAGGCGAATGGCCCGCGGAATCGGACTGGCTCGAGCGGATCGATGCGTTGAGCGAGCGTTCGGCTGATGCGCTGTATCGCTATCTGGCGTCTGCAAACGCCGCGCGAGACCAGCCCGAAGAACCGGGCGACACTGCACGTAAGAGCATGAGTACGAGCACAGGCACGACTACACCGACGACCACGCCCGCGAACGGACTCGCCGTGCGCGAGAACTAGCGCGCATTGCTCAGGCGGCGTGACTGTCCGACGCCGCTTCGTTCACGCCGTCATGCACCCGGCCTCTGATGCCGGGGAAGCGCATTGTCACGGTGGTGCCCTCACCGACGGTGGATTCGATCCGCAACCCGCCGCCGAACGACTGCATGATGCGGTTGCAAAAGATCATGCCCATGCCGTGGCCGCCACGACCCGCGTGCGTCGTGACAGGATCGAGCAGCAAGCGCGCCTTGATCTCCGGCGCGATACCCGGGCCATTGTCGTGCAGGCGGATTTCGGGCTCGGGCCCGTTCATCACTTCGATCCGCAACGAAGGCGCCGGGCAACCGTCGAGCGCACGCAACGCATTCGACAGCAGTGAAGAGAGTACGAGCGCCACGCAATTCGGCATAGCGTGAACGACAAAATCGCCTCGCATTTCCAGGCCGATCCATTCGCGCTGCGAACCCGCGAACGGATAGGAGTCGAGTAGCGTGGCGACGAGGCGTGTCGCCCTGACCTCGCGCGCGGCGCTGCCGGTCGCGGGTTGCGGGCCGCCGCTTTTGTGCACCGTCGCCCAGAACGACGAGATCAGCGTCAGGCAATACTGCGCGTTATTCAGCATCGAGGTAGCCGCAGTGCCGATTTCCTGTTGACGCTGCGGGTCGTATTCCTGGGCGACATCGTTTTCGACCGAGCGAGCAAAGAGCGATATCGCCGCCAGCGGCGTGTTGAGTTCGTGAGCGAGGAACGCAAGCGTCTCGTCCATTGCAAGCAGCCTTTGCTGGCGCGTCTCGCGCTCGACGTAGCGCGCCACCGCCTGCTTCAGCACCTCGCGCACCGACTCCATGCGAAGCGGTTTTTCGATGATGCGGAACAGGTCGCCGGTATTGAACGTCTGCAGCAGCATGTCCTTATCGGCATAGGCGGTGACGAGGATGCGCACGGTCTGCGGATACGCCTGTGCAACCTCGCGCAGCAGATGACCGCCATCGCGCCCCGGCATGCGAAAGTCGGTGACGAGCACGGCGACTTCTGAACCGAATTCCTGCAATAGCGCCATGGCTTCGTCGGCGCCCTGCGCGAGGTGCACGCGGTAATCGTCACGCACGGCGCGCGCAAAGTGGGTGCGCGACATCTCGTCGTCGTCGACGAACAGGATGGAAAACGGCGCTTGTATCGTGTCACTCATCGTGTTTCGGGCGGTTCCATTGGCGGACGTCGACAGTCGGGGTTCGCTCGCATTCTACCGTCGCACAAGGCCGGACCGAAACCCGAAAGCCATCGGCCAGGCGTAAAACGACTAAGTCAATTCGACCGGCATAAAGGCACTCGGCAATAAATCCCATTACAGATTACCGACGCTTCCGCAGACATTCACAATACAATAATTACACTCAACCGACGATTAGCTTCGACCCTGCATTCAGCACGATAATTGCTCCCAGGATTAACACCGACAAAGCGGCGCTCTTTCCTGCAGCCGCTTAACGGTGAGCGTACACTCGCGCTCGAAGCCCATGCCATAGGGCGTACCGGGCACCTCGACATCGACCGCGGGTTATTGGAGACCAGGAGAACATCAATGAACTGGACACGGGAACAGAGAAACGTCACGATTGCCGCCTATCTCGGCTGGACACTCGACGCATTCGATTTCTTTCTAATGGTGTTTGTATTGAAAGATATCGCGGCGGAATTCAATACGAAAATCCCCGAAGTCGCATTCGGCATAATGCTGACGCTGATGATGCGCCCGGTCGGCGCGCTGATTTTCGGCTGGCTCGCGGACCGCTACGGCCGCCGGCCCACGTTGATGGTCAACATCGCGTGCTTCTCCCTGCTCGAACTGCTGTCGGGCTTTTCACCGAACCTGGCCACCCTGCTCGTGTTGCGAGCGCTATTCGGCATCGCGATGGGCGGCGAATGGGGCGTGGGCGGCGCATTGACCATGGAAACCGTGCCGCCGAAATCGCGCGGCATCGTTTCCGGCCTGCTGCAAGCGGGCTATCCGAGCGGCTATCTGCTCGCCTCGGTCGTGTTCGGCGTGTTCTATCAGTACATCGGCTGGCGCGGCATGTTCTTTGTCGGGGTGCTGCCCGCGCTGCTCGTGCTGTACATCCGCGCGCACGTACCGGAATCGCCGGCCTTCAAGACGCTCGAGAAGCAGGCGCGTCCTGGCCTTGTCGCAACGCTGAAGCAGAACGTGAAGCTGTCGCTATACGCAATCGTTCTGATGACCGCGTTCAACTTCTTCTCGCACGGATCACAGGACTTGTATCCGACGTTCCTGCGCGTCCAGCATCAGTTCGACGCACATACGGTGTCGTGGATCACGATCACGCTGAACGTCGGCGCGATCTGCGGCGGGCTCTTTTTCGGCATGTTGTCGGAGAAGATCGGGCGCAAGCGCGCGATCTTCATCGCCGCGCTGATCGCATTTCCGGTGCTCCCGCTGTGGGCTTTTTCGAGCACGCCGGTGCTGCTCGCGCTCGGCGCGTTCCTGATGCAAATCTCGGTGCAAGGCGCATGGGGCGTCATTCCGGTTCATCTGAACGAGATCTCGCCCGACGAAATCCGCGCGACCTTCCCCGGTCTCGTGTATCAGTTGGGCAATCTGATCGCTTCGGTCAACGGTCCGCTGCAGGCGAGCGCCGCCGAAGCGCACGGCAACAACTATGCGCTCGTCATGGCGGTCGTGATCGGCATCGTCGCCGCCGTTATTTGCGCGCTGATTCCGTTTAGCCGGGAGCGCCGCGGCATCGACATGACCCAGTCGGCGAGACATGTCGGCGCCCATCCTGCGCAAGGAAGTGCGGTTGGACGACAGGTTTAAGCACTAGAAGCCGACCACAGTTCTTCTTTCACATGAAGCCGTTCCGATTCCTCGGAACGGCTTTTTTATTCCCGTCATGCAAACGCATAGCGAACGCATGACAGGCGCCACGCGTGAAGTCTTCTAGAGGAGTTAATCGACATCCGACCCTTGCCCAACTCGCCCTTCCTTCTTATCCTGAAAAAAACGGCTGTTTCAAATGCCTATTTGAATCGCCTGTTCGCAGAGCGGGCGCCGAGAACTGGGAGACGCAAATGGCAGGTCGCACAACAGGCCGGCACGCCGGCGATACGAAGTCACGCATCCTGGATGCGGCTGAGGCGCTCTTCATCGATTGTGGTTACGAGGCCATGTCGCTGCGCCAGATCACTTCGCGCGCCGAGGTCAATCTTGCAGCGGTCAACTATCACTTCGGCAGCAAGGAGTCGTTGATTCACGCGATGCTGTCGCGCCGTCTCGACCGTCTCAACCAGGAGCGTGTGAAGCTGCTCGAACGCTTCGACCGGATGCTCGGCGAACGTCTGACCTGTGAGCATGTGCTCGGCGCGATGTTCATTCCAGCGCTGCGGCTCTCGCGCGATCCGCGCGTCGGCGGCAAAGCTTTTCTGCGTTTGCTCGGCCGCGCATATACGGACCCCTCTGCTTTCATTCGCGACTTTCTGAGCGCCCACTATGCGTCGGTGGCCGTGCGCTTTTTCGACGCGTTCCAACGCGCGCTGCCGCATCTGCCGCGCGAGGAACTGGGCTGGCGGCTGCACTTCGCCATCGGCGCGCTGTCGGGCGTGCTCGCGGGCGCCGACACGGACAGCCTCATTGCCGAGTTCTCGCAAGGCAAGTCGATGAACGATCTGCAACTGATCGCACGGCTTGCCTCGCTAATGGTCGCCGCGCTGAAAGCGCCGCTGCCCGACGCATCGCAACTGGCGATGTTCGCCGCCGTGCTGGGCGATGCCGACGATACAGGCGCGGACAGCGCTCTCGACGGCAGCACGCATAACGCAGGCGATGCGCCGAGTGAAGCACACAGCGGCGGCACGATCGAAGCCTGCTCGTTCCAGCAGGCGTTGCACGGCGCGTCGCAAACGTAGCGCAAAGACGCCGGGCCGCTCGCACAACATCGACAACAACGTGAACCGTCCACGCAACGTGGATGCGTTTGCACGCATCATGAAAACAGGGAGGAAACGTCATGCTGTGGTTCATCCTGCTGCTGGTTGCCGGCGCTCTTGCGCTTGTCTACGTAGAGGCGCGCGCATTATCGTGGCTTGCCTTCATGATCGTCTGGGTTGCGGCGGTACGAGTGAGCGGAGCGGCGGGCGTTGCTGCAACCACGCTTTGGGCCATCGTGCTGGTTCTCCCTTCCCTCGTGTTCGCCGTCAAGCCGCTGCGCCGCGCATGGCTCACGAAGCCGGTGCTCGACGTGTTTCGCAAGATCCTGCCGGAGATGTCGCCGACCGAGCGCGACGCGATCGAAGCCGGTACGGTCTGGTGGGACGCCGAACTTTTCTCCGGACGGCCTCATTGGGACAAACTGCTCGGCTATGGCCCAGCGACATTGACGGCGGAAGAGCAGGCGTTCCTCGATAACGAATGCGAGCAGTTGTGCGATCTCGCGAACGACTGGGAAACCACCATGGTGTGGCAGGACCTGTCGCCGCAAGCATGGCAGTTCGTCAAGGAGCGCGGCTTTCTCGGCATGATCATTCCGAAGCGCTACGGCGGCAAACAGTTCTCCGCATACGCGCATTCGCAGGTCATCATGAAGCTGGCCACGCGCTGCTCCGCGGCAGCCGTTTCGGTGATGGTGCCGAACTCGCTCGGTCCGGCCGAACTGTTGATGCACTACGGCACCGAAGAGCAGAAGAACCACTATCTGCCGCGTCTCGCGCGTGGCGAGGAAATCCCATGCTTTGCGCTGACGAGCCCGTACGCCGGTTCGGACGCCGCCGCGATTCCCGATGTCGGCATCGTTTGCAAGGGCATGTTCGACGGACGCGAGACGCTCGGCTTTCGCGTCACATGGGATAAGCGCTATATCACGCTCGGCCCGATCGCGACCGTGCTCGGCCTTGCGTTCCGGGCGCTCGATCCCGAGCATCTTCTCGGCTCGGCCGATGAACCCGGCATTACCTGCGCATTGATTCCAACCGACCATCCGGGCGTGAACATCGGTCGTCGTCATTGGCCGCTGAACGCCGTGTTCCAGAACGGCCCGAACTCCGGCAAGGACGTCTTCATTCCGCTCGACTGGGTGATCGGCGGACGCGCTCAGGTCGGCAACGGTTGGCGCATGCTGATGGAATGCCTCGCGGCGGGCCGCGCGATCTCGCTGCCGTCGTCGAATGTCGGCATGGCGAAGCTCGCGGTGCGCGGCACGGGCGCGTATGCCGCGGTTCGTCGCCAGTTCCGCACGGCTGTGGGCAAATTCGAGGGCGTGCAGGAAGCGCTCGGACGCATGGGCGGCAATCTCTATGTGATGGATGCCGCGCGCCGCCTGTCCGCACATGCGGTCGATCTCGGCGAAAAGCCTTCGGTGATTTCGGCAATCGCCAAGTATCACATCACCGAACGTGCCCGCATGGTGATCAACGACGCGATGGACGTCGCCGCCGGCAAGGGAATCTGCATGGGGCCGTCTAACTTTCTGGCGCGCGCGTATCAGCAGGTGCCGATTGCGATCACCGTGGAAGGCGCGAACATTCTCACGCGCTGCCTGATCATTTTCGGCCAGGGCGCGATTCGCTGCCATCCGTATGTGCTGAAGGAGATGAGCGCGACCCGCGAGACGGACGGCGGCAAAGCGCTGCGCGATTTCGACGACGCGTTCTTCGGCCACGTCGCCTTCACGCTTTCGAACGTGGTACGCAGCTTCGTCTACGGCATCACGGGCGGCGCATTCATTGCGAAGCCGCGCGCCGCGCATGCGCCGCTTCATGCGTATTACCGCGCGGCCACTCGGCTTGCCACCGTTTTCGCGCTGCTCGCTGATGTCTCCATGTTCGTGCTCGGCGGCGACCTGAAGCGCCGCGAACGCATTTCGGCGCGCCTTGGCGACGTGCTCTCGCAACTCTATCTGATCTCCGCAACGCTCAAGCGTTTCGAGGACGAAGGCCGTCAGGAAGACGATCTGCCGCTCGTGCGCTGGGGCGTCGAAGATTCGCTCTATCGCGCGCAACAGGCGCTCGACGGCGTGCTCGCGAACTATCCGAACCGCTTCGCCGCAGGCCTCGTGCGTGCGCTGGCGTTCCCGTTGGGACTGCCGCATCGCGAACCGTCCGACCGCCTCGGCAGCGACATCGCCGAATTGATGCAGACGCCTGGCGCCGCGCGCAACCGGCTGGTGTCGGACTCCTACGTGCCGCACCCGGACGTCGACGCGCTCGGCTACGGCGAACTCGTGTTCGAGCTGAATCCGCGCTTTACGCAAATCGAGCAGAAGCTGCGCGAAGCGGTGAAGGCGCGGCGCATCGAGCCAATGCCGCAGAGCGTCGTGCAACTCGCCGCGTGGGCCGACGCCGCGCTGCAACAAGGCCTGATCGACGCCGACGAGCGGCGCGTGCTCGGCGACTACGCGCGCTATGCCGCACAGGTCGTGAAAGTGGACGATTTCCCCGCCGATTTCGACATCCTCGCCAAACTGCAACAACGCAAGGAGACGCTCGAAAAGGTGATGGAAGCCGCGCTGTGATTTCAATGGACGCCTGTGCGACCGCATGAAAAAACCTCGCTGCGCGACACGCCGATGCGCCAAACTCAGTGCACACTGACAGACGTGCGGGCGTGTCCAGCGGAGCAACGAACAATATGAACGACTCTTACCTGAACTTCGTCAATTCGCCGTTCGGCGCGCGCGTTGCGCGTTCTCTGGGTCTTCCGAAGCCCGAGGTGCTGCGACGCTATCGCGCCGACGAGCCCGAGTTCGGCGGCCTGGTCGCGATTGGCGCCGGGCGCGAGCCGCATCTGCTCGATTCGCTGGCGGACCTGGTGGCGAGCATCGGCGTGACGAGCGTCGCGCATGAAAGCGCCGGATTGTGGATGCCCCTCGCACATCGTCACGGTCTGCTGACGGGGCGCTTCGAACCCGCGGAGTCGGGCTCGGCCGCGCGCGTCGGCGCATTGATCTTCGACGCGAGCGGTATCGACGACAGCACTCAGATGGAACCGCTGCACGCGTTCTTTCACGACACGCTGCGCTCGCTTGCAAAATGCGGGCGTATCGTCGTGTTGGGAAGGCCGCCCGAAGCATGCGCGAGTCCGCGTCAATGGACTGCGCAACGTGCGCTGGAAGGACTCACGCGTTCGCTTGGCAAGGAAGCGCGGCGCGGCATCACGGCGAATCTGGTCTATGTCGGCGAAGGCGCCGAGCTAGAAATGGAAGCCACGCTGCGCTTCTTTCTGTCACCGCGTTCGGCGTATGTGTCGGGCCAGGTGGTGCGGATCGCCGCAGACGGTCTGCATGGCGTCGTGAATCGCGTTGCCGTAACCCATGAGGGCGGTAACGACGCCGCATCGCCGTTCGACTGGAACCAGCCGCTCGCGAACCGGCGCGCGGTCGTGACCGGCGCCGCGCGCGGCATCGGCGCGTCGATTGCAAGAGTGCTCGCGGCGCAAGGCGCGCACGTGATCGGGATCGACATTCCGTCCGCGCGCGACGCGCTCGAAGCCACCATGCGCCAGTTGAACGGCACCGCCCTCGCCTTCGACATTGCGGCGCCCGAAGCGCCCGCGCAGATCGCCGCCGCGCTCGACGATCACGGCGTGGATATCGTCGTGCACAACGCCGGCATCACGAAAGACAAAACCATCGCGAAGATGACAGGCGGCGCGTGGCAAAGCGTGATCGACATCAACCTGTGCGCGCAGGAGCGCATCGACGACGCGCTGCTCGCGGCAGGCATTTTGCGCGACGGCGGGCGAATTGTCGGCGTGTCGTCGATCAGCGGGATCGCGGGCAATCCCGGCCAGACCAATTACGCGACGTCGAAAGCCGGCGTGATTGGCCGCGTGCAAAGCATGGCGCCGCTGCTGCGCCCGCGCGGCATCACGATCAACGCAGTCGCGCCGGGTTTCATCGAAACGCAGATGACCGCGAAGATGCCGCTGACCCTTCGCGAGGCAGGCCGCCGGATGAATTCGCTCGGCCAGGGCGGCCTGCCAGTCGACGTCGCCCAGACCATCGCGTGGCTCGCGCATCCAGGATCGGCCGGCATCAGCGGCCAGGTCGTGCGCGTGTGCGGACAAAGCCTGATCGGAGCATAAGCATGGATGAACCCGGGGATCCGTTTGGCGGGAATCATGCATCGCAGCTCGCGCCGCACCACGCGGTGCGACCCAGAACTGTCGTCGTCGAAACCTTGCCGACGCCGGCGAAGCTCTATGCGCGAGCTTTGTCGGGCATCGTCAAACGCGCACGCCCGACGCAGTTGCCCGCATTGCGCCTCGTGCGCCCCGCTGTCGCGCTCGACCCCGGGCCCGCGTGGCGTTATGCACGCGTGTGTGGATTCATCCCGGAACATGGCGTGCCTCTCACGTATCCGCATCTGCTCGCGTTCCCCTTGCATCTGCTGATGCTGACCGACCCGGCGTTCCCGTGGCCCGCGGTCGGCCTGCTGCATCTGGCCAATCATGTGCGTCTGCGCCGGCCGCTCGCGTACAAGGACCTGCTGCGCGTCGAGGTCGAATTCGGCGCGCTGCTACATCACGACAAGGGCCAGGCGTTTTTGCTGCATACCCGCATTTACCGGCGCGGCGAAGCGGTGTGGGACGGCGACAGCGTTTATCTGAAGCGCGGCGTGCCCGCGAGCGGCGCGCAACTCGAACCGCTTCAGGTCGATTCGGCAGCGCTGCAACGCATCGCGCGCTGGCAGCTTGCCTCGCAACTCGGCCGCGATTACGCGAGCGTGTCGGGCGACTACAACCCGATCCATCTGAGCGCGCTCTCTGCCAAAGCATTCGGTTTCCCGCGCGCGATCGCACACGGCATGTGGACGCTCGCGCGCGCGGCATCGTCCTTGCAGCCGCCCAAGCCGCTGGCCGAAGCAACGCTCAGTGCCGAATTCAAACTGCCGATGCTGCTGCCCGGCGAAGCGTCGTTGTGGAGCGCGTCGTCTTCGCTGATCGAACGCGATATCGAGGTGCGCGACATCGCCGGAGAAAAGCCGCATTTGCGCGGGCGCATGCAATGGAGATTGCAATGAAGCGCGCGCCGTCTGCCCGATAACGGCGCGCGCACTCGTTCCACCGACCATGAAACATACGCAACCAGAAGGAGCCAGGCATGTCCCACCCGCTGCCACCCGTGCGCCGCGTCGCGATAATCGGCGGTAACCGGATTCCGTTCGCACGCTCGAACACCGCGTATGCGAGCGCGTCGAATCAGGACATGCTGACCTTCACGCTGCAAGGACTGATCGACCGCTATGGCCTGCACGGCGAACGTCTCGGCGAAGTTGCGGCGGGCGCGGTCATCAAGCATTCGCGCGACTTCAATCTGACGCGCGAATCTGTGCTGTCCACCACACTCGCGAAGGAAACGCCCGCGTACGATGTTCAACAGGCTTGCGGTACGGGGCTCGAAGCCGCCATACTCGTCGCCAACAAGATCGCGTTAGGACAGATCGAAGCGGGTATCGCGGGCGGCGTCGATACGACATCGGATGCGCCCATCGGCGTCAACGAAAAGATGCGCAAGATTCTGCTCGAAGCGAATCGCGGCAGGAGTACGGGCGAGCGAGTGGGCGCGCTCGCGAAGCTGCGGCCCGCCATGTTTTTCAAGCCGCTCCTGCCGCGCAACGGCGAACCGCGCACCGGCCTTTCGATGGGCGAGCACTGCGAACTGATGGCCAAGCGCTGGAACATTTCGCGCGAAGCGCAGGACGTGCTGGCTTACGAGAGCCACCGCAAGCTGGCCGAAGCTTACGCGCGCGGTTTCGTCAACGATCTGATGACGCCGTATCGCGGCCTCGCGCGCGACAACAATCTGCGCTCGGACCTCACGCTCGACAAGCTCGCCGCGCTCTCGCCCGCCTTCGATCGCGACGCGGGCACGCTGACCGCAGGCAATTCGACGCCGCTCACCGACGGCGCCTCGGCCGTACTGCTTGCAAGCGAGGAGTGGGCCGCGCGCCACGGGTTGCCGGTGCTCGCCTATCTGAGCTGGTCGGAAACCGCGGCAGTCGACTTCTTCGACAAGAAAGAAGGCCTTTTGATGGCGCCCGCCTACGCGGTGCCGCGCATGCTCGCGCGAGCCGGACTCACGCTGCAGGACTTCAATTTCTACGAGATCCACGAAGCGTTCGCGGCGCAGGTGCTGTGCACGCTCGCGGCGTGGCAGGATGACGAATACTGCCGCACGCAGCTTGGCCTCCACGGGCCGCTCGGTTCGATCGACAGCGCGAAGCTCAACGTGAACGGCGGCTCGCTCGCAACCGGGCATCCGTTCGCGGCGACGGGCGGGCGCATCGTCGCGGCTCTGGCGAAGATGCTCGCTCAACTCGACAAGCCGGCGGGCACGGCGCGTGGGCTAATTTCGATCTGCGCGGCGGGCGGCCAGGGCGTGGTGGCGATCATCGAGCGCTGAGATTCATGGTGGCCGTAGCAAATGCAGCAACATGCTGGACCGCTTCAACCAGCACACAAACCATTGAAGCCAAGGCTTCAGGAGACGACCGATGACCCAGCCCACTCAAGCCTCGCTCTCGCCCGCCGCTGCGAACCAGGCAACCGGGCCCGCTCATGCCGATGCGGCGGCAACGCCTCACTCGACGCAAGACGCAACGGGGCCCACTAACCACGCCCCCAACACCGACGGCATCTGGTACGCGTCGTATCCCGCCGACGTGTCGCATGAGATCGACGTCGGCAAATACGAATCTGTCGTGCATTTCTTCGACGAATGCATTGCGCAATTCCGTGAGCGCGTTGCGTACGTCAGCGTCGGCGCGAGCATGACCTATGGCGAACTCGGCCGCAAGGCGACCGCCTTCGCCGCGTATCTGCAAAGCATCGGCGTGAAACCGGGCGAGCGCGTCGCGATCATGCTGCCCAATACGTTTCAATACCCGGTGTCGCTGTTCGGCGTACTGAAAGCCGGCGCGGTGGTGGTCAACGTCAATCCGCTCTACACCGTGCGCGAACTCGCGCATCAGTTGAAGGACAGCGGCGCGCAGACCATCATCGTTTTCGAGAACTTTGCGAAGACGGTGCAAGACGCGCTGCCGGGCACCAAGGTGCAGAACATGATCGTGACAGGACTCGGCGACCTGCTCGCCGACGGCCTGAATCTGAAGGGACGTGTGCTCAATTTCATGCTGCGCCACGTGAAGAAGATGGTGCCCGCGTACAGTCTGCCCAATGCCGTTCCGTTGCTGAAGGCGCTTGCCATTGGTTATACGCGGCCGCTCACGCCTGTTCGGCCGACGCATCACGATATCGCGTTTCTTCAGTACACCGGCGGAACGACCGGCGTCGCGAAGGGCGCGATGCTCACGCACCGGAACATCATCGCCAATCTGCTGCAGGCAAAGGCGTGGGCCGAAGGTCAATTGAGCGGAGAAGTGGAAACGGTACTCACGCCGCTGCCGCTCTATCACATCTATTCGCTGACGGTGAACGCGCTGATTTTCATGGGTCTCGGCGGACGCAACATTCTGATCGCCAATCCGCGCGACATGAAGCGCGTAATGATGATTATCCGTCACGAGAAATTCACCGGCATGACCGCGGTCAACACGCTCTACAACGCGTTTCTCGAGAACGAGGAATTCTGCAAGCGCGATTTCTCCGACCTGAAACTGGCAATGGCAGGCGGCATGGCAACGCAGCGCTCGGTAGCCGAGCGCTTCAAGGCCGTCACCGGCAAGCCGATTATCGAAGGCTACGGCTTGACCGAATGCTCGCCCATCGTGTCGATGAACCCCGTCGACATCTCGAACCTGCGCGACTTCGAAGGCTCGATCGGCCTGCCCGCGCCCTCCACGCAAGTCCGCTTCAGAAAAGACGACGGCAGCTGGGCCAACATCGGCGAAGCGGGCGAATTGTGCGTGAAGGGGCCGCAGGTCATGAAAGGCTACTGGAACCGGCCGGAAGAAACGGCGAAGGTGATCGACGACGAAGGTTGGCTTGCGACCGGCGACATTGGCGTGATGGATTCGCGCGGCTTCATCCGGCTGATCGACCGCAAGAAAGACATGATTCTGGTCTCGGGCTTCAACGTCTACCCGAACGAGATCGAAGATGTCATCGCGGCGCACCCGGACGTGCGCGAGGTGGCTGCAATCGGTGTGCCCGACGACGCCCAGGGCGAACGCGTGAAGGTGTTCATCGTGAAGCGCAATCCGTCGCTGACCGCCGAGCAGGTGATTGCACATTGCCGCAAGAATCTGACGGGCTACAAGGTGCCGAAGGTGGTCGAGTTTCGCGACGAGCTGCCGCAAACCAACGTCGGCAAGATTCTGCGCCGTGCGCTACGGGACGAGGAACTCGCGAAGCAAAAGACTGCCTGAGAGGCAAGGCGCTCGCATGATGTCTTGCGCCACCCTTTCGGAGAGTTCGATGACGCACCGCCTGTTCGCACGTCAGCGCATTGCCCGTTTCGTGCGGCCCGACGCTCACGTTATCGCTGGCGGCACCGCGCCGGCGCTCGCAGCGTCTCACAGCGCATCGCACCGGTCCGGTATCCGCAGGCTGCTGCTGGGCGCGTTGATGGCCGGCGCAGCGAGCGCCGCGACAGTGCCCGCGTTCGCGCAAAACGACGACAAGCCGCCGCCGCTCGAAGCCGCGAGCGCTGTCAAGGCGCCATCCACGCCTGCGTCGCAGGTCGGCAAGCTGACGCTCGATCAGCAGGTCAAATGGCTGCGCGCCGCGCAACAAAGCGGCGCGCTCGAAGCGCTCGGCGACGCGCAGCTTGTCGCGCTCTTCAAGTCGCTCGATCCGCTCGCGTTGCCGCGCTATATCAAGGAAGGGCCGAACGGCTACGCGTCGTATGAAATGACGATGTCGCGTTCGGAACGCATTCGCGGCCAGTGGCCCGACAAGCCGGACCATATGCTCGTGCGGGTCGCGCACGACCCGCTTCGCATCTACGCGAAGTGGCTGCCCGACGGTGCGCACGCCGGCCAGGAAATCCTTTACGACGAGTCCAAACGCGCGGACGAAATGTACGGACATCTGGGCGGCATCATGAACGTGATGCCGTTATGGACGTCGTTGAACGGCGCCCTCGCCCGCTCGCAATCGAATCACGACGTGCGCGATCTCGGGACCGAATACATTGCAGAGCAATACCTGGCCGAGGGCAAAAAATTTACCGAAGCCGGCCTGCCCCGCTCGACGCAGATCGAAGTGAAGACGATCGACGGTGTGCGTGTCGTCGCGTTCACGTTCGAGACACCGACCGGCCAGCCGCAGTTCTACGCAAAGAGGGAAACGCTCGGGCTCGATTTGCGGCATCCGTATTTCCGCACTGTCGAGTCTTATGACAACGACGGCCGCATCTTCGAGAAGATCGTGTTCGAAACGATCACGCCGAAAACTTTCGACGATTCCACTTTCGATCCCAAGAACAAGGCATATAAGTTCTAACGCGGCGCAAAGACGAAGCTAACGTGGGCTGACTGCGTGCCTTGCTCGCCGCTCCGTTCGTGGCCGTGCTCGATGCGATGCGTTGCATGCGTGGCGAGTTCTTTGAGCACGAAATAGTCTGATGCGCGCGTTACGCCGATTAGCCACGGCGTCGGCTGCTCGCTAGTCGACGCTCGAAGCATCGGTGCAAGCGCCGTGTGCCATAACAGGCCGATGTCGTTGCCGGTTTCGAATACCGGCAACTTCATCGCCGCCGCGTAGCGGGCAAACGCAGCGCTGAACGTGAGCGTGGAATCGGCAATCGCCAACGTGTCGCGACGCGCGGCGGCGTGCGTGAGCCATGGCCACGCGGAACCTGCCGTGGTGGAAAGCCATGCGCTCGTCATCATGAAGGTGCGCCGGTCCATGTGCTGGTCCGCCTCCTGGTTTGGTCAGCGAGCGCAATGCCCACCGGACAGTTGCGCCATGCCCGACCGACGTCGTCTGACGCTATGTATAGCCGCGCCGATCGCGCCACGCCGCAGGCCAGATGCCCTGCTTGCCCGGCGCGAGAACGCCGTTCGGGTCGAGCGCGTCCTTGATCGTTTCCGACAGTCGCAGCAATGCGCCGTCGTTGAAGTTGTATTGAGCGGCCGCGAAATCCATATACGCGAGGTGCGTGCGATATTGGCCGTAGCCGGCCGCGCGCGCATCGCTCATCAACGAGCGCAACAAGGCGCCCGCCTGCTCGACCTGGTTCGTATCGTCGCGATCGAAAATCGCCGCAAAGATGTGATGCAGATGACGCACGCCCGCTGTAAAGCCGCCGTAGTAGTCGAAACCGTACTCGGCCGCGCGGGCCTTCACCATCGAGTATTGGCGCAGCGCGTCGCGTCCGGTTGCCGGACACACCGGCGCAAAGTCCACATGCGCGCCCGCGCCGCCGCGCCAGTCGAGCATGCGGAACGCGCTCATTGCGGGAATGCCGGCGAGATTACGGTCACCGCCGGCGGTGGGCTGCGCGTCGCCCGCATAACGCTTCGCCAGCAGCCGCGCGTGAGGCACGCGCGCGAACGCGCGCTGCACGATTGCGTAGTGTGCATCGACCACCTCGGGCGTGCCGTACAGCGCAAAATGCAGATTCCAGCGGCCCACATCGAGCTTGTCGAGCATCGCGGCGACCGCGCTTTCGGGCATTGCGCCGGGCCCGTCGTACCATTGCGCGCGCGCCGACAATCCTGCCGCGCGCCGCAAGCCGCCCTCGATCACCGCGTGATTATGGATAGTTTCATCGAGCCGCAACGGCCGCAATATGTCGACGATGGGCTCCAGATCCGCTTCATCGCGGAACTGGATTTCGCCGAGCAGATACGCGGGCGGCGCGGGCATCAGCCAGACGCCGAGCTTGGTCACGATGCCGTAGTTCGACTGCATGAACATAGCGTCGAACGAAGGTCCGTAACCGGGCTGGTAAAGCTGCCATGCGGTGCTGGTGTCGATTGCGCCCATGCCCGTTCGCAACACGTCGCCGTTTGCCAGCACCACCTCCATTCCGCATTGCGTCGCCGCATGATCGCCGTACGGCGTGTAGCCGAAGCCGCGTTCGAGCGTGTTGCCCACCACGCTGCCCCAGCCGGCAGCCGGCGGATCGACCCACAGCCTGTAGCCCTTATCGCGCAGGTGCGCATGAAGATCGAAGTAGCTCACGCCCGGCTCGACGAGCGCATAGGCGAGTGTTTCGTTCACTTCGACGATGCGGTTCATCCGCTGCAGATCGAGCACGACCGAACCGGTAAGACGCGGCGCCGCGCCGCCGTACGCAAAATTGCGCCCGGTGGAGACGGTCCACAACGGAATGCGATATTGATTCGCCACGCGCAGCACCGCGCGGATTTCATCGACAGATGCGGGCAAGAGCGCGGCGCTCGCCGCGAACGCTTCGCGCTCGCCCGGCGCGAAGGGATCGAGATAGGTGGAGAGTCCGGCCGCCGAATCCACGACATGCGGCTCGCCGACAATCAAGCGCCAGGCGGCGAGCGCCCGGTCGAACTGCGCGGCGGAAACTCCCGGCGGCAAGTGGCGGATCAAGGGTTCTCCTTCAGCGGGGAAGGCTTGCGTGGTGTTCGCCCAGCAACAGCCGCTCTATTGTCACGCTACTGCCACGCTTCCGGCTTGCCACCGAGCGCACTGCAGACGTCGACCGCAATCGAGCGTAGCTTGCCTTCCGCGATCGGCCCTGACAACGCATAACCCATGCCGTCGCTGATCCAGTAGAAGGTGCGCCGGTTGCCGTCGCGTAGCAGGCGGAACGCGGTCTCGTCGCGCGCAGTGCCGGTCACATACAGCGTGAGCCGCGCGCCGGCGCGGTTCTCGTACATGAATTGCGCGGCCGGCCCCGCTTCGCCGGGCAACAGACGGCCGCCCACGAGCGAGTAGCCGTATTCCTGCAGCGACGGCACGGAAAGCGACCGGTTCAGACGCTTGGAAAGCCAGCTGATCAAATGCTCTTCTTCGCTCGCCGCGACTTCTACCGGATGACGCCGCTCAGGCGTATAAACCGCATACGCTACGTCGGCGCGTTCGGCGAAGCTGGGCGCCTGCGCACCGAGACCGTTCCACGCGCCGCCGGTCAGACGCGGCGCCAGCGGCCCCAACGCCAGCGTGAGCCCGGCGCCCGCCGCGAGCCAGCACGCGGCGATCCCCGCGCGCCGCCACCACGGCGTGCGCGGACGCAGGACGATGACGGTGGGCTCATCGGCATCGTCGGTTCTGCGCGCCGTATCGGCAGCCTGGCCAGCCGGCGAGCGACGCGCGTCGTCCTGCGGCGCGCCGCACAACACCTGCAGTGCTGCTTTTTGCGCCCGCCATGCGGCGACGCGCGCAGCGGCTTGCGGATGCGCGGCGAGCAGCGTCGCGATGCGTTCGCGTTCCGCATCCGACATTTCACCGTCGACAAACGCCGATAGCGCTTGCAGGTCTACCCCGTCGGGCAAGCTGGAATCGTGGTCGTCATTCATCGCGGGTTTCTCACTACTTTCAGCGGCGGCTTACGCGCCGGCTCCTGAGCGGGTCCTTCCAGCAACCCGCGCAGATGTTCGCGTGCGCGCGACAGTCGCGACATCACCGTGCCGACCGGCACGCCGAGCGCCTTCGACGTCTCCTGATAACTGAGCTCTTCGACGCAGACGAGCAACAGCACCTCGCGCTGCTCGATCGGCAGGCAATACAGCGCGCGCTGCAGATCGCGCAGCACGAGGCCGTCGACCTCGCGTTGCGGCGCTTCGAGGTTGCGCCAGGGCGCGCTTTCTTCATCGACGGCAATCTCGCGGCGGCCGCGCAACTGATCGATATAAAGATGCCGCAGAATGGTGAGCAGCCACGCGCGCAGGTTGCTGTTCGGCCGGAACGCCGCCCAGCGCGCAAGCGCGCGCTCCGCCGTATCCTGAACCAGGTCGTCGGCCCATGCGCGGTCCCCCGTCAGCGCGCGCGCGTAGCGGCGCAGCTGCGGGAGCCACGAGATCACTTCTGCTTCAAAGCTCACGCGGCGCGTGGCTCTCAGTAGCCGCCGCCGCTACTGTTGCCGCCGCTGGAGCTGGACGCGCTATTGTCGGCGGTGGAGGAGCAGGCGCTGGTCGCGAGCGACGCCACTGCGAGTGCGAATATCATCGCGACGATGCTGAGAGTTGCTTTCATACGAGTCTCCTTTGTCGACCGGAGTTAGCGCTTTAGCGCTTACTCCGGTCCCATGCACAGCGGTCGACCGGAGTTAGCGCTTTAGCGCTTAGTCCGGTCCCATGCAAAGCGGTCGACCGGAGTTAGCGCTTCAGCGCTTAGTCCGGTCCCATGCAAAGCGGTCGACCGGAGTTAGCGCTTTAGCGCTTGGTCCGGTCCCATGCAAAGCGGTCGACTGGAGTTGGCGCTTTAGCGCTTAGTCCGGTCCCATGTGAAGCGGTCGACCGGAGTTAGCGCTTTAGCGTTTACTTCAGCCCCATGCAAATCTGTCTCGACCAGCGTTAGCGCTTCGGTTCCTGCTTCTCAGTGCTTAACCCTGTCCTTGACTAAACGCGTTGGACCCGGAATTTATTCCACCGACGCGCTCGCAATGCCGGCATTTTCCGCCATCGACGGGAGCAAACGCGGGCCGTGGCCGAAGAAGCCGGTCAATGGTCGGCGGATTTCGTAACTCAACGTTACAGCCAATAGTTATCAGGTGCTTATGTGAGCGCAAGCCGTTATAGTGGACGCAGTTCGCCCGTCGACGCGTTCTGCCCCCACACAGGGTAGAATCGCGGCGAACAACCGTCTTTCTAACCTGAATTGTCCATGGCTTCCGCAGAATCGCATCCGCAAAACGACTTCATGAACGCTGCGCGCAAAGAACGAAAGCGCGTTGAGATTTACCTTGTCAATGGCATCCGCCTGACAGGGTGCATCGAGTCGTTCGATCAGTATCTGGTGATGCTGCGCACGCCCGTCGGCTTGCAAGGCATCTACAAGCGCGCCATCTCGACGATCCAGCTCGATACCGGAACCCGTCCGGCTCCGCGCGCGGGCCGTCCGTCGCATGGCGAGCACACCACGCGCGGCCCGCACGGCTCGCGGGAGCCGCGCGAGCATCGGGAACCGCGTGAACCGCGCGAATCGTATGGTGCGCCGTCATCCGACCGCCCTGCGCCAGAGCGCGGCAGCGCGTCAGACGCGCCCGTAGTGGTGACGCGCCGCCGGCGCCTGTTCGGCACGGGCGGCGACGGCGGCAACCACGGCAATCATGGCGGCGGCGGTCACGCGTAAGCGTCGACGTGCCCGCGGAGCGGCGCCGGTCACTTCGCGAGAGGACCGAGCCGCTGCAGAATTTTTTCTACCCTCGCCACCTGCTGGTCCGTCAGCTCGAACTTGCTTTTAACCGCCAACACGCGACGCCGCCAGTAGCCTGCGTCCAACATCCGTTGCGCCGGCTGCTTCGTTGCCCAATCCAGATGTTCCAGCTCTGCCTCCACCACGTGTGAAGCGTTGAAACGCTTGGCGCGCACGGGTTTCTTGTCCATGGTGTTTGCTGCCTTGTCGTTCGCCGATCGTGTTTGCGCTCCTCCCGAGCTGAGCATTGCAGGTTTGGCGCAGGCGGTCTGATGGGCCGGTCCACGCGACCGGTCATTGTTCTATTTTTCCGCACTGCATACCTGCGACACTCGGAAAACGAGCGGGCAGGCTCACGTTTGAAGTTTTTATTTATTCAGATTGGCGCGCGCCCGCGGCATGTCGCTCCGCGATTCTCGGACGAGTGCGCAAGCGCGTCCTATACCGTTCGGCCGATGTCGCCGATGCTCCCTTTGCGTTATGCTCAACCGTCGACTTCGTTCATTGGGAGCCTGTCATGACGAGCAAGAAGCACACTGCGTTGCCCGCTGCCGGAAAGCAGGCGGAACCGTCGATAGACTCGACGGATAGTCGCCTCGACGAGGCGTTGGAAGAGAGCTTTCCCGCTAGCGACCCGATCGCCGTCCACGAGCACGAGCCGCGTCGCGCATCGGAAAACGAGCAGCCGGTGACAGAAAAGAAGCGGCGCTAGCGCGCGCGGCAAGAAGGAAGGCGCATGCTACGAAGACCAGCGCAGTCCGCGCGAATGGAATTGCCGGCGCGTCGCAACGCGTCGTTTCGGCGGGCCGGGCTGCGGTAAAGCACCGCTACGCCCGGCCTTGAGATGGGCCGTTCGACCCAGTCCCGGTTAGTGCGCGGGCAAGCCGCTTTCGAGTTGGCGCTGCAGGTCGCGCACCTGGCGCTGGGCGACGCGCAGCTGCTCTTGCGCGGCAGTCTTCTGCTGAGCCAGTGCCAGTGCTTCCGCGCGCGTTTGCTGCTGCTGGTTCGCAACGATCGTCTGCTGCTGGCGGGCTACGTCAAGATCCGCTTGCAGACGGTTGGCGCGGCCCTGTGACAACGCGATCATGCGTTCGGTGAACGCCTTCTGCGCTTCGAGTTGCGTGCGGCGAATCTCTACGTTCGACAATTGCACAGTCTGGCGCACGAAATCGCGATAGATCATTTCGGCGCGCGCCGCGTCTTGCGTCTTGATCACGCGCCAGAAGTTCTTCTGCTGGAAAAGCGCCACGTAGTACGTCATTTCCTTGCCGTGGAATAGCAAGCTCGTTCCATAGCTGGCGTTGTACGTGGTGCGCAACTCGCTGAGTTCCGAGCCCTTGATCAACTGCTGCAGTTCCGCGACGTTCCCCGCGGCGGATTGCTTGACCTCGTCCGGCGTAAGCGCGGATGTTTGCACTTGCGTCTGCACTTGGGCCTGCGCCGGCAGCAAAGCGGACGCCAGTGCGGTTGTTGTGGCCGGTTCGGCAACCAACCCGGGCGTTGCGCTGATATCGGCCTCCGGCTGAGCCTGTGCGCACGCGACTTGTGCTATCCCCGACGCCATGATCGCGGCGACGGCGATCAGTCGTAATTTCGACTTTTGGTCCATGTCATTCCTGCTTCGATAGTTTTAATTTTAGTTCCTGATCATCTCATTATTACTCACTTTCGCGAACTTCGGGCCGTTCGTCGAAAATTTGTACCGACCGGTGTTTTTGAGTTGGGCCTTCCGGCGGAGGCTGTCTTGTAAATTGGTGAAGATGTGGGATTGTGCGGCCTCAGCGGCTGCAAACGACCGAGGTTGCAATGGTTGCGTCAGGACCGGGTCGCCGCGCGGGGCATGCGCTCTCAACGTGGACTGCCTCACCGTGTCGCACGGTTCGGCGCAGATACAGTCGGCCGTTTGATCCAGTCAGCGCCCTACTGTTGGAACTGACGGGCGTCTCGGGTGTGGTGACGGTCGACTCAGTCAGCTCCAGCGACTCCAGAACTCTTGAACACGTTGACGAGCCGGTTCATGACATCGCCATGCAGCTTCGGAACCCGTAATTGATAAGGATCCCGCATTAACGCGATTAACGGGCGAGGCATCGGGCCACTCGGGCTAAGTCCAATGTCGCAGAGCTGCCCTGCGTTCACACAGGCTTCGCGTGCCTGCGCACAGTGTTACGCCGTCTGTTTCGTTCGATACGACGCACGTTTATTTGCATGCGGGCCCTCACCCGCCGCTGAGAGCTTCGTCGATCACTTCAGCCCTCCGACCGACGATACGAACCACTGCAGTGCTGGACCTTCAGGTGCTACAAGCGTCCGGCAAAAACACCCGTCGAAAGCACGTCGCTCAGGCCGCATATCGAAGCCATGCTCTGGTATCAGTTCAATACAGCCGCAAAGTGCCGCAGTCTGATTAGAGGTTCCACTATCAAACGACAGCCGCACTTTGACGCACACTTAACGTATTCTGCGCTGACGACACGAAGCGGCCATGCGAAGCCGCAAACCGGGCTAGCGCCGCTGGCGTCAGGAGAACCCGAAGCATCACGCGAGATCGCGAGTCCAAGGTCTCGTGATACGGCTTCACGCGATGCCAAAAACGCTGCGCGACCACGATCGCGCTGTCTTTTAACAAGGAGGAAGACAATGATGCAGTTCACTCAACGCGCTCGCGCGGTCGCGCTTCGCACAGCGAAACATGCAGCGTTTGCCGGCGTACTTCTCGCCAGCGCCGTCACCGCGATGGCGCAAACGGACACTCCGGTAGGCACCTGGCAGACTATCGACGATCACACCGGCCAGCCAAAGGCACTCGTGCAGATTTCCCAGGACGGCAGTGGCACGCTAAGCGGCAAGGTAATCAAGGGTCTCGGTCCGAACGACCAGCCAGATCGCCGCTGTACTGCATGTACCGACGCGAGCAAGGACCAGCCTATTCTCGGCATGACCATTATTAGCGACATGAGAAAGGACGGTGAAGCCTGGGATCACGGGCAGATCCTCGACCCCGAAAATGGCAAGCTATACAAGTGCAAAATGCGTCTGGAAGAAGGCGGCAATAAGCTCGTAGTGCGCGGATACATCGGCGTGTCGTTGCTTGGCCGATCGCAAACGTGGGTTCGTCAGCAATAATGAATGAGCGCGGCCCGCGCTGATCAATCCAAAAGACAAAGACAAACGGCCGACGATATTATCGTGCGGCCGTTTTTACGAGATCTCGCGTGATTGAAGTCGTCATGCAGCGTGTTTGAAGGGCGACGCGAAAGCAAACGGGGAAGACGGCAAGGGCTTGGCCGGTGCCGGCTTTTGCAACGTGGGCGACGTATGCGCCGTGGGCGCTGCCGGCACCGGCGCCTTTTCTACTGCGACCACGCTTTTCTGTTCCGCGCTCAGGTGCGTGCGCATGCGCGCCTCCATCATTGCGCAAAGTTCTTCACTCGCTGTGCCGAACAACTGCTCCATGACGCGCTTTAATACGCCTGATTCGTACCAGGCCTTGAAGCGGCGATGACAGGTTTGATAAGACGGGTATTTGCGCGGCATGGCAGACCAGGTAGCGCCGCTATACATTACCCACAACACGCCGTTCAGAACAGAACGGGTATTGGCAAGCGGGCGTCCGCGTAGCTCAGAGCGCGGGCGCAGTTCGGGCAGCAACGGCGCAATGCGTTGCCACTCTTCGTCGTTCATATCGCGGTAGGGGTTCATGGTTTCTCCTTTGTCAGATACTCGACAAAGATAGCCACTCGCCCAAACACGGAACATCAGAGCAATCCGAATCCTGAAAATACGCCTTTCGACCTAGTCCGCTAGGCCGAAGCGGCGTGAGCTATCGCAAAAGGAGCGCCCGCGGGTTTCCAAAAACAGACCGGGCCCTGCTCAGGTCAGCGACGTATCGACGATCCGGCGCGGCGCATCGAGATACTCTTTGCTCTGCATTTCGACGATCCGGGACACCGTGCGCGTGAATTCGTTAGCCATGGGTCCATCGACGTAAAGCTCCTCGGGCGGCACCGCCGCCGACATCAGCAGCTTCACCTTGTGGTCGTAGAACACGTCGATCAGCCACGTGAAGCGGCGCGCTTCCGACGCCATGCGCGCCGACATCTGCGGCACCGCTGACAGAATCACCGCGTGGAAACGGCTCGCCAATTCAAGGTAGTCGTTCTGCGAACGGGGACCGCCGCACAACGTCGCAAAATCGAACCAGACAACGCCGTCGGCCTTGCGCAGCGCCTTCAACTCGCGTTTTTCGATATGCAGGATCGGGCTTTCGTCAGGGACCGCGGCGAGGCGCGCGAACGCGTCGCGCAACGCCTTGTCGGCGGCCGCGCCGAGCGGCGTGTGATACACCTCCACTTGAGCGAGAGTGCGTTGCCGGTAGTCGATGCCTGCATCGACGTTGATCACGTCGAGCTTCTCCTTGATAAGCTCGATGGCCGGCAGCATGCGGTCGCGGTGCAGGCCGTCAGGGTACAGCGTGTCGGGGTCGTAGTTGGACGTCATCACGAACTGCACGCCGTTTTCAAAGAGCTTGTCGAGCAGGCGGTACAGGATCATCGCATCGGCAATGTCCGACACGTGAAATTCATCGAAGCAGATCAGCCGGTAGCGCTTCGCAACGCGTCGTGCGAGTTCGTCGAGCGGATCGGCCTGGCCTTTCAGTTCTTCCAGTTCGCGATGCACTTCGCGCATGAATTCGTGGAAATGCAGCCGCGTTTTGCGCTGCACCGGCACGATCATGTAGAAGCTGTCCATCAGGAAGCTTTTGCCGCGCCCTACTCCGCCCCACATGTACACGCCGCGCGGCGGGTCCGGGCGGTTGATGAGCTTTTTCAACGCATTCGAGCGGCGCGACTTGTACTCGACCCACTCTTCGTAGCACCGCTGCAGACGGTCGACCGCCGCGCGTTGCGCCGGGTCGGATTGGTAGCCCCGCGTCTGCAGTTCTTTTTCGTAGTATTCGGTGACGTTCATCGTGTTGCTGCGAAAAGAAAGGCGGGAGGGAGTGAACCCGCCCGCCTTTGTGGTGATGCCAGAGTACGTTCAGTCAGGCGTGCGCGATTACATGTTCAGTGCGCGCTTGTCCACGGCGAGTGCCGCTTCGCGCATGACTTCCGACAGCGACGGGTGCGGATGGCAAATGCGGCCGATGTCTTCCGACGCCGCCTTGAATTCCATCGCCACCACGGCTTCCGCGATCAGGTCCGATGCGTTCGCCGAGATGATGTGCACGCCGAGCAGTTCGTCGGTCTTTGCGTCGGCGATCATCTTGACGAAACCGTCCGCCTTGTTGATGCCCAGCGCGCGGCCGTTCGCCATGAACGGGAACTGGCCCGTCTTGACTTCGCGGCCTTCCGCCTTCAGTTGCTGTTCCGTCTTGCCGACCCACGCAATTTCCGGTTCCGTGTAGATCACCCACGGAATGCAGTTGTAGTCGATATGCGGCTTCTGACCGTCGATGATCTCAGCGACCAGCACGCCTTCGTCTTCGGCCTTGTGCGCGAGCATCGGGCCACGAACCACGTCGCCGATCGCGTAGACGTTCGGCACGGCCGTCGCGCAATGATCGTCGACATCGATAAAGCCGCGTTCGTTGGCCTTCAGGCCAATCGCTTCGAGACCGAGGTTGTCGGTGTTCGGCACGCGGCCGATCGACACGATCAGGCGGTCGGCTTCGATCTTCTGCGCGTTGCCGTCCTTGTCCGTGTAATTGATTGTGACGCTGCTCTCCGTGGTCGACACTTCGCCGACCTTCACGCCGACGTGAATGTCGAGACCCTGCTTCTTGAACTGCTTGGCCGCTTCTTTCGCGAGCGCCTGGTCAGCCGCGCCGAGGAATTCCGGCAGCGCTTCGAGCACGGTCACTTCCGCGCCCAGACGGCGCCACACCGAGCCGAGTTCGAGTCCGATCACGCCTGCGCCGATCACGGCGAGCTTCTTCGGTGCCGTGTCGAAAGCGAGTGCGCCTTCGTTGTCGGCGACAATCTTGTTGTCGACCGGAATGTTCGGCAGATGGCGTGCTTTCGAACCCGTGGCGATGATCGCGTTCTTCGCCGTAACCACTTCCGTTTCGCCTTCCCCGCTCACCTCGATCTGCACGCCGGCGTCCGTCTTGCCGGTGAACTTGCCGTGACCCTTGAGCCACGTGATCTTGTTCTTGCGGAAAAGGAATTCGATGCCCTTCGTCATCTTTTCGACGATGCCGTCTTTGCGGGCCATCATCTTCGAGATGTCGACCTTCACGTTTTCCACCGAGATGCCGTGGTCAGCGAGGTGATGCGATGCGTTTTCAAATTCTTCCGACGACGCGAGCAGCGCCTTCGACGGAATGCAACCCACGTTCAGACACGTGCCGCCGAGCTTCAACGTGCCGGCCGGGTTCTTCCATTTTTCGATACATGCGACGGTCTTGCCGAGCTGCGCTGCGCGGATGGCGGCGATGTAACCGCCAGGGCCTGCGCCGATCACGACGACGTCAAATTCTTTGGACATGACAATCCTTTTGATGACGGAACGGCGCGCGGCCACACTTCGTGGCGCGGGTCGTTCCTGTACTGCGGAATGCGAAAGACGTGGTGCTTGCCTGATGCTTTATATGGCGCCGGCTCGCGCGATCGCAAGCCGGCACCGATAAAAGCAGCGCTTACAGGTCGAGCAGCAGGCGCGCCGGGTCTTCCAGCGCATCCTTCATGGCGACGAGCGACAGCACGGCTTCACGGCCGTCGATGATCCGGTGGTCGTAGGAGAGCGCCAGGTAGTTCATCGGGCGGATCACGATCTGGCCGTTTTCGACCACGGCGCGTTCCTTCGTTGCGTGCACGCCGAGAATCGCGGACTGCGGCGGGTTGATGATCGGCGTCGACAGCATCGAACCGAACACACCGCCGTTCGAGATCGAGAACGTACCGCCCGTCATTTCCTCGATCGACAGCTTGCCGTCTTTCGCCTTCTGGCCGAATTCGGCAATCTTCTTCTCGATTTCGGCGAGGCTCAGCTGATCTGCATTGCGCAGGATCGGCACCACCAGACCGCGCGGCGAACCGACAGCAATACCAATGTCGAAATAGCCGTGATAGACGATGTCGTTACCGTCGATCGACGCGTTCACCAGCGGGAACTTCTTCAGCGCGTGAACAGCCGCCTTCACGAAGAACGACATGAAGCCGAGCTTCACGCCATGTTCCTTTTCGAACTTGTCCTTGTACTTGTTGCGCAAGTCCATCACCGGCGCCATGTTCACTTCGTTGAACGTGGTCAGGATGGCGTTGGTTTGCTGCGACTCGAGCAGACGCTCGGCGATACGCGCACGCAGACGCGACATCGGCACGCGTTGCTCCGGGCGGTCCTTCAGCCACTGGTCGGCCGATGCCGGGCCCTTGACGTCCGGCAGCGACGGCCGGGCGGCCTTCGGTGCGGCAGCCGGTGCAGGCGCGGCGGGCTTCGCAGCCGGAGCGGCCTGGCCTGCCGTCAGTACGTCGCCCTTGGTGATGCGGCCGTCGCGGCCCGTGCCGGCGACGTCGCCCGACGACAAGCCCTTCTCCGCCATGAGCTTGCCGGCAGCCGGCGAAGCAGCGGTGTTCGCACCCGTTGCGGATGCGGCTTGAGCAGCCGGCGCCGGTGCGGCGGCCGGAGCGGGCGTGGCGGCCGGAGCCGGTTTCACTTCCGCTTCGACAGCGGCGGCGCCTGCCTTGCCTTCCGTGTCGATCTTGGCGATGACCTGATCGGCCGTGACGGTGTCGCCGTCGTTCGCGATGACTTGCGCGAGCACGCCGGCCGAGGGTGCCGGCACTTCGAGCACGACCTTGTCGGTCTCGATTTCGATGAGAATTTCGTCCTGGGCAACAGCCTCGCCGGGCTTCTTCTTCCACTGCAGCATCGTGGCTTCCGAGACCGACTCGGACAGCTGGGGAACCTTGACTTCAACAATAGCCATTATGAATATCCTGAATACGTATCGGGTGACGGCGCGGTGAACGACGACCGCCTGCGAACCATGTCTACCGCGTCTGGACCTTTATGCGGTCGCTGAACGCGGCGCGGGAAAGCGCGCTGCGCTTTCCCGGTTCGTCTGTTCTCTTTATTTAGCGATCGACGCGCTCTTGAGGCGGCCGAAAGCGCCTTCGACCAGCGCTTTCTGCTGCTCGTAGTGCTTCGCGTAGTAACCGACTGCCGGCGAAGCCGAAGCCGGACGGCCGCTGTATGCCAGCTTCTGTCCTTCCTTCATGCCTTCCTTCAGATGGTGCTCGATGTAGAACCACGGTCCCTGATTCTGCGGCTCGTCCTGCACCCAGACCACTTCCGTCGCGTTGTCGTACTTCTTGATCTCCGCTTCGAACTGCTTGTGAGCGAACGGATACAGCTGTTCGATACGCACGATCGCAACGTCGTTCGCCTTCGCTTCGCGGCGATGCGCGACGAGGTCGTAGTACACGCGGCCCGAACACACCAGCACGCGCTTGACCTTCTTCGCGTCGATGGTTTCTTCGACTTCGCCGATCACCGGCTGGAACGAACCCTTCGCCAGTTCCGACAGATCGGAGACGGCTTCCTTATGACGCAGCAGCGACTTCGGCGTAGCAACGATCAGCGGCTTGCGGAACAACCGGATCATCTGACGGCGCAACAGGTGGAAAATCTGCGCCGGCGTGGTCGGCTGGACCACTTGCATGTTGTGATCTGCGCACAGTTGCAGGAAACGTTCGATACGCGCCGACGAGTGCTCCGGACCCTGGCCTTCATAGCCGTGCGGCAGCAGCATGGTCAGGCCCGAGACGCGGCCCCACTTTACTTCGCCCGACGAAATGAACTGGTCGATCACAACCTGCGCGCCGTTCACGAAGTCGCCGAACTGCGCTTCCCATGCGACGAACGTGTTCGGTTCAGCCGTGGAGTAACCGTATTCGAAGCCGAGCACCGCTTCTTCCGACAGCACCGAGTCGATCACCGTGAACTTCGCCTGACCTTCGGCGATGTTCTGCAGCGGCACGTAAGTGCCGTCGTTCCAGCGCTCGCGGTTCTGATCGTGCAGCACCGCGTGACGGTGCGTGAACGTGCCGCGGCCCGAGTCCTGGCCGGTCAGGCGCACCGCATAGCCGGAGGCGACCAGCGACGCGAACGCGAGGTGCTCGCCCATACCCCAGTCGAGCTTCGCTTCGCCACGGCCCATTGCGCGACGGTCGTTCAGAACGCGCTCGACGAGCGGGTGAACCTTGAAGTTTTTCGGGACGGTGGTGATGCGCTCAGCGAGGCGCTTCAGTTCCGCGAGCGGCACAGCCGTGTCGGCCGCGTCGGTCCACTTGCGGTTCAGGAACGGCACCCAGTCCACCGCGTACTTGCTCTTGTAGTTCGAGAGCACCGGGTCGACCGTGTGATGGCCTTCGTCCATCGCCTTGCGGTAGGCCTTGACGAATTCCTCGCCTTCTTCGGCTGTGATCACGCCTTGTTGCACCAGCTTCTCGGCGTACAACGCGCGCGTGCCCGGATGCTTCGCGATGGTCTTGTACATCAGCGGCTGCGTGACAGCCGGCGTGTCCTGCTCGTTGTGACCCAGCTTACGGAAGCAGACGATGTCGACCACGACGTCCTTGTGGAACTGCATCCGGAAGTCGATAGCCAGTTGCGTGGCCAGAACCACCGCTTCGGGGTCGTCGCCGTTCACGTGCAGCACCGGCGCCTCGATCATCTTGACGACGTCCGAGCAGTACAACGTGGAGCGCGAATCGCGCGGGTCCGACGTCGTGAAGCCGATCTGGTTGTTGATGACGATGTGCAACGTGCCGTGCGTGCCGTAACCGCGCGTTTGCGCGAGGTTCAGCGTTTCCATCACGACGCCCTGACCGGCAAAAGCCGCGTCGCCGTGGATCTGCACCGGCAGCACTTGCAGGCCGCTGTCGTCGCCGCGACGGTCCATACGCGCCTTCGCCGAACCTTCTACCACCGGGTTGACGATTTCGAGGTGCGACGGGTTGAACGCGAGCGAGAGGTGAACCGGGCCGCCTTCGGTCGAGACGTCCGACGAGAAGCCCTTGTGGTACTTCACGTCGCCCGCCGGCAGGTCGTCGACGTGCTTGCCTTCGAATTCGGCGAACAGGTCAGCCGGCATCTTGCCGAGCGTATTGACCAGCACGTTCAGACGGCCACGGTGAGCCATGCCGATGACGATTTCCTGCACGCCGCGTGCGCCGCCGTGACGCACGACTTCGTCCATCGACGCGATGAAGCTTTCGCCGCCTTCCAGCGAGAAGCGCTTCTGGCCGACGTACTTGGTATGGAGGAAGCGCTCGAGGCCTTCAGCGGCCGTCAGGCGATTCAGGATGTGCTTTTTCTTCTCGTTCGAGAAATTCGGCGTGGAGCGGATCGACTCCAGCTTTTCCTTCCACCAGCGCTTCTGTTCCGGATCGCTGATGTACATGTACTCGGCGCCGATCGTGCCGCAATACGTGTCGCGCAATGCCTTGACGATCTCGCGCAGCGAAGCGCGCTCAAATCCGAAATACAGATTCGTGGCGCTGAATTCCTCGTCCATATCGGCTTCGGTGAAGTCGTAGAACGCGGGTTCGAGCTCGGGAATAGCGGGACGTTCGCGGCGCTTCAGGGGATCGAGATTGGCCCATTGCGAGCCGAGGAAGCGATATGCGCCGATGAGGGACTGCACATAGACTTGCTTTCGCGCGGTAGCGAGGTCTTCGCCACCGGTTGCCGTGCGCGGGATGAAGGCGTTGGCCTTGGCCCGTTGTGCAAACGATTCGACGATCGGGCCATGGGCCACGTCGTTGGCATTGGTGCCATCCGATGCAGGAACGTTCTGCAACGCGTCGAAATAGCTGCGCCAGTTCTCGGGCACTGACGCCGGGTTGTCGAGATATGCTTCGTACATTTCTTCTACGTACGGAGCATTGCCGCCGAACAGATAAGAGTTCGACTGGAATTGCTTCATCATTTTTACGCTCACCTTTCTTCGAGTTTCTCGAGAAATAGCGGGTTACAGAACCTTCCGCGACACGGCCTGACCGTTTAGCGGATTGCGCGAATCAAGTCTTGCTTGGAAGGACCTAAAACTTTGCACCCGGGGAGCATATCACATAACGGATATCGCAGATAGCAGACGGATCGCCGCCCGGGCCTTCAGCGACGGGCTTCAGCGGCAATTTCCAATAACGCGAATGCGCTCCGGAAATGTAAAAAGCCACCCGAAGGTGGCTTTTCACTAACAGCTCAAGCGAAGGCCAGAGGCCGTTGCGCGCTGCTTAATCTACCGCGCCCTTGCGGCTCGCGCTGCGACGCTCGTGCTCTTTCAGGTAGCGCTTACGCAGACGGATGGATTGCGGCGTGACTTCGACCAGTTCGTCGTCGTCGATGAATTCGACCGCGTATTCCAGCGACATCTGGATCGGCGGCACGAGGCGCACTGCTTCGTCGGTGCCCGATGAACGGACGTTGGTAAGTTGCTTGCCCTTGATCGGGTTCACGACCAGGTCGTTGTCACGGCTGTGAATGCCGATGATCATGCCTTCGTACAGCGGCTCGCCCGGCGACACGAACATACGGCCGCGGTCCTGCAGCTTCCACAGCGCATAAGCGACTGCTGCGCCGTCGTCCTGCGAAATCAGCACGCCGTTGCGGCGCTCGCCAACCGAGCCTTCCTTGACCGGCTGATACGAGTCGAACGTGTGGCTCATCAGGCCCGTACCGCGCGTGAGCGTGAGGAATTCCGACTGGAAGCCGATCAGGCCGCGCGCCGAAATACGATATTCGAGACGCGTGCGACCACGGCCGTCCGACGCCATGTCGAGCATTTCGCCTTTGCGGCGGCCCAGTTCTTCCATGACGCCACCCTGATGCGCGTCTTCCATGTCGACGGTCAGGTTCTCGTACGGCTCGTGCTTCACACCGTCGATTTCCTGCATCACCACGCGCGGACGCGACACGGCCAGCTCGTAACCTTCACGGCGCATGTTTTCCACGAGAATGGTCAGGTGCAGTTCGCCGCGGCCCGCCACTTCGAACGTGGTTTCGTCGCCGGTTTCTTTGACGCGCAGCGCGACGTTGTGATTCAGTTCCTTCATCAGGCGGTCACGAATCTGACGGCTCGTGACGAACTTGCCTTCGCGGCCGGCGAGCGGCGACGAGTTGACGAGGAAGTTCATGGTCAGCGTCGGTTCGTCGACGGTGATCATGGGCAGCGCTTCCGGCTGTTCCGGCGAGCAGATGGTCACGCCAATGCCGATTTCTTCGATACCGTTGATCAGCACGATGTCGCCAGCTTCAGCCGACTCGACCTGCACGCGCTCGAGACCCTTGAACGACAGGACCTGATTGATCTTGCGGTTCAGAATCGCGCCATCGGGACCCGAACGCACGGCAACGGCCATGCCCGGCTTGATGCGACCACGCGTGATACGGCCCACGCCGATACGGCCGACATACGACGAGTAGTCGAGCGAGGTGATCTGCAGTTGCAGCGGGCCTTCCGGGTCGGCCGCGCGAACCGGCACGTGCTCGAGCACGGCTTCGAACAGCGGACGCATATCGCCTTCACGCACGTCCGGGGTCAGACCGGCATAGCCGTTCAGGCCCGACGCATAGACGATCGGGAAGTCGAGCTGTTCGTCGGTCGCGCCCAGCTTGTCGAACAGGTCGAACGTCTGGTTGATCACCCAGTCGATGCGCGCGCCCGGACGATCCACCTTGTTGATCACCACGATCGGCTTCAGACCGAGCGCCAGTGCCTTCTTGGTCACGAAGCGCGTTTGCGGCATCGGGCCTTCGACGGCGTCCACCAGCAGCAGCACCGAATCGACCATGGACAGCACGCGCTCCACTTCACCGCCGAAGTCCGCGTGGCCCGGGGTGTCGACGATGTTGATGTGCGTGCCCTCATATTCGACCGCGCAGTTCTTCGAAAGAATCGTGATGCCACGTTCTTTTTCGATGTCGTTCGAGTCCATCACACGCTCGGCAACCTGCTGGTTGTCACGGAACGTGGCGGTCTGGCGGAGGAGCTGGTCGACGAGCGTAGTCTTGCCGTGGTCGACGTGGGCAATGATGGCGATGTTGCGTAGGGCGCGGGTCATAGGAAACCTGGAGACAGTTGAGTGCGCCGCTTGCTCATGCCGCTTCGCTCTTCGTATAAGAGCAATGTGAGGATAAAAACCACGACAAGCCCAATGCGCACTTTTGGGAACCCAACATTATAGCACGCACCGGTGAAGCTTTCTGGTATTCCCTGATAGGAAGCGCTGCGGCCCCACTCCCGCATGAGTAGATCTGACGTCCAATTGTCCTCACCCCTACGCGAAAACGCGCCGATTCTTGCTTGAGCGCGGATATTTCCTTGCCTAAGCTGTAATAACGCTTGCCGCGTCAATCATCCGACTCTTATAATTGTGCCTAGTCAACCATTGCATTCGCACGAGAATCATGACGGAGCCGTCCACCACCCCAGCGCCTGAGATCAGCGAATACCAGCTAGGCGAAAGTGTCGGCTATCTGCTGTCGCGCGTGAAATCGACCATGTCGAACCTGGTTACCCAGCGCAGCATGGCGGAGCTTGGCATCACCAGTCAGCAAGGCAGCATCCTGTTCATGGTGGCGAGCGGGAAATGCCTGCTGGCGGCCGAACTCGCGCGCGAATACGGCATTGACGCAAGCGCCGTCACGCGCCTGATCGATCGCCTCGAAAAGCGCGGCCTGCTCACGCGGGTGCGCAGCAACGAAGACCGGCGCGTCGTACGTCTTGCACTTACGCCGGAAGGGCATGCGATCGCGGCCAAAATGCCGAAGATCTTCAACGGTGTACTGGATGACCTGCTCTCCGGCTTCACTCCGGAAGAAGTGGGCTTTCTGAAGAGCATGCTACGTCGCGTGCTGCTCAATTCTGGCGAACAAACGGGACTGACCCGTGATGCGGCAAGCAATTACGACAGCAAATCGTAAGAAATTGCTTGCAGCGTCCATCATTACATTCCACTCAAAGAGTCGAGCGATGAAATCCCTTTCCCTGTCCGCGCCCGCGTTTTCGAGCCGGGCCGCTGTCGCCGCCGCGGTGGCAGCGCTCGCCCTCACTGGGTGCGCGAACTACTTCGGTGTCAAAAGCGACAAGCAGATTTCGTCGCCGGCGCAATATGAGTCCACCCAGAGCCTCGCGGGCCAGAGCGGCCAGTGGCCGTCGCTCGACTGGGCCAACCAGTTCGGCGATCCGCAGTTGCCCAAGCTGATTGCCGAAGCGCTGGAAGGCAGCCCGTCAATCGCGCAGGCGCAGGCGCGTCTCGCAAAGGCGTCGTCGTACATCGAAACCTCGCGCTCGGCGCTTTACCCGAAAATCAACGGCAGCTATTCGTGGACACGCGAACTGTTCTCGGGCAACGCGCTCTACCCGCCTCCGTACGGCGGCACCTGGTATAGCGAGAACAACGTGCTCGCGAGCGCTTCGTGGGATCTAGACCTGTGGGGCAAGAACCGTCAGCGCCTCGGCCAGGCTGTGTCGCAGGAAAAAGCGGCCGAGGCCGACATGCAGCAGGCGCGCGTGACGCTCGCGGCGTCCGTGGCGAGCACGTATAACCAGCTTGCCCAGCTCTATGCGCTGCGCGACATCGCCGCACGCGAAATCGCCAACCGCCAGGATATCGGCCGCATCACGAACGGTCGCGTTGCAGCCGGTCTCGATACGAACGTCGAGCGTCAGACCGCAACGGGCAATATCGCGTCGAGCCAGGCGAGCCTGAGCGATCTGGACGGCCAGATCACCGTGGTGCGTTATCAATTGGGCGCGCTGCTCGGCAAGGGCCCGGATCGCGGCCTGCAAATTGCACAGCCTGCGCTCGGCGTCGGCAATACAGTCGCGCTGCCGGACAATCTGCCGGCCGATCTGGTCGCGCGTCGCGCGGATATTGTCGCCGCGCGCTGGCAAGTCGAAGCGGCGATGCATGACGTCAAGGAAGCGAAGGCGGAATTCTTTCCGGACGTGAACCTCGCAGCCGGCTTCGGCTTCGACGCGTTCGGCTGGGGCCGATTCCTCACAGCCGGCAGCCGTCAGATCCAGTTCGGTCCGGCGATTCACCTTCCGATCTTCGACGCAGGCGCGCTGCGCTCGCAATTGAAGGGCCGTTATGCGGATTTCGAGCTGAACGTGGCGAACTACAACCAGACGCTGATCAGTGCGTTGTCGGATGTCGCGACGCAGGTGTCGTCGATCCGCTCGATCGACCAGCAAGCGGGCGACGCTCAACGCGCACTCGACGCATCGACGAAGGCATACGAACTGGCCGTGATCCGCTACAAGGCCGGCCTGTCTCCGCAACTGCAGGTGTTGACCGCCGACCAGAACCGCCTTTCCGCCGAACAGACGGTTACCACGCTCAAGATGCGTCGCCGCGACATGCAGATCGGGCTCGTCAAGGCGCTGGGCGGCGGTTTCGACGCGACGCAGACAGGCCTGGTTGTGCCGACTGACGCGCCGGCACCGGCCGCAGCAGCATCGAGCTCAGCGGCACCGGTCTCCACGTCGGCGGCGGGCGTGTCATCCGCCCCGGCTACGACCGCCGCTGTGAACTGACGCGAACTGATCGCGCCGTCACGCAACCGTATCGACCGCAACAGACCACACACGAACATCCAAATAAACGACGACGTTTGAGAGAACCCGGAGCACATCAATGAGCACCCCCCAACAGCCCGCGGCTAACAACCAACCGGCACAGCCGAACAAACCGGCACAACCGGCGAACAGCGGCAAACGCAAGCGCATGATGACGCTGCTCGTCATCGTGATCCTGATCGCCGCGATCGCCTATGGCCTGTACTATTTCCTCGTGGCGCGCTTTCACGAAGACACCGACGACGCGTACGTGAACGGCAATGTCGTGCAAATCACGCCGCAAGTCACGGGCACCGTGGTCGCGGTGAACGCCGACGATACGCAAACGGTCAAGGCCGGCGACCCGGTCGTCGTGCTGGATCCGGCCGACGCCCGCGTCGCGCTGGATCAGGCAGAAGCCAATCTTGCGCAGACGGTGCGCCAGGTGCGCGGTCTCTTCGCCGACGACAACCAGTACCAGGCTCAAGTTGCGCAGCGCCAGTCCGACCTCTCGCGCGCTCAGGACGACTTGAAGCGCCGTCTGACGGTTGCGCAAACCGGCGCGGTGTCGCAGGAAGAAATTTCGCACGCACGTGACGCCGTCAAGAGCGCGCAAGCCGCCGTCGAAGCCGCTCAGCAGCAACTGGCATCGAACCGCGCGCTGACCGCCAACACCACGATCGCGAATCACCCGAACGTGCAGGCCTCCGCCGCGAAGGTCCGCGACGCGTATCTGAACAATGCGCGCAACACGCTGCCGGCGCCGGTCACCGGCTATGTCGCGAAACGCTCGGTCCAGGTCGGACAGCGCGTCTCGCCGGGCACGCCGCTCATGGCCATCGTGCCGCTCGGCGCCGTCTGGGTCGACGCCAACTTCAAGGAAGTGCAGCTCAAGCACATGCGCATCGGCCAGCCGGTCGAACTGACGGCCGACGTCTACGGTTCGTCGGTCGTCTATCACGGCAAGGTGGTGGGTTTCTCGGCGGGCACGGGTTCGGCGTTCTCGCTGCTGCCCGCGCAGAACGCCACTGGCAACTGGATCAAGGTGGTGCAGCGTCTGCCGGTGCGAATCGCGCTCGATCCGCAGGAACTGGAAAAGCATCCGCTACGTATCGGCCTGTCGATGCAGGCCGACGTGAGCATCAAGGACGAGAACGGCGGCCAGTTGGGCAACGCACAGAACACCGTCTATCAGACGGACGTGTTTGCTAAATATGGCGACGAAGCCGACGCGGAAATCGCTCGCATCATCGCGGAAAACGCCGGTCCGAATGCAGGCACGCATAAAGCCGCGCAGTCCGGATCCAGCAAGCCCGCATCTGCAAAATTGATGTAAGCCGCGCGGCGACTCATACAAGGCTTTCTGAATGGCTCAGGCTCAGGCGCAAGCCCCTCACCCGCCGCTCGAGGGCGCGCAACTGGTGATCGGCACCATCGCGGTGTCGCTCGCCGTTTTCATGAACGTGCTCGACACGTCGATCGCGAACGTTTCGATTCCGTCGATATCAGGCGACCTCGGCGTGTCGGCCGATCAGGGCACGTGGGTGATCACGTCGTTCGCGGTCGCCAACGCGATCTCCGTGCCGCTCACGGGCTGGCTCACTGACCGCATCGGCCAGGTGCGCCTGTTCATGGCGTCGATCGTACTGTTCGTGATTTCGTCATGGATGTGCGGCCTCGCGCCGACTCTGCCCTTCCTGCTCGCCTCGCGCGTGCTGCAAGGCGCAGTGGCCGGCCCGATGATTCCGCTGTCGCAAACGCTGCTGCTCGCGAGTTATCCGCGCGCCAAGGCGCCGATGGCGTTATCGATGTGGGCGATGACCACGCTGATCGCGCCGGTCGCCGGCCCTATCCTTGGTGGCTGGATTTCGGACAACATCTCGTGGCCCTGGATTTTCTACGTCAACATTCCGGTCGGCGCGATCGCCGCGCTCGCGACGTGGATGATCTTTCGCAACCGCGATTCCGTCGTCAGAAAGGCGCCGATCGACGGTGTCGGTCTCGGCCTGCTGATCGTCTGGGTCGGCTCGTTGCAGGTCATGCTCGACAAGGGCAAGGACCTCGACTGGTTTTCGTCTACGACCATCGTCGTGTTGACGCTGGTCGCGGTGATCGCGCTTGCGTTCTTCATTGTGTGGGAACTGACGGCCGAGCATCCGGTGGTCGACCTGTCGCTCTTCAGCAAGCGAAACTTCACGGGCGGCACCATTGCGCTGTCGGTCGGCTACGGGCTTTACTTCGGCAATCTGGTTCTGCTGCCGCTGTGGCTGCAAACCGATATCGGCTACACGGCTACCGAGGCCGGTCTCGTCATGGCGCCGGTTGGTCTCTTCGCCGTGCTGCTGTCGCCGATCACAGGCAAGGTCCTGCCGCGCACCGATCCGCGTTATATCGCGACGTTGTCGTTTCTCGTATTTGCGCTGTGCTTCTGGATGCGCTCGCGTTATACGACTGGCGTGGACACCTACTCGCTGCTACTGCCCACGCTGATTCAAGGCATCGGCATGGCCGGCTTCTTTATTCCGCTGGTTTCGATCACATTGTCCGGTTTGCCGGGTAATCGCATACCGGCGGCATCGGGCTTGTCGAACTTTGTGCGGATTATGTGCGGCGGCATTGGCACGTCGATTTTCCAGACGGCTTGGGACCATCGGACGATCATGCATCACGCGCAATTGACCGAGCGCGCCAACGCCTACAACCCGGTGTTCGACGAGTCGATCCGCCAGATGGGCGCTGCGGGTTTCAGTCAGCCGCAAGCGTATGGGCTATTCAATTCGATGGCCACGCAACAGGCCGCGCAACTCGGCGTGAACGACATCTTCTTCATTTCCGCCGGAATTTTCGTGGCGCTGATCGCGCTGATCTGGGTCACGAAACCGGAGAAGGCCGGCGGCGACGCCGGTGCCGCTGCCGCGGCGGCGCATTGATCTCGCGTTTCATTCCCTGAACGACGAGATGCAAAAAAGGCGGGGCCGCTTTATAACGGTCCCGCCTTTTTCATTGCAGCGGCGCAATCAGCTCGATCGAGTTGCGTGCCGGAACGCGTATCTGACGCGCTTTCGGTTTGCGTGACGGGACTAGTTCGCCGTCGTCACGACGAGGCGTTCAGGCGCGAGCACGCCCTCACCCTGTTTTGCGACGCCCAGCAGACGCCCTTGCGCGGCGTAGACCCTCACGCGCTGCGCATTCGCCGCTTCGCCGCTCAGACTCAGCTCGGAAAGCTTCAGCCGTTGACCGTGCAAAAAGCGCCGCGTTGCATCTTCGTCCAGATACACCGATGGGAACGTCGACAGCAAGGCGTCGACCGGCTGCAGCCACGCGTCACGCTCGCTTTCCGTTGCATCTGAAAGCGCGTCGAGCGTCACCGCATGCTCAAGCGTCAGCGCGCCGACGCCGGTGCGCCGCAGGGCAATCAGATGAGCCCCACAACCCAACGCCTCTCCGATGTCCTCTGCCAGCGTACGCACATACGTGCCTTTGCTACAGGTGACGCGGAACGTCACATCGGGCAGCGCGCAAGCGAGCAACTCGAGCAAGTGAATCGTCACCTGGCGCCCTTCCCGCTCGACTGTCTGCCCGGCCCGCGCGTATTCGTAGAGCGGCTTGCCGTCGCGCTTGAGCGCCGAGTACATCGGCGGAACCTGAACGATTTCGCCGACAAATGCCGGCAGGGCCGCAAGAACCGCCGCCTCGTCGCACGTCACCGCGCGCGTGTCGACTGGCTCCCCTTCGGCGTCGCCAGTGGTGGTGCGAACGCCGAGGCGCATGGTGGCCTCGTAGGTCTTGTCGGCCTCGAGCAGATCTTGCGAAAACTTGGTGGCCTCGCCAAAACACAGCGGCAGCAGGCCGGTCGCGAGCGGATCCAGCGTGCCGGTATGTCCAGCCTTTTTAGCCAGATAGAGGCGCTTCGCGCGAATCAGTGCGTCGTTGCTGGACAGGCCGAGCGGCTTGTCGAGCAGCAGCACGCCGTCGAGCGCGCGGCGCGGCACGCGGGGACGTTGAGGTGCGGTCATGTGGGAAGACGGGTTTCTATGGAATCCGGAGCAGCATATTGCGCCTTGACGACCCGAGCCTTGCACGCAGCGTGGCGCGGCTTGGGACGCGTGCGCCGACTGCGCTTAGTCGTCTTTCGCGCGATTGGCGTTCGCCTCGTCAATCAGACGGGACATTTCAACGGCGCGCTCGATCGTCTGGTCGTAATGGAAATGCAGCGTCGGCACCGTGTGAATATGCAGGCGCTTGAACAGCTGATTATGCAGATGACCCGCCGCATGCGTGAGCGCTGCGAGCGTCTGTTGAGGGTCGCCCGTCAACGTCGTGAAATAGACCTTCGCGTGTGCGTAGTCCGGCGTCAGTTCGACGCTCTGAATCGTGACGATGCCGATGCGCGGATCCTTGACCTCGCGCAGCAGTTCCGACAGATCGCGCTGGATCTGATCGGCGATCTGCACGTTGCGATTGGGTGAAGAACGTTTTTTAGGCATGGTGTTGTGTGATCCGTTTTGGCGGATGCAAAAAATTGGTTCGCGGCCGCGAAACTCGACAAATCGCGGCATTCGCGCGGCGCGACGGCCGCGGACAGGCGAAACGGCGGCTCCAAAAAACAACGGGCGGAGTGGGCGTTGATGCCCGCTCCGCCCCGTGGAACCGTGCCGCGTGACTTACAGCGTACGCGCGACTTACAGCGTACGCGCGACTTCGGTGACCTCGAAGACTTCGAACTGGTCGCCTTCGACGATGTCGTTGAAGTTCTTGATCGACATACCGCACTCGAAGCCCTGGCGGACTTCCTTCACGTCGTCCTTGAAACGCTTGAGCGAATCGAGCTCGCCCGTGAAGATGACGACGTTGTTGCGCAGCACGCGCACCGACGACGAGCGCTTGACGTAGCCGTCCGTGACCATACAGCCGGCCACCGCGCCGATCTTCGGCACCTTGAAGACCTGACGCACTTCGACCGTCCCGGTGACGACTTCGCGCTTCTCCGGAGCCAGCATGCCGGACATCGCGGCCTTCACCTCATCCACTGCGTCGTAAATGATGTTGTAGTAGCGAATGTCGACACCGTTGGCTTCCGCCAGCTTGCGAGCCTGCGCGTCAGCACGGGTGTTGAAGCCGATGATGACCGCCTTCGAAGCCGTTGCCAGGTTGACGTCGGACTCGCTGATGCCGCCCACGGCGCCGTGCACGATCTGCACGCGCACTTCGTCGGTGGAAAGCTTGAGCAGCGACTGCACCAACGCTTCCTGCGAACCCTGCACGTCGGCCTTGACGATGAGCGGCATGTACGCCACTTCGCCTTCGCCCATCTGCTCCAGCATGTTCTCGAGCTTCGCGGCCTGCTGCTTGGCCAGCTTGACGTCGCGGAACTTGCCTTGACGGAACAGCGCCACTTCACGCGCCTTGCGGTCGTCCGGCATGACGATGACTTCTTCGCCTGCTTGCGGGACTTCCGACAGACCCTGGATTTCGACCGGGATCGACGGACCAGCGGACTTGGTCGGCTTGCCGGTTTCGTCGAGCATGGCTCGCACACGACCGTAAGCGCTACCTGCCAGCACCACGTCACCGCGGTTCAACGTACCCGACTGGACGAGGATCGTTGCAACAGGACCCTTACCCTTGTCGAGCTTCGCTTCGATAACCAGACCCTTGGCCGGGGCTTCGACCGGTGCTTTCAGTTCCAGCACTTCCGCCTGGAGCAACACGTTTTCCAGCAGATCGTCGATGCCCGCGCCGGTCTTGGCCGACACCGACACGAACGGCGAATCGCCACCGTATTCTTCCGGCACGACGCCTTCTGCGACGAGTTCCTGCTTGACGCGGTCCGGATTCGCATCCGGCTTGTCGATCTTGTTGATCGCGACGACGAGCGGCACGCCGCCTGCCTTCGCGTGAGCGATCGCTTCCTTCGTTTGCGGCATCACGCCGTCGTCGGCGGCGACCACCAGAATGACGATGTCCGTTGCCTTCGCACCGCGGGCACGCATGGCCGTAAAGGCCTCGTGGCCCGGCGTGTCGAGGAACGTGATCACGCCACGCGGCGTTTCGACGTGGTAAGCGCCGATGTGCTGCGTAATGCCGCCGGCTTCGCCCGCTGCAACCTTTGCGCGGCGGATGTAGTCGAGCAGCGAGGTCTTGCCGTGGTCGACGTGACCCATGACCGTGACGACCGGCGGACGCGGCAATGCTTCCGCATCCGACACTTCGCCTTCGACCAGCATGGCTTCCGGATCGTCCAGCTTGGCCGCAACCGCGTGATGGCCCAGTTCTTCGACGATGATCATCGCCGTTTCCTGGTCCAGCATCTGGTTGATGGTGACCATCTGGCCGAGCTTCATCATCGACTTGATGACTTCAGACGCCTTCACTGCCATCTTGTGCGCCAGATCGGCCACGGTGATGGTTTCCGGCACGTGCACTTCACGCACGATCGGTTCGGTCGGCGCCTGGAACGTAGTGTTCTGGTCCTGATGCTTGCCGCGACCCTTCGGGCCGCCGCGCCAGCCGCGGTCGACGCCGCCGCTCGTATCGCCGCGCGTCTTGATTCCACGGCGCTTGGCTGCGTCGTCCTGCCAGCCGCCCTTGCCGCCCGGCTTCTTCTTGTCGCCAACGGACGGCGTGGTCGTGGCGGCCGGAGCCGCGGCAGCCGGCTTCCTGGCAGCCGGACGTGCCGGCGCTTCGCCAGCCGGACGCGCCGGCTTGTGCAGCGTGCCCTTGGCTTCAGCAGCCTTGGCCGGCTCTGCGGGCTTCGGTGCCGGTTCCGGTGCCTTGACCTGCGCCTTGCGCGGCGTGTTCATCATTTCGCGAATCGCGCGCGCTTCGGCTTCGGCCGCCGCGCGGCGCTTGGCGATTTCTTCCTGCTCGGCGCGCGCCTTTTCCGCAGCTTGACGTGCTGCATCTTCCGCCTTCTTGGCGGCTTCGCGTTGCGCGGCGCGCTCCGCAGCGGCTCGCTCGTCGTCCTGCTCGGTGTCTTTCGCGACGACCGGCTCCGCCGGTTTGGCAGGCGCCGTTTGGACCTTCGCAACTTGCGGTGCCGGCTGCGCCTTCTCGCGAGCTGCCGCCTCGGCCGCAGCCGCTGCGCGCTTCTTCGCCGCCTCTTCTTCGGCGCGACGGCGCTCGGCTTCCGCAGCCTGCTCGCGTGCCTGGCGCTCGGCCTCTTCGCGTTCGAGCTGCTCCTGACGCGCCTTCAGTTCCTGAGCCTGCTGCTCGAGCAACTCGGCTGCGTGACGCGCTTCTTCTTCACGACGCTGAAGTTCCAGATCGTCGACTTCGGCGGCCTCGGCCACATGATTCGATGCATCTCCGCCATCAGCGGAGGTTTCGTCGCGGCGGACGAAAGTGCGCTTCTTGCGCACCTCGACCTGAATGGTGCGAGCTTTGCCCGTCGCATCGGACTGCTTGATCTCCGACGTATGCCGTTTCGTCAGCGTGATCTTGCGCTTGTCTGCATCAGTCGAGCCGTGAGACTTGCGCAAGTGGTCGAGCAGACGCGCCTTGTCCGTTTCGGACAAGGAGTCGGCTTCGCTCGCTTTTGTGACGCCTGCCGCCTGCAGCTGCTCGAGCAGCACGCCTGCAGGCATTTTCAGTTCCGCGGCAAATTGGGCTACGTTGTTACTCGCCATTCATTCCTCTTAATGCAAGGACCGATTCCTTGCGGTTAGCATCGGGTCATGCGGCCTGACGGCCGCGTTCAATTTAGTGCGCCATGGTCATTTCTCACTGGAACCAATGTTCACGTGCTTTCATGATCAACGCCTTAGCGGCATCCTCTTCCATTCCGGTCATCTCGACCAGTTCATCTACAGCCAGCTCCGCGAGTTCGTCGCGCGTCTGGATCTGATGTTCGGCCAGCTTCGCGAGCAGGTCGGCGTCCATGCCGTCCAGGCTCTTCAGGTCGAGCGCTACATTTTCGACCTTTTCTTCATTCGCGATTGCCATCGTCAACAGCGCGTCGCGCGAGCGGTTACGCAGTTCGTGGACGGTGTCTTCGTCGAACGCTTCGATTTCGAGCATTTCGTTGAGCGGCACATAGGCAATCTCTTCGAGGCTCGTGAAGCCTTCGTCGATCAGGATGTCGGCAACTTCCTCGTCGACATCGAGACGCGCCATGAACAGGTCACGCAAAACGCCACGTTCCTGATTCTGCTTTTGTGCAGATTCGTCCGGCGTCATGATGTTGATCTGCCAGCCGGTGAGTTCGCTGGCAAGACGCACGTTCTGGCCGCTGCGGCCGATCGCGACCGCCAGTTCGTTTTCGTCCACGACGACGTCCATCGAATGCTTTTCTTCGTCGACGACGATCGATTGGACGGCTGCCGGCGCGAGCGCGCCGATCACGAACTGAGCGGGATCCTCCGACCATAGCACGATGTCGACGTTTTCGCCACCGAGCTCGTTACGCACGGCCTGCACTCGCGAACCGCGAATACCGACGCAGGTGCCGATCGGATCGATGCGCTTGTCATAAGCGACCACACCGATCTTCGCGCGCACGCCTGGATCGCGCGCCGCCGCCTTGATTTCGAGAAGTCCCTGTTCGATTTCCGGCACTTCCATCTCGAACAGCTTCATCAGGAATTCGGGCGCCGTACGCGACAGTTCGATCTGCGGACCGCGCGCAGTGCGATCGACCTTGGCAATATAGGCACGCACGCGGTCGCCCACGCGCAGGTTTTCCTTCGGGATCAGCTGGTCACGGCGCAGCAGTGCTTCCACACGGCCGGTTTCGACGATGAAGTTGCCCTTGTCGAGACGCTTCACCGAGCCGGTCATAATGTGCTCGCCGCGCTCGAGGAAGTCGTTCAGGATCTGTTCACGCTCAGCGTCCCGCACCTTCTGCAGGATCACCTGCTTGGCTGCCTGCGCGCCGATACGGCCGAATTCGATCGACGGCACCGGTTCTTCGATGTATTCGTCGAGCTGGATTTCGGGCTTCTGCTCGCGTGCTTCGAACAGCAGGATTTCCTGATCGGGCTCTTGCAGACCGGCTTCGTCAGGCACCACTTTCCAGCGACGAAACGTTTCGTGCTCGCCGCTTTCACGGTCGATATGGACGCGAATATCCGCGTCTTCGTCGAAGAGTTTCTTGGAGGCCGAAGCGAGGGCCGCTTCGAGCGCGGCAAATACCACGTCTTTATCGACGTTCTTCTCGCGTGCCAGCGCATCCACCAGCATCAACACTTCGCGACTCATTGTTTGCGGCTCCTAAAGTCAACTTTCGGAACGAGGCGTGCTTTGTCCATGTCCGCGAGCGTGAAATCGAGCATCGCGGCGCCTTCCTTCCCTTCAAATTCCAGACCGATGGTCTCGCCTTGCGGAGCATGCAAAATACCCCGGTACGATTTCCGTCCGTCCAATGGCTTTTTCAATGTGATTACCACTTCGCTGCCTGCGAAGCGTTCAAAATCCGCCAGTTTTTTCAGCGGACGGTCGAGCCCCGGCGACGATACTTCGAGCCGCTCATAATCGATATTTTCGACCGTCAGTACGTGCTGGAGCTGACGCGTGACTTTCTCGCAGTCTTCGATCGCGATGCCGGCCGGCTGGTCGATATAAATACACAGCATGCCGCGCCCGGTGCGCTCGAGATCGACGAGCTCGTAGCCGAGTCCCACGACCGTGGTTTCAATCAGTTCCGTCAGTTGCACAGTGCCCTCTTAGATGTTCGCGCAGCGAGCCTGCCGCTTGTTCTGCAAACAACCAATGCGGGCCGCGCGCCTGGCCGGCGCACGTTCGTGCTACCCGAGATGACGAACCACGATGAACTGAGCGGCAAAAAAAAATGGGCTAAACGCCCATCATCTTATTACCGGTGGTCGCACCTGAGCCGCACATGAAAAGCCGCACGCCCAGCGACTTCGCGATTGTAGCCATTTTTCAGGACAAACGCAAACCGCAGAACGCCGTGCCAAGCGCATTTCCGCCTGATTTCATGGGGATCTTTGGACGATATGGCGACGCCTCGCGACTTTTGCAAGCTGGGGCGAGACAACCTGCCCCTACTTCCGCCTGCACAGCCCTCGTGCGTCACGTGTCCAAGCGTTTCCAGGCAACGGAAGACGTACACCGAGTCATGACGGCGAGCGTTGCATATCGTTATAACGCATGCGCAACGCCAGCCGATGCCGCGAGATTACCGCCCGCGCGAACGGCCGCGAGGCGCGCCGCCACCTCGGTTAGCACCGCCCGGGCTGGCGTTGCCGCCACCCGCGCGGTTGCCGCCGCCCGAATTCGGACGATTGCCACCCGGCGCACGATTGCCGCCGCCGGGGTTCGGGCCATTGCCGCCGGCGCGCTTGCCGCCGCCCGCCGCTCGATTGCCGCCGCCGGAAGGCGCGCGATTACCGTCGATGTCACGCCCGCCCCGCGCACCACCGGCACCACCCGTGCCGCCGCCGGGACCGCCGAAGCCGCCAGCGCCACGACCGGCACCGCGATTGCCGTAACCGCCGCCGAAACCCGCCCCCGCGCCGCCGCCAAAGCCGCCGCCCGCCGCACCGCGCCGGCCTTGACCGCGCGGCTGCTGTTCGAAGCGGCTATGCGACATCAGTACCGGTTCGCGGCTGATGAAGCCCATCGACGTCTGCATCGGATCGGGCTGCTTGCGCTCCGGCGCGGAGCCGCGGCTACCGCGCTCCTCGCTCGGCGCCTTGAGTCCCACCGACGCCATCAGCGCACGCACCTGGTTGTCTTCGAGTTCTTCCCAACGGCCGCGCTTCAAGCCCTTCGGCAGCGAAATCGGGCCGTGGCGCGTACGGATCAGGCGGCTGACCATCAGGCCCGCGGCTTCGAACATACGGCGCACTTCGCGATTACGCCCTTCAGCAAGCGCGACGTGATACCAGTGATTCGTGCCTTCGCCGCCGCCATCGCGGATACGCAGGAAGTTGGCCGGACCGTCTTCGAGTTCGACGCCGTGCAGCAGCTTCTGACGCATGCCTTCGGCGAGCTCGCCGACCACGCGCACCGCATACTCACGCTCGACGCTGTAGCGCGGGTGCATGAAGCGGTTCGCGAGATCGCCCGAAGTGGTCAGCATCAGCAGACCTTCGGTATTGAAGTCGAGGCGGCCGACCGCGAGCCACTTGGCGGTTTTCATGGGCGGCAGCTTGTCGAACACCGACGGCCGGCCTTCCGGATCGGCGTGGCTCACGATCTCGCCGGTCGGCTTGTGATACAGCAGCACGCGCGGCGGCTTGTTGGCGAGCTTGCGCTTGACCGGCTTGCCGTTGATGCGCACCTGATCGGTCGGCATGATGCGCTGGCCGATGTGAGCCGGCTCGCCGTTGACCGACACACGGCCTGCGACGATCAACTCTTCCATATCGCGTCGCGAACCCATGCCGGCTTCGGCCAGCACTTTGTGGAGCTTCGGCGCGTCGTCGTCGGCAGCCAGCACGCGCTTGGGCGCGGCCGGCTTGCCACCGCGCAGCATGGGTGCGCGCACGCCGCCCGTCGTGCTGTTGTCGGCGTCGAACGCCGGCGACGTCACGTACGAGAACAAGTCGTCCTGAGTCGCGTCGGCCGCTGCCGTCGGGGCTTCGCCGCCTCGCCGGTTCTGGCGCTGACCGCCTGCACGCGGCTGGCGTTCGCGCTGACCTTCGCGAGCAGCGGTCTCGCGGGAGCCGCCTTCGCGAGGCGCGCCTTCGCGCTGGCCTTCGCGTTTCTGACCGCCCGCATTGCGGCGCGGCCCTTGACCTTTCGCACCCGCCTCTTTACGCGGCATGCGCACCTTCGCCACGACTTCGCCGTCCGGCGGAGCCTCTGCGACGACCGGCGCGGCCTGCCCAGGCGCACCTTCCGCGGCTTTCGTCTTGGCTCCGGCGCGGCGCCGGGCGATCAGGCTGCGCGGTCCGCGACGCAGGCCGCGGCGCGGACGGTCCTCGCCGTCTGCTTCCGTGGTCTGCGCCGGGCGCTCGCTCTCGCCTGCCGACGCTTGCGTGGTGCGCGTTTCGTCAGCGCGCGCCGACGGCACGGCGCGCTCGGATTCGGACGAATCGGTGTCGTGGGTATGTGTCAAAACAACCTCAAAATGTCAGGTCGCGCGCGCCCATTGCGGGCGCGGCAAAAAAAGTTCGGTTACGTCAGGCGCTGCGCGACTCGGGTTCGTCGTCGGTCAGAATGCCTGCGTCCTGTGCAGCATCGCGACGATCTTCCTGATCGCCGCGCGCCGCCGTGGTCGAGTTCGGTTCGGCGGCGTGCTCCGTATCGCGGAGTACGCCCGAACCGTGCGCGGGTATTGCCGGATCGGCCTGGGAGACCGGATCTTGATTCACTTCAGACTCTGCGGCACCGGATAGCGGTGCAACGTTTGCCGCTTCGGTAGGCGTCGGCGTAGCCACCTCGCCCGGTTCGCCCGCCGTTTCAGGCGCTGCCTTTAATTCGGGTGTGACGTGGTCAACGCTCTCGTAGCTGTCGACGCTCGCGGTTCTCTCAGCCGCCGCTTCCAGCCGCTCAGCGGGATCCAGCTGCACGCCATCGACATGTTGCGCTTCGTGTGCCTCACCGTTTTCCGCAGCGATTTCCGTTCCTGCCGCCAGATCCGCACCGCTTGCTGCTTCTGCGCCGGTCACCTCAGGCTGTTCGAGCGCGATGTGCTCGCTCGCTTCGTTCGACGCCGGTGTCTCCGCGGATTCGACGTCGGAAAACTCGATTGCATGCTGGCCCAGCAGATCCGCATTCAGTTGCGCCGACGGGTCGGCGAGCGGTGGCAACTCGTCTAGCGCCCGCAGACCGAGGTCGTCGAGGAACTGGCGCGTTGTCGCGTACAGCGCGGGACGTCCCGGCACGTCGCGATGCCCGATCACCTCGATCCAGCCACGGTCTTCGAGCTGCTTCACGACCTGCGTGTTCACCGTGACGCCGCGAATCTCTTCGATGTCGCCGCGCGTAACCGGTTGCCTGTACGCAATGATCGCGAGCGTTTCGAGCACCGCGCGCGAGTATTTCGGCGGTTTCTCGGGATGCAAACGATCCAGATACGAACGCATCGCGGGCTTGCTTTGAAACCGCCAGCCCGACGCCAGCCCGACCAACTCCACACCGCGCCCCGACCAATCCTGTTTCAGGTCTTCGAGCAAAGTCCTAACGGTGTCTGCCGACACGCCGTCGGCAAAGAGCTTGCGCAAATCGCCGAGTTTTAACGGCTCCTGCGCGCAGATCAAGGCTGTCTCGAGGACGATCTTCGCCTCTTGGGTATTCATGCAGCTAGGTCAGACCCTGTGGTCAAAGAACCGGATCAAACAGACGATGTGGAACTGAAGACGCGCTCGCCCGATTCTGATCGGTCATATTGATGGGAGCACGCACCGGGGGGAGGCGAAACAGACTATCGAGCCAAACCCAGCCGGACGGAGCAGCGATATTCCGGACAGGAATCGCGTGACTGAGCGCCATATTACGCAAAAACAATCGGTGCGTAAAGCCGAACCCAAGGACAAAATGCCCGCCGCGTCGGCGCGTAATGCATGAGCCGACGCCTGCCTGCGCAACGCGCCTGCATTTGCCGGAGTGCGCTTGCCGTCGAGGTTCTTCCGCGCGCCACGCGCAGACTACGACGTTCGATGCAATGTCAGAAACCGCTTCAGGCGCTCGACGCCGGCGTCGAGCCGCGCCACGTCGCACGCGTAGCACCAGCGCAGGAACCCCTCGCCCTGCGGACCGAATGCGCTGCCCGGCGCGAGCCCCAAGCCCACTTCCCGTACCATGGCTTTGCAGAGTTCCAGACTGCGCGAGGCGCCCGTCATCGAGAAAAAGAGATACATGGCGCCGGCGGGCGCCTTGACGTCGATGCCGGGCACGGCCGACAACGCCCGCACGAGATGGTCGCGCGACGCCTTCAATTCGCGCACCAGTTCCTGCGTGAAACGCTCGCCCTGCTCGACTGCAACGATTCCCGCCTGCTGCACGAAAGCCGGCGCGCACGACGTGTTGTACTCCACCAGCTTGCCCAGATCGTCCATCAGGCTCACCGGTGCGACAATCCAGCCGAGCCGCCAGCCGGTCATCAGCCACGCCTTTGAAAACGAGTTCACGCAGATCACGCGCTCGTCGCGCGTGGCGAGATCGAGAAACGACGGTGCGGTGCGCGCGCCCACTGCGCTTTCGCCGTCGTCGGAATGGTCCGGATAATAGAGACGCTCGTAGACTTCGTCTGCGACGATCCAGATACCGTGCTGTCGGCAATGTGCGAGCACCGCCTGCTGCTGCTCACGGGTCATTACCCAGCCGGTCGGGTTGTTCGGTGAGTTGACGAGCAGCATGCGGGTGTCGGGCGTGAGCGCTGCCAGCAATTGCTCCACGTCGAGCTGCCAGCCATGTTCGCCGTAGTCGAGCGAGACTGTTTCGACATGCGCGCCGAGAATTTTCGGAATTTCGACGAGATTCGGCCACAGCGGCGTGACAGCGACCACCCGGTCGCCAGCACCCACCACCAGTTGGGCCGCGAGCATCAGCGCGTTCACGCCCGCGCTCGTCACGGCGATATGGTCCGGCGTCGTCTTGCCGTGAAGTTCGCTCACGTAGTCCGCGAGCGCCGAGCGCAGCGGCGCAATGCCGAGATTGTGCGTGTAGAACGTCGCGCCCGCGGACAGCGCGGCGCTTGCGGCGTCGCGGATGAAGGCCGGCGTCACGCGGTCGGATTCTCCGAACCAGAAAGGCAGCACGTCGGCGACGCCAAAGCCGGCGTTGGCCACTTCACGGATCTGCGAGGGACGCAGCGCGCGCACCGCATCGCGCGCGTTAGGGACGGATGGCACGGAGAATTCCGATTCGCTCATCGAGGCTTCCAGGTGATGTCGAGATAGATAAGGGCTAAGCAAAGGGCTAAGCGTCAACGGGAATGTCAGCTAGAGCGCTCCGGGCGGGCACAACCGGCAGCGAGCGCAGACGGGAGTTTAGCCTGGCGTCCAGCGTCCAGACGCCGAGCCACGCACACGTCGCGGGCACCGAGCCACGAAGGCGACGGTCACGAGCATCCGAGATTCGTGCCGCCGCAAGCCTCGAAAGGGTGCTGTCCATTGATCAAATCAGGTCAGATCCTCGGCCCGCGCCGGTAATTCGCGGATCAAATCCCATACTGCCTCAGCTGCCGGCGACAACGAGCGATCGCGACGCCGCACCAGTTCGACCGTGCGCTCAGCCCGCGGCACCAGGGGCCGCGCGGCCAGTGCGGCGCCCGCGGGCAACGGCAACGCGAGCCATGGCAATACGCTCACGCCAATGCCCGCCTCGACGAGCCCAAAAACCGTCGCGGAATGCCCCAGTTCCTGCACCACGTTGGCGTTCACACCGTACTCGTGCATGACGGCATCGATGATCGGCCGGCTGCCGGACGCGTAATCGAGCATGACGAGCGGCTGGCCCTCGAGATCGGCCCAGCCTATTTCCTTCTGCCGCGCGAGCGGATGATCGTCGCGACACACGAGGCAGAAAGAGTCGGTCATGAGCGATTCGCTCAACAGATCGTCGGCGGAAAACGGACCGATGACCATGCCGAAATCCACCTCTCCGGATTTGACCTTGCGCACGACGTCGCTTTGCACGTCGTCGCGCAAGCCGAGCGCAATGTGCGGAAAGCGCTCGCTGCACGACGCCAGCACGCCAGGCATCAGCCGGCACGCGACGGTCGGACTTGCGGCCACGACGACGCGCCCACGACGCTGCTCGCCGATTTCACGAATTTCGCGCAATGCGTCGTCCAGGTCGATCAGAAGACGCGATACGCTCGCGACCAGATTGCCGCCCACGTCGGTGAGCTGCACCTCGCGGGTTGTCCGGTCGATCAGTTTCAGGCCGATTTCCCCTTCCAGTTCACGCACACAACGGCTCACCGCGGATTGCGTCAAGCCGATCTCATCGCCCGCGCGACTAAAGCTCTGCAGGCGCGCGACCTCGATGAAAACCCTTAGCTGGCGCAGCGTGACATTCATTTAGTCGGCTCATCAATGGCATTGTTTGATGCGCATTGTACCCGTCCGTGGCCGCCCAGCACCCCATTTCACGACACCGCTGCAATGCAGCAATAAGGCGCAAACGCACGCGCTGCGGGCCTGGCTGCACAAGATTGGTGATTGTCCCGATTTGCGAGATGGGTTTTTTGGATTCTCATACGGCCCTAGCTAGCGCCCGCGCTGGCCCGCTGTCACGGGGCTTTCAGGCGGTTGGACTCAACTTGGCACACATCCTGCATTTACATGCTCACAGGGTCGGCGCCATGACTTCTGACTGCATAGCAGACCGTGGCAAACCCGACCCCCTTGGCACTCGCCTATCGAGTGCGTGGAGAGTGCGCGGCGCGGGGCAGCGCACCGGAGTTAGCTTCGCTGAGGTGAAACATGATGCTGTTCGACGATTTGAGAGACAACGAGTGGGCGCTGGTCGAGGCGTTGTTCTGTGCGGAGCCTGCACGGAGCGAGCGTCGCGGTCGACCGCGCGTCGAAGCGCGCGCCGTCGTCAACGCCGTGCTGTGGGTGCTGTCGACAGGCGAAGGCTGGTCCAAACTGCCGGGCCGCTATCCGTCGCCGCCGACCTGCCGCCGCCGTTTCGACGAGTGGCAAGCCGATGGTACGCTCGCCGAAATAGTTAAGCGACTGGGCACGAGCGGACGCGAAATCTCGCTGCGCGGACGCATTGGCGCGACCGCGGCGAAGCCGCCGGCACCGCCGAGCCGTGACCGTCTGCGCGGCGCATTCTGGACCAATCCGGAATCGTGGCGCGCGCCGGTCAAGATGGCTTAAGCGAAATCGTCTGTCTCCGGGCGCCTGCGGGCGCCCGAAGCATATCTGGAACCGCCCGGCGACTGCCCGGCGGGTTTCTTCGACGGCCTCGGTTCGGCGGCTTCATTCACGACGATAGTGCTTCGGACGGTTTGCGTTCCGGTAGCTTCGTTGCGGGGACTTCGGTTCCGACGGCTTCATTGCCGGCAGGCTGACTGCCGACATTGCATTAGGACGGCTGTTCGAGCCGGCCTGGTACCACGGCTTCACTTCGTGCGGCGTCGCTCGGCTCCGCGTTTCAGCGACTCCTTCCGCCGACCCTTTTCGCACGCCTCTTCACGACAGCTGCGACAGGCTCCCCTTCCCTTGGCAAAACACTAGCGCGACGAGCGAGCTTCCACTGCCGTTGCGACCACCTGTTCGACTCCGCCTGCGCCTGCCTCAGACGTCCGAACCAACTCGGGAGTTGCGGATGAAACATCCATTTACCATTACTTACAGCGCGCTTTCGTCTGCGGACATACCTTATGGGTATGCAAACATGCCTGGTATGCACGGGGCTTGGACGGGAGCTCAGCATGAAACCAATGTCACTGCTTTTGTGCGGCATTGTGCTTTCATCAATGGCCGCATCGACGCTCGCGCAAGAACGCCCGCAAGGTTGGAATTGGCGCCCTGATCGGACGGCTTCGATGGAGGCATGGCAGCAAAGCGCTGCGCGTAGCCGCGAGTTCACGCCGCCCACGCCGCGGGGCGACTTGCGCGGCGATATCGCGAGCAATGTGCGCGCGCGGCCTGAAGCGCCGCACGGTGAACCGTCGCGCCGCCGTTAGGTCGCGGCGTGCGCGGCGCGCCAGCGAGCGCACAAGTGAAAGCGAAGGCGCCGCGAATGGACAGCGAATATCGGGGAACCACGGCTCGCGTCACCGGTCTGACTTAACGCCATTAGCACAGCGTGGCAGCAGTAATTCCGGTACGCCCGTATCTTCGTGATACGGGCTTTTTTTTGCTCGCGCCGGATCTGCGCTTGCAAGCGCGGAATGGTTGAGGATTCAAGGAAGACGTGACAGGTCTCCGTCCGCGTGGCGCGGCCGGAGACCGGAAGCATAGGAGGCCGACTAGAACGTGTAGCCGCGCAGGCCAACAAGCCATTCGGTCAACAGGGACGTTATGGCCATGAAGGATCGTAGAGGCCTGCTCCAGCTGCGCTGAACAGCTACGTGCGAGCTTCGAGCGGCATCGGGGAACGGCTTTCTACTGCGGCAAGAACGTAGTCGTTCATGCGCTGCGCGGTCCAGGTGAGAAGGCCCTCGTCGTGTGAGAGCCGGGCGAATTCTGCGCGGCCTCGCTCTGTGAGGACGGCAATGTCGACAGGGGCATGAAAGCCCGGCGCCGGCGCGACAGTGCGCTGCCGAACTGTGTCCATGAGGCCTAGCGCGCGAAGATATTGGAAGACGCCGGGCCGTCTGGCCCATGGCACCTGGCGATATTGCGCTCGCCGCAGCGCTTCGAGTACCGCTTCGTTGGAATACGTGGTCATCTCACTTCTTTCTTAAAGTGCAGCTATGACACATCTATGCCAACACGTCACCGCGCCACCAGTGACGCGCCTGGCACCCGCCCGTGGCTGGAAGCTGGCCGCAAGTGCTACGGCCGAATTCCGCCAGGTGCTGCCTTGGTCTTGATTCGGAACCCCCGTCAGAACGGCATGTTAGCGTTCTACCTGCGAGCCGACGATGCAACCGCTGCGGCGCGATAGCAGGCTCGAAGATTTAATCCCGAAAGACATACGTTACCCCATCTAAATTGATTCTATTCATTTTATTAGCGCTTTTTTTTGCAGCAATCGTGATATGGAAGCGCGCTCGACGCCCTCTCGCCTTTTGCACAATTGCCTTTTTCTGGCTGGTTTCGGCCGGGTGGCTAACAGCACCCTTACTGCGCCTCGCCCAGCCGCAGGCGCAAACCAGCACGCCCGCACAGTTCGCCCCGCGCACCGCGATCATCCTGCTCGGCGGCGGCACCGTGTACAACCGCGACAAGGTGCTCGTGCCGCCGCGCGACGTGATGACGCGCATCGACGTCAGCGCTAAGAACTACGCGGCGTGCAAGCGCGCCGCAAGCGTCTGCAGCGTGATTATTAGCGGCGGCAATCCGCAGCGGCATCCCGCGACGGAAGCCGACACCTACCTGCCGTACCTGCTACGCGAACAGGTGCCGCGCTCTGACATCGTGCTGGAAAACCGTAGCCGGACGACCTACGAAAATGCGCGCAACGTATCCGCTATTGTCGGCCAGTCACGTTACGATTCCTTGATACTCGTCACTTCGGCGTACCACATGCCGCGCGCGATGCTCGACTTCCAGCATTTCGGCCTCTTTCCACAGCCGCTGATCTCCAGCTCGCGCCGCGCCCATCTCGGCCTGCTGCCGCGCTACTCCAACCTGGTGAACGCGGAGATCGCGCTACACGAGCTTATCGGCATTGCGCAATATCACGTGTACAGCGCCATTGGTCTTTTCTGACGCGAGGTGCTTGCCGATCTGCCCCGCGACGAGAACACCGCGAAGCGTCGAGCGCATATCCAGGCGCTATGCATACGCGTCAAGTAACAAGATGTAAGCCCGCGCGTTCGCGGTTACAAAGCACCCCGCTGGAGCGCATATTGCTGACTAGAATGAACTGTCCTTCCCATGGACAGACACGTACCTGGGTCCACAACCACTCTGCGGAGGTAGCAATGAAGAAAGTGTCCCTCGCGATCCTGATTTCCCTCGGTGCCGTAACCGGCGCGGCTTACGCGCAGGAAAGCGGCGTGACGATGAGCACCGACCCGGCACGGGCAGCCGACGTCGAGCAGCGCGCGCAGGAATTGCAAAATCGCCCGCAAACCATGGAAAGCGCGCCTGCACCCATGAAGCATCACAAGAGCTCGCCGCATCACAAGAAAGGCATGAAGTCCGACGCGTCGAGTTCGTAAGCGGTCGTCTGACACGCCGGCAGCCGGCGCTTTCTGGCGCACGGGGTGAGTGCACCTGCGGCCTCGCCGCGAAGGTGAAAAAGCCGAAGCCGGCATCGCCGGTTTCGGCTTTTTTATTGTCTGATGCACCGGCCGGCGCGCGATGCCCGGTATGCTAAAGTCGCGCACCGACCGGCGCCGTGCCGGAATCTAACCGTGCGCACCCTGGTGCGGAGGACAGCATGAGCAACATCCAGCTTGATATCGAATGGACCGAAGCAGCATCCCGCAAAATTGAAAAACTGATGCCGCGCGGCGGTCAGGAAGCGTTCCTTGCGCTGCCTCCCGTCGAATGCCTGCCGATGGAAGGCGACGTGCTGTTTCTCGGCCCGGACGGCAAGCAGCAACCGTTTATCGTCGCCGAGCGCCAATATCATCACGACGGCGAAGCGGACTGGACCATCATCCTGATTCTCGACGTGCCGCAAGCCACGCATTAACGTCGACGGCGAGCGTCGCTCGGGCCTCTACCGGCCCGGCAATCACTCGCCGTACGAACGTGTCGCGCCCTGACAATCTGCGGGTGCGCGGAAGACTTACAGAATCTTCGTCACAACGCGAATTTCCGCGTGTTCCACCCAGTCCGCCACTGCCGCCTTGTAGGCCGTGATGTGCGCGGATCTGGCGTGCGCGGCCAGCGCCTCCTGACTTTCCCAACGCTCGAAAAATACGAAGCGGCGCGGCTCCTGAACGTCGCGATGCAAGTCGTACTGAAGCGCGCCCTGCTCGTTGCGCGTCGGTCCGACAATACCTTCGAGCGCCTCGCGCAACTGCTCTTCATAGCCAGGTTTCGCCACTGAAATTGCGACCACCGCGATTTCCGACATCCTTTCTCTCCATCTCACGAAAAGCAGCAGCATACCCGCCGCTCGCCGGTGCTGCAGGCGACCCCGCAACGTGCACCGCGTGCGATCAAGGAACAGCCCAGGAACACCCGCGCCCGAATCGGTTCAATATGCAATAAGCATCAGGAACTGAAGTTTGGCGGGCATACACGGCCCGCCCTGCTACCCTCGGCTCATGCAAGCTCTCGAATGCCGGATGGCCGTCGGTCCGGATTGACGCGAGGCGGCACAGCCCGGAACGGCGGCGAGCCAAACCCGACGCCGCGGCCTGCGTAATCGGCGAGTGGCCACGTGATCTCACAGGTGGCCTGGCTGGTTCGCTCCTCTGTGACAGCCCGCACATTCATGCAATTTGCAAGCTGCTAGACTCATTTTGACCACTCCGCGGAGTTCGCATGGCTGGCACTGCTCTCAGCGTTCCAGGGTTCGTCCCACTGCGCGGTGCGGGCGTCCGCGTTGAGTATTACGTTGCGCATCCGCTGTGCGCCGAGTCTGCGTGCGCACCCCGTCACCCGATTGCCGCGATGCCACCATGTCCGCTCTCTCGCCCGTATTTATGCCATCCGTCAGCGACGTCAGTCTGAGCGGCCTGCTTCCTCATCTGGTCCGGGACGAATCGGGCTGGACCGCAACGTGGCGCGCGCTCACGCTGCATAGCGTGTTTCAGCCGGTGCTGTCGGTCACGCATCAGTGCGTGGTCGGCTACGAGGCACTGCTGCGCGCATTCGATCCGGTCGGCCTGCCCGTTTCGCCCGAGGTTCTCTTTTCGGGCACCCGCTCGGCGGCCGACGCCCGCGAACTCGACCGCATCGCGCGTTGCCTGCACGTCGCCAATTTCATGGAGCAAGGCATCAGTAGCGGATGGCTGTTCCTCAATACGCGGCCGCAGGTGTTCGAGACCGGCTGGCCGCAGCGCACTTTCATCGACGAGTTGTCCGCGCACTTCGGCCTGCCGCAGGAACGTATCGTGATCGAAGTGCTCGAGCAGCCCGCCGACGACGAGTCCGCCGTCGCCAGCATGCTGGCCGCATCGCAGCCTCGCGATTTTCTGATCGCGATCGACGACTTCGGCACCGGCTTCTCGAACTTCGACCGCGTGTGGCGCTTCCGGCCGGACATCGTCAAGCTCGACCGCTCGCTCGTTGCGCGAGCCGGCAAACGCGAAGGCGACGACTCGATGATCGGCCATCTGATCGCGATGCTGCATCAGTCCGGCACGCTGGTGCTCGCCGAAGGCGTCGAAACGGACGAGGAACTGATGATCCTGATGCAGGCCGACGTCGATTTCGTCCAGGGTTTCTGGCTCGGCCAACCCAATGGTTCGGTCGAGGCGGCCATTGCGAGAGTGCCGGCGCAGATCGAGTCGATGTGGGGCAAGTTCGCGGAATACGAGCGCGCGCATGCGCGTCACAAGCAACTCGGCTTCGAAGGCTTCGCCGAAGCGGTCATGGCCGCCGCCGAGGCTTACCGGACGACGGGCGACCTGCAGCAGGCCGCGCACAACGTGTGGCACCTGGGCGAGGCGCGCCGGGTGTTCATCACCGACGAGCACGGTCAGCAGACCCAGGCATCCGTCACCGCCGCCTTCGTGCCGCCGCCGCCCCAGCGGCTCGCACCGATCGCGAGCAGCGCTTGCAGCAACTGGTCGCGGCGCGCCTATCTCAAGCACGCGCTGGCCGCACGCGGACGCGTCGCGATGATGGGTCCGCACTACTCGCTCGCGGACGGCGAAGACTGCTATACCGCGGCGCTCGCCTTCGACCGCGACGGCAAGACGCACGTGCTGTGCGTCGACTTCGTGCCGACGATGCCGGCCGGTCCCGCAATAGGGTTGCGCGCGGGCGGACGGCCTCGTTAGTCGTCCACGCGGCTGCGGCCCGATTTGATCTCGCTGCGCCTTAGCTTGCTCTCGAGACGCCGTACATTCGATGCGCGTGTCGGCCGCGTCGCAACGCGCGGCTTGCGCGTCACGCTGACGCTTTCCACGAGTTCATCGAGCCGCGCGAGCGCCGCCGCCCGATTCAGTTCCTGAGTCCGGTGTTCCTGCGCCTTGATGACCACCACGCCCTCACGCGTGATCCTGCGATCGGATAACGCGAGCAGGCGCATCTTGAGCACTTCGGGCAACGACGAAGCGCGCACGTCGAAGCGCAGCTGGATCGCGCTCGACACCTTGTTGACGTTCTGACCGCCCGCTCCTTGCGCACGTACTGCGGTCAGTTCGATCTCGTTCGGCGGAATGAAATAGCGGGATGTCATGACGCTAGATTGAAGAAAACACTCAAATGTGGATGGCGGGGAGCGGCGCAACCTTTGCGCTCTGGCGCGCGATTCGGGAGGTGCCGGGGCATCTGCAGCATCGGCTAGCGCAGCCCGAACGGTGCGGCGTGAACGGACAGACGCATGTCCCGCGCCTGGCTGGCGATGCAGCGCTCGCCGGCAGTATCGCGATTCATTGGCTAACGGCCGCGCGACGCCTCCTCGATTCTCGCGGCAAGACCGGAGTCTCGCTGTGTCGGCGTGGCGATGGCCTGAGCTAGCACCGCGCTAGCACCGATCACTTCGACGCGCTCGCGAGCGCGGCTGATCGCCGTATAAACCAGCTCGCGCGACAACACCCTGCTGAACGTGGACGGCAGCATCAACACCGCATGCTCGAACTCCGAGCCTTGCGACTTGTGCACGGTCAGCGCGAACGCGGTGTCGTGCGGCGGCAGCGCGGCCGGCGACACCGCGCGCAGACCGCCGTCCGCGGTCCGGAAATAGACGCGCAGCGCGCCGCCCGTTCCGGGCAGCGCGATTCCGATATCGCCATTGAAGAGCCCCAGCGCGTAGTCGTTGCGTGTGACCATCACCGGCCGCCCGGCGAACCACTGCGCGCCGACGGCAAGCGTTACGCCGGCCGAGCGCCGCACCTGCGCGGCCATTAGCGCGTTCACCTGATCGACGCCGCGCGGTCCCAAGCGGGTCGCGCATAGAACCCGGAAGCGATTCAACGCGTCGAATAACGGCAGCGGGTCCGGAGTTTCCGCGGAGAGCGCTGCGGCAAGCGCATTGGCATAAGGTGCGAAGCCGGCCGCGAGGCGCTCGACAGTGCGTTCGGCCAGCGCAACATGGGCGTCTTCGTAAAGCGACGCGGAGTGTTGGGTGGCATCGTCGAGCAGCACATCGAGCGCCGCGCTTGCCGCGCCGTTGCGAATCGCCAGCGACAAACGGCCAATCGGCGATTCCAGCCCGAATCGATAATTTCGCTCCAGCCAGACGACGCAATCCGCGAGTGGGCTTTGCGACTCGTGGCCAGGCATTCCGAATCGCGCACTGGCGGCTGATGCATCGGCGCCGTATGGATCTGCGCTGCGAGGGTCGGCGACGTTGCTGACTGAGTTGCTGACTGAGTTGCTCGCTGAGTTGCTGGCGACGTTGCCTGCCACGTCCGGCGCGGCGAACAGGTCGTCGGGCGGTGCATCGAAAAGGCCCGACCCGTAATGCGCCGAACGATCAGCTTGCCGAAGGCGCTCCGTCTCTTCGTCGACGTCTTCGGCCAGTCGTGGCAGCGACCGCGCGAGTCGCGCCTCGCCGATGCCGAGCGCACCGGCGATTCGCTTCACGCCCTGCGCGCTGAACGCCGGCCGCGCGCTGAGTTCGGCGAACACAGCGCCGGCCTCTACCGCTGCGAGCTGATCTTTATCGCCAAGCATCACGAGCCGCGTGTGCGGTGCAATGGCGTCGAGCAGATGGGCAGCCATCGCGACGTCGATCATGGATGCTTCATCGATCACGACCACGTCATAAGGCAGAGGATTATCCCGATGATGCCGGAAGCGCCCGCCGGGCCCTGAGCCGAGCAGACGATGCAGCGTGTACGAAGTTTGCGGCAAACGCGCGGCGAGTTCAGGCGGCAAATCTCCGGCGCGCGCCAGCAGCGCTTCCTGCATGCGTTGCGCCGCCTTGCCGGTGGGCGCCGCGAGCGCGATTCGCAGATCGGCGCGCGCGTCGAGCAGGCACGCGAGCACGCCGACCACAGTTGTAGTCTTGCCTGTGCCCGGGCCGCCGCTAACGATGGTGAGACGCCCCGACAATGCCATGACAGCGGCCACGCGCTGCCAGTCGACTTGGTCGTCTTTGGGGGGGCCGAAGTAGCGCACGAGCCGTTGATAGAGGGCTTGGGCGGTGTCGGCGTTCGCGCTCGTATCGACGGCGGCCTCACTATCGAAGGCCGTGCCCTTTTCCCCGCCGGCTCGGCCGCGAACGCTTGCTGGCAACGTGCCGGCGGCATGCTCCGCCGCGCTAATAACGCCCCGTCCGCTATGCAACCCACCCGCACGCATCGGTGCACCCGCATGCGCGACCAGCGCCCGCGCGAGACGCCGCTCGTACTCGTAGTAACGCGCGAGGTACAACCGCCCTTGCGCGTCAATCACCAAAGGACGTAGTGCGGACGCCGCTTGCGACCCGTCGCTCGCCATGCCGCTCGCAAACAAGGCCATCCGCACTTCGGCCGTGGACGCCTCGAACCGACGCGCGAGCGCGGCCAGTGGTACGCACACGTGCCCTTCCGCGGTCGCGCGGCTCGCCGCGAATGCCGCGCGCGCTGCCCATCTGACGGCTTCCGTCGACGCCCCGCCGCGTCGCGCCAGGACACCGATGCGCCGGGCGAAGCCTTCCGCCAGCGCAATGCTGAAGTCCGCCGGCGCGGGCAGATTGACACCGAGATCGTCGAGTTGAAGCGGCGCCGACACAGTCTGATTAAACGTGCTCATGCGGCACCTCCGATCATCGCCGCATCGAGCAGCGCAACGAGTTCGAACGCAGGCCGCCTCACGTGCACACCGGCTTGGGATTCCGTGTCGCGCCAATGCGGACGAACGCCCCGCACAAACAGATACAGATAGCCGCCGATATGCGTCTCGTACGAATAATCGCGCACGCGAGTCTTCAGATAACGATGCAGCGCGACCGTATAAAGCAGCGCCTGCAGGTGATAGGCATGGCTCGCCATCGCCGCTTCGACCGGTGCGGCGGCGTAATCGTGCTCGGTATCGCCGAGATGGTTGGATTTCCAGTCGACAATCCAGAACCGCCCGTCGTGCTCGACGATCATGTCGATGAATCCTTTGACGAAACCTCGCAGCACACCGGGCTCGAGCGCGACGTCCGGATAGCCGTGTGCGACCAGCAATTCGCGCAGCGCGGCGAAGTCGAGCGACGGTGCCGCGAACAGGAATTCGAGTTCGTTCAGGCGCCGCCGCGGATCGAGTCGCGCCAGCGTCATGCCGGGCACGAGTTCGGTGCTGACGACATCTGCGAGAAGTTTGTGCATCATCGCCGGCAAACGCGGAGCAAGCTCTGGCGACGCCGGTGCGGGACGCTCGTGCAACGCGCCGCGTATCGCATCCGGCCAGCTTTGCGGATCGCTGAAATCCGCGAGTTCGAACATTCGATGCAGGCATTCGCCCGCCGCGGCTCCGCGCGGAAACGCGAGAATGTCGTCGGCGGCAAGGGACTGCGCCTCCAGCGCCGGCTCGGACACCGTGACCGGCGTGGCCACGAGCGCATCGGCGATTTCATCGTGATCGGGCCGCACTTCTTCCACCGGCGGCTGCGCGTCTTCGGCCTTACTGCCCGCGACAATCAGACCGCTGAAGCTCGCCATGCGCCACTGATCGCGCAAGGGCCGGCGATTGCTGCGCGCGCGCTTGTCAGCGCTGCTTTCATGCATGCTTTCGAGCGGCGTGCGGCGCTCGACCTTCGGCAACGGTTGCAATGCGATCGGACCACCCGCCAGCGCTTGCCAGCGCGCGGACAACGCGGCCTCGTCGGGCGGCTCGGCGAGCCAGCCGTCGAACTCGTAGCCACCGCCCGCCACCAGCCAGTTCAGCACGCTGCGTCGCGACTCTTTCGTGGAGCGCGACGACAGGTACGTGCCCGCGACGAGATAACAGCGGTACACGGCGCGAGTCAGCGCAACGTAGACGAGCCGCGCCCGTTCGGCCGCCTGCTCGCGCGCCGCATGACGGGTCGCGCGTTCGGCCTCGTCGTCGTCACAACCGTAGTGCAGCACCGCGTCGCCGCTGGCATCGTGATACTCGCGTGCGTCCGGTAAGCCCGACGACGGCGGCTCGCGCAAGCCGCCGTCGTTCAGGAACGGACAGAACACGACCGCGTATTCCAGCCCCTTAGACTTGTGCACGGTAACGATCTGCACGAGATTGCGGTCCGACTCCAGCCGCAGTTGCGCCTCCTCGCCGCCGCCTTGGGTGCGCTGCGCGGCGAGCCAGCGCAACGTCGGCGCAATGCCCGGCTGCGAGGCCGCCCGCGCCTGCACGAGTTCGGCAAGGTGATTGACGTTGGTAAGACGCCGCTCGCCGTCCGGCGCTGCCACGAGCCGTTGCGCGACGCGCAGTTCGCGCATCAGGGTGCGCCACATGACGGCAAAGCCGCGCTCATGCCAGAGCGTGCGGTAGCGCGAAAAACGTTCGACCCAGCCCATTGCGTCCGCCGCGTGCGCGGGATCGTCGGCGACAGCGGGTGCGTCGGCGACCTGTTCCAGACGCCACAGCGCCGCGGCGTCCAGACCAAGCCAATCGGTCGCAAGCGCGGCGCGCAAGCGGCGCAGGTCGCCAGGCGTATCGACGGCTGCGAGAACCCGCTCGATCTGCTCTGCGTCGAGCGTCGCGAACACCGAGGCCTGCGCGAGTTCCACACTGCCGACGCCCCATGCCGCCAGCACGCGTTTGATCAGACTGCCCTGCTTGTGCGTCTGCACGAGCACCGCAATGTTGCCGGGCGCGAGCGGCGCGTCGCCGATCGTGACGGTGCCTTCGCGAGCACCGCGCAGGAGCCGCACGATCTCGGCCGCGCACGCTTCACTCGCTTCGCGCTGGGCCTGGCGTTTGGTCAATGCGCTCTCGCCTTGCGGCAACGTCCAGACGCGGAAATCGCCAGCCTCGGCGTCCGGGTCCGACAACGGCGGCCTGCGCCGTTCGCCGGCTCGCACCGGTTGATAGTCGAGGCCGTCGAGCACGAACGCCTGTGGGTTTGCCTCGAAGACCCGATTGCAAGCTTCGACGATCGGCGCCGTCGAGCGCTGGTTGACGGCAAGCGTGTAGCGCGCCGAAGCCGACGCGCGCGCTGCCAGATAAGTATGCAAATCCGCCGCGCGAAAACTGTAGATGGCCTGCTTTGGATCGCCGACCAGAAAGAGCGGACCTGCCGGCGCAAAAATACGGCTGAAGATTGCGAACTGCAGCGGATCGGTGTCCTGGAACTCGTCGATCAACGCAGCGGGATAACGTGCTCGCAGCGCATCGGCGAGCCACGGATGCGCTGCGAGCGCGCGGTAGAGATTGGACAGCAGATCGTCGAACGAAACGACGCGGCGCGTGCGCTTGCGCGCCACCAGTTCGGCGGGCGCATAGTCGAGCCATGTCTGCATCAACGCAAGCCAGCGCACGCGTTGCGCCGCTTCGGCCGCAACCACAGCTGCCGCCAGCGCTTCCGCATGCTCGAAGAACGCATGCTCCGGCGGTTCGAACTTGACCTTGGTGGCTTTCTTCAACGCGGAAGCCGTCAATTTAAGCGCAGCCCGCGGCGGCGGCGCATGGCAATCGCCCTGCGCGAAGTACTCGGTCCAGGCGGCGATCGCGGCGCTCACATGATCGGGCTTATGCGTGGTCTTGCTCAAACGGTCTTGCGCCTGTTCGAGCAGCGCCATGATCGCATCGCGCTCCGCATGCCACAGTTCGCATGCAGCGTCGAAGCCGGCTCGCGGATCGGCGCTCGCCTCGGCGTCTATCACGCCCCAACGCAGTTGCGCCAACGGCTTTTTGAGGCGCCGCGCGAGTTGTTCGTCGAGCGACGCCGGGCCGGCTCGCTTCGCCACCAGCCAGGCCGCGAACGCCGGATGCGCATGCGCGACAGGCTCGACCTGCTCGCGCCAGAAATCGGCCGCCAATTCGAAGCGCAAAGCGGCGTCGTCGGCTTCCATTTCGAACGCGAACGGCATTGCAGCAGCGAACGGAGCTTCCTGCAACGCCCGTTGGCAAAACGCGTGGATCGTGTGAATCGCCGCCTGATCGAATGTGCGCAGCGCTCGACGCACCACCTTCAACGCCGCTTCACGGTCGATGCCACGCTCCGGGGCGAGCGTCGTTTCGAAGAGGCGGCGAATGAACGGATCGCCTCCGTCGTCGTCCACTTCAATCGCGCGGTGCAACTCGGCGAGCCGCCCGCGAATGCGCTCGTGCAGTTCGGCGGTCGCGGCCTTCGTAAAGGTCACGACGAGAATCTGGTCAGCGTTCAGATTCTTCTCAAGCAGCAACCTCACGTAGAGCGCGCAGATGTTCCACGTCTTGCCCGTACCTGCCGACGCCTCTATCTGATTAACGCCGTCGAGCGAACACGCAAATACATCGAGCTCTTCAGCGGCTAGCGCATGACGATGCAGCGCGCCGCTCATGACACGCTCCGCAGATGCTGCAGCAACGGCTTGAAAACGATCGACGCGAGGCTGCCAAACGGTTCGTCGAGCGTAAGCGGCGTTCCTCGCAGGGCGATGCGCAATGCAGGGTCGTCGGACTCGCCGCGCACGCGGTCGTTGATCCATACGCCCTGCGCCGCCGAATCGCTTTCGCTCACCTTCGCCCACGCGCTCTTCGGGAAAAAACGCAGCGGCAGCCTGCGCCCCGACCTGAACAGCGCGGCGAGCGGCGCGAGTTCTTCGAGCGGGGCAGCGACGGGCGCGAGCTCGAAGCTCTCACCGCTGCCGTGCCAGACAGTGCGACGCGGACCGTCGGGCAGCGCCGCGCAATAGGCGAGATGCGCGAGCCATGCAGAAAGATAGTCGCGTGCAGTAGGTTTGGCGTAGCGAAAAATCACTTGTCCGGTTTCAGTCAGCAGATTCAACGTGCCGTGCAGTTGCAGCGGCGTCAGCGCGGCCTCGCGAAGCTCCGCGTCATGAACGCCGAAAAGCTCGCCCGCAATGTCCGCGTTATCGGGCCAACGCGGCGCGATGTCGAGCACGAACGGCAAGCGTTCGACGCCCGATGCCACCTCGCGGCGCACACTGTCGGCGAGCTGGCGCAACGCGCCCAGTTCTCGCGCGCGCCACACGGCGCCGGTCGCGCCGCCGGGCAACTCGGGACTCGCCTCGGCCACGCGCCGAACGCGGTCGAACATGAGATCGTCGTCTTCTATGTCAGCGTCGAGCAGCACGGGCAACAGGCGCCCGGCCAATGCATCGCGTCCTGTGTAATCGAGTTCGAACGGCTCGGTGTCGAGCAATTCGCCTTGGGCGTCCGACAACACAATGCCGAGGCGGTCACGCAGCAGCGCGCGCGCCGGATGACGCCAGAAGCGCACGAACTCGTCGAATCCGACGGGCGCGGCATCTTCAGCGGGCAACGGGTGATCGAAAAATGGCGCGGCGGTTCGCTGCTGCGGCGCCGCTAGCAAGGTGGCAAGTTCCGCGCGATCGGCGTCGTAGGTAAACAGATCGGGCTGCGCGGTGAAGTACTCCGACGCAAACGCCTGCAACGGGTGATCGACGATAAACGCCTGGCGCGCTTCTTGAAGTTGCGCGGGACTTGCGCCCTCGCCCGCCGACACCTGCGCGAGGTGGTCGAGCAGTTCGTCGACGAGAGCGGCCGGCGGCAACGGTGCATTGTCGCGGATGCTGCGGCCGGTATAAGCGATAAAGAGCCGGCTGCGCGCGGCGAGCAGCAGATCGAGAAAGAGATTGCGCTCGTCGTCGCGGCGCTGCCGGTCGCCGGCTTTGCCGAACGCGGCCATCAGATCGAATTCGTCCGCACGGGCGAGGCTCGGCAATACGCCGTCGTCCATGCCGAGCAGACAGACCACGCGGTACGGCAAACCGCGCAAGCTCGTCAGCGACGAAAACGTCACGCTTCCCCAAGGCACGCCGCCGCGCGCGGGGTCGTCGAGTGCTTCGGTGAGCGCAACGCGCACGACTGCCGCGGGCATCGCGACGTCATGCGCGCCCGCCTGCATGGCGTCGCTCATCTTGTCGATCGCGTCGCGCACGGCGGCGAGCGACTCCGCGAATTCGACGCCGCCGTCGAAACACTGAGCAAGCGTTTCGAGCAGCAATTGAGTCCATTCGGCCGGAGTCTGTTCCGTCGCGCAGCGCACCGCGAAACTGTCGATGTCGTCGACGAAACGCGACAGGCGGCCGAGCAACTCCGCGTCTGAACCGTCGGCGCCCTCGACGGGCAGCCACGCGTCGACCGGCTCCCCGCCCTCCGGCATCGCATAGCCGAGATACAGACGGGTGAGCGCATCCGCGAAGGTATGTCGCGCGACCGGCACGTGTTCGCCGCTCGGCTCCGCAGGCGATAGTCCGCGACGCGCGCCGGCCGCCGCGAGCCATTCCTGCGCGGCTTCCAGCGAGCTCGCATCGATGCCGTAACGAACGGCGACCGCGTCGACGCGCAGCCATTCGATCAGGTCCGGTGCACCGACGCTGCGCTCGGGCAAAGCCAGCCAGTCGAGCACGAGGCGCGCGACGGGATTGGCCTGCGAAGGCGGTAAGCCGGTGATCCGATATGGAATGCGGCGCGTATCGCCACTGGGTGTAGTGCCGAACACCGCGTCGATCAACGGACCGGCAGCGGCCAGATCGGACACGGCGACGAGCACGTCGGACGGTTGCAGATCGTCGAATTCGTCGAACCAGCCGAGCAGCCGGTCGTGCAGCACTTCGAGCTGCCGCGACAGGCTGTGACACACGTGAACTTCAATGCCGCGCTCGTACGGCAACTCGTCGGCTTCGGTCTCCGGGCGCAGATCGAGAATGCCGTTTTGCACGGCGGCAAGCCAGCTCGGTTCCGGATTCTCAGAGAACTCGCCGGTCTCGCCGGAAGCCGCGCTTTCGGTGAGTTCGTGCAGCATATGCAACTGCGCCTGAGTTTGACGACCCCACTCCGCAAGCAGCGGATGACCGACTTCCTGATAGTCAAGCTGTCCTGCCGCGTCGAGCGCCTGAACGCGGCCTTCGCTCACCACGTCGAACCAGAATTCGCGGCAGGGGTTCATGACGTAGAGACGCACGTCGACCCAACGCGACAGCGCACGCAGCAATGCGACGTGCAGCGGCGGCATGGTGGGCAGCGCGAAAACGCTCACCGCTTCCGGCCAGTTTGCTTTTGCAATGGCGTCCAGGTCGAGCGTACCGATCTCATCGAGAAAACGGTATGCGGGCGGCAACGCGGCGTCGGGCGTTTGTTCGTTGCCGGCAAGTTCGGTCAGCACAGCGCGCCACAATGCGGCTTGCCAACGTTCGTCCTCGCGCGCCGCATCGCTCGCGCCGACGAGTCGCGGGCCTGTGTCGTCCGCCCCGCCGCCTGCGAAGATGGAGCCGCCCTTCTGCCATTGCAGCAGCCATTCCGGACGATAGGTCAGATAGTGGTCGAGCACGGTTGCCACACGCCGCGCCAGTTCGTAGCGCATCGACGGATCCGCGGCATCGAGATAGGTGCGAAGACGCGGCGACGCGTTCCACGGCAGAGACCCGTGCGCATCGCCCAGCAGGCGATAACAGCGCCACACGAGCCTGTCCGGCGCGAACGGCGAATGGCGCGGCACTTCGATCACGCCACCGATTTGCGCCCACAACCATTGCGCGAGATAGCCGAAGCTCACGTTCGCGCAGACGCCCTGGCGCGCGGCGATATCGAGTTCGAGCCTGCGCCGCACAGCGGCGCTCGGGACGATCACCGGCTGCGCGGTCCAGGCGTCGGACGGCGCTTGCGCGAGGTCGTCGAGCAGCGCGCCGACAAGCGTTTGATAGCGGTTCGAGTAGAAGAGCTGGAGCATGGATCCCGGACAAGGCGGTGTGGCGTTGCCGCATTTGCGACAAGCGCGCGAACCGCGGCAGACATTGAAGCGACAGCATAACAAAGCCGCTCGCCGCGCAGAACCTGGCCGAATGGACGAGGTCAGATCAGGTGCAAAATCAGTTAGACTCGTCGGCAGTTTTGGGCTGTCCCTGGGCTCGCGCCTTCAACCGCTTCTTGTCAGTGAATGGGAATCAGGCAGTCGATGCGCTATTCGGTTGAAATAAAAAAATTCCTTTATAGCCAGTACTTTTATGGCGGCCTGCGCATCGCGGTCGGCGTGTCCCTGCCGGCGATGCTGTGCCTGATCGTGTTCCACAACCGCGAGTTGGGCTTCACGATTGCAACGGGCGCGCTCGGCGCCTGTGTGGTCGATATGCCGGGCCCACTGAAGTACAAGCACAACGAAATGCTGGCGTGCTCGGTAATCGGTTTTCTGTCCGCGCTTGCCACCGGTCTTGCCACCGTGAACCCGGTGGCGCTGTGGTGCACGGTGGTGCCGCTCACGTTCGTGCTGTCGTTGATCGTGGTGTACGGCAACCGCTGGCCGCAGATCAGCTTTGCCACGCTGTTCATGATGATCATGACGCTGGAAGAGCATTTCACGCCGATGCAGGCGCTTGTCAACGCGTCGTGGATTCTTCTCGGCGGTCTCTGGTACACGTACTGGTCGACTGCCGTCAGCCGCTGGATGATGCATCGCATCGAACAGCAGGCGCTGGCCGAGAGCGTTTTCGCCTGCGCCGATTATCTGCTCGCGCGGGCCGCGTTCTACGACCTCGACAACGACCTGGACGAGTGTTATCGCAATCTCATCGACAAGCAGATCGCCGCGGTAGAGCGGCAGGATGCGGCGCGCGACATCGTGCTGCGTAATCTGCCGAAGTTAAAGAGCGGCAAGCTCGAGCCGCGCCGGGCAATGCTGTTCAATCTGTTCATCAATACGGTCGACCTGCACGAGTTGTTCGTCGGTGCGCATACGGACTATCCGCTCGTGCGCAATACCTTCGGCGGCACCGACCTGCTGGTGTTCTACCGCGACCTGATTCGCAAGGCCGCGAGCGATCTCGAAGAGATAGGACTCGCTGTCCTGCAAAACCATGCGCCAAGGGCGCGCGTCAACGTGAAGGCGGAACTGCGCGCGATCGAGTTCGAGATCGAACTGATGCGCAAGCAGGAACTGCCGGCGAAGAATCCCGAGGCGTATTCGGCGGTGTCGTCCACGTTCCGCCGTGTCTGGAGCGCCACGCGTCTGATCGACAAGATGCGCAGGAGTCTGTCGAGCGATCCGAGCACGACGGAAACCGAACTGCGCCTCGACCAGGCGCTGAACCGTTTCGTGTCGAGCCGCCGCGTGCCGTTCGGCCAGATCTTCTCGAACCTGACCATGGCCTCGCCCAGCTTCCGTCACGCGTTGCGCGTGACGATCGCGGTGGCGGTCGGCTTCTGGCTCGGCCGCCTGCTGCCGCTCACCAACGCCTACTGGATCGTGATGACCACCGTCATCATTCTGAAGCCGGGCTACTCGCTGACCAAACAGCGCAACGGGCAGCGGATCGTAGGGACGTTGATCGGCTGCACGGCGAGCATCGCGCTCATGATCTTCGTGAAAGAGCCGCACATTCTGCTGGTGGTGATGTTCGCGTCGATGGTGATGAGCTATAGCCTGCTGCTGTTCAACTACACGGCGAGCGTGGTGTTCACTTCGTCGTATGTGCTGCTGATGTTCCATCTGCTCGCGCCGGGCAGCATGCGCATCATCGGTGAACGCGCGATCGACACCGTGGTGGGCTGCGCGATTGCGATTGCCGCGAGCCACCTGTTCCCGTACTGGGAATATCGCCTGATGGGCAAGCTGGTCAACAACATGATCGGCGCCACGCGCCAGTTTCTCGAAGCAAGCTGGTGGTGGAGCGGCAAGCCGGCCGCTGCCTCGGTCGCCACGGTGACAGAAGCCGGCGCGCGGGCGCCGGCCGCGGCAATGGCCGATCCCGCCATCGAATTCGGCAAGCCGATGCTGGCGGTTGCCGGCCAGGTACTGGAAGGCGCCGGTCAAGCCAGTTTGCAGACCGGAGAACCGGCCGGCACTCCCGCAAACACGGGCAAGGAATCACACGGGTTGGCCGGCTCGGGCGTTTCGACGCTCGGCAACACACCGGCAAAGCCCGTTGCAGGCGCGTCGCCAGCGGCCGCGGCTGCGGCAACCGCACTCGATCGCGATTACCGTTATCGACTCGCGCGCAAGAACGTCCACGTGGCATTTGCGAATCTGGGGCAGGCGTTCCAGCGCATGATGCTCGAACCGAAATCGGCGCAGAAGTTCGTGCCCGAACTAAACGACCTGCTCGTGCGCAGCCATGTGCTCGCTTCGCAAATCACGGCGGCCGCGCCGCTGCTGCGCACGTCCGCGCAACAGGCCGACGGCGTGTCGCTACAACCGCTGCAACGGGCGTTGAGCCTCGTGCGCGACAATCTCACCGAAGCCGAGGCCGGCACTGCGCCGCCCCCGGATCAGGCCGAGCAGATCAGGCAACTCACCCGCGAGCTCGACAAGATGGTGGTCGAAGCGGAGAAATCGAAGGAATACTCGGCGGAAGCAGTGCACGACATGAAGCTGCTCGTGCATCAATGCAAGCAGATGCTGGCAGCGGCGGCGCTGATTCGCAAGGATGCAAGTGTGATTCGCCTGCCCGATGAGTGACGTGGCCGACTGAAGTTCGACCTTGGCTCGCCCTCTGTTCGGCACGGCTTCGGCATGACTCCGACGATGGCTACGAGACGCAAATCGCGGCTTTTCCGTCTCGCGCGACTTGCCGCGCCATAGCCAGACCGGCGCTCAGACACGCTGAGCGCCCTAACCTCACTGTGCTGTGCCGCTCGCAGGCTTCATGGCGGTGGCCGCCGCGCTCGTTGCCGTCGCTGCAGCCGCGCCCGATGAAATAGACACCGCCGGCGCATTGCTGCTGTCGAACTCGCGCTTTTCCTTGATCGCGTTGTAGAACAGCGTGGCAATCACCAGCAGCACCGCGACCACGATGAATACGGCAATGCCCAACGTCGGATTTTTCTTGCGCGGCGGTTTGTTCATGAGACGGCTCGGACCGCGAGGCGAATCGCGGAAGATAGCGGAGAAGGCGGCATTCTACGCCGACCCACCTTGCACTCGCCTTGCAGCCGACAGCGCGGAAAGACTTAGCGAGCCGCCACGGCCCGTACGCGGAGAACGCGCACTTCGCCCGAGGCTCGCCTTACACGACTGCGGCGGGCCGCACCGGCAGCGCCGTCGAATACTTGATCTGCTCCATCGCGAAACTCGAACTCACGTCGTACAGCGGTACCGCCGCAATCAACTGCTTGTACACGCGGTCATAGTCGTCGATATCCGAGACCACCACGCGCAGCAGGTAGTCCGTCTCGCCGCTCATCCGGTACACCTCGACGACCTCGGGAATGTCCTGCACCGCCTGCGTGAAGCTTTGCGCCCACGCCTGCGTGTGCTGATTCGTGCGCACCGCGACGAATACTGTCGTGCCGACCCCGAGCTTGCGCGCATCGCACAGCGCCACCTGCGCGCGAATCACGCCGGTCTCCTTCAGACGCTGCAGCCGCTTCCAGCAAGGCGTTTGCGACAGATTCACGCGCTGTGCCAGTTCGGCAATCGGCATGGTCGCGTCTTCCTGCAACAGTTCCAGCAACTTCCGGTCGATGATATCCATTCCCACCGTCTCGCCCCTTTAGGAAATTATTCTACTTTTCAAACTGCACGGGGAATTATATGGAAACTCTTTCTCCGGACAAAACGGTATAAATGTTCCAACCTGAAAAACGTCGGCAAGCCACGCCGCTCAACGAAATTGGACCACGACCTCCGTTCCCCCGCCCGCCTCCCCGATCAGTTCGCACAGCCTCACGGACACCATGCTTCGCGGCACGCCGGGCATCACGAGCCTCTCGCACGACTGTGCAACGCACTCGACGCGATGTTCGACGCCTGCACAACTTCTGCGGAGCCTTCGCATTCCAGTTTCTTCGCACGCAGCATGCGAATCGCGCTCGCGCAAGCCGCGGCCGACCCCGCGATGCTGAAGCCAGGGCAGCGTGAGGCATCGCTGGATAACTACCGCCGGCATCTGCTCGCCGCCGATCCGCAAGGCCGCTACACCATCGCCGCACTCGTCTGGTTGCCGCATCAGGCGAGTCCAGTGCATGCGCATCACACGTGGTGTGGATACGCGGTGCTCGACGGCACGTTGAACGAAACTGTTTTCGAATGGAACGGCCCGGAGGACATCGCCATCGCGACACGCTCGCATGCTCGCCCGCGCGGCGCGATTTCTTTTGTGCGCAGCGGCCGGGGCAACATTCATCGGCTGGGCAATTGCAGCGATGCCCCCGCGGTGTCGTTGCACGTGTATGGCGTGCCGGGTGCTTGCATCGGAACGCATGTGAACGATGTAGTGCGCGTCGCACCCGCGCTTGTCTAGCGCCTGAGAATCAAGCCTTGCCCTCGCCCGCCGTGGGAATCTGCGGCGGAATCGGCGCGGTCTGTCCCGTCGGCGGCGGCGCCGGCCGCGGCTCATGCGACACATCGCGCGCGACCACAGCCGGATGCGCGCCGCGCATCGGCGGCGATTTCTCCTGATGCCCGACTGCATGCTCGTGCTGACCCGCACGTGCTTCCGCGTGGGCATCAGCCCGGGCATTCGCATGCTCATGCGGCCTGGCCCCGAGCACGTCTTCGTCGTGCAAAGGCTGCCCCTCGCTGTCTTTAGACGACGTGAACAAGCGCATCTGCGGCACCGGGATCTCGATGCCGGCCTCGTCCATCTTGCGCTTGAGGCGCAGATTGAACGCCCGCGCCACACTCCATTGCTGCAGCGGCCGCGTCTTGATCTGCCCTTTGACCACCATCCAGTTCGGGTCGAAACGGTCGAGCCCCCACACCTCGATCGGCCCCAGCATCTCGCGACGGTAACGGAAGTCGGCCATCAGATCGGCACCGACTTCGCGAATCAATTGAGTAATTTCATCGACGTCGGTCGAGAACGACATCCGCACTTCGAACACTGCGTAGGCAAAGTCGCGCGACAGGTTCTTGACGATCTTGATCTGCGAAAACGGAATTGCATGGATCGCGCCCTGGCCGTCGCGTAACCGCACGGTGCGGATCGACAAATGCTCGACCGTGCCTGCATGGCCGCCGTCCACGTCGATCCAGTCGCCCACCGAAATCGTATCTTCGATGATGATGAAAAGCCCCGTGATCAGGTCGGTCACGAGCGACTGCGCGCCGAAACCGATCGCGAGGCCGATCACGCCGGCGCCCGCGAGCAGCGGTGTCACGTTGATGCCGAGATTCGCCGCCGTAACGATGCCCGCTATCGTCATGATGCTGACGAGCAGCACATTGCGCACGAGCGGCAACATCGTTCGCGCCCGCATGCTCGGACCGCGCGACTTGTTGCGCGCACTGCCGGGGTTGAGCGCCTCGGTGATCGCGGTGTCGACGAGAATCCACAGCAGCCACGCAATGAACACGGTGGCCACGATCGCTGTCACCGCATGCGCGATACCGCGTGCGGCCACGTTTTCCTCGACGACCGCCGCGAGCGAAACGCCCCACAAGCGGGCCGCCAGCTCGAAGAAAAACAGCCAGATGAAAAGCGTCAGCAAAGTGCCGCAAAAACGCAGCAACCGCGTCAGATACGGAGAGCGTCGCCGCGCGCGTGCGCTGCGTGGACGCGTCATGCGTAAAACGATGGCCGACAGGAAAAACGCCAGCACCAGCAGCAGTGCGGTCACCACCGAAATTTGCAGCACGTTTTCGCTCGAACCCGAGCCGCCGAGTGTGGCGACGACCGAGGCCGTCGCCAGCACGAGAACGGGCACGTGCCAGAGCGCGGCGAGCACGTCGAAAGCATCAGTCGCGGCTTTATGATCGTTGCGTTGGTCGTAAGGCCGGTTGCGGATCAGATGGGCGACTGGCCTGCGAAACGCGAGCGCGAAATAGCCGGTCAGCACGGCGGCCGTCATGTTGGCGGCGGTCGAAACCAGCGCGGCCAGATTCGAGCCCATCTGATGCGCAACGTCGTAATTCACGGCCGCATCGCCGAGCGCGCCGCAGACGCCGACGGCAAACAGCAGGCGCCGCGCGTGATCGATCAGCAAACGTACCGCGGTTCGCCGGTGTCCCGAGCCGAACAGCGAAAACATGATCAGACAGATCGCCGAAAACACGGCGCCCGCGACAATCGCATACGCGACGACCATGCCGAGGGTGCGGCCGAGCGCATCGGGCATCGCGCGCACGAACAGCAGCGCGGCGACGAACGCAATGACCCACGGCCCGACGCGCCGCAACGCGAAGATCAGCAACTCTCGCGTGGTGGGATTCGGATTGAGGCCGATCACGATGCCAAGCCGCCGGTAGAGCCTGTGCTGCAGATAGATCAGCGCGGCTGCGCATGCGCCCCAGCCGGCCAGCATCGCGAACATCGAAAACAGGATTCTGCCGAGGCTTTCCTGGCCCTGGCCCGAGATGATCGTGTAGAGCTCGTTGCCGGCCGCGTTGAAGCGCCCGCCCCAGTAGCGCACGGGCGTGCGGCCTTCATGTACGTCCGATTCGAACGACGCAATGCCCGACGCGATCGCGCCGAGCAGACCAGGGCTCTGCTGCGCCGGCGCGGGCGCGAGCGGGCCGACGGTTCGCGACACGTCGCGCAGTTTCTTCAACTGGGCGACGAGCGCGCTGCGCTGCCGGTCGTTGTCGAGCGTGGCGATCACGCTGTCGAGCGAACGCGCGATTTCCGCCTGGCTAGCGGGCGACGGTGCCGACGCGGCTTCCGCAGCCGACGCGCCGGACGCCGACGAGGCGGGCGCCACGGTCGCACTGTTGATCAGGCTTTGCAACGCCGGGATGACGGGCGTGCCGGCGCCCGCGTCGGCTGCATGCGCGCTGGTGGGAAGCCACGCGGTCCAAAGAAAAAGCGCAACGAGGAGCGCGACCGGCCATACGCTGAGCCGGCTCGCGCCGGGCGGGCACGCGCCGCGACGGATCAGGAATCCAATCCGGGCAAAAACACGAGGAAATGCAGCGTGAATCGCGAAAAGCCCGCCGTTTGACGGCGCAGCCTCAGACTCACGCCGCGACGGGCATGACTGCATGGCAATCCGTGAGAAAACGGGAGACGCCAGTGTAGCCCCAGTTTGCCCGCCTGCAACCGGACATGCGTAACCGATTGTTAGGACGCTTGCATGCGTTCTTGTGTGCCGCGTGCGCGGCGCCGGTCGGGCTGACGCGCGTTGCGGCCGTTGCAGGCGGCGCCTGATCGGCTATCGCCCGCCGTGCGGCGTGCGTTTGTTGCGCGATGCCGCCGGTGCCGCGCGACAAAACACACGCTCACGCTCAATAAGCGACAGTTGCGATCTGGCGGACGAAACGGCCCTGCTCTAACTCATCGACGAACGCGATTGCGTAATCCTCGGCGGAAATCCGGCTGTTGCCCTGGGCGTCGGCAATCAGCGAGTCAGTGCCGGTGCGGAACGTGCCGGTGCGCTCGCCGGGAGCGATGATCGCGGCCGGCGAGAAGAACGTCCAGTCGAGATCCGCGACGCTGCGGTAGTAGTTCAGCGCCTCGCGGTGAGCCAGCGCGACAGCTTTGTAGGCGTCCGGGAAACCCTCGGTGTCGACGAGCTGCTTGCCCGGAGCGACTTCGAGCGAGCCTGCGCCGCCCACCACGACGAGACGCTTGAGCCCCGCCGCGCGCACACCTTCGACAAGCGCACGGCTCGCCTTGTCCAGCGAGCCGACATCGGTTTGCGGCGGCGCATACGCGCTCGCCACCACGTCGTGACCGCGCACCGCCGCGCCGACGCTCGCCGCGTCGAGCAGATCGGCTTGTGCCGCTTTCAGGTTCGGCACGTCGGCCGGCACGCGCGCCGGGTTGCGCGACAGCGCCGTCACCTGATGCCCGCGACGCGCTGCTTCTGCCGCGATCCGCGAACCGATCATGCCAGTGGCGCCGAACAACGCGATCTTCAACTGTTTGCTCATTTCAACTGCTCCTGTCATGGTTTATATGTAACCGTCTTGATTACATATATATCGAAAAAAACAGGGGCTTGGCCCCCGGGGTTCCTGCAAAACATTTATTGAAAAACATTCATTCCGAATGACGCTCGCCGCAGCAGAAAGCGCCCTCGTCACGCAGACGGTCGCCGCTTGCGCTCCCTCGTGCGCTCGGCACGCAACAGGTCCGCGGTCGCATCGGCCAGCGTTCGTTGCGCGAGCGACGCCTCCATGGCCTGCTGTGCTTCGTCGATGATTCCACGCAGCACGACCTGAATATTGCGCCCCACCATGCATGCCGGATTCGGCTCCTCGCGGTGAAGCGCGAACAGCTGCGCGTCGTCCACCGCGCGGTACACGTCGAGCAAGGAAATCTGCTCGGGTGCGCGAGCCAGCAGCGCGCCGCCGCCCGCGCCGAGTTGCGACGTGGTGAGGCCCGCCTCGGCAAGCATGGTCAGAAGCCGCCGGATGAGCGCCGGATTCGTATTCACGCTGCCCGCGATCATTTCCGACGAAAGCGGCGCGCCCTCCTGAAGAGACAGCAACGCGAGCACATGCACCGCAAACGCAAACCGGCTACTCGTGTTCACAACAACCCGTCCTGCGACGACAATGTGTAACCATGGTAATTACATTTATGGACGCTGTCAAACGCGCTGTCAAACACGCTGCTGGACGCATGGTTATCGCGGCCGAGCAGGCGCACGCGGTTCAGCGTGCTCATGCGCATCTCACTTGTCCATCTGCTTTTGCGCGTCGCCGCCATAGTTCGAACCAGACGACGAAGCAGCGGCGTTCGTCGACGAAGCCGTGCTCTGCGCCGACCACTCCTGCAGCTTGCGCCCGGCGTTCTCCAGGCTCTGGCCCGTCAGCGACGCCGCTTTACCGAGTTGCAGGTTGGCTGTACTGGCCGCGTTTTGCAGGTTGGCTTGCGCGCTGGAAGCGAGCGCATTCGGGTCGATGGTGACCGTCGGCGCCGAGGCCGATTCGAGGTTCTGCTGCGCGGCGGATTTCGTCTCGTCGACCTTCTGGCCGACGTAGCTCGCCGCCTGATCGAGCTTCTGGCCGGCGGCCTGCGCCGCGTCGTTGAGCTTGCCGGCGACCTGCCCCGCCGACGCATCGTTCTTCTGGCAAGCCGCGAGACCGCCGAATACGAAGAGGACCACGGCGGCACGGCGCAGCAACGGAGAACGGAAAGATGAAGTCATGTGTATTTTGAACCGCCGGAGGCGGCGTAGCTGACGAAAACGCGCCCATCATACGCCGTTGCCGCGAAGCGCCCCGCAAGCAGTCATGCAGGACGGATCGACGCGGCTCGCCGGCCGCGGCAGTCGCCGTTCTGTCAAACGTTGTGCGGTAGACTGGCTGCGGGCAATCAAGGTCCGTCCAGGGTTAGCTGTGTTCCATTGATCAATCGGAGGCATACGATGGCGGCAAAGAAAATTCTGTTTCTCACCGGCGATTTCGCCGAGGATTACGAGACGATGGTGCCATTTCAGGCACTGCAGGCGGTCGGCCATGTCGTCGACGCCGTGTGCCCCGACAAGAAAGCAGGCGATCGGATCAAGACCGCGATTCATGATTTCGAAGGCGATCAGACGTACACGGAAAAGCCGGGCCATCTGTTCGCGCTGAACGCGTCGTTCGAAGACGCCGATCCGCGTCAATACGATGCACTCGCTATCGCCGGCGGGCGCGCACCCGAGTATCTGCGGCTCAATCCCAAAGTGATCGAACTCGTGCGGCAGTTCGCGGAAGCCGGCAAACCGATCGCCGCCATCTGTCACGCCGCCCAACTGCTGGCCGCCGCCGACGTGATCCGCGGCAAGCGCATTTCCGCTTACCCGGCCTGCGCGCCCGAGGTCAAACTCGCTGGCGGCGAGTTCGCCGACATTCCGGTCGACGCCGCCATCACCGACGGCAACTTCGTGACCGCTCCCGCGTGGCCTGCTCATCCCGAGTGGCTTCGTCAGTTCCTGGTTTTGCTGGGCACGCGTATCGAGCTTTGAGCCAGTTCAAGCGCCGCGCGGCTATTGCTGGCAAGCGCGGCATTTGAGAGTCGTCCTATAGTTCGCGTTGGAGGGCCTTCCTATAGTCACGGGCTGACTTGGGAGCGCTCTTCGATGGAACTAACCGACTGGATTGTGATTCTCGCCATCACGCTGATGACGATTGCTTTTCGCTGCGCGCACACGCCGGCCGGCTGGTCGCGAGAGAACCGCGCGCGGCGCCTCGCGGGAACGAGGATGCTGGTGCAAGCCGCCTGCTCCGTGTGGGCAGCTTTGCTGATCGTGGCGCGTTGTGTGTTCGCGCTCGACGGTTTGCTCGGGCTGCGTCCAACGTTTCAGGAAGTGCTCGCCGTCGTCGCTATTCTGCTTGCGTGCGGCTGCTACTGGTCGGTGCGCGGCCGGCGGCTCCTGAAACCGCGCCGTCTGTTTATCTCCTGCTAACCGGCGACGGCGCTTGAATTGCGCCACACGCCACACGCCGCACGCCACACGCCGCGCTCACGGGCCAGGCTTCACGACGAAACCTGCCAGCCCGCCTCAACGCCCCATCCGCAGATTCCCTTGTTCATCGGCCATCGCCTGATCGTTCGCGGCATGCGCCCCGGCGCGGACTTCGGCAGCCGCCAATGCCAACCGTGCGCCGGCTTCGGGCAGCGACAAATAGAACGTCGTGCCCACACCTTCCGTCGACTCCGCCCACACGCGTCCACCATGCCGCTCCACGACGCGCCGCACGAGCGCGAGGCCGATCCCCTCTCCCGCCACCGCGGTGCCGTGCAATCTCTGAAAAGCGTTGAATAGCCGGGGCAGCGCGATTGCCGGAATGCCCAGCCCGTTGTCGCGCACGTAGAAAATCCGCAGCGATTGCACGCCGGGCGGCGCAGGCGTCGTACCAATCTCGATCCGGCCTTCTCGCGACTGATCGAGATAATTCACCGCATTTCCGATCAGATTGGCGAACACCTGTTCGAGCGCGGTCGGGTCGCCCCACACAGCCGGCAATTCGCCTACATGCACTTGCGCGTTGCGAGCGCGAATCGAGCCTTGCATTGCATCGATCACGCGCTGCACGATATCGCACACTTCGACTTTCTGCTGCCTGTATTCAACGCGTCCAATGCGGGAGAGCCGCAACAACGCGTCGATGATATGCGACGCGCGCAGCACCGCCGTCTGCCAATAGTGGAGCGCTTCCCCGATATCCTCGTCGACTATCCGTTCGATGCGCTGCCGGGTCTGCGCCGGGAGCGACGAGTCGCTAACGGCTGCTCGCAGTTCCTCGCAGGCGCGGATCAGTTCCTTTGAAAAGCCCTGCAGATTAACAAGCGGCACGCGCAGGTCATGCGACACGCTGTAAATGAACATTTCGTTTTCCTGCGTCTGCTGCCGCAAGCTTTCGTTGATGCGCGACAGTTCGTCCGCACGGCGCGCAAGGTCGGCCTGAAAACGCGCTTGGATTCGCTCCGCTTCAAGCAGACGTCGACTGGTCTCATGCAGCGTCAGATCGAGGCGCGCGATTTCATCGTGGCCCGGCTCGATGGGCGCAAGCGGCTCGTTGCCTGCAAGGCGCCCGGCGTTGTCGGAGAGAAGCGCAAGCCGTCCGCGCACCCCACGCGTGAAAAGCCACACGGAGAGCGCCACGAACAGCAACGAACCGAACACTGCCGCTACCACAAGCGTCTGCTGCCGTTCGCGGGCGGCATCGGCGTCGCTCGCACGCTGAGCCTCCAGACGCCGTTCCTCCGTCTGAAAGGCGGCCAACTGCTGACGAAAGCGATCGAGCACGTCGGCCTGAGCCAGCTCGCTGAACCGGTTGACAACGTCCTTGCGACGGCCCGAATGCAACATGTCCTGCGTGCGATCGGACCATTGCCGATAGGCCTGTACCGCCTGACGCACCTGGACCACGCGTTCGACCTGCGACGGATTGTCCGACACGAGTTCGGCGAGTTGATCTATGCGTCGATCGACGTCGACCCATACGGACAGCGGCGTCACGAACCGGTTGTCGGCGGCGAGCACCGCGCCGCGCAACGCGACGGACTCGCCTAGCACCGGATCCAGAATCGCCGTGGTCTGGCGCATCACCTCCTGGCCGTGAGCGGCCCTGCGCTCGGCTTCGGCCGCGTCGGACTGCGCCTTGACCAGGCCGGACAGAAGGGCCAGTTCGAAGACAGCAGGAATCGCAATCAGCAGCAGGCCTTTAGTGGTAAGTCGCATGCGCACGCGTTGGAGGTGTGGGCCGGCAGATGTGCGCGGTACGGCACATTATGTCGGCGTTTGCTTACGAAACAAAGCGGCGCACCACCGGCTGAGCGTCACCTGCTAAGGCATCGAGGAACCGGTAACGGGACGGCGGGGACGATTCGACATTCTGCAGCATCCGTAAGCAGGATGAAAAATTACGAACCAACTTGGTTCATGCATTGCCAAAACAGAACGCTTACGCACATCTATTGTGCTTTCAATGTGTGCAGAAGGTGCGTATTGAGAAGGAAAACGACGCGACCGCGTGCGTGCAGCTCACTCGCAGTGCTCGTTGCACCGGTACAGCGCTAAATAGCACCATTTTGGCCCGCTTCTTGCATTCTTGCGCGGCTTTTTGGCACAAGCGGAAATAATCGATGGAAAGCTTCAAATCCGGGACCGACACCCTCTTTCTCCTGCTCGGAGCCGCAATGGTGCTCGCGATGCACGCAGGATTTGCGTTCCTTGAACTGGGCACGGTGCGCAAGAAAAACCAGGTCAACGCGCTGGTAAAGATTCTGGTGGACTTCTCCGTCTCGACGATCGCCTATTTTTTCATCGGTTATACGATCGCCTACGGCGTGCAGTTCTTCGGCAACGCCGAATCGCTCGCGGCTCACAACGGCTACGCGCTGGTGCGCTTCTTCTTCCTGTTGACGTTCGCCGCCGCCATTCCGGCAATCGTCTCCGGCGGCATCGCCGAGCGTTCGAAATTCAATCCGCAACTCTTCGCGACGTTCGTTCTGGTCGGCTTCGTCTATCCATTCTTCGAGGGCATTGCCTGGAACGAGCGCTTCGGCGTGCAGAACTGGATCAGCCAGACGTTCGGTGCGCCGTTCCACGACTTCGCGGGCTCCGTCGTCGTTCACGCGTTTGGCGGCTGGGTCGCGCTGCCCGCGGTGTTGCTGCTCGGTGCGCGCCACGGCCGCTATCACCGCGATGGCGGTATTGCCGCGCATCCGCCATCGAACATTCCGTTTCTCGCGCTCGGCGCGTGGGTGCTGGCCGTCGGCTGGTTCGGCTTCAACGTAATGAGCGCGCAGACGGTCGACAAGATCAGCGGCCTCGTCGCCGTCAATTCGTTGATGGCGATGGTCGGCGGCACGTTGACCGCCTGGCTAGCGGGACGCAACGACCCCGGCTTCGCGTACAACGGGCCGCTCGCCGGGCTCGTCGCCGTGTGCGCCGGCTCGGACCTGATGCATCCGCTCGGCGCGCTCGTCACGGGCGGCATCGCCGGCGCGCTGTTCGTCTACATGTTCACGTGCGTGCAGAACCGCTGGCGCATTGACGACGTGCTCGGCGTCTGGCCGCTACACGGCCTGTGCGGCGCGTGGGGCGGCATCGCAGCCGGCATCTTCGGTTTGCGGGCGCTCGGCGGCTTGGGCGGCGTCTCGTTCGGCGCACAGGTGCTCGGCACGCTGGGCGGTATCGTCGTGGCTTCGCTCGGCGGCACGCTCGTCTACGGCGCCATCCGCCTGACGGTGGGCCTGCGCCTCGATCAGGAGGACGAGTACAACGGCGCCGACCTGTCGATCCACAAAATCTCTGCTACGCCGGAGCGCGAAAGCCTGGGCTGATGGCATGCGCCGGCCGCGCCGGGCCGGCTCGTGCGACCTGTCCCCATGGAATAGCCAATGTTAGACTTGCGCGCTGCAGGCTGAACACTCGAAAAGGTTGCCATGCGCTCGGCACGGCATGTTCGCTCATGGCCCCCTTCCGAACGATGCCTGCTTCCCCGGAACAGAGCCGACTCACATTGCGTCCCGCTCCGCCCGGATTGTTGAATCCCACGTTTCGCCTGGCACTCTCATGTATTGGTCGATACTCGCGGTCGCCGTCGGCGGCGCACTTGGCTCGTTATTTCGCTGGTTTCTCGGCCTGCGTCTGAATGCGCTCTTTCCGTCGTTGCCGCTCGGCACCTTCGCGTCAAATGTGATCGCAGGCTACATCATCGGCGTGGCCGTCGCGGGCTTCGCGCGCGCGCCGCAGCTTGCGCCCGAGTGGCGGCTTTTCGTGATCACCGGAATGATGGGCGGACTGTCCACCTTCTCCACCTTCTCGGCCGAAGTGGTGCAGCACCTGCAGGACGGCCGCCTCGGCTGGGCCGCCGGCGAAGTCGCGATACATGTGGGCGCGTCGCTCGTCATGACGATTCTCGGCATTGCCACGGTTACGCTGCTGTCGCGTTAGGTATCGCTCGCCACAGCCCGCTATCTCGTTTCTTTCATCTCTTCCTGGTGCTGGCTTTACCCCTGCGGGCCGCAGTTCACGCGCTCTTCAGCGGGCACAGCGCTTGCGCGTTTCAAAGCGCACCCTTTCCATAAAGGAGGTGAAAGATGGGCTCAATCAATCCGCAAGGCGCCTCTAGCGGCGGAGCGAAAATTGTCGGCGGCGGTATCGGCGAAGGTCCGGGGCCCGACGTCATGGCTGCGGCCACGCTCGACGGCACGAAGGTAATGTCGTCGGATGGTGAGCATGTCGGCAAGATTTCCGACATCATGCTGGACGTCCGCAATGGACGCATCGCGTACGCGGTGCTGTCCGAAGGCGGGTTCCTCGGCATGGGAGCGAATCTGCACGCCATTCCCTGGAGCGCGCTGACTCTCGATACCGACCAGAAGTGCTTCTTCGTCGACATCACGGCGCAACGTCTGAAGGACGACCCGGGCTTCGACCCGGACCACTGGCCGTCAATGGCCGACCCGACCTGGGGCGAATCGACCTATAGCTACTACAACCGGCAGCCGTACTGGACGGCGACCCGCGAAGTCGTCGAGGAAGACCCTGCCATCCGGCCCAGTGAGCACTGACGCGAGCTAGCGCTCAAGCCGTAGCAGACCTGTGAGTGCCCATGTCACCACGTCGTACAGCGGTGACATGGGCCACATTTCGTAAAACGCGCGTTATCGGGCCGCCAGCATCCCGATGATCAGGCCGCCGATCAACGCCATCGTTACCGCTTTCCACGGACTGTCGTGAACGAAGTCGTCTGTAGATTCAGACACGACGCGGTATTTCGTTTTGACAACGTCCTGCGCGTCGGCAAGTCTGTCCTTCAATTCGGAAAGTTTCTGTGCGCTGCGGGCACGCAGTTCGTCGCTGCCGTTCGGCCTTGACGCGAGGCTGTCGTCGCGCGATGCATCGGCGGAACCCGAACTGGTGGCTTGAGTAGACTCGGCCATTTGAACCCTCCCTGTCTCCGTTAAGTGGACAAGGTTCAGCAAACCGCGTGCCTCGCCGAGTGCTTCCAATAAAGTCCCGTTCGAACCGACGTTATTAATTAGGATAGCGATGTAAATCACTGCACCAATGCAAATCAGAAGTATGACGAGTGACATGACGCAGGCTTGCTCGTAACGTTCGTAAGTGCGCACAGGCACGAGCGTTGCGCGCCCCATACGCCGGCCGCAGTGACCGGCGCGAACCAGGAGCGATAAATGAGCATTTTTTCGACGATCCTCAACAAGATCTTCCCGCATGATCATCCGGCGAACACGGGCTCGGGCGGCACCGCCGGACCGGCAGCCGCGGCGACGGCGGCACCGGGCAGCGCAACTGCGCCGGCTGGAACGCCAGCAACACCTTCCACTGCCGCCGCCGGTAATTCACAGCCTCCCGTTACCCCTATGCCGACGGTCGACGTCGAAGCGGTACTGATAAAAATGCAGGAAAGCAGCGGCGAAACATTGAACTGGCGTACGTCCATTGTCGATCTGCTGAAGCTGCTTGGACTCGACAGCAGTCTCGCGGCCCGCAAGGAACTCGCATCCGAGTTGCACTACACAGGCAATACGGAAGATTCAGCTTCGATGAACATCTGGCTGCACAAGCAGGTGATGACGAAGCTCGCTGAAAACGGTGGCAAGGTGCCCGATGATCTGAAGAACTGACCCGTTATCACTCGGCGAACTGGCCGAGGCAAGGCGCGCGGCTTCCTCGTTCGAGCCTTGTAGACCGAAGAGGCCCGAGCGCCAGCGCCTTGTCGACAGCATCTTCCAGGCGGCGTGCACGATGGTGACGTTTTAAGCGCCTTTCGCGCCTACTCTCCGAACGGGTTGCCCGTGTCTTTTACTTCAGTACTGAGGTTGTATTCGGCGCGCACGGCTTTTAGCACGCTCTCGATGTCGCGCTCAAAGCCGATCGCGTTGCCGAAATTGGTCATCGTCCAGTTGCAGCCTGTCTTGTCGGCCTCCTGCAACTGCGGTCGCGGCACGCGAATCTTGACGCCGTCTTCGACGATTTCCGGCAGCCGATGGAGTCGCCGGTTGACCTCCTGCTGAAGTTGCGACGCATTGAGCATTTTTCGTATCATGCAAGCCTCCTTCCGGTTGTTCGAGCCATCTGGCGCAAATGACGCCGCATCGGTCCGGGCTGGTTGATGGCGACTCCAAGCAGGGACAATTGGGCGCGTCACCGCTATGCCGCCAACCTATGTTCATAGTACGGCCGGTCCCTGTCATCGAGAATTGCGTACATTGCCTCCAGATTGTTCGGGTTTGGGTTGAGCCATGCATCTACGTTTTCCGGCTTGATAGGAATGATGCAGCGGTCGTGACCGGTCGCCGCGACTTCCGGTGGCGGCTCATCTGTTATTGCCGCAAATGACAGCAGGTCCGGCTCGCCCGGTGCGGACCACCGCGACCACAAGCAGGCAACATGCATCAATTCCCCGTTGCCCGGACGAAACTCCAGCACGACGTTCTCATCCCGTTCGTGAGTTTCCAGTAGCGTGCCTTCGTACTTCGCCCGGCTGACGTTCTCATAGAAAACTTCGACAAGCAGGACGGCATGCGTGTACCCAAAGCACGGAGCCCAGAAACCTTCAAGGCTATCCCGGCGCGCATTGTATGTCCCGGGATACTTCGTATCGTACGACGCAGGTTTTCCAGCAATGCGGCATTGATACCGCATAGGCTTGACGACCCGTTGCCCGCCTTCCATCACCATGACCGGCGCGTAGTTACCGGGAAAGATGCGCGAGTCCCGCGGCTGTAATGCGGTTCGCTGCAGGTCTTCAAGTTTTCCCTTGACCCATGCAATTTTGTCGGTGGCAATGCGCTGACTTTCCGTTGCCGCTTTCGTGACCTTCGTCTGCAGCGCGCGTTCGGCGTCTGCAAGCCGTGTGCGCTGTTTGAAAAGATCCTGTTCCAGCTTCGTCACCTGCGCCGACGTGAAGCGCGCTATAAGAGCATTGATTTCACGCGTTGCTTCGTCCTGCGGATCGGCAAAGGCGTCTTCCATGGCTTTGGGTATCTTCGCTTTGCCGATGCCCTCCGTTCGTTCAAAAAACAAACGCGCAAACTCGTGGATGTCGATGATTGCGCCAAAGGTACGCACGAATTTTCGATAGTCCGCCACGACTTGAGCCGAGTAGCACATGGTGCCTCCAGTTTGATGTGGTCATGATATGCGAGCCGGCTTTGACTTTGCGATCCGCATGACCTGCTTTCTTGGCTTTGTCGGTGCTGGAGGTGACTTGCCTCGCGAAAAGGAACCACATGGAGGGTTCCTTGCGCGGCGGCACGATGGGCGGATAATCGCAAGTTCGACGATTCGGCGCGACCAGCCTTGGCCTGCTATTGCGGAGAGGCCTTCAGCATGTCTCATGGCGCTCAATGCCTGGTAGTCGCCATTCTGCTGAGAACAATATCCGTGCGCATTGACCCATACAGTCTTGAACTTTTTGTTGCGGTGGTCGAGGAAGGTTCGATAGCCCGAGCGGCAGCACGAGGTCACATATCGTCGTCGGCTATCAGCCGGCGGATTGCTGATCTTGAGACCTCGCTTGGCGCGCTTTTACTGACGCGTTCACCGTCCGGTGTCGAACTGACGGAGGCCGGTGCCCATGTTTTTTCGCGGGCCCGCGCACTGAACGACCAGTTGCAGTCATTGGCGGGCGAGGTACATTCGCTGGCAGGTCAGGTTTCGGGAACCGTCCGGCTGTATGCAAATGCGTCCGCCATCGTCGGGTTTCTCCCTGAACTACTGACGACTTTCAAGGCGGAGTATCCGCTGGTCGAGATTGCGCTCATCGAGCAGATCAGCAGCGACGTACTGCGCGCATGTGTGGACGGCCGCGCAGATGTGGGAATCTCGTCGGCAGTTGTCGCGCCGGACAGCCTCGACTCCTGGCACTTTGCAGACGACCCCTTGCTGGTTGTCGTTCCACGGCAGCACGAACTCGCATCGGTGACCGCCCCGACCTTTAGTGACGTGTTGGACTTCTCACTCGTTGCACTGCAGGCCGGAGGAACGCTCGACCAGGAATTGCGCGAGCGCGCGGCAGCCATGGGAAAGGCACTCAGAATATCGGTCACGGTCAATAGCTTTGACGCCCAGTGCCGGATGATAGAGGCTGGCTTAGGCATTGGCATCGTGCCGACGAGCGCGGCTTCGGCGTTCGCCGGGTCGGGAAACTTCATTCGTCACCCGCTCGACGCGCCGTGGGCGGCGAGCAGGACGCTACGGGTGCATGCCGTCAAAAGGTCAGCGCGCCGCAAAGCCGTTGCGGCCTTGATATTTCATCTAAGTTCACATAGCCATCAGGGTTAATGCGGACGTCGTGATTGGTAATGCCCCCCTGCGATTCCAGCACTTCATCCCGGTGCCGAAGACAGTCTAGATTTCCCGCAAGGAGACTAGACATGCCGATTTTGAAGCTCGATGGCCGGGTGCTTTTTCTTTCCGCAGACCCGGACATCATCGACCGACAGTTAAGCGGCGAAGATCTGACCGAGACCACGGCCGGCACGCTGAGAGACGACGTGTCGACCGATGAAATCACACCAATGAGCGTGCTCACCCGCTTCGACGAGCGGCTTGCGCGTGTTCCGTATGTTGGATTCAGAGCAGGTGAACGCACACCCATTGGTCTGGACGCTGTTCGCGCCGGAGGCTTTTGTGTGACGGTTGCCGGCAACCGGTACGGCAAGGGGTCGTCTCGCGAGCACAGCCCGGTAGCGGAATATCGTGCTGGTATCCGGCTTGTTATCGCCAGAAGCTTCGAGCGCATTTACCGGCAAAATGCCGACAACGTCGGACTCTTCACGTCGACAGATTTTGGACTGCTCGAACGTATAGAGCGTGGTGAAGAAATCGACATCGACGAACTGGTCGCATCTCGCGACGCGCTTGCGTCAGCGATTCTCCGCAGCGGGGGCCTTCTGCGGTACGGCGCTGCGCACATGCAGCACGTCAGGACGACCACTCAGGCCCGCGACGGCCGTCCACGCACGCTCGCTCAAAAAATCATCGAGAGGCACGCGTTGGAAACCGAGGCCACGGGAAACTCACAGAACCCTGGAGAAGGAGTATTTGTCCGCGCGGACTGGCGTTTCATTCACGAGTACTACACCGGCATGGCGAGTCACATGCTGCATGTAACGTTCGGTCGCCCACTGAAATTGCATTCGCCTGAGACGATCTTGATGTTCGAGGACCACCTGTCCTACTCGCACAAAAGCGAGCTGCACATCCGCAACGGGCTACTTCCGGATGTGCGCGCGCTGTCTGAAGCGCACCGTGCTTTCGCCCGCGATTACGGTCTACGCAATCATGGCTACCTCGGCGAAAACGGCAGTGGCATTAGCGAAGGTTCGGAAGGCATTTCGCACGCAATGATGGCGGAGAGGTACGCGCTGCCAGGCCAACTGGTGGTAGGCACCGATTCGCACACACCGCACAGCGGAGCGCTTGGCTGCGTTGCATTTGGGGTTGGCACGACGGACATGTCCAATGCGTTCATCACCGGCGCGGTACGGATGACCGTTCCCGAGTCGCTGCGAATCGATTTCCGCGGACCGATTCCGTCCGGGGTGACGGCTAAAGACTTAACGCTCCATCTTCTTGCGGACCCCCGCATCCATGCCGGCGCGGGCGTCGGCAAAGTGTTCGAGTTTGCTGGCTCGGCCATTTCGCAGCTAACCACCGACGAGCGCACCACGCTCACCAACATGACCGCAGAGCTTGGCGGCTTCACAGGCATCGTCGCTCCCGATCAAGAGACGGTCCGGTTTCTGAAGGAACGTCGCGGTGTGGACTTCGAAATCGAGCCCTGGATGCGAAGTGACGACGGCGCTCCCTACGCAGCCACCATTGAGATCGACTGCACTCAGCTCTCCCCTATGCTTGCGGCACCCGGAGACCCTGGAAACGGCATCGCGCTGAATCAGTTGAGCAACAGGCCGCAGATTGATATTGCGTACGGCGGCTCATGTACTGCCGGCAAGCGCGAAGATTTCGACCATTATCATGAGGTTCTCGCCTGGGCTGCCGAACGGGGAATCCGGGTCCCTGAACACGTGCAATTGTTTCTACAGTTCGGCACGTCGGACGTGCGGGACTACTGCATCGAGCGCGGATATCTCGATGCTTTCGAACGCGTTGGCGCAGTTCTGCTTCAGCCCTCATGCGGCGCATGTGCCAACTGCGGCCCTGGTGCATCCACTGACGCGTCGCAGGTCACCATCAGCGCAATCAACCGGAATTTCTCGGGTCGTTTTGGGCCAGGAAAGGTCTGGCTCGCCAGCCCACCAACTGTCGTGGCAAGCGCACTGGCCGGCAGGATCGTCTCCTTCGCCGAGCTCAAGGAGCAACGCCAGTGAGGATTGCTGTTATCAGCTGTCATTAGCTGTCGTTAGCTGATTTTTGCCCGGCAGCATCAAAAGCAAATACTAGACGGAGACAACCATGACCACTTTGGAAGGCGCCTCATCCTTAGGCGCCAAAGAAACCAGCGTGCCCGGTGAGGATTCGCTCGTCGATAAAGCCGCAATATCTGCACGTCTTGACCGACTTCCCGCCACGCGGAGCGTCTGGAAACTGATCGTGTTGCTTAGCCTCGGCTTCTTCTTCGAACTGTACGATTTGCTCTTCACCGGGTACATCGCGCCTGGTCTCGTGAAGGCAGGAATTCTCACTGCGACGACGCACGGGCTTTTCGGAACGTCGGGTGTCGCCAGCTTTATCGCATCTCTCTTTAGCGGTCTGTTCGTCGGAACCATCGCCTGCGGATTCCTCGCTGACCGTTTTGGCCGGCGTGCAATCTTCACGTATTCATTGCTCTGGTACGTAGCGGCCAATACGGTAATGGCCTTCCAGGATACAGCGACAGGACTGAACTTCTGGCGCTTCGTTTCCGGTCTTGGTATCGGCGTCGAACTCATCACCATTGGCACTTACATGTCCGAGCTCGCACCGAAGCATATGCGCGGGCGTGCGTTTGCAGTCTGCCAGGCAATCGGCTTTTCCGCGGTCCCGGTCGTAGCCTTCCTGTCTTACCTGCTCGTACCGAAATCCTGTCTGGGATTGGACGGTTGGCGGTGGGTCGTATTGATTGGCGGCATCAGTGCGGCGTTCGTATGGTATTTCCGTCGAAACCTGCCGGAAAGCCCGCGTTGGCTCGCCAGCAAGCAGCGATTCGCAGAGGCCGACGCCGTGCTCTCCCGGCTCGAAGCGCAGGTTGAAAGCCAGTACGGAAGCCCGCTTCCTCCGCCAGGACCATCCGAGCCGATCGCAATCAAAGGCGGCTTCTCTGATATGTGGAAGGCGCCGTACCGCAAGCGAACCGTCATGCTGATCGTCTTTCACATATTCCAGACGGTCGGCTTTTACGGTTTTGCTAACTGGGTACCCACGCTGCTTGTGAAGCAGGGAATCACCGTGACGTCGAGCCTGCTCTACACGACAGTCATCGGGTTGGCGGCGCCTCTTGGACCTTTGCTCGGCTATCTCATTGCTGACCGCTTCGAGCGAAAGCACGTCATTGTTTGCATGGCGGCGCTCAACATTGTGGCCGGACTTCTCTTTAGCCAAACAACGTCGGCCGTGGCGATCGTGATGCTGGGCGTTTGTCTAACGCTGGCGGGCAACATCATATCGTTCACCTACCATGCCTATCAGCAGGAGCTGTACCCCACGACGATTCGCGCACGGGCGGTAGGCTTCGTTTATTCATGGAGTCGTGCATCCGCGGTGTTCAGCTCGTTCATCATTGCATTCATGCTGAGGACTTCGGCGTGACCGGCGTGTTCGTTTTCATCGCCGGCGCGATGATGCTGGTTATCCTCGCAATCGGACTGATGGGGCCTCGGACGCTTGGAAAGTCGCTGGAGGACATTTCTCGCTGAACTTTTTGCAGAGGCGCCTAACTCCAAGCGGCGGCACAGACTACAGTGGGGACCAACGATTGCATGACGCCGCGGAGGCGATAACTTCAGTCGCGGCCGCGCCGTCCAACGAGCGGAAGTCATGTCGATTTTGCCTCGCTGACGGACAGGAAGAAAACAGTCCGTCAGACGGTCAGGGCTGGACCTTGAGCGACATCGACCCACTCTGCCCTAACCAGTTCGATAAGGCGCTGGGGCGCGATGCGCAGTGCGGCGTTCGTTGCGCCCGCTGCAGGCAACACGACATCGAACTTCTTCAACGTCACATCCGCAAAGACTTTCATTTCGCGCGGCAGTCCGAACGGACACACCCCGCCCACCGGATGACTGGTCCATTCAACCACCTCCTCGGCATTGAGCATCCTGGCCTTGCCTTTGAACTGGTCCTTGAACTTGCGGTTGTCAATCTTCGCGTCACCTCCAAGCACCAGCAGGATAACCTCGTCCTTCAGCCACAAAGACAGCGTCTTCGCGATCTGCCCCGGCGACACGCCGTGGGCATCGGCGGCTTCCGCGACAGTGGCGGTGCTCGTCTGCTTTTCAAGAATTTCGAGGTCGGGAGCATGCTGTGAAAGAAATGTACGGACGGATTGCAAACTCATGTTCGGACTCGCAGATATGACATTGTGAAGTTGATGTGGCCTGGATCGGCCTACGCTTTAAGACGGTTCATCAAGCTGCCAAGGCGTACTGACGGCGGTTGCTACCCGTGAGGGCGATCGATAAAGTGGTCAAAGCGTAGGAGACTCATCCAACCGTTTGTACCCGACGACGCTTGCTATAGCGATCGCCCTCGTTGTCATCGGCAGACCGGGATACCGGTCTGTCTTTGCTACGTGAGCAGGCCAGACCAACGACGATCGCGGCCATGCCGATCGCGTGATAAACGTGCAGCGTCTCGCCCAGAAACACGATTGACATCGACGCGCCGTAGAGCGGAATCAGGTGAATGAAGAGCCCCGCTCGAGCTGGGCCTACGCGCGCAATGCCAAACATATACAGGAGGTTGGCGATCAGGGATGGTGCGAGCCCTACGTACATGATTTCTCCAAGAGACGCGCTGTTCCAGGTTGCACGTTCCCCCGCGATGTACTCCCACATGAACAGCGGAAAGAGCACCACTACCGCGATGACGAGTTGCGCGCCAAGTAGCCCGAGACGGTCCATGTCCGCCGGAAAGGAACGCAGCCAGACCGAGAAGAGAGCGAACGCCACCATCGCGCCGAAGACGAACAGGTCGCCACGGGAAAACTGAAGCGCTAACAGTCGCGCAGTGTCGCCGTGCGAGATGATGGTCAAAACGCCGACGCAGGACAGAACGAGTCCGAAGCTCTGGACGGCGGTCAGCCGTTGCCCGAAAAATGCAGCACCGATCAAGATGATCAGCACCGGAATGGCAGAGTTCATCAACTGGGCATTCGACGCCGTCGTCGAATGCAGCCCTACATAGACGAGAAGATTGAAGGCAACCATACCTGCGAGGGATACGCGCACGAGTCGCCAGCGAAGCGCCCAATACCGACTCATGTCGCGCTTCATCGCGGCCCATCCAAACGGCAGGAGACACACCAGCGCGATGAGATGCCTGCCGAAGGCCAGCGTCATAGGTGGCACGTCGTTACGTGCGAGCCTGCCGACCACGAAGTTTCCGGCCCACAACAGCGGAGGCAAAACGAGAATCAGCAAGCCTGCAAGCCGGCCGCTACTGCTCACCGGAGCACGCACATCGGGTTTCATGGGAGGTTCTCCGCGGTTGCCATTTAGTGGCCCGATTGTGAGACGCTACAACTTCAGTAACAATAGACCGTCGAACAAAGTATATTTACGGAATGCGCAAAGACCTCCTACAGACAGGCCTCTTCCATGCGATTCGCGCGTTCCTGCGTGTGGTCGATAGCGGCAGTTTCACTGCCGCGGCCGAGCAGATGGATCTCACGACGGCGCAGGTTTCGCGGCTCGTGTCGGACCTGGAGAAGCGGCTTGACGTCAAGCTGCTTCAGCGCTCGACCCGCCATCGGATACTCACCGATGCAGGCGCCGAATACGCCGAGCGTTGTCGCGAGATCGTTGCGCTTATGGACGAAGCCGAAGCGAAGGCCTCCGGGACGGCATCCACTCCGTCTGGCCGGCTGCGCGTGCAATGCATGACCAGTTTCGGCCACCACTATGTCGCGCCTGCGCTCGCCGATTTCTGTGCGAGTTACCCCGAAGTCATCGTCAACTACAGTACTTCGCAGTACTTTCCCGACCTGCTCGCCCGCGGTGTAGACGTGAGCTTTTATCTGGCGGAGTCGCTGACTGACTCGGGATTGGTGGCGCGTCGGCTGGGAACGACATTCGCGGTGGTGTGCGCGTCGCCCGAATATCTGCAACGCTTCGGCGAGCCTACGACACCCACCGCATTGAGCGAGCACTCATGCCTGCGTCTGATCAATCCTTCCATCACTCCTGAATGGCGACTGACAGACGGGCAAGGCCCGGTGCAGGAATTTCCCCCGCAAGGACCGCTGGTGGCGGACACGCCAGAATTGCTGCTCGATGTTGCTGTGAGGAGTGCCGGAATAACGCTCCTTCCGCTTTTCTCGGTCATAGACGCGATCCGCGATGGCCGGCTCCGCCGGGTGTTACCCGCGTGGCGGTCGCCGGACATTGGAATATATGCACTCCTGCCTTCCAGGCACTTCATGGATGCCAGGACCCGGGCGTGGTTGGAGTGGGCAGAGAGACGAATCGTCCCGAGGCTCAGAGAAGATGCCGCGTTCTTTACGTTATGAGCGCGGACCGACCCGTTTTCACAGTGTGGATGCCCGCATTGTCAGTCGCATTCGTCTTCGCGTCTGTTAACGTCAGCCGTCAAAGTCGGCCAGCAAAACTAAACCTGCCTGGCGCGAGTCGCAGAGCGAACGGACGACTCGCCGCCTGACGGCGGTGCCAGCTCTCGCGAAAACTGTCGCGGCGAGAAGCGTTGTGATTGAACACGTTTCTTTATATGATGGTTATCATACTATGGTCGGGACCGGTCAATGCGATATGGCGCTACACACAAAGACGAAACGCGTCAAAAGCTGCTGAAGGTAGCCGCTGATGCAATTCGGGCTCACGGGCCACAGCAGATTGCCGTGGCGCGGGTTATGGAGGGCGCCGGACTGACCCATGGGGGTTTTTATGCTCACTTTCGTTCGAAAGACGAGCTTGTGACTGCTGCCATTGCCACGATGTTTGAAGAGAGTGAAGCCCACTTTCTCCATCAAGTATCCGGTCGATCGCCTGCGCAAGGCCTTTGGCATTACATCCGCTTTTATCTGTCGCGCGCGCACCGGGACGCAATTCCGGTTGGTTGTCCGGTTGCTGCGTTAGTTTCTGAAATGACGAGGGTATCCCCTGAAGCACGCGCGGCCTTTGCAGAGGGAACGACACGGCTGCGAAAGCGGCTTGCAGGGCTTTTGTCGGAGCTTGGAGACACAGAGGCGAACCCGAACGCGGAGTCGCTATTGTGCGAGATGGTTGGCGCGCTAATGCTTGCCAGAGGGGAGCCGGATCAAACGCGCTCCGACAAAATATTGATGCGCGCGAAGACAGCGCTTAAACGACGCTTCCACCTGGAGTCTTGCAAATGAACCTTGTCGAACAGCTGCCACCCAATCTCTCCGGCTTGGAGCAGCTACACAAATTGATGCAATCAGGGGGACGACCACCGATCGGTGATACCTTGGACTTCACGCTGGTTGAAGCGTCGGAAGGCTTCGCAGCTTTCGAAAGCGTACCGTCACTCCGAGCTTATAACCCTATCGGTACGGTACATGGCGGATATGCAGCCACACTGCTCGACTCCGCATGCGGCTGCGCCGCCCATTCGCGTCTATCGCCAACGCAAGCCTATACAACGCTGGAACTCAAGGTTTCGTACCATAAAGCGATAACGCATGAGACCGGCACGCTTCGGGCGGAAGGCCGGGTGATCAGCATTGGCCGCCGCGCGGCGTTCGCCGAGGCCACGCTAAAGGACAGCACCGGAAAGTTATATGCGTCGGCCACTTCGACATTGCTCGTCATCGACAAGCTAGCGTGAACAATGCCGCCTGCGAACTAAAGCCGGCGAATTGCAGGCGGTATCGAGCCAGATACCCACTGCGAAGGATTGAACAGCTTACGGCCCTGTTGCGCACCCAACTGCTGGCAATTATCAATTGCGCCCCACCCGTCGGCCAGCGATTGCGTTGCTGCGCCTTGCATCCAGTTCAAGCGCGGCTGAGCATTCTACAAATCTGCGTGTGCGACCGGGACGCGGCATCAGACCTATCACACCTATCAGGCCGTCACGCCGCGCTACGCAATCGAAGCCTGGCCGCGTTTCTACGGATCGCGACTCGCCGCTCCAGCGAGTCAAGTCGATGAGCGCGCCACATAAAATGCTGCGCAAGGCACGCCAAACGCAGTTTTCATACTCTTTTGAAATATTTTTCGAGCGTCGCAGAGTGACATTGCCCACGTACCATAAAGACTCTACCGGCCCGGCCCGTATAGCGCGCTTGAAGTCTTGCTGATCCGTGGGCTCTTCGAGCCGACAGCAAGCATCTCGGCACCGCCGCGCATCAAGGCGCACCCGATCCGGTCTACCGGTCGTACCGGTTCTGGGCGTTGCAACTGGCAAAGTCGCCGACAGACATTTACCCGACACGCGACTCACGAAGGAACTTTCATAGATGCGCGTACCGTTGACCCGCATTGATAGCAGCCCGGCGCTGCCCGATAGCGCCGACGTCGTGGTGATAGGCGCGGGCATTGTCGGCGTATTCACTGCATGTTTTCTCGCGAAGCGTGGCGTCAAAGTCGCGCTGATCGAAAAAGGCATCGTAGGCGGCGAGCAATCCAGCCGGAACTGGGGCTGGTGCCGGCAACAGAACCGCGATGCGCGAGAATTGCCGATTGCGACGGAAAGCCTGCGACTGTGGCAGCAGTTCGAAGACGAATCCGGGGAATCCGCCGGCTTTCGCCGCGGCGGTCTGCTGTATCTCAGCAACGACGACGACGAACTCGGCGGATGGACGCGCTGGTGCGAATTCGCCCGCACGGCCGGCGTCAGAACCGAAGTGCTCGGCAGCAAACAGGCCAACGAGCGGGCGGCCGCAACCGGACGCAGCTGGAAAGGCGGCGTGTTCGCGCCGACCGACGGCACGGCCGACCCGGCCAACGCCGCCCCGGCCGTGGCACGCAGCATCATCAAGCTGGGCGGCACGGTCCATCAGAATTGCGCGGCACGGGGCATCGAAACAGAGGGCGGCAGGGTCAGCGGCGTCGTGACCGAGCACGGCGTGATCCGTACGAAGATCGCGGTGCTGTCGGGCGGCGCATGGGCCTCGACGTTTTGCCGGCAACTCGGCATCCGCCTGCCCCAGGCGACCATTCGCTCGTCGGTCGCGTCGGTCTCGCTGCCGCGCGGCACGTTGCCGGATGCGCTGCACACGAAAAGCATCACGATCACGCGTCGCGGCGACGAAACCTATTCGCTCGCCATCAGCGGATTGGCAAAGTTCGATCCCACGTTGCAAAAACTTCGCTATGCGAAGGACTTTCTGCCGATGTTCGCGCGTCGCTGGCAGAGCCTCAGTCCCGGCGGTCTGGAAGGCGTGCGCTCGGGCCATGAAGGCCTGAACCGCTGGCGGCTCGATCAGCCGACGCCGATGGAAAAAATGCGCGTGCTGGACCCCAGCGCCGATGAAGCCACGCTCACGGAAATTCGCAGGCGTGCCATCGATCTGTGTCCGGTGATTGGCGAAGCACGCGTAACGGCCTCGTGGGCCGGCTATATCGACATGACGCCTGACGGCATCCCCGCCATCGGCGAAACGCAGTCGCTGCCCGGCTTTGTGCTGGCCGCTGGCCTGAGCGGCCACGGCTTCGGAATCGGGCCTGGATGCGGTCATCTCGTGGCGGATATGGTCACAGGCGCGACGCCGATCGTCGACCCCGAGCCTTACCGTCCCGAACGCTTCGACAAATCGGCGTGGGGCAAGGTCGCCGACTTCTGACAACGCTTTCGTTTCGACTTCTATCCGTGCGCTTTCGCCTGCTACGAGCGCACGGTATCGACACAAGGACAAGCAGCAATGAAATCCCCTGTGCTTCATCTGATGCAGGCTGGCCATCTGGACCGCTTCTTTATCGACGGCGAATGGGTCGCGCCTATCGGCACGGAACGCACCGCCGTGGTCTGCCCTTCCACTGAAGAGACGCTTTGCGACATCCCGTTAGGGAACGCCGGCGACGTGGACCGCGCGGTGCAAGCCGCGCGCAAAGCGTTCGCGAGCTGGTCCGCGACTTCGCCCAAAGAGCGCGCCGCGCTGCTCGACCGCGTTCATGCCCTCTTCCTCGAACGAGCCGAACTGTTTGCGCTTGCCCTGTCGATGGAAATGGGCGCGCCGATCAACTATGCGCGCAGTGCCCATGTGCCGCTCGCGGCCGAACATATCCGCGTCGCACGCGACAACCTCGCGACTTATCCGTTCGTCGCCCAGCGTGGCACCACCGCCATCGCGCGCGAGCCGATCGGTGTGTGCGCGCTCATCACGCCGTGGAACTGGCCGATCTATCAGATCACCGCGAAAGTCGGGCCGGCACTGGCTGCCGGCTGCACCGTTATCCTGAAGCCCAGCGAGTTGTCGCCGCTGAGCGCCCTGCTGTTTGCCGAGATCGTCGCCGAAGCGGGCATTCCAGCGGGCGTGTTCAACCTCGTGAGCGGCACGGGGCCAGAAGTGGGGACGGCGCTGTCGGCCCATCCGCAAGTCGATATGGTGTCGATCACCGGTTCGACGCGAGCCGGCGTGCTGGTCGCCCAGGCGGCCGCGCCGACGGTTAAGCGCGTTGCGCAGGAACTGGGTGGCAAGTCGCCTAACATCGTGCTGCCTGACGCCGATCTGCCGCGTGCGGTCACGCTCGGCGTAGCGGCTGCGTTTCGCAACATGGGCCAGTCATGCAGCGCGCCGACGCGCCTGATCGTCCCACGCAGCGTCATCGCCCAGGCGGATGAACTCGCCGCGGCGGCGACGAAACAGATGATCGTCGGCGATCCGTTCGCCGAGACGACGACTCATGGTCCACTCGCGAATCGCGCACAGTTCAACCGGGTGCAGCAGATGATCGAAGCGGGCGTGGACGACGGCACGAAGCTGATCGTGGGCGGTCCAGGCAGACCCGTCGGCTTGAGCCAGGGCTTCTATGCGCGCCCGACAATCTTCTCGGATGTACGCACGGACATGCCGATTGCGCAGCAGGAGATCTTTGGGCCGGTCCTCGCGATCCTCGCGTATGACACGGTAGAAGAAGCGATCGCCATCGCGAACGACACCGTGTACGGGCTCGGCGCGCATGTGCAGGGCACCGACAAAACGCTGATGCGTCGGGTCGCCGCGCGCATCGAATCAGGCCAGGTACATCTGAACTATCCGGCGTGGGACCCGCAAGCTCCGTTCGGCGGATACAAGCAATCCGGAAACGGTCGCGAGTACGGGATCGAAGGAATGGAAGAGTACATGGAGGTGAAGTCGATCCTCGGGTACTACGATTAACCATCGCAAGACGTCACGCGGTGATGTCGCCGACTTGATGCTGCCCGCTTTAGAAAGGTGCCGAGAATGGAAACCACCGATATTCCCGAAACATCGCTAAGCGCGCATCATCCGCATTGGGCAGAGTTGCGACGCGACCTTCATGCGCATCCCGAGTTGCGCTTTGAAGAGCACAGGACCGCGGATGTCGTCGCGCGTGAGCTCGAGGAACTCGGGTATACGGTATCGCGCGGACTGGGCGGAACAGGCGTCGTGGCAAGCTTGCCGGGCGAGAATCCGCATTGGGGCATCGTGCTTCGTGCGGACATGGATGCGTTGCCCATCCAGGAAGCCAACGATTTCACGCACGCGTCCTGCACTCACGGAGTCATGCACGCGTGCGGGCACGACGGCCACACGGTGATGCTGCTCGGCGCCGCGCGCATTCTGAAAGGCATGCCGCAATTGCCTGGCAGCGTTCATTTCGTGTTCCAGCCAGGAGAAGAAGGCGGCGCGGGCGCGCGAAAAATGATCGACGACGGTCTCTTCGAGCAATATCCCACCGAGGCAGTGTTCGGCATGCACAATTGGCCGAGTTTGCCGGGTGGGCATTTCGGCTTGCGGGTGGGCCCGATCATGGCGGCGGGTTCGCGCTTCAGGATCACAGTCACCGGCAAGGGCGCTCATGCGGCGCAACCGCATCTCGGGCTTGATCCGATTCCGCTGGCTTGCTCGATGGTGCTGCACTGTCAGACCATCGCTGCGCGACACAAGGACCCAGTCGATCCCGCCATGATCTCCGTGTGCATGATCCACGCCGGCGACACCGACAACGTCATTCCGGACAGCGCCGAGTTGCGCGGAACGATACGTACGCTTTCATCGGAACTGCAGCAGAAATTGCAGCGCGACATCCAGCTAATGTGCGAAGGGCTGGCGGCCGCGCACGGCGCTCAGGTCGAAGTCACGTTCTTCCAGTACTATCCGGCGACCATCAACACGCGGGCCGAGACCCAACTATGCGAAGCCGTCATTCGCGAGACTTTCGGCGATGAACGTACGCACGCCGACGTGCCGGCCAACATGACGTCAGAAGACTTCGGCTTCATGCTGGAAGAGCGACCCGGCACGTATGTGCTGATCGGCAACGCCCATGTCGGTGAGACTGCACCGGGTCTGCACAACCCGAAGTACGACTTCAACGACGACATCATTCCAGCAGGTGTTCAATACTGGATTACGTTGGCGCAGCAATACTTCCAGACTCGTCGGCCTGAAAGACCAGTTCAAAAGCCATGATGGAATCGAACAATGCATGCTGCTTGTGATCGCCACCGTGTGTCAATTCCCCGAGGTTAACGGTTGCGATCCTATCGACCTCCGAATCGTCGCTGGTTGCCGATACCCGTAGACTCCATGCTACATTTTGATGGCGCCGGGATTGGCACTCCAGTTCCCGAATACAAAACCCCAATAGCTTCCTGACCTCGTCGTGGCTGTGGTCGAAGCGGTCCTTTCACCTGGAATGTTCGTCATGGATCAGCATCAGCAGAATGCGCAGTTCCTTCAAACGATGAACCCCGCTGGACTGGCAACACCGGGTGGTCACTACAGCCACGTTTCGGTCGCAAATGGCCTGGTTTTTGTGTCGGGCCAACTTCCTATCGACGCGAACGGCGTAAAGCTTACGGAGCGTTCTTTTGAAGCCCAGGCCGAGCAGGTGTTGGCAAATCTGGCTTCCGCGCTTGCCGGTGCGGGCAGCGATATCAAGAAACTGGCGCAGGTTCGTGTCTATATCGTCGATGTCGCGCACTGGGCGAGCTTCAACGAGATCTACGCGCGTTGGGCGGGCGATGCGAGACCCGCTCGCGCCGTAGTGCCGGTGCCAGCGCTCCACTTCGGTCTGAAGATCGAGATCGAAGCGGTCGCGTTGGTATAGCGTAACCAGTCGGGATTCGGAAACGATGTTGCGCGTCGCGCTCAAGACTTATAACGGCGTGCGCGCAAGGAGTCGATCTTTTGAAGCTGTTCGCGGCTGATGCACGCTATCGGCATTCGCGTGATCAGCCGGCGATCGCTTTCGCTCAAGCAGCTTTGTGCCCGAGCTTGAAGACGCTCACTGCGTGCCGAAGCGACGTCGCCTGATGAGCCATTGCCTGTGCAGCGGCAGATGCCTGTTCAACGAGCGCGGCATTCTGCTGTGTCACCGCGTCCATCTGTCCAACAGCAACGTTCACTTGTTCAATTCCCGTTCCCTGTTCGTCAGACGCCGACGCGATTTCCCCCATGATGTCCGTCACCCGCCTGACCGACTGAACGATATCGGACATGGTCGTGCCCGCTCTCCCAACCTGCTCCGAGCCTTTAGCCACACTTTCAACTGAACTCGTGATGAGGTCCTTGACCTCTTTCGCCGCGCTCGCGCTGCGTTGTGCCAGCGTACGGACTTCACCCGCTACGACTGCAAAGCCGCGGCCTTGTTCTCCAGCACGCGCGGCCTCCACTGCTGCGTTCAGCGCAAGAATGTTGGTCTGGAACGCGATGCCTTCGATCACGGTAATGATGTCGGCCACCTTACCCGAACTGCTCGATATGTCGCGCATGGACTCGACCACCTGGTTCACTACTTCGCCGCCGCGCGTTGCCTCCTCGCGGGCATTCGCAGCGAGGGCGTTTGCCTGTTTCGCGTTCTCGGTGTTCTGACGGACCGTGGAGGTCAACTCCTCCATACTAGCCGCGGTTTCCTGCAGTGACGCTGCCTGCTCTTCCGTGCGCTGCGACAAGTCCAGGTTACCTTGCGCGATCTCGCCCGCCGAGGTCGTAATGGCTTCCGCCGTGGAATGAATGTCGGAAACGATAGCGCGCAGTTGCTGGCGCATTGATTCGAGTGACGCCATCAGGCTGGTCTGGTCGTTCGGCGCAAGCGCAATGGCCGCCTCCAGATCACCTTCCGCAACGCGCTGTGCCGCCCTCGCAGCCTCGGCCGGCTCCCCGCCCAATGCGCGCATGATGCCGCGGGTGATGAAGACACCAAGAACGATGGACACAAGAACCGTGATCGTGCCGGAGAGCCCGAGCGCCAGCTTGGTCGATGCCGTCATGCTGGCGACTGCGCCCGAACGTTGATCGAGCAACGACTGCTCGGCGTTGCCGAGTTCTGCCGACACCGAGCGATAGCGGTCCATGAACTGCTTGTCGTTTCCCTGCTTGAAGTAATCGATCAACCCGTCGGCAGGCTGCTTGCCGGCGTTGACATCGCGCCGCATGGCAATCAGCTTCTCGTCGATTTCTGCCACTCTCTGGTGCATGTCGCGCAGCGTCTCGAGTCGCCCCTGCTGGCTGGCGTTGTCCGCCGTCAGGCTGCGAACGAGGTCGAAAGACTTCGCGAAGTCCCTGTTTCCAGCCGCGTACGGCTCGAGGAACCGATCGTCGCCGGAGGCGACAAAGCCGCGCACGCCGGTCTCCATGTTCACCATGTTGGTCAGCATGTCGTCGTTCGCCCGAAGTACCTGATAGCTGTGGACGTTCCAGCCATTCGCCTGATTAAGGCTGAGAAAGTTAATCAGCGATATCGCGCCGCCAACCAGTGATATGAGTACAACAAGGCCGAACGCCAAGCCGAGTTTTCTGCTGACAGTCATCGATTTCATGCTTCGTTCCGTTACGTGTGTGGATATGACTTATGTCGGCACGAATCCAGCTCCCTGAAACTCCGCTCTTCCTGTTCTTCCTCAACAACTCGCGCGAACAGCGGGGCTTTGGGCGGAAGCCGCTCAAGGACTTTTTTGTCGGAAAAGCGTCCCTTTGCGCAAACGATAAGCGAGGTGAACTATTTCTTTTTAGACATGGAGTAAACGACAACGATAACGGGCCGATAGAAGGCTTGATTAAATATTCAAAAGTCCTGCATATTTACGGTGGCGTCATCCTGGATGCTATCGGTCTTTCGCGGCTCAACCTGAGCCTTGGGCATCTTGTGTGTCTTCTCGTCAGGCAGCTCCGCGATATCGCTCCAGGCGCTTCGCGACTTCGTCTATTACCTTGACGGGAGCGGCTTCCAGCTGCGAATCGTGGGTCGTCAACACTTTGGCGAAGAGACGGAATGCGTCGCGATCGAAATAGAAACGCCCTTGCGCACCGGAGGAAAAAGAATTATTCGCGATTTTTTCCAGGTCTTTGTACGACGCGTTCTGGATATCTCCGTACCCGAGCTCGCATAGGATTCCTGTCGCAATGACCGCCCTCATCACAATCTGAAGGGCCATCAAAGAGCCCACACCCGCGTGCAGCGCCTCGAGCTGAAGATGATATTCCAGTGACAAAGCGTCGCGTATCGGCTTCGGCAAGGGCAGCAATTCCGTTTTCGCTTCGCGTTGCTTACGGCTGGACTGACTGAGACGATGGGCCCATTTATTCACTTTCTGTTCAACCGGTGTCGCACTGCCTCCACGGCATGGTGGGTCCAACGGCATCATCAAGATGCAACCGTCGCGCACGAAACGCCAACGACTTCATGGTTCGTAAGCGCCACTCAGGACCGGCAACTATCGGCTCGCCGCGATCACGTGAATCGAATGCCTGATGCAAGTCGCCACTTCAGGACTGCTAGCCCCGACACTCACGCTGTACAGTCGCGTCTGCACCGGCGTAGTTCGCGGCTATTTCGTCGTGGCCGTCGCCCTGGTTATCATCACGGCCACCCAGACGATTCTTTTGCGGTACAAAAAATTGCGTCGCCCGCTACCTGTCAGGTTCGTAAGGGGCACAAGGATGGCTCTTCAATTTCGTCGCTGACTTCAAAAAGCCTCGCGCGCACACAATACTTCGCTCGTTCCCACACGAGACGTGACCCACGCAGGCACCACCTGAATTTACCAACATGACGTTCGATTTCCTCTTGCGGCTGCTCGCCGCCTTCGCCTGCGGGGTTGTCATCGGCCTTGAGCGCCAGATGCGTCAGCGCACGGCCGGTTTGCGGACCATCACGCTCGTCGCCTGTGGCTCCTGCCTGTTCGTTACGCTGGGAGTGCTGACCGGAAACGGAGCAACCGGAGTGACGCAGATTGCCGCCTATGTCGTCTCGGGCGTAGGCTTTCTTGGCGGCGGCGTCATCATGCGCGACAAGGGCTCGATACAGGGTATCAACACGGCCGCTACGCTTTGGTGCTCCGCGGCTGTCGGGGTACTGTGCGGTTCAGGCCATTTTGGGCCAGCGGCAGCCGGGACGGGAGTGGTGCTGCTCACCAACACGGTCCTCCGTGAAGTCAGCCGGGCCATCAATACGGCACCGGTGTCGGCGGCCGACCTGGTACGTCAATACACCTTGACGGTGGTCTGCCGCGAAGCGGACGAAATCCATGTCCGCGCGGTGCTTTCGAACGCAATGTCCTCGGCGCCGCTGTCGTTCCAGAGCCTGACCAGCCGCGACTACGAAGATACGCCGCAGCGCATCGAGGTCACTGCAACGCTGAAGTTGCATCCGAAGGACCAATCCAGGCTCGAACTGCTTGCCAGTCGCCTGAGCATGGAGAAAGGAGTATCGAGCGTCAGTTGGTCCGGGCTCGAGGCCGAGCCCACGCCTGAATAAACGCACTCCATTGCGCCCCCGGTGGAGCAATTGATAAACCGGGAGCGACGGCCACGACGTTCCGTCCCGCGTGCCGGCCAGCGCGCGGCCCTCCCCCCGAATCATCTGGCACCGAGTTGACGTCGACGGTGCGACGCAGAACGTCCTGATTAGAAACGCCGCTGCCTCAGCGTCAACGCAAATAGCGGCATCGCTGGCTCAAGCCGATACCGCCCTCCTGCCGCGTACTCTTAGACTTGCGCCATACCACCGTCGACGGTTAGTTCGATGCCCGAGATATAGCTGCTATCGTCGGATGCGAGGAACAAAGCCGGCTTGGCGATTTCTTCCGGGAGACCAATGCGGCCTAGTGGCACCTGCGAAGTAATGCCCGACTTGAAGCCTTCAATTTCTTGTTCGGTCAGGCCAGTCTTGCCGAAGATCGGTGTATCGATCGGACCCGGGCTGATCGCATTCACACGAATCTTGCGTGCCTTGAGATCCGTCGTCAACGTACGTGCCAACGAACGCACCGCAGCTTTAGTAGCCGAATAAACGCTGAACGCTTCCATACCCTTGGACGATGCAATCGATGCGTTCAAAATGATCGATCCACCGTCCGGCACCAGCGGAAGAAGCTTCTGCACCGTGAAGTAAGTACCCTTCACGTTGACGTTGAAGGTTTCATCGAATTGCGCTTCCGTGACCTGATCGATCGGTGCGAGCGAACCCAAACCTGCGTTCGCGAATATGACATCCACGCGGCCGTATTTCGCTTTCACGTGGTCGTGAAGTTTGTCCAGATCCGACAGCCTGGAGACATCGCCCAGCACGCCTTCCGCGTTGGCACCGATGCTTTCCACCGCTTCATCCAGCTCCTTCTGGCGGCGTCCCGTGATGATGACCTTCGCTCCTTCCCTAGCAAAAAGTTGCGCCGTTGCCAGGCCCATGCCGCTGTTTCCGCCCGTGATTACAGCGATCTTTCCCGATAGTTTCGTCATGTCAGTCCTTGATCGAATGTGTTGACTGGACCAGGCCCGTTCTTAAGCTCTGTTCAGTCGCTGATGATTAGTGGCTCCCGTAACCCTTGACATCGGTTGCAGGGCTTGGACTGACTATAGGCGCGGTGCATCGCGGGACATAGTAGGTGGCGACGAATACACTCGCCGGTTCAAACGAATAATCAAAGTTCTATCGATATGACGCCAGCAACCAGGCGCCTAACACGTCGGCGTCGGCGCGACGCGCCACGCCCGTCAACTAAATTTGTTACCACTGTGCCGTCCGGCCGCGACCAGATCTGCAGGATTTGAGCTGCCCGCCAGGCAGTGAGCGCGCAGGCGAGCATGTGAGGCCGCTTTAGCCTGCCGTCTTGCCACCGTCGACAGTCAGGATCTGACCGGTAACGAATGCGGCGCCGTCGGCAGCAAGATAGAGCACCGCTGCGGCAATATCGTCAGGCTTGCCGATACGCGCGAGTGGCACCGTGGCTGCGAGCGCTGCCTTGTTTTCCGCGGTGCTGGTGAAGCGGTCCAGCATGCCCGTATCGGTCGGCCCGGGTGCGACGGCGTTGACACGAACACCCGTCGCAGCAACTTCAAGTGCGGCCGATTTCGTAATGCCTTCGACGGCGTGCTTGCTGCCTGCATAGACCGATGCGAATGCGGCGCCTTCATGACCGTAAGTCGACGAAATGTTGACAATGCTGCCGGCCTTCTGCGCAGTCATCACGCGCAGTTCGTGCTTGAGGCTCAGCAGCGTTCCCAGCACGTTGGTGTCGAACGTGTCGGCATAGCTGTCGGCGGTCTGCTCGACGACAGGTCCTGGCCGGCCTTCCGTGCCGGCGTTGTTGACGGCTACGTCCAGACGGCCGTAGCGGGCGACGGTCTGATCCACCAGATTGAGGACTTCTTCGTCGCGGCGCACGTCAGCCAGGACGAAGTGAGCTTCGGCGCCTGCTTCGCGCAGTTCGGCTTCGAGCGCGGCGCCTTCCGTTGCGCGGCGACCCGATACGACGAGCCGTGCACCCGAACGCGCGAACGCGAAAGCAGTTGCGCGGCCGATGCCCGTGAGGGCGCCAGTGATGAGGACGACGGGGTGGGACATTTGAGGCTCCTGTCAGTAAGGTTCACGACACGTTGCTTGTGTCGCACTGCTCGGCGAGCATGACGGAGCTAACTTTAGGCGTCTCTTGCGGCTGTGAAAAAGACTTTCCAGGCTGGAGGGCATGCCTGCGAGGCATGCGACGAGACGCGCGGCGCTCGTCCACAACGTCGGAGCGCTCACGCACGGCACTATCCAGAAGGCGACGCGCGCGCGTGAGAGCATCAAAGCTTCGATCCGCCGTCGACGCGCAACGTGTCGCCCGTGACCCAGCGCGCGTCGTCGGAGGCGAGGAACACGGCGGCGCCGGCAATATCGTCGGGCTGCGCGACGCGTTTGAGCGCCTGCATGCCGAGCGTGAAATCGCGGCCCGCGTCCGTCTTCGCGAAGTTCGACATGTCCGTTTCGACGACACCCGGCGCAATCGCGTTGACGCGAATGCCACGCTCGCCGAGCGCGGACGCGAAGTGGCGCACGAGTGTATCGACCGCGCCTTTGGTTGCCGCGTACGCCGACAGATTGTTCACGGACGCGTGTGCCGCAAGCGACGACAGCAACACCACGCTACTGCCGTCACCCAGCACGGGCAGCAATTGCTGGACGAGGAAGAACGGCGCGCGCACGTTGACGGCGAACAGGTCGTCGAAATCCTCGACGGTGGTTTCTTCGATCGGCGCGGCCTTCGAGATGCCCGCGTTCGCGACGAGAATGTCGAGTCGTTCGCCTGTCAGTGAGCGCGCGCGCTTCGCCAGTTCATGCGGTCCGTGCGCATTGCGCAGATCGGCGGCGATCTTGTCGGCCTGTCCGCCTGCTGCGCGAATTGCCGCAACGACAGAATCGGCGGCTTGCTCCGCGTTGCTGTAGTGGACCAGCACGCGCGCGCCTGCTTTGGCGAGCGCAATGGCCGTGGCGCGGCCGATGCCGCGGGAGGCGCCCGTCACGAGCGCGGTTTTGCCTGTCAGATTGGTCATGATGAAATTCCGTTCGATGTCGAGCAAGAGTGCGTTACGCCTCGGGCGCGTCCGCTTCCGAGAGGAACCGATCGACGTGCGAGACGAAGCGCTCCGGGTATTGGTACAGCGAGCCGTGATTGGCGTCGGGATAGAGGATCAGTTGCGCGTTCGGGATGTGTTGCTGCAAGTGCCACGAATTGATCGAATAGATGATCACGTCGTTGTCGCCGTTGACAACGAGCGTCGGCTGTTCGAGTGCGCGCAGATAGTCGTACGGGTTCTCGCGCGGCGCGCCCCACTTCGCGAGTGCGGCGAGTTGCGCGGGCGCGACCTTGTCGTTCGCTTCGGGATCGCGATTGTCGCTGCGCAGACGGAATCGCTCGATAAAGCTACGGCCCGCCGCCTGGCTCGCGTCCGAAGGCGAAAAGTGCACGCGCAGCCACAGGTCGTCTGGATGCGCGTATGACGCTCCAAAAATTTCTTGCGCTTCAAGCGTGAGCGTCGCCATGCCTTCGCCGCTGCGCGGACCCGTGCCGACGAGAATCACGCGGCGCACGAGTCGCGGCTTCGTGATAGCGAGTTCCTGCGCAATCAGTCCGCCCATCGAAAATCCGAGTACGTCGACCTGTTTCAATCCGAGTGCTTCGATGAACGCGCCGGCATTGGCGGCCATCTCTTCGATCGACTCGGGGACCGTGCCGGAACTGCTCGAAATGCCCGCGTTGTTGAACAGGATCACTTCGCGGTTTTGCGCGAGACCGTCGGTGACGGCGGGATCCCAATGATCCATCGTGCCCGTGAAGTGGATGTTCATTACGAGCGGCACGCCGCCGGGATTGCCGAAGCGGCGATACGCGAAGCGGATGCCGTTGGCTTCGACGAACCGGGTCGGCGCGGTCTGGTGAGTGTGGCGGGTCATGGCAGTTGTCCTCTTAAAACCGGTTGATGGTCATGCGACGCGACGTAGCTGAAACGTATGCACCGGGTCGGGCTTGCTGCGTCAACTCGGCCCGTATTCGCTTCGCGTGATGCCGTCCTGACAGGTAATGTAGGTGCGTCGGACAAAGAGGAAAAAGACTTTATAAGTTGCGCGCCATGCCTGAAAGGCATGGCCGGGAAGCATGGCTTACGATGCCGCCCGACCGCCGTTCACACGCAGCACTTCGCCCGGCGTGAAGCTGGCCGACGCCACGTACACGATGGATTCGGCGATTTCATCGGGTGTGCCGGCGCGCTTGCGCGGCGGAAAAAGACTTTGTAGGCTTGCTCGCATACCTCGAAAGCATGGCCACCCGGACGCGACAGAACGGGAACAGGAGAAAACATGGAGCTACGCCATCTGCGCTATTTCGTTGCAGTCGCGGAAACAGGCAGCCTCACCGTCGCCGCCGAGCAGCGGCTGTTCACCTCGCAGCCATCGCTGAGCCGTCAGATCCGCGATCTCGAAGACGAAGTGCGGGCCGAACTGTTCAGCCGCAGCGCGCGCGGGGTCGAGCTGACCGCGTCGGGGAAGGCGTTTCTCGACCATGCAAGACTCGCGCTTGCGCAGGTCGATGCCGCCATCGAAGCTGCGCGCCGCGCTTCGAGCCCCACCAAACAGGTATTCGCACTCGGCTTTCTGACGGGGCAGGAAATGACGTGGCTGCCGCGCGCGATGCAGGTGTTGCGCGACGAATTGCCGAACATCGACGTCACGGTGTCGAGCGGCTACTCGCCCGATCTCGCGGACGCCGTGGCGCGAGGCAAGCTCGATCTGGCCTTCGTGCGCACGGAGCCGGGGCTGGATCTCGATTATCGCGTCGTCTATCGCGAGAAACTCGTCGTGCTGATGCCGAGCGATCATCGTCTGACGGCTAAGAGCGCGATCCATCCGTCTGATCTGAAAGGCGAGACGTTTGTGATGGCGTCGAACAAGGCACGCGTGCTGCACGATGTGGTCGCCCGATATCTGGATGACAATGGGCTCGATCCGAAGCCCGAGCACGGCGTCGACAACCTTGCGATGGCGATGTCGCTCGTTGCATCGACACGAGGCTTGTCGCTGATGCCCGAATATGCGAACAATCTGCTGCCGTGGTCGGTCGTGAGCCGTCCGCTCGAAGGCGAAGCGCCAACCGTCGATCTCGCGATCGGCTACAGTCGTTCGAATGCATCGCCTGTGCTGAAGCTGTTTCTGTCGAGAGTGGACGAACTGATTGCCACCAACTGAGTGAGGGAGAATCGCGATGGACCGTCTCGCGGCGATCGAAATTTTTATCCGCGTTGTCGATACCGGTTCGTTTTCGGCGGCGGCTCGACACTTCGATATCGGCCAGCCGGCCGTATCGAAAACCGTTGCGCAGCTCGAAGAATGGCTTGGTGTGAAGCTGCTGCTGCGCTCGACGCGTGCGCTCACGCCGACGGAAGCTGGCCAGAACTTTTATCTGCGCGCGCGCCGTGCCGTCGAAGAAGCCGACGAGGCCGTGCTCGCTGCGCGAGGCACCGCGGCGGGACTGACTGGCAAGATGCGCGTGTCGGCCGCTGTATGCTTTGCGCGGCTGCACATCGTGCCGCGCTTGCCGGCGTTCCTTGACCAGCATCCGGATCTCGATCTCGAACTCGTGCTCGACGACCGCAATATCGATCTCGTCGAAGAGGGCATCGACCTTGCGCTGCGCATGGGCGAGCTGGCGGATTCGAACATGACGGCGCGCCGCATCGGCATCGCGCGGCGGCGCGTACTCGCGACACCTGCCTATTTCGAACGGCACGGCATGCCCGAAGCGCCTGGTGATTTGCCCGCGCATCGCGCCGTCGTCTACACGCGCGATCTGGGCGGCGGCGAAGAATGGACCTTTCGCAGCGAGGCGGGGGAGTCGTCGGTGCGGCTGCAAGGCCGCGTGAGAATCTCCGCGACAGAAGGCTTGCGCGCGGCCGTCTTCGCGGACATGGGGCTTGCCGTTGCATCGGAATGGGCTTTCTGGCCGGAACTCAAATCGGGCGCGGTCGTTTCAGTCATGGACGACTGGATGCTGCCGCCCATTTCCTTGTCCGCCGTGTATCCGACAGGACGTCTCGCCAGCAGCAAGGCCCGCCAGTTCACGGCTTTCGTCGAAGGGTGCCTCGAGCCCGAGTTCGCGCCCGAGTCAATGTCGGGGCACGGCAGACCGAAAGCCGCATGATGCGCGAATCGATATTCACGAACGCACCCTCGGCCGTGAGACGGCTCAGGCGTTTTCGGCTTCGTCTACGGTTGTACGCGTTTCCAGCGCTTGCGACTCTTCATACGTGAGGAAATCGGAATACGCTTTTTCCGAGCCGCCCCAGAATGCCGCGCGCACATAGGGTGTGAGCGGAAGATCGTGCTTCAAGCGATACGGCAGATCCGGATTCGACGAAAAGTGGCGGCCGAATGCAACGAGATCGGCATCGCCCGATTCGACGATCGCTATGGCGCTCTCGCGATCGAATCCGCCCGCAGCGATAATCGGCCCGGAGAAGTGCTCGCGCAGATACTTCGTCGCGACGGGCGCGTGATCGTGGTGCAGCGTGTCGTCGCCCTTGACGCGCGGTTCGATTACATGCAGATACGCGATCTTGTACGAATCGAGCACGCTCGCGACGTAGCTGAACGTGGCTTCGGGATCGCTGTCGGAGATGCCGCCCCATTCTCCCGAAGGCGAGATGCGCACGCCGACGCGCTCCGCGCCCCAGACGGAGATCAGCGCTTCGAGCGTCTCGCGCAGAAAGCGCACGCGATTCTGGATCGGGCCGCCATAGGAGTCGCTGCGCTGGTTGGTGCCGTCCTGGATGAACTGATCGACGAGATAGCCGTTTGCCGCGTGCAGTTCGACGCCGTCGAATCCGGCGTCCTTCGCACGCTGCGCGGCGGTGCGGAAGTCTTCGACGATGCCGGGAATTTCATCGATACCGAGCGCGCGATGCGGCGAGGCGGGCACGAAGCCATCCTTCGTGACAGCGACACCATCGAACGGCACGACGGAAGGCGCAACGGGATCGACGCCGCCCGTCATTTCGACGTGGCTCTGCCGGCCTCCGTGGATCAGTTGGAGGAATACCCGGCCGCCTTTCGCGTGCACGGCCTTTGTGATGGCTTGCCAGCCTTCCATCTGATCGTCGTGGTAGATGCTTGCGGCGCCGAGATAGGAACGCGCCTGCACGGACACGCTTGCCGCTTCCACGATTTCCAGACCGCCGTCCGATGCCCGCTGGGCGTAGAAATCAGCCATCATCGCGCTCGGGACATCGCCGGGCTGGGTGGTGCGCAGACGGGTCATCGGCGCGAGCGTCACGCGATGTGAAAGTGTATATGCACCGACTTGTACGGGGTTGAACAGCTTTGCCATGATCTTTCCCTAAGTGAGCCAGAGCGCCGGGGGATCCGGCGCTCTCTCGCGATTGCGTTGAGTTGCAATGTAGCCATTCGCAACCGCTGCGGGAACTGGCGGAAAGGAATATGGCTCATTCCAGATCGGGATGGATGCGAGGACGCGCTCGTGCTTTCCGCCGTTCAACGTCGCAGCCTGGACCGCTTTCCGGCCATGAAGATGAAGAGAGAGATGACGCAAACCGAACCGTTGCGGTCAGTCCGCGATCGCGAGATAAACGGCCGTTCTCGAAGCTCAACGGCCGTTGGTTACTTAAAAAAGATGCAAATCGCGATGTGTCAGTCAACGATAGCGTGTTGCTTAAATGTGATCCGCCATCTGCGTGCCTGGAACGGCTTCGGCAAGCGCAGGCGCAACACTACGCAGCTGCACCATGCGATGCGCTCATTGCCTCTTGATGTACAGCCGGCGGTATGCGACTGTCCACGCCATCAGGCCGCCATACGTGACGTACCGGATGCATAAGGAAAGCCAGTGTGGATCGCGGCCATCCAGCATGCTGGCGATCCCGAGGCGCATGGCGTTTTCTCCGACGAGACCGATGCCCCAAACCGCCGTCATGAGCCGGATCGATCTCGCGAGCGCCGGGCGGCTTGCCCACATGGCGTCAAATTCGAGTTCGCGCCTCTCGTGCTCGCGGGAGAGCGTCGAGCGTGCGAGATAGAACACGAGCGGCCGACGCAGCGCAAGCGAGCAAAGAAACAGTACGCCGATGACGCCACTCACGAGCGGCTCGCGAGCCGCTCGCAGCCATGCGGCGGGTTGCGAGATGAGTAACAGCAACGAGAGCGCGATGCCGGCCAGCACTATGGCGCTCAAGGCGTCGACATGGCGAGATCGCAGGAAATCGACACCCATCCACGCGATCAACGGCAGCGCCGACGCGAGCAGCGCAACGGCCAGGCCGACATGCGGCAGCATCGCGCGGTAAGCCGCCGTCGGTAGAACGACGTTGATGACGAATGCCACGACGTAGCGATGGGAGGGAATCATGGTGATCGTCTTGAGTCGACACGCAAGCGGAACGGGTGCGACGCTCGCAGGAAGTCCGTCCAGTGATTTGGCGACTATGAGGCCAGAGTCGGAATGCTAATGCGACTGTGTCAGCGATCTGGGTGTTGCCATCACGATGCTCATCAAGGAAACGCTGACTTTTTTCGGCGAAGTTCACGGTCGACCGGGCTTATCCTGGCCGAATCCGGGAGGGGACATGGACGCTTTCCGTCTGAGATTGTGCACTCTGTAAAGTGCTGCGCGCGCGTCCTTTCACTTTCTGCGCCACATAGGCTTCCGGACCGCGCCATTGCAACTGAAAAAAGAACGAAGTCCAAGGGTGAGTTGTCACTAACTCCCTTTCCGTGTTGAAGCGGCCGACATTGCATGAGTCAGTAAGTACTCGAGTGCACTAGAACATTGGATGGGCCGCCGGATAGACAGCCGTTCTCAGGGCAAGTCCACCGAGCACAACGAAGATCCGAAACGCCGAAACGCAATTTCTTCGTTCCCGCACACTTTCTTGTGCACTCGTAAGAGCTAATCTCGTTCAACATAGTTCGCAGGGTCTCGCGGCCGGAAACGCCGTCTCGTCGACCGAGCGCGAGACCCCGGACGAAACATTATCTGCATGCCCCTTACAAAGGCGGGGGTTCGGACTGCTTCTTGCAAACGCAAAGATTGACTGAAAGTCCACTACCGCGAAGCCGGAAGATCGCAGCTTTTTAGGGATAGAATGATCGTTTCTGCATCGCAGCATCTGTAAGGTCCACCGTCCAGCGATCCTGATGCTCTGCGTCTTTCCGAACGGGCAGACTGTACTTCCTTATTGCGAGTTATCTAAAATCCTGTTTGCGATGCGAGCCCTTTGCGCGGCAGTCAGTGTCTTCTATCGTAGAGCCATGCACAGGCAAAACCGAGTGAAAAGACGGCCGTGATACCTGGGATGATCAATTGAACGAGTTGATTGGGCGTCATCTGTGCGGGCATGGCTCGTTCTTCGCTGCCGGTCACAACATCGCCGGGCCAATGGGTTGGTGGTTCTCAGAGCGTGTATCGTCAGCCGCCATTGACGACTCGCCCACAACTGGACGTGGCACGTGATATGGTCAGAGGATTGTACGCCTGGTGAATGGGTGCCCTTGGACAAGGCGATCGTGTCGCATCCGGTCTCGAGTTCGCAACTTGATGCGCTCGGGTGTCAGCAATTCTTTCTGATGTCGGCGAAGGTCCCTTATCTGTATGGCCGCGCAATGCCCGACGGCCACCGGCTCGGGACGGCTCAAAGCGGCCAGTCGGGCTCGCCGGTTGCAGACGTTCGCTTAGGGGCGCTGCGTCGCGTGTTCAGGGATTCAGGTTCGCGCACCCAGTTGCTTTAGCACGCATGGCCAATATCGAAGAAAAAGCTGCCCCCAAAGTTCGATCAATAAGTGCATGGCTTTACCTCCGGCCTCTTCCACGCATTCATGGGAGGTGCCGACGCATGATCACGCGGCTTCAAACTCAGTTCGTTGCAGTGAAGTGAGACCGGTCACCACATGTAACGTCAATAACGCATCGTTCGTATGCTGTTACTCGGCGTTGGGTAGAAGCGGTCTCAATATCGAGATTTGACTCGATAGGACGCACATGCGTACCGCCATCCAGTTTCTTAGCCAGGACGCGTTGCCATGCGCCCCGACTTTATTGCCAAAACGCAGAGCAGTCGAATCAGAAGCGATGCACCAGACCGACTCCGACCGCGATCTGGCTGCGCGACGACGACGGGGAACCACTGAAGCCATCCCCCAATGATGCCGTAGCCTCGATGATCTTGCCCTTGTTCAGCGTATCGCCGTTCGCACGCTGATACGACTGCACCGCGTAGAGACCCGTGCGCTTGGACAGCGCGTAGTACTGCGAGAGCGTGAACTGGTTGTACTGCGCTGCGCTCGTGATGCCGTTCGCCTTCGTAGCTCGCGTATAGCTGTATCCGGCAGCAAGATCCCACGCGCTCGCCGGCTTGAAATGCAGCACCGCGCCCGCCGTGTTGAAGATGGCGGTGTCGCGAAACGCCGAGCCCACGCCTGCGATGTATTGCACGTTGGAATACGACGCGCTCACATCCCACGCCGACGAAAAACGGTATCCGCCCGTCACTGCGACGCGCTGCTGCGCCTGGGCGGTCTGGTAGCCGTTATTGATGGCTGACACGGCCGTTTGCGCGCCGCCGTTCGAAGTCGTCGACGACGCCCCCCAGGCACCACCGCCCGGCGTCGAGTTGTTCACGCGCTGAACAGCCGCACCGATGCCGATCGGCCCGTTCTGATACTGCAGACCCGCGCTCCACGTGGAGCCAGCGTCGAAACTGCCCGGCACGCCACCGAGCGCATACGAAGTGCTGAAGGTGAAGCCGGCCAGTGTCGGTGACCGGTAGACAAGCGAGTTGTTCGCACGATAGATGTTGTCGAGTGAATCGATGTCGCCCGGATGGGCGCCGAAGTATCCGGTCAGCCAGGTGGTCGGACTCCACGGCGCGAGCATGTTGTAGTAAGCGGTGTACTGACGTCCAGCGGTCAAAGTACCGAAACGATCGTTCGTCACACCGACCCACGCCTGCCGTATAAAGATGCCGCCCGTGTACTGTGCGTTGCCGTTCGTGCTGTTGAAACCGTTTTCCAGTGTGAAAATGGTCTTCGTACCGCCCCCGAGGTCCTCGCTACCCTTGAGGCCGAAGCGGCTTCCCGCCCAGACGCCCGCGGTCATCTTGACGACGGAATGGCCGCCGGACCTTGAGCCCACCGAAGTCGCGCTGTTTTGCCACGCGAGACCGTTGTCGATGATCCCATACAGCGTCACGTTGCTCTGCGCATGCGCACCCATGCAAACACCACCCAGAATGCATGAACCGATTATGGTCTTTCTCATAGTTAGTATTCCTATTTACCTTGCAAAAAAGTGTTCCTGCTTTACGTTCCCTGTATCAGGCGTGCATGCTCAGCCAGCGCGCTGCACGGACGAGCAGATCGTCCGCAGAATCGAAAGTCTCCACGCCTACAACCTGCGGGGCGTCGCACACCGCGAACACCGGTTTGCCCCACTGCAGCCCGAGCGCGATCTCGGACAGCGTGCCGAGTCCACCGCCGACCGCCACGAGGCACAGCGCTGACCGAGCGATGAGCGCATTACGGGTTATGCCAAGTCCGGTCGGCAACGCAACGCGCAGGTACTGGTTAGCGCCTTCCGCATCGTCCTCGGGCAACAGGCCGATGGCAATGCCGTCGGCGCGGAACGCACCGCGCGCAGCCGCTTCCATCACCCCACCCTTACCACCGCCCACGATCGCAACGCCTGCTTTCGCGAACGCATATGCGATAGTTTCGGCCATCAGCAGTTGCTCCTGCGTGGCCGCTCTCGGGCCGATCACACCGACCGGCATCAGGTGCCGGTTCGCGCCGCGTTGACGCGCCGCGAGATCAGCCAGCGCGACATCGACGAGCCGCTTATGTTCAGTGTTGCCTTGGTCTGACAATCCATTCCCCCATTGCAAGTACACAGGTACAAAGCGCGGTCAACACGACCGACAGCACGGCGACCTGCGAAAAATCCGTCTGTCCGTCGGACAGCTTCAGGTACATCAAGAGCGGCAGAATATTGATCTGCGTACCGGCCAGCGCGACGGCCGTGCCGTAAGTGCCGAGCGCGATTGCCGCAACCAGGCACCAGGCCGCCGCCGCCGACGGCCACAGCTCGCGCCAGGCCACGTCGAGCCAGGCGCGCCATGGCCGTGCGCCGAGCGTCAGCGCCGCGTCGAGCGGACGACGATCAAAGTTGGCGAAGGCCGGATAGAGCATCAGCGCGACGCGCGGAATCAGGTAGTACGCGTACGCGATTGCGAGGCCGGCGCCGGTGTAGATCACGCCGCCCACCCGCGCCGGATCGGCGCCGAGCTTCGCGAGCAGCATCGTCACGAAACCTGCGCGACCGAAGCTCAGGATGAAGCCGTAGGCAATTACGAGACCCGAGAACGCGAGCGGCACACCGAGCACGGCGAGTGAGACGCGCCGCCGTTTCGGCGATTGCCCGGCCAGCGCGATAGCCAGCATCGCCCCGATCACCGTCGACATCGTGGCGGTGGCGGCCGCAAGGCCCAGCGAGCGACCTATCGCATCTGCCACCAGCGGGTCGCCGAGCACGGTGGCAAACGCGCGGCCACCGCCGTCAAACGCGGCACCGACGAGCGCCGCGAGTGGCAACGCGAAGGCGATCGCGAATAACAGCCCAGCCGGCAAGCCGCCGAAGCGGCGCAGCAAGCCCGCATCGCGGGTAGCGAAAGTCGAAGGCGGGCTCATCGCGGACGGCCCTGGTCATGACGGGAGGCCACGTCGTTCACTGCCCGAGCGTCGCGTGCGACCACAACTGGTCGACCTGCGCCTTCTGCGCAGCCGCCTTGACGACATCGAGCGGATGGACCTGCGGGGCGTTCGGCATCTTTGCCGCGATCTCCGGGGCCAGCGTCACGCCCGGCACGGAGGGCCGGACATAGCCCTGCGCGAACAAGGCCTGCCCCTTATCGCTCATCACGAAGTTGAGCCAAAGTTCGGCCGCCGACGGATTCGGCGCGTTCTTGACGAGGCTCATCGCATACGGCGCGGAAACGCTTCCGTCCTGTGGAATCACCACCTCGGCCGCATCGCCCATGCCGTCGTTGTACTTTGCTTTAAGCCCGTCATTCTCGTAGCCGATCAGAACCGGAATTTCACCCTTCACGAACTTCGCGTAGGGCGTGGTGCCCTCCACGCGCAGGACGTTGCCGGCCGTCTTCAGCTTGCCGAAAAAATCGGCGCCCGGCTTCGGGTCGTCGACGCTGCCGCCCATCGCGTAGGCTGCCGCGAACACGTCCACCTGCCCTTGTCCGGTCGAGCGCGGGTCGAGATACACAACGGCGTTCCTGTACTCGGGCTTCAGAAGATCCGACCAGCGCTTCGGCACCTCCTTGACAAGCTTCCTGTTGACGAGAAACGCGACGTTCAGCGAATGGACGGCAAACCACCGTGCGTCAGCATCGCGAAACACAGCCGGCAGCTTTTCGAAGTTCAGCGGCTTGAACGGTGCAACCACGTCTTTCGCCTTTGCGTCGAGCGCGGAAGCGGCGAAATAATAGGCCGTATCTGCCTGCGGGCGCCGCCGCGACTTGTCGAGCGTAACCACGGTGGCGGCGGAGCCGATGTCGTTGTACGTGATCTCGACCTTCGGATAGCGCTTGCGGAATTCGGCGAACAGCGCTTTCCAGTTAGCCCATTCGGGCCCAGTGTCGAACGAGACCACCAGGCCTTCGTCGGCGGCCTTCGTGTAGAGCGCGTCCTCGCCGGGATAGAGCGGCGCAGGCAGCGCGGCATGAGCGGCACAGGCGACGAGCGTGCCGAGCACAAGCGCGGTGGTTCGCAAGTGTTGAATCAAGCTGGGACCTTCAAACATCGTGGTTCTCCGTGATGCGTGTGGGTGTCCGCCGAGGCGGGTGATCGTATGTAGATAGGCGGGGCGTACCCGGCCCCCGGGGAAACCGCGCCGTCCCGATACCGCGGTGCATGTTCATTCTTGGGTGGCAGGCGGCAGCACGCGCAGATGCCGAGGTTCGATCGCGATGCTGTGCGAGGCGACCACACGCCCCTCGCCAAGCAAGGGAGCAGTGGCGCCATGAGGAACGAAGTCGTAGCGATACGTCGAGCCGAAATAGCGAACTTCACCGCGCGCGCCATGGATGCAGTTGACGCAGCCCTGCGCCGGGTCGGCCTGCACATGCTCGGGGCGCAGCAACAACTCGACGGCTTCACCCTCGCGCAATGGGCCGGTCGACGCGCAGAGCGTCGTGAAGCCGACATCGACGCGATCGGTCGCGATCACATGTCCGGGCAAGATCGTCGAATGGCCGATAAAGCGTGCGACGCGCGTCGAGGCCGGCTGTTCGTAGAGTTCATGCGGCGTGCCGATCTGCAGCACGCGGCCGCCGTCGACGATTGCGACGCGGTCGGCCATGCTGAGCGCCTCGTCCTGATCGTGCGTGACAAGCAGCGTGGTCGCGCCGCAGGCGCGTTGCAGCGTGCGGATCTCGTCGCGCAGCTGATGACGGATGCCGGCATCGAGCGCCGCGAGGGGCTCGTCGAGCAGCAGCACGCGCGGCTCTATCACCAGAGCACGGGCCAGCGCAACGCGCTGCTGCTGGCCGCCCGACAGTTGCGCCGGACGCCGCCCAACGTGACTCGCAAGGCCGACACGCTCAAGCATCGCGAGTGCCTGCCGGCGCCGTTCAACTGCCCCGAGTCCGCGCATCCGCAATCCGTAGGCTACGTTGTCGGTCACGCTCAAGTGCGGAAACAGCGCGTACTGCTGGAACACCATGCCGACACCGCGCTTCCAGACCGGCTGATCCGCCACGTCCTGGCCGCCGATCGCAATGCGACCGCTATGGCCCGTCAGCAGGCCCGCCGTCAGCCGCAGCAGCGTGGACTTGCCCGAGCCGCTCTGCCCAATCACGGCGAGCAGTTCGCCCGGCGCGGCCTTCAACGAGATGTCCGAGATGCCGTGCGAAGCACCCGGATAGGTATAGTTGACGGTATCGAATTCGAGGCTCATGGCATCACTTCAGTCGTTGCACAGCGGAGATCGATATAAGCGTGGCCGCCACGGCGAGCACCAGCAGCACGACGGTGGCCGCGCAGGCAAAGCCCGAGGCGCCATAGAACGCCTGCAGCAGCACCACCGGATAGTTGCGGTAGCGAAAGCCCGCGATCAGGTTCGAGATCTGGAATTCGCCGATCGACAGCGCCGCCACCATCACCAGACCCGAGAACAGGCTATGCCTCAGGTTCGGCAGCACCACGGTCAGAAATTGGCGCGCCGGCGTGGCGCCGAGCGTCGCCGCACAGGCTTCGAGCGTGGAAAGATCGAGATGGCGCAGGTCAGCGAGCAGCGTCTGCAACAGGTACGGCAGCGTCAGTACCGCATGCGCGAGGATCATCAGCCACAGGGTGCCGAGCCACGGCAGCGTAGCGCCGCCAAACACGGCGATATAGCCAAAGCCGAGCGTGAGCGCCGGCACGGCGATCGGCATCAGCATCACGAGCCGCGCGACAAGCCCGCGTCCGGCTCGCGCCCGGTGATGCAGCGCGTAAGCAAGCGGCACGCCGAGCACCGCGTTCAGCGCACAGCAGGCGAGCGCCACCGTCAGACTGATCGCGAACGCACGGCGAAAGCTGCGATCGGCCACCAGATCGGCGTACCAGTGGCCAGTCAGGCCGGTCGGCAGCAGCGTGTTAGTCCAGCTCTGGCCGGTCGAGCCGATTACCAGCAGCATGATCGGCAGCAACAGATAGAGCGCGAACAGCACCACCACCGCACGCACCAGCACGCGGCCCAGCGACGAAAAGCGACTGCTACGACGAACCGGAACATCAGCGGCACGGGCCGTGACAACGAAGGAAGACATCGACGAATCCGTGAACGGGCAGAAAGGACGGCGCAAAATCACGCTTAATCAGTGACTTGGCATCTCGACAACGGACGCCAGTGTGGGGTACCGACATGGCATCGTCATGAAAAAAACGTACAAAGTTCGCAACGTCCTTTGCGAATCTGGAACATCAGCGATGAAGCACCTGTATCCGAACATCGCCGAGCTGCATGCGTTCGCGAGCTCGGCCAGACACCTGAATTTCTCGTATGCGGCACGCGAACTGGGGCTCACGCCGAGCGCGGTGAGCCGACAGATCGCGAATCTGGAAGCGTTGTTCGGGGTGAAGCTGTTCATGCGCGAGGGACGCAACCTGTCCCTGACACGCGCCGGACAGGTCTATCACGCGCGCGTCACGGGTCCGCTGCGCGAGATCGGCAACGCGTCGATCGAGCTATTGAGCGTGCGCGAGGACAGCGACCTGCTGACCATCGCGAGCGTGCCGACCTTCACCACCAAGTGGCTGGTACCGAGGCTGCCGTCGTTCCTCGCGGTCGCGCCAAACGTCACGCTGAGTTTCCGACGTCATCTGGCGCATGGTGATCCATTCCCGTTCGGGCTCGACGCAGCCATCCGTTATGGCGACGGCCACTGGGAAGGGGTACGCTGCGACTATCTGGCCGGGCGAACCTTCGTGCCCGTCTGCTCGCCCGATTTTGCGGCCCAACATGCGCTCCGCACGCCAGCAGATCTGGCGGCCGCCCCACGGCTTGTTCATGAACAGGCAGAAAGCGTGTGGTCCAAATGGTCGGAAACCTATCGCGTCACGCAAATGAACGCATTCTCCGGGCCTCGCTTCGAGCAATACTCTGTGTTGATCCAGGCCGCCCATGCAGGGCTTGGCCTCGCGCTGGTGCCGGAGTTCCTGGTAGGGGCGCCAATCGACGCGGGGATGCTCGTACAGCCCGTGGACGCGCCAGTCGATGTCGACAATCATGGCCACTATCTCTGCTATACGCCAGACCGTTTCGAAACGAGCGCGGCGCTGCGCAGACTGCGCGACTGGATGCTGGAGGAATTCGAAGCGCTCGGTGCTTCGTGAGCGACTTAAGGACTACCGAAATCGATATGCACGTTCGCCGAAGGAGTTAATACAACATTACGGGAATAGCGACGTGGTGATCGGGGCTGACGCATGCTAACGGCGTCCTGGGTTCAGGCAACTCAGTGAAGCACGTTCGTGTCAGCGATCAATTTCGGACGGGCAAGCCTGCACCTCATGAGGGTTGCGTACATCGACAACCATACGCTCCTGGCGCCCTCCGCGGTAGGAGTCGCATTCGATCGAAAGGTGAAAGGTGCGCGGCCGGGGAACTATCCATGTTCGATCTAAAGGCGCCGACGTTGTGATCGTCGATGACCCCTATGGAACCGTGAGCCAGTTGCTCGGCTGCTCGCGCACACTGACGTGGATAAAGGGCCGTTCATGCATCGACTTCTGGTGCTTCCGGTCCTGGTGGAGCGTGTCCTTGAAATTCTTGGGATTCCGCGCTCCGCGGTGCGGATGTACTCAGTCGGAGGTGTGCGGCTCTGATATCGGAAAATATTTTATGAGGCAAACTGCACTTGCACTGCTGACTGTAGTCAGCGTCGCGGCCCACGCGGAAATTCGCCGCTACATCGCGATGGACGCCGATAGTTCGGCTTCTCAACTGGTATCGCGGTGGGCTGCGCTCGATGGTCGAACCGTGAAGTGGAACGCCACTGGCGACTACCCGGTGCACAATGCGGCCCGGTTGAATGCGACGGGAACTCGCCACGGCTGTGAATCTCGATGACGCCTTCGAGCGGGTCGCGAACCTCGCGCACGAAGAAAAGTCCGACGCACCGTCTTTGCGTGCCTGCGCGTACCAGCATGCACGGTGGTCTCCGTCGCGGGCACTTACCTTTTGGGTTTGCCCGCGCCGTTGTGGGCCGGACGATCCATCGTATAGCTCTGCCCCGACTTTGGCGTAGGCGGCATAGGCTTGCCTTTCACCGCCGTCCGCTCTTCCCCGGTCTGGCCACCTCGCGGACCCACGATTCCATACTCGCCAGATCTCGGCGCGATTTGCCCGGGTTTTAGTTTCTCATCCATTACCTAGTACTCCTAATTACACGCACAGATCAATGCCAGCGAGTTGCCAACATAATGTCGCGCACTACCCAAGAAATAGTCGCCTCCTCAAGCAGAATGTCGGCGGCTGGCTAGGTGGCGTCACCCCGTAGTTCTTACATCGGTGTGCAACCATTGGCAATCTCTACCGCAAACCAACTGTCTGAGGTTAACCCTGCGCACTAAATAGGATAAAAAAACATGGTGCGCCACAACATCTTGTGTTGCGGCGCAGCCCAAACAACCTCGCCTAGGCGTGCGGCCCTTTGTTGCGGTACGGCGCGGGAAAATCACGCGCTATGCGGCCAGAGCGAGCCCGCCAAACGGTGATCGACTTCGTTTCGGGCATACCAGGCAACTCCGTCGAGGCCCTAGGTGACGCGCCGGACAAACTGAAGATATGCAAAATGCCCAGCAGTACTTCTCGGGTGCGAGTGCGGCTGCTGCCGAGAAATAGGCCGTCAAGGCTGTACTGTGGTGCTAGGTTCGAGGGATCTCGGCTCGATCAGCCAATGCGCCAAGGGTTCATGTCATCAACTCCGACAAGAGTGTTCGGCCCCACCAGACCTGCAAAGTCACGGATGAACTTCGTTTTTCCCTGCCAGATCTAGGCCGTCTGCCGTGCAGGTCCGGGCACAAGCCACCGTGCAACGCATCGATGCGGCGGTGTTCAGGCACCCGGGACGACGGGCACACGCTTGCTGCCTGCCATTCCGGCGACGACTTGACGATACCAGGTGCGATATCCCGACAATTGTGCGCCGCACACCGAATTTTCCCGATGCAGCAGAGTATGTTGCATCCGAATGGCAGTTTCTGGATTGCTGCAGACTATGTTGTGCACCAATAAGAGCAAAAAAAAGGCGTCACGTTACCGTGACGCCTTGAAAAGTTCTAGCCATTCCGAGGGCCGTGCTAGAACCTGAGAGAAGGTATTTCGAAAAATTGGCGGGGTGACCAAACGCGCTTGAGCGGTGTCGAACACAGACGGCGCCAAGCGACGAGTATCAAAGTAGGCAGACCACTACAGTCTCCGAGCCGCCAAAACTGAAAGGCAAAAACGCGACCCTATCACCCCTTTCGAAATGAGGTTCCATTTTTTCCGGTAATGCTGACTTAGTCAAGCAAAATCTCGGAACCTTCGGCGCGGCGTCGGAAATTATTTCGCTACAATGATCAGATGAAGAAAATACGGGGCGTAGCAACCTTATGCGATGGGCGTTTCAAACCGTACGCCTCACCGTTAAGCGCCCCTCTGAGCCATTAATCTGAAATAACGTTTCACAATTCACATGAACCCACGCACGCGACTCAATACTTTCGCCGACCCCGTCAAGGAAAAAGACGGCTCCGGCGACGAAGTCACCGCGCTGGCCCGTGGTCTGACAGTGCTCCGCGCGATTGCCGCCGCAGACGCGCCGCTCAGCAACCGCGAGTTGACCGAACTTACCGGCATCCCGAAGCCGACCGTCTCGCGTATCACCGCGACGCTCGTGGGCACCGGCTTCCTATTCCGGTTGCCGGACAGCGAGCGCTTCGTGCTGACTTCGTCGGTGCTGGAACTGAGCAATGGCTTTCTGCGCAATTTCGACATTCGCGCGCGTGCCCGCCCGTTTCTAATCGAACTCGCGGAACGCACCCGGCTTTCGGTGCATCTCGCCGTGCGCGACCGGCTCGACATGGTGGTGATCGACGTGATCCGGCCACGGTCGGCCGTGCTCGTGTCGCGCCTCGAGGTGGGCGCGCGGATGAGCCTGAGCCGCACTGCCATCGGCCGCGCCTACCTGGCGGCGCTCGACGAGCCGGAGCGCACGAAACTGCTGACCGGATTGCAGGCCGCCGAGGGCGACGACTGGGGCCACGTCGGCGGCCGGCTCGAAACGGCGCTGCAGGAAACCATGGAGCGCGGCTTCGCGATCGCGACCGGCGAATGGCACGACGGACTGAATGCGATCGCGCTCGGCTTCACCGGGCCGTCCGGCGAGCGGTACGCGGTCAATTGCGGCGGCTCCGCCGACCAGTGCCCGCGCGACTGGCTCATCAACCGTGCCGGGCCCCACCTGCTCGATTGTGTCGCGCGAATCGTGCTGGAGATCGGGGGAACGCCGGGACGCCGTCTCGACAACTGAACAACAGGTGTGCCGCAAACGCACTGCCCGCCCCGCGCAGCGGCGAGCCATTCCACATCGTGTAACCGGCGTAATCAAACGAAAAATACGCGGGTGGACTGTTACAGAGCGCGGGACGTAGGATCATGCATTCCTGTCGCGGAGCCGCCCGCGCGGTCGGGCTTCGGGCCGTCCGGCACGGTGCGCCGAATCCCCGAGCGCACGCGTGTCCCGCAGCACTGTGCATGCATCGTAGGCCACGTCTCAGGTAGCATCGCGCTGAACATTTGCGGACCGACCGCTGTCGAAACCGCCTGTCGCGCGATCCGCACGCATCGGGCGCCACGCGCCGATGCGGCACAATCGCGCGAACGCCTCACTTCCAAGCCAGTCACTGACCGAACCGATGGACGAACAACAACAGCATTCGGAAACTTCACGCCCCACCGCTCCGGTTTCCCCGACGCCCGCCAGTGGCGGGCCTGACCGTCCGTTGCATAGTCGCGATAAGCGGGACACGCCGCCCGCCGCCGTCAAATCGCATCGCGGCCGCAATATCGCACTCATCGTCGCCGCGCTCGCGATTCTCGGCTTCGTGCTGTGGCGCTGGCATCCGTGGGGCTCGCCGGACGGCGCCGCCGCACCGGGCGCGAGCGGCACACATAGCGGGCGCTCCGGCCGCGGCGGCCCGGGCGGCATGGCAAACATGCCGCAACCGGTCCATGTGGCCACGGCGACGCAAGGCGAGATGCCGGTTGTGTTGACTGCGCTCGGCACCGTCACCCCGCTCGCCAGCGTGACGGTATTGCCGCAACTGAGCGGCACGCTGCAAGAGGTGTATTTCAAGGAAGGCCAGATGGTCAGGAAGGGCGACCTGCTCGCGCAGATCGACCCGCGTCCCTACCAGATCTCGCTCAGCAACGCCGAAGGCACGCTCGCGCGCGACGAGGCGCTGCTGCAAACCGCGCGTCTTGACCTCAAGCGCTATCAGACGCTGCTTTCGCAAGACTCGATCGCGAGCCAGCAGGTCGATACGCAGGCATCGCTCGTGCGCCAATATGAAGGCACCGTGAAGTCCGACAAGGCCAACGTCGACACCTTCAAACTCGACCTGGTTTATGCGCGAATCACCGCACCGGTGTCGGGGCGCGTCGGCTTGCGGCAGGTAGATCCCGGCAACTACGTGACGCCGAGCCTGACCAACGGCATCGTCGTGATTACCCAATTGCAGCCGATCAGCGTCATCTTCACCACCTCCGAAGACAACCTGCAGCAGATTCTCGATCAGGCGCAATCCGGCACGAAGCTCTCGGTCACCGCTTACGACCGCAGCAACACCACGTCGCTCGAAGGCGGCACACTCGAAACGCTCGACAACCAGATCGACACCACGACCGGCACCGTCAAGCTGCGCGCGATCTTCCAGAACAACAAGAACCTGTTGTTCCCGAATCAGTTCGTGAACACACGCTTGCTCGTCAATACGATCAAGGACGCAGTGATCGTACCGACATCGGCTGTGCTGAACGGCTCCATGGGCCAGTTCGTGTACGTCGTGAAGCCTGACAACACCGTCACGGTCCGCCCAGTGAAGGTCGGCCCCGTCGACGGCGAGCGCACCAGCATCAAGTCGGGTCTGCAAGTGGGCGAGCGCGTCGTGATCGACGGTTCGGACCGCCTGAAGGAAGGCGCGAAGATCACGATTCCGGCGGACAAGCCACGCGGCGCGCGCGGGGCCAGCGGGGCCAGCGGCGCAGCCGCAGCTGTGGCCTCGGGTGCCTCCGGCGCCTCGGCTGCACGCCTGCATCACGGCAAGCACGCCGCGCAAGCTTCGCAATAAGGGCACGGCACTTACCGCATGAATCCATCCCGCGCCTTTATTCTGCGCCCCGTCGGCACCGCGCTGCTGATGGCGGCGATCATGCTGGTCGGCCTCGTCGCGCTGCGCTTCTTGCCGCTCTCAGCGCTGCCGCAGGTCGACTATCCGACCATCCAGGTGCAAACGTTCTATCCGGGCGCGAGCCCGGACGTAATGACGTCGTCGGTCACCGCGCCGCTCGAACGTCAGTTCGGGCAGATGCCCTCGCTGAATCAGATGTCGTCGCAAAGCTCGGCCGGCTCGTCGATCATCACGCTGCAGTTCAGCCTCGACCTGCCGCTCGATATCGCCGAGCAGGAAGTGCAGGCCGCGATCAACGCGGCGGGCAACCTGCTGCCCTCGGACCTGCCCGCGCCGCCGATCTACGCCAAGGTCAATCCCGCCGATGCGCCGATCATCACGCTCGCCATCACGTCGAAAACATTGCCGCTCACGCAGGTTCAGGATCTCGCCGACACGCGTCTTGCGCAGAAAATTTCGCAGGTCGCGGGCGTGGGACTCGTGAGTCTGTCGGGCGGCCAGCGGCCGGCCGTACGAATCCAGGCGAACCCGCGCGCGCTCGCCGCTTATGGGTTGAATCTGGACGACTTGCGCACCACGATTTCGAACCTGAACGTCAACACGCCAAAGGGCAACTTCGACGGCCCGACGCGCAACTACACGATCAACGCGAACGACCAGTTGACCGACGCCGACGCGTACAAGAGCGCGGTGGTCGCGTACAAGAACGGCCGTCCCGTGATGCTGACCGACGTCGCCACCATCGTGCAGGGCGCGGAAAATACGAAGCTCGGCGCATGGGTCGACGGCACGCCCGCGATCATTCTGAACGTGCAGCGCCAGCCGGGCGCGAACGTGATTCAGGTCGTGGACAGCATCAAGAAACTGCTGCCCCAGTTGCAGCAATCGCTGCCGGCCGCACTCGAGGTGCAGGTCGTCACCGACCGCACCACCACGATCCGCGCTTCCGTGCGCGACGTGCAATTCGAACTGGCCATGTCGGTCGTGCTCGTCGTGCTCGTCATGTACCTGTTTCTCGCCAACGTGTACGCGACCATCATTCCGAGCCTGTCGGTGCCGCTCTCGCTGATCGGCACGCTCGCGGTGATGTATCTGTGCGGCTTCTCGCTGGATAACTTATCGCTAATGGCCTTGACGATCGCGACCGGCTTCGTGGTCGACGACGCGATCGTCATGATCGAGAACATCGCGCGCTATGTCGAGGAAGGCGAAGCGCCGCTCGAAGCCGCGTTGAAAGGTTCGAAGCAGATCGGCTTCACGATCATTTCGCTGACCGTCTCGCTGATCGCCGTGCTGATTCCGCTACTCTTCATGGGCGACGTCGTAGGCCGCCTGTTCCATGAATTCGCAATCACGCTCGCGGTGACCATCGTCATTTCGGCAATCGTGTCCCTGACGCTGGTGCCCATGATGTGCGCAAAACTGTTGCGCCACACGCCACCGCACGAGAGCCACCGCTTCGAGGCGCGCGCACACCGCACGATTGACTGGGTGATCGCCCGTTATGCGGTCGCGCTCACGTGGGTCCTGAGCCGGCAGCGCGCCACGCTGGTCGTTGCGGTGCTGACGCTCGTGCTGACCGCGTTGCTCTACGTGTTCATTCCCAAGGGCTTCTTCCCGGTGCAGGATACGGGCGTGATCCAGGCGATCACACAGGCGCCGCAGTCGGTGTCGTATGCGTCGATGGCCGAGCGCCAGCAGGAACTCGCCGCGCAGATTCTGAAAAACCCGGACGTGGAAAGCCTGACCTCTTTCATCGGCGTGGACGGCAGCAACATCACGTTGAACAGCGGCCGTATGCTCATCAACCTGAAGCCGCGCGACGACCGTAGCAGCACCGCGAGCGAAGTGATCCGGCAACTGCAACGGGACGTCGCGCATATCGCGGGCGCGTCGCTGTACATGCAACCGGTGCAGGATCTGACGATCGATTCGACCGTGAGCCCTACGCAGTACCAGTTCATGTTGACCGACCCGAACATGAGCGAATTCACGACCTGGGTGCCGAAGCTCGTCGAGCGGTTGAAGCAGTCGCCGGAACTCGCGGACGTCGCAACCGACCTGCAGGACAACGGTCAGTCGGTCTACATCGAAATCGACCGTGCCACCGCGTCGCGTTATGGCATCACGCCCGCCACCGTGGATAACGCGCTCTACGACGCATTCGGCCAGCGCATCGTCTCGACGATTTTCACGCAGTCGAACCAGTACCGCGTGATCCTGGAAGCGCAGCCGTCGATGCAGCACTACACCGAGTCGCTCAACTCGATCTATCTGCCCTCTTCCACCTCGTCGGGCGGACAAGTGCCGCTCTCCTCGATCGCGAGATTCATCGAAAAACCGGCTCCGTTGCTCGTCACGCACCTGAGCCAGTTTCCCGCCACGACGGTGTCGTTCAACCTGGCGCCGGGATCGTCGCTTGGCGCGGCCGTCAAGGCAATTGGGCAGGCGGAAAAGGACATCGGTTTGCCGGCCTCGTTCCAGACGCGCTATCAGGGCGCGGCGCTCGCGTTCCAGGCGTCGTTATCGAACGAACTGTTCCTGATCCTGGCAGCCATCGTCACGATGTATATCGTGCTCGGCGTGCTGTATGAGAGCTTCATCCATCCGATCACAATTCTTTCGACGCTGCCTTCGGCAGGCGTGGGCGCATTGCTCGCGCTGCTGATCACGGGCCACGACCTGGACATCATCGGCATTATCGGCATCGTGCTGCTGATCGGCATCGTGAAGAAAAACGCGATCATGATGATCGACTTCGCGCTTTATGCGGAACGCGAAGAAGGCAAGGCGCCGCGCGAAGCCATTTATCAGGCGTGCCTGCTGCGCTTCCGGCCGATCCTGATGACCACGCTCGCCGCGCTGCTCGGCGCGCTGCCGCTGATGCTCGGCACCGGCGCCGGTTCGGAATTGCGTCGCCCGCTCGGTATTGCGATTGCTGGCGGCCTGATCGTCAGCCAGTTGCTGACGCTCTTTACCACGCCGGTGATTTACCTCGCGTTCGATTCGCTGGCCCGCCGCACGCGCGAGCGCTTCAACCGCGGCGGTCCATCGGCGGGCGCAACACCGCCCGCCACGGACGCGGGGAACTGATGCGATGAACCTGTCGCGTCCGTTTATCTCGCGCCCCGTCGCCACCACACTGCTGGCAATCGGCATTGCGCTGTCCGGCATCTTCGCGTTCACGAAGCTGCCGGTTGCGCCGCTCCCGCAGGTCGATTTCCCGACCATTTCGGTCCAGGCATCGTTGCCGGGTGCAAGCCCGGACACGGTAGCGACCAGCGTGGCGAGTCCGCTCGAACGGCATCTCGGTTCGATCGCCGACGTCACGGAAATGACGTCGACGAGTTCGGTCGGCTCGACGCGCATCACCATGCAGTTCGGTCTGAACCGCAACATCGACGGCGCAGCGCGCGACGTGCAAGCGGCGATCAACGCCGCGCGCGCCGATCTGCCTGCGAGTCTGCGCAGCAATCCGACTTATCACAAGGTCAATCCGGCTGACGCGCCGATCATGATTCTCGCGCTCACGTCGAAAACGCTCACCGCCGGTCAGCTGTACGACTCGGCGGCCACGGTGCTGCAGCAGTCGCTGTCGCAAGTGGACGGTGTGGGCGAAGTGGACGTGAGCGGCTCGGCGAATCCGGCTGTTCGCGTCGAACTGGAGCCGCAAGCGCTTTTTCACTACGGCATCGGTCTCGAAGACGTGCGCGCGGCGCTCGCCGCGGCCAACGCGAACAGTCCCAAGGGTTCAATCGAGTTCGGCCCGAACCGCGTGCAGATTTATACGAACGACCAGGCGAGCAAGGCGTCGCAGTACCGCGACCTCGTCATCGCCTATCGCAACGGCTCGGCGGTCAAGCTGTCGGACGTGGCGGAAGTCGTCGATTCCGTCGAAGATCTGCGCAACCTCGGGCTCTTCAACGGCAAGCGTTCGGTGCTCGTGATCCTGTATCGCCAGCCGGGCGCGAACATCATTGAAACCGTTGACCGCGTCACGGCTATGCTGCCGCAACTGCATGCGTCGCTGCCGGCCGACGTCGACATCTCGCCCACGTCCGACCGCTCGGTCACGATCCGCGCGTCGCTGAAAGACACCGAGTACACGCTGATGATCGCGGTCGCGCTCGTCGTGATGGTCGTATTCCTGTTCCTGCGCAACTGGCGCGCCACGCTCATTCCGAGCGTGGCGGTGCCGATCTCGATCATCGGCACGTTCGGCGCGATGTACCTGCTCGGCTTCTCGATCGACAACCTCTCGCTGATGGCGCTGACTATCGCGACGGGCTTCGTCGTGGACGACGCCATCGTGGTGCTGGAAAACATCTCGCGTCATATCGAGAACGGCGTACCGCGCATGAAGGCTGCATTCATCGGCGCGCGCGAAGTCGGCTTCACGGTCATGTCGATCAGCATCTCGCTCGTCGCCGTGTTCCTGCCGATTTTGCTGATGGGCGGCATCGTGGGCCGGCTGTTCCGCGAGTTCGCGCTGACGCTGTCGCTCGCAATCGGCGTGTCGCTGATCGTCTCGCTCACGCTCACGCCAATGATGTGCTCCCGCCTTCTGCGCGAGCCCCGCGAACAGAAAGAGGAAGGCCGTTTCGGACGCTGGCTCGAACGCGGTTTTGCGTCCATGCAACGCGGCTACGAACGCACGCTGGGCTGGGCGCTTCTGCATCCGCGCCTGATCCTCACCATTCTGCTCGCGACCATCGGCCTGAATATCTGGCTGTATATCATCGTGCCGAAGGGCTTCTTCCCGCAGCAGGATACCGGGCGGCTCATCGGCGGCATTCAGGCGGACCAGAGCACGTCTTTCCAGGCCATGAAAGGCAAGTTCGCCGAGATGATGGAGATCGTCAGCAAGAACCCAGCCGTGGATAGCGTGGTCGGTTTCACGGGCGGGCGGCAGACCAACTCGGGCTTCATGTTCGTGTCGCTCAAATCGAAAGGCGAGCGCAAGCTTTCCGCCGATCAGGTGATCCAGCAACTGCGCGCGCCGCTTGGCGACGTGGCTGGCGCACGCACGTTCCTGCAATCGGTGCAGGACATCCGCGTGGGCGGCCGGCAATCGAATGCGCAGTATCAGTTCACGCTGCTCGCCGATTCGACACCCGACCTGTACCTGTGGGGACCGAAGCTCACCGAGGCACTGCAGGCGCGCCACGAACTGACCGACGTGAATTCCGACCAGCAGCAAGGCGGCCTCGAAGCGATGGTGACCATCGACCGCGCGAGCGCGTCGCGACTCGGCATCAAGCCCGCGCAGATCGACAACACGCTGTACGACGCATTCGGTCAGCGCCAGGTATCGACGATCTACAACCCGTTGAACCAGTATCACGTGGTGATGGAAGTCGCGCCGAAGTACTGGCAGAGCCCCGACATGCTGAAGCAGATTTACGTCAGCACGTCGGGCGGCAGCGCGAGCGGCGCGCAGACCACCAACGCGCCTGCGGGCACGGTGACGAAGGCGACCACCACGTCGTCCACGAGCGCGTCGGCGGGGGGCACCGCGGGCACCACGGCGTCGAGCGCCGCGACGATTGCCGCCGATTCCGCGCGTAACCAGGCGATCAATTCGATCGCCGCGAGCGGCAAGTCGAGCGCTTCGTCGGGCGCGGCCGTGTCGACTTCGAAGGAAACCATGGTGCCGCTGTCGGCAATTGCGAGCTTCAGTCCGGGCAATACGCCGTTGTCGGTGAATCACCAGAGTCAGTTCGTGGCTTCGACGATCTCGTTCAACCTGCCGCCCGGCGTGTCGCTGTCCACGGCAACCCAGGCGATCTACGAGACCATGGCGCAGATCGGCATGCCGGCGACGATCCACGGCAGCTTCCAGGGAACGGCGCAGGCTTTCCAGCAGTCCATGTCGGACCAGCCGATTCTGATTCTGGCCGCTCTCGCTGCGGTGTACATCGTGCTCGGCATCCTGTACGAGAGCTACATTCACCCGCTGACCATTCTGTCGACGCTGCCGTCGGCGGGCGTGGGCGCGCTGCTGGCGCTGCTGCTCTTCAAGACCGAGTTCAGCATCATCGCGTTGATCGGCGTGATTCTGCTGATCGGCATCGTCAAGAAGAACGCGATCATGATGGTGGACTTCGCTATCGAAGCGTCGCGGCAAGGCCGCTCGTCGCGCGATGCGATTCACGAGGCGTGCCTGCTGCGTTTCCGTCCGATCATGATGACCACGTTCGCGGCCATGCTCGGCGCAGTGCCGCTTGCGTTCGGGCGCGGCGAAGGCGCCGAGTTGCGCGCGCCGCTCGGCATTGCGATTGTCGGCGGGCTGATTGTCAGCCAGATGCTGACCTTGTACACGACACCGGTGGTCTATCTTTACATGGACCGGATTCGCGTTCGCTGGGAGTCGAGGAAAGCGCGTAGAAGCGGAATTGCTCCGTCTGCGTGATGCATGGCGTTGTGGGGTTGTGGCGTTGTGTGGGCACAGCGGTTGAAGCGGCAGTGCCGCCGCTTCATTGCCGCTCCACCGCCGCTTCATCGCCTCTCCACCGCCCAAAACGGCCTCAAAGTTTCTGGTCAATAGCGAGCAAAAAAATGCGCCGCCATTGCTTTGCTTGCCCTTCGCTTTGCATCGGCAAGTGCCACACGCCATGCGCGGCATCCTTCACTTTCAGCGCAACCTGCCATTGCGCGCCGTCGCGCTTCATGTCGGCCCCGAGCAGATCGGCAAAGATATACGCGCCCTGCTCCGAGCCGAGATAAATCTCACACAGACGTTTGCCCGACGCGAGCCGCACCGAGCCCCACGTGTCGTCGAGCCGGTGCGTCCAGTCGCCGTCGCGAATATTCGGTGCAACTTCCTTGCGGCGGCGCAACCAGTACGCGACGGCGGCAATCAGCAGCACGGCGGTCAGCACCGCCGCACCGACGGCGACCGTCGTGCCGAAGGCCGACTGCAAACCATAGAATGCGCGCACCGCGCCATAGACCAGCGCAATCAGCGCCAGTAGCGCAACAATAATCGGCATGGCGAGTTCCCGACGATGGGCCTTAAGGCTGCTTGTGCGTCGCGGCCCAGTCCTTCACGGCCTTAAGCGTATTCTCGACGTGCTTTTCCGGCGACAAGCTCGTGTATTCGTAGATGATCTTGCCGTCAGGCGCGATCACGTATGAGACGCGATTGGCCATCGAACTATGCATCGGCAAGCCCGCGTCGTATGCGCCAATCACTTTCGACTCCGCGTCCGCGGCAACCGGGAATTTGCTGCGGCACTCGCTCACCGAGAATTTTGTCAACGTGTCGATGTTGTCGTGCGACACGCCGATTACCGTCGCGCCATATTTCTTGTATTCGTCGACGGCCTCGGCGAATTCATGAGCCTCGATCGTGCAGCCCTTCGTGAAAGCGGCCGGGTAGAAGTACAGCACCACCGGTCCCTTCTTCAGCTCGTCGGCAAGCGAATAGGTGTACGTCTTGCCGCCCAGCGACGCCTGCGTGGTGAACTGCGGTGCCGCATCGCCCGGCTTGAGTGTCGCATTCGCCGCCAATGAATACGCGGCGAAGGCCACCGACACGGCAGCGGCCAGCGCCGCCGGTATGAATTTTCTTGTCATCTGATGATCCTTTGAGCGTTGATGCACACGATTCCGGCGACGAGTCTACGGCCTCGCCGTCCGGCGTGACCACGGTCGGCCCGGCACGATCCGGGCGCCTTCCAGGCGGCAGCCTGGAACGGACCTAAGCGGCAAAGCCGGACATGACCGACCGGCCCTGCGCTCTATTGGACCACGTACACGCAGAATACGTGCGCCGCCCCTCGCAGGATGCAAACAACGGCGCGGATCAGGCGGCCGCTTCTTCCACGTGCGCGCCAAACCACGCGGCCGCGGAGAGGTTGAGCTCGGCGAGTACCTCGGGCGTGAGCGCGGCGAATTCCGGCGGCGCATCGGGTCCGAGCGCGATCGACGCCGCGTCGCCGCCTTTGCCCGCCAGCTCCGCGATGCGCAACAGCGTGCCGAGCGCTCCGTGATGCGTGACGATTGCCTCGCGGATCTGGGGCGCAAGGCCGAGCTTTTCCAGCACCGCCTTCGGCGTGCTGCCGAGCAGCACATGTACGAGCGAAAAAATCCCGGTCATGAACGCGGCATCGGCGAATTCGTCGTCGGCGGGACGCATCCAGCCTGCCGCCAGTTCCATGAAGCGCGAACGGGTACCGGCCAGTTGCACGAGCGGATCGGCGCGCCACGGCAGATCGCCGCTGTCCGCATAAAGCAGCAGTTGCGCCCAGCGCGCGATCTGGCGCGTCCCCGTCGCGATAATCGCCTCGCGCAACGACGCGATATTGCGCCCAAGACCGAACGCGCTCGAGTTGACGAGCCGCAGCAACTGGACGACCACGCTCGGGTTCAGCTTCAGTTCGGCTTCGAGCTCGACGATACCCGCATCGCGCGACAATAGCGCGAGCAGTCGCAAGAGGCTTGGACGCGGAGACCGGTTGCGCGGCGCGGCCAGCACTTGAGGCCGCGCGAAGAAGTAGCCCTGAAACAGATCGAAGCCGAGATCGCGGGCGAGCGCGAAGTCTTCGCGTGTCTCGACTTTTTCGGCTAACAGCGTCTTGCCGTAGCCGCGCATGGCGGCGGCGAGTTCAGGCAGATCCGCTCGCTTCGTCTGCAAAAAATCGATCTTGACGATGTCCGCATGCGGCAACATGGCGAGCAGTTCGCCGGACAGTTCGCTGACGTCGTCGAGCGCGACCTGGAAACCGCTGCGCCGCAGTTCGTTCAGCCGGCGCGCGAGTTGCGCGTCGAACTTCACCGTTTCGAGGATCTCGAGCACGAAGCGTTCGGGCGGCATGACGTGAACAATGTCGTCGAAGAGCATCGCCCGATCAATATTCACGAAGCCGCGATGCCGCCCGAGTACCGCGGGCACACCGATTCCGCCGAGGGCGCGCGCCACGACCTGCGCCGTCGCCTGAGCGTCGTCGGTGATTTCCGCATAATTGTGGGCGCCGGCCCGGAACAGCAGTTCATAGGCGTTGAGCGCGCCCTGTCGATCGAGGATCGGCTGGCGGCCAAGATAGACGAACTGAGGCGTGGACGCCCGCTCGGCATCCTCGCTGGACGAGTCACGCGCCTCGATGCGCCGGGCAGTGGCACGGACCAAATGAAGTTCAGACATGGATCATCGGTGCAGCTTGTCGGAGTGTGGCGCGGCAGCGGCGCACCGCCACCGCACAAGGGGTTTGCCGTATTAACGGACGCCGGGTCGCCGCACTTTAACCCAATCGCCGGAACGCCCGGCCATGGCGGCCCGCCGTGCCTTACGAAAAGTTTTTCCCGATCGCCGGCTAAAGATTTCAGGGCACGGGCCGTTATCTTGTTCTGATGGGGCGGCCTGATACCTTTTGACCGCCTTCACCAGGCGAAAAGCAAGCCGCTCCGCCTGCAGACGAACACAGGTTGCCAGCGACAAACATGGAAGCGAACAGGATCACCGCGCCCCGCCGGGGCTCCTTGCGCACGGTCGTCGACCGGCTTCTTGCGCTTGGCCGTCGCGTGGACGACACGCCGCAAGCAGCCCCGCCTCCGCCGCCGCAACTTGAACAGGTGGTGGGCGCCGTCGATCTGCTCGCGCACGTGGACAGCGAACTGCGCTTTATCTATGTGTCCGACGCGAGCCTGCGCTTTATCGGCTATCACCGCGAATATCTCGAGACGATCACGCTGCATGAACTGGTGGCCCAGGCCGATGTGCCGCGCCTCGACGCGCTGCTTGCCCGTGCGGCGGCTTCCGGCAACGTGGAGAAAGCCACGCTCGGGCTCATCAAGTCGCTCACCTACCCAATCACCGTGGAATTGCGTGTGGTGCGCAGCAGCCACAACGGCATCGGCGGCTATGCGATTGCCGGCTTCGACGTGTCCGCCTGGCGTGCGAGCGAGGAGCGCCTCATCCAGGCACTGCATCTGGACCGCCTGACCAACCTCGCAAATCAGTCCGCGCTGATTCCCGCGGTGCTCGAGGCGCAACGGCAAGCCGACGCGCACGGCACGCCGACCGCGCTGCTGCTGCTCGACATCGACGATTATCAGCGCGTGAACCGCGCGCTCGGCTACGATGCCGGCGACGAGATGCTGCGCGACACTGCGCGGCGTCTGATGAACATGACGAGTCCGAGCGAAACCGTGGCGCGCGTGGCAAGCGACGAGTTCGCGATCCTCGTGAAGCCCGCTGCGAACCGCACCGACGCGGCCGCTGCCGCCGAAACGCTGGCCCGGCGCCTCTTGACCGCGATCCAGCAACCTTATGTATTCAGCGGCCAGCAGGTGCATCTTTCGGCGAGCATCGGCATCGCGCTGTATCCCGATGTGCGCCACGCCAACGACACCGCCGCGCACGACACGCATCTGCTGCGCTGGGCCGACCACGCGTTGTTGCAGGCCAAGGCGGCCGGCGGCAATACGCTCGCCTTCTACGTGCCCGACGACAATCCCGCCGACGCGGAGCGCCTGAAGCTCGAAGCGGACCTCTACGACGGCGTGCGCAACGGCGAGTTCTCGCTGCATTTCCAGCCGATCACGAGCAGCCGCACGCACGGCGTGGTCGGGGTCGAGGCGCTGATCCGCTGGCTGCATCCGGTGCACGGTCTCGTGCCGCCGTCTATGTTCATCCCCCTCGCGGAGTCGATCGGCCTGATCAACTTCCTCGGCAACTGGGTGCTGAAAATCGCGTGCATGCAGTTGATCCAGTGGGACGCCAAGGGCATTTCGCTACAATACGTCGCCGTGAACGTGTCGCCACAGCAGTTCCGCGATCCGCGTTTCAAGGACGCCGTGCGCGAAGCGATCAATCTGACCGGCATCGACCCGCGGCGCCTCGTGTTCGAAATTACCGAAAGTCTGCTGATGCACGACCCCGCACATGCAAAGGTGTTGCTGGAGGATTTGACCGCCATGGGTATCCGCTTTGCCGTCGACGATTTCGGCACCGGCTACTCAAGCCTGGCTTACCTGCAACGGTTTCCCCTTGCAAAGCTCAAGATCGACAGGAGTTTTGTCGAGAATCTGCTAACCTCCCGAAACGACCAGGCGATTGTCAGCGCGGTGGTCGGCCTCGCCCAGACACTCGACCTGGAACTGGTCGCGGAGGGCGTCGAAACCGAAGCGCAGCGCGCCCTGCTGACCGAAATGGGATGCGACCACATACAGGGCTGGCTCGTCTGCCAGGCGTTGCCTTCCGACGAACTGGCGCAGCGTTTCGAAGCGCGCTCGCTTCACCTGCACAGCGCCTAGCAGTGCGGGTCAAGCGCTTACGCAGCGGCACAAGCCGGCTTCAGGCCGGCGTGGCATTCATTGGAACATGTATGGCTTTTGCGGGACTCACATGGTAAAGGCGGCTGTGCTCGACCGGCTGTGGACGCGAATGAGCGAGCGCGGCGATTTCCCCATGCTGTCGCAGTCGTTGCGCACCACCATGGCGGCGATGAACAACGACGACCTCGACTTCACCGGCCTCGTGCAGGTCGTGCTCTCGGACTTCGCGCTCACGCAAAAGGTGTTGCGGCTCGCGAACTCGGCCATGTATATAGCCTTCGGCGGCAATATCACCACCGTGTCGCGCGCGCTGATGGTGCTCGGCATGGACGCGGTCGGCCATCTCGTGGTCGGTCTGAAGATCGTCGATCACTTTCATCACAGTGCGCCGCGCCGCATCGACGCGAAGCTCGAACTGAACCGCACGCTGCTCTCGGGCTGCGTCGCGCGCAAGCTGACCGAGCGCGGCGATCTGCGTGCCGGCGAGGAAGCCGTGGTCTGCACGCTGATGCGGCAAATCGGCAAGCTGCTGGTGGTCTTCTATCTCGACGCGGAATGGGATCAGATTCGCCGCCACATCGACAGCGGCACGCAGGAAGCGGACGCTTGTGTGCTGGTGCTTGGCGTGACGTTCGACGAAATCGGCGCCGAAGCCGCAGTGCGCTGGCGCCTGCCCGACATGATCCGCTCGGGCATGGGCGAATTCGATCCGCAGGACACGGAACAGCCGCGCCAGGTGCAGTGGCTGCGCGCGATCACCAATTATTCGACGGCGGTCGCCGACGTCCTCACGCAGCAGAACGTGCCCGACTTCGAGCGCGAGGAACGCATCGCCGAACTCGCCCAGGAATACAGCCACGCGCTCAACACCGATCCCGAAGTGCTGCTCGAAATGAGCGTCGCGCTGGCCCGCGAGGAAGGCGGCGACGGCGTGATGCGCGAAATCGTCGAACTGCGCGCGAACGCTGACGCGATGGCGCGCGAGGCGCTGAATCCGGAAGCGCGCATTGCAGCAGGTGTCGAAGATCTGCGCGCCCTCCCCGACACCAGTTCGCTCGCGCCGGCCCTCGGCATGGCTTCGGAAACGGTGCTCGCGGCGCTTGGCTTTGCGCGCACGGTGGTGTTCGTCAAGCACAGCAACGGCACCTTCCGCGCGCGCCTGGGTCTCGGCCCGAAAATCGATGCGGCGCTGCCCAAGCTCACGTTCGGTTCAGCCTTCGAGCCCGACGTGTTCCACCTCGCCATAGCGAATTCGGTGGGCATCTTCATCGAAAATGCGCGCGATCCGAAAATGGTCGCGCGTCTGCCGGAATGGTTCCGCCGCTCTTTCGACGACGCCCGCGCCTTCGTGCTGTTACCGGTGGTGGACGAGACCGACCAGACGGTCGCGCTACTTTACGGCGACTGGTCTCATACTCAGGAGCCACGGCGCATCTCGCAGAAAGAGATGAGCGTGCTGAATGAACTGGCCAAGGAGTTAGGCCGTTTTTTCGGCCTGGGGCAGATGCGGGAAATGGAGACGATGTAAAGACGTGGCGTGATCGTTGATCACGGTACGTGAGTCTCCTGCTTCTGCATTTGCCCGACGCCTGATTTTGCAAGTCAGATTCGCGATGCCGGTTTGCGCTGCATGCCGGCATCGCTCGAATCTTTGAGCCTCAATCCTCGATTCTTTCCAGACCTTCCGCGCTGCGGTCCGCAACACCTGCCCATGCGCCGGCGGCGAGTCCCATTTGAGCGACCTCTTCCACCGTTAACGGCGCAAGATGTGTGCAGAGTGCGGCAAGCTCGTCCCACGAGCCGTTTTCCAGCGCCTCGACAGTGTCGAGCAACAAACCGAGCGCGCCCTCGCGTTGCAGAATCGCCGCCTGGATCGGACGCGACAGCGTGAGCACATTCAACGTGCTTTCGAGCGAGCCGCCGAACACCGCGTCGACGAATGAAAACACACCCGTCAGAAACGCCGCGTCGGCTTCGTCTCGGCCGGCTTCCGGCAAGCGTTCGATCGCCAGTTCCATGAAACGCGCGCGGGTCGCCGCAAGTTGCAGCAGGGGATCGTCTTCGAGCGCGACCTTGCGGCCGTCGGCATAGAGCAACAACTGCGTCCAGCGCGCGATCCGGTCGGTGCCGGTTGCGTTGATCGCCTCGCGCAGCGTGGTCACCTTATGACCGACTGCGAGTCCGCTGGAATTCGCGAGCTTCATCAGATGCATCACCAGCACGGGATTGAGCTTGAGCTCCGCTTCGAGTTGCGCGACCGTCGGGTCGCCCGCGAGCAGTTGCAGCAGATTCAGCAGCGCGTGGCGTGGCGCACTAACGCGCCGGGTCAGTGCAGTTTGCGGGCGTGCGAAGAAATACCCCTGGAAGCGGTCGAAGCCGAGGCCGTGCGCCGTTTCGAAGTCGGCTTGCGCGTCGAGCCCCGATGCGATCAGCAACTTGCCCGCCGACTTGAGCACGCTCGTCAGCTTCGGCAACAGCGCGGCGGGTGCGCGCGTGATATCGATCTTGATGGCTTCCGCATAGGGCAGCAGTTTCGCGAAGGTTTCGTTGGGCTGCGTCACTTCGTCGAGCACGAAACGGTAGCGACGGCCATGCAGGAGCACGATGCGCGCAATCAGTTCGTCGTCGACTTCCATATTGGGCGGCAGCTCGAACAGGAAGCGCTCGGCGGGCAACCGCTCGATCGCGTCGTCGAACAGCATGTCCCGGCTCATGTCGATGTACGCCGGATGCCCGGTCAGTGCGCCGCGCACGTTGCTTTGCGTGAGGCCGCGGATGATCGCTCGCGCGACGCGTTGCGCCGGCGTGGGCGCGCGGCCTGCCCTGGCGCCTGCGTTGTCCGGGTTGCTTTCAGCGTCGGCGTCGAGGTCGTGATCGAGGTCGGGCAGCGGTTCCGGCGGCAATTCCGGCGCGCGTATCTTGAGCTCGTAACCGCACAGCATGCCGTCCCTATTGAGGATGGGTTGCCGTGCGAAGCTGGCGTTCAACTGCTCATCGTCCGTGGCGCCCGCATGGCCCGGATTTTCGACTGCGATGGTGCTCATTCTGGTCCCCCGCGACGCGCCGCCCCGGCGCTCGTTGCTGTTTTTGGCTGTCTTATTGCTGCTGCTTATGTTGCTGCTTATTGTTGCTGCCGCTTTATGCCCGTCTTGTCGCTGTCCTGCGTCGCCACCGTACAGATTGCGACTGATTTATCGTTTGCGACGGCAGCACGCCTGGCGATTCTAGCGCAGGCAGTCTTGCACGGGCATGTCGAGAAAAACAATATCCGCAAAAATTTCGTAGAAGCGAAGAACTGGTTTTCTAACCCGAAATAAAAAACGGCCGCAACTCGCGGCCGTTCCTCTCAGGTGTTGCGCGGCGACGCGTTACTTGAGCACTACTTTCACGTCGAAGTACTTCGCTGCAAAACGGTCGATCGTGCCGTCTGCCTTCAGTTCCTTCAGCGCCTGGTTCAAGGCGTCCTTCAGCGCTGCATCGCCCTTGCGGATGCCGAAGCCGACGCCCGCGCCGAGCAGCTTCTCGTCGCTGACAGCGGGACCGGCGAATTCGAAGCCCGCGCCTTGCGGTTTCTTCAGGAAGCCCTTCGACGCCGCCTCAGCGTCCTGGAACGATGCGTCGAGCCGACCGGACGCAAGATCCGCATAAATCTGGTCTTGCGTCTGATACGGCACGACGTCGACACCCGCCGGCGCCCAGCGCGCCTTCGCGTAGGTTTCCTGGATCGTGCCCTGGAGCACGCCGACATGCTTACCCTTCAACGATGCAGGCGTCGGCAGCAGGCCACTGCCCTTCTTCGCGATCATTTGATTCGGGATCGTGTAGATCGGGTCCGTGAAATCCACTGCCTGACGGCGCTGGTCCGTGATCGTCATGTCCGAGTTGATCGCGTTGAATTTGCGCGCCTGCAACGCGGGGATCAGACCGTCGAACGAATTCTCGACCCACACGCATTTGGCCTTCAGCTTCGCGCAGACAGCATTGCCCACGTCGATGTCGAAACCCTGTAACTCGCCCGACGGCGACTTCGATTCGAACGGCGCATACGACGCCTCTACACCGAAGCGCACTTCCTTGATGTCCGCCGCCACTGCGGAGCCTGCCGTTACTGTCGCCGTTGCGGTCGCAAACAGTGCGAGCGCGGCCGTGTTTCGCCAATTCATCTTCATTGCGGGTGTTCCTCTACGGTATTGAACAAGACGGAGCCGAATCCGGACAGGCATGATTGCCGCGCCAAAATTGCGATTCAAACTCGTGCGGCCGATGTGGTGCAGCGCAGCAGCCGCGAGGCGGGGATTGTACAGGCGCGCTCGCCGCGCCCGCGGACAACTGAGCCAAGACTCCGGGCGGAACGCAGAGTCAGGCGCACATTCAAACCTGCAACTTGATGTCGCGTGCACGCAAAAACATCTGCACCGATGCAGCCGCCGTTCATGCGGATCGCGCCGTTAGACGAGCTTGGCCAACGTGTCGTGCGTGGTCTCTATCACCATCAACCCGGCACGCAAGCCGGGCTTGACCGTCGCGTTCGGAAACACGAGCCGCTCCTCGTCGTGTTGCACGACGTACCGATAGTCGCCATCACGCGCGAGCAACGTGCCCTTGCCGAACGGCGTGAAGTTGGGGACATCGGGAGCGACCAGCAATTCGAACGCTTCGCTCGGCTTTGTGATCTGATCGATCACCGTGAAGGCGCGAGGCAGTTCCGCCTGCTCGCGGCCACTCGTACCCGCGAGCAGATGACGCAAGGCCTCGTCCGCGCCGGCAAAGCGCGTCAGGTCGTTCTGGCCGAACGGGCGCACTTTGCCCAGTTCGAGTGTGCATGCTTCGGCTTCGCACGCTTGCGCGGTGAAATGCGAATACGTATTGCCCTTCGTGGTGTGCAAAAGCACGGCGCTGATGCGCGCCTCTGCAAGCCACTCGAACATCGCGCGCGAAAACGGCCTGCCGGTATGCGGCAGCAACGCGAAGCGCTCGAACGCGGACGCGCGGATTGCCGTGTGCATGTCGATGTGCCACCGTGCTCCAGGCTGCCGCGATGCGGTGGCGAAGAACTGCGTGGCCGCCTGTTCGAGCGCGGCCGCGCGCGGCGCTTCGTAGCTGTGCGGCAACTGCAGATGCCGGCCGCTGAAGAGGCGGTTGAGATCATCGTCGCGATAACGGCATGCGTCGCGCATTGCATCGACATTGCCGAGAATCACCAGCAACCGGCACGTCAGCGCAGCCTCGCCGCGCGCTATGTCGCGCACGAGGTGAGACAGCAGTTCGATTGGCGCGGTCTCGTCGCCATGCACGCCCGCCGACGCCAGCACGCTGCGCGTGTCCGCCGCAATTGCCGCAGGCTCCATCAACAGAACGCCGTCGTCGAGCCACGACCAGCGCACGCCGCCGCCACACGTGCCGTGTGTTTCGTTCGTGGAAGGCCGCGTGCCCGCGAGCGTGTACGCGAGGAAATCGTCCAGCATCGTGTGCTGCGCGTGGCGCTCAGCGCTGGAAGTCATAGAGCGACCCGAGTCCGAGAATCTGCGTCAGTTCGTCGAGTGCGCTGCGCGATTCGACGAGCAGTTGCGGATCGGTCAGATCAGCCGGGGCGAGACGGTCGCGATAATGCTTTTCGATCCACGAATCGAGCCGGCCGAACAACGTGTCGTCGATCCACACGCCTTGTGTGACCGCCGCGCGCTCTGCGTCGCTCAGCACGACACGCAGGCGCAGGCAGGCAGGACCGCCACCGTTCTTCATGCTTTCGCGCAGGTCGAACACGAGCACGTCGTCGATAGGACCCGTATGCGATGTCAGATCGTCCAGGTAAGCAGCCACGCGCGGGTTCTCGCGGCACTCCTGCGGCACCACCAGAACCTGCTTGCCGTCGGGCCGCGTCAGCAACTGGCTGTTGAACAGATACGACGAGACCGCGTCTGCCACGCTCACTTGCGCGTCGGGCACTTCGATCACATTGAACTGAGCCTTCAGACCGGCGAGCTTCGCGCGCAATTCGTCATACACCGCGTTCTGCTCGACGAACGCAAGCTCATGACAGAACAACGTATTGCGATTGCCGACCGCGATCACGTCGTTATGAAACACGCCCGCGTCGATCACCTCCGGGTTCTGCTGTGCGTACACCGTGGCCTCGTCCAGCAAGCCGTGACGGTGCGCAACCGCGCGGCTCGCCTCGAACGTTTGGCGCGCGGGAAAGCGCTTCGGCTCCGGCCCACGACGATACTCGCTGCGGCCATACACGAAGAATTCGACACCACGGGTGCCATATTCGGAACAGAAGCGCGTGTGATTCGCCGCGCCTTCGTCGCCGAGCGCAGGCGTGCCGGGCAGCGCTTCGTGCACCGCGAAGCGATCGGCGTCGCTGAAAATGGCGCGCAACGTGCGGCGCGTCGATTCGTGCTCGATCGCGCGATGCAGCTTGCTGCAGAGATTGGCCGGCGTGAAATGCACGCGGCCGTCGTGCGTATCGGCGGACGGACTCACCGTCGCGGCATTCGCGGTCCACATCGCCGACGCCGAACTTGCGGCGGCCAGCAACTCAGGCGCGTTTTTCGCCACGCGCGCGATCACCGTCGCGTCGTCGCCGGAAAATCCCAGCTCGCGCAACAGACGCATCGACGGGCGTTCCTGCGGCGGCAACACGCCCTGATGAAAGCCGAGATCGGCCAACTGCTTCATCTTGCGCAGGCCCTGCTTCGCGGCCGCCTTCGGATTCGCAACCGACTTTTCGTTGTTCTGCGACGCGACGTTGCCGAACGACAGCCCCGCGTAGTTGTGCGTCGGGCCGACCAGACCGTCGAAATTGGCTTCAGTGGCTTGCATCGTCGATCCTTAGAATTGGAGGCCCGGCGAGACGCTCGCGGGCATTTGCAGTTGCGCGCTTTCGACGGAAGCCATCGGGTACGCGCAGTAGTCGGCCGCGTAATAGGCGCTTGGCCGGTGATTGCCCGAACGGCCCGGCCCGCCGAACGGCGCACCCGACGAAGCCCCATTCGTCGGCCGGTTCCAGTTGACGATGCCCGCGCGGATGGTGCGCTGGAAGTGCGTCCATAGCGATTCGTCGTCGGCGAGCAGTCCCGCGGACAGGCCAAACTCGGTGTCGTTGGCTTTGTCGAGCGCTTCGTCAAAGCTGTCGTAACGGATGATCTGCGCGAGCGGTCCGAAATGCTCCTCGTCGGGCAGATTCTTCACAGCGCTCACGTCGAGAATGGCCGGCGTGACGAAACCGAGTTTCGGATCGCGTTGCTCCATCTTCAACAACGCGTGCGCGCCGTCGGCAAGCAAACGCTCCTGCGCGGCGACGAGCCGCGAAGCCGCGCGCGCCGAAATCACCGCGCCCATGAAAGGCTGCGGTTCGGCGTTGTATTCGCCCACGCTGATGCGCGACGTCACTTCGACGAGGCGCGCCAGGAAGCGCTCGCCGAACGCGTCGTTCGGCACAAAGATACGGCGCGCGCAGGTGCAACGCTGTCCCGCTGACAAAAACGCCGACTGGATGGTGTGATGCACGGCGGCATCGAGGTCCGCCACCGGCCCGATCACGAGCGGATTGTTGCCGCCCATTTCCAGCGCCAGCACGATCTCCGGACGTCCGCCGAACTGCTTGTGCAACAATGTTCCGGTATCCGAACTACCTGTGAAGAACAGACCATCGATCTGCCGGTGGTTCGCGAGCGCAATGCCCGTGTCCTTCTCACCCTGCACGAGATTGAGCACGCCGGCGGGCAGGCCCGCGTCGCGCCACGTCTGCACGGTGAGCGCCGCCACGCCCGGCGCGAGTTCCGACGGTTTGAAGACAACGGCGTTGCCCGCGATCAGCGCCGGCACGATATGCCCGTTCGGCAAGTGGCCGGGGAAGTTATACGGCCCGAACACCGCCACCACGCCGTGCGGACGATGCCGCAAAACCGCGGTGCCGTCCGCCATTGCCGAACGCTTTTCGCCCGTGCGCTCGTTGTATGACTGAATCGAAATTTCGACTTTCGCGGCCATCGAAGCCGCTTCGGTGCGTGCTTCCCACAGGGGCTTGCCGGTTTCGCGGCCAATCGCTTCGGCGAGCGCCTCTTTGCGTTCGGTGACGAGCGCGGCGAAGCGGCGCACTACCGCGCACCGCTCGTCGAGGCTCGATGCAGACCATGCTGCGAACGCGCGGCGCGCGCTGCGCACCGCGCGGTCCACGTCGTCTGCCGAGGCGCTATTGCCTTCCCACACCGTCGCGCCCGTGCCCGGATTGCGCGACGCGAATGCGGGTCCTGTGCCGGCGGCCCATTCGCCGTCGATGAAAAGCTCGCTCATGATCATCCTTGTTTGTGTTTCAGCGCCAGCACCCGAACCGGGTCGCCTGCTTTGACGCCCAGCGCCGCAGCTTCTGTCGCATTCATGCGGAACACGCCGTCTTGCGGCACGCCCGCCGCCACGCCTACGCGAAAATCGCCGAGCGACGTGTTCGATACCATCGAGCGCGGTGCGTCCTGCGCCGCGCCCTCCGGTACGTCGGCAATCTCGACCGGCACCAGCACGCTTTCGCGCACCGTGCGCAAGTCGGAGATGTGGCATTCGAGCACCGGACCGGCATCGAAAATATCGACATGGTTTTCGTAGCGCAGCCCTTCCGCTTCGAGCATGCGGCGCGCCGGAATCGTGTCGTTGTGCGTGAGGCCGACGCATTCCTGCGCCTCTTGCGGCAACAACTCGACATACACCGGATAGCGCGGCATCAGTTCGGCAAGGAACGCTTTGCGTCCGTGCGAGCTTAGATAGTCCGCCGCATTGAAATCGATCTGATAGAAGTGCGAGCCGACCGTGCGCCAGAACGGCGACGTGCCTTCCGCATCGAAATGCCCGCGCAATTCCGCGCATAGGCGCTGCGGAAAACGCTCACGAAACTGCGCGAGAAACATGAAGCGCGAGCGCGACAGCAAGCCGCCCACACCGCTCGTGCGATATCGCGGGCTCAAAAACAGCGAACATACTTCGGCATAACCGGTCAGGTCGTGCGAGATGTTCAGCGCACGCATGCGCGTCCAGATGCCCAGGTCCTGGCTCGCGTGTACTACGGTGCTCACGCGATAGTTGTAGAACGGCTGTTGCAGACCGACCGCCGTTTCGATTCCGCACACGCCGGCCACGTCGCCGGTTGCGGTGTCTTCCATCACGAAGAAGTAGCCCGCTTCATGCGGCTCGGCCTTGTCTTCCATCGTGCGGCGCGCGCGTTCGACTCGCGCCGCAAGCGCGTCGCGATCCGGCTTGAAGGTGGTGAGCCCCGGACCGGTTTCCTGCGCGAGCCGCATCAACGCGTCGACATCGCCTCGTTGCACCACGCGAACGACGATCATTGCGCGTCTCCCGATTGTTCATTCGTTTCCGGTCGATGCAACGGCACGCAGCGCACCGTATCGCCGTCCTGCACGCCGAGCGCCGCACGCGCCGGCTGGGCAAGCGGCGCGCCTTCGTTCCTCGCCGTAGGCAACTCGCCGAGCACGCAGCGGAATTGACCGTCCGCGCCGTTGTGGGCGATCAGATATGTCGAGCCGTTCGCCCCGGCCGCCGCCTCGTGCGCCACCCGCGTTTCATTGAGCGTCACGCAGGCACTTCGGTCCACTTGCGCGGTGAGCACCGGCCCCGCGTCGAAGATGTCGATGAAGCGATCCGTTTCGAACCCTTCTTCAAGATGTATTTCATACGCGAGCAGAGCCTTCGAATCCGGCTCGCCCAGCACACGCTGCGCCGCTTCCGGCAGCAACGGCACATAGATCGGGTACGTCGGCATGACTTCGGCGATGAACGTCCGACTACGCCCGCCGGACTCGATTTCGATGTCGGCAAAATTGCGGCCGAAAAACTTGCGCCCTACCGCTTCCCAGAACGGCGACACGCCGTTCTCGTCGGTGACGCCTAGCAGCAGCGAGAACACCTCGGGCGTGAAGCGCTTGCGATTGGCCGCGATATACATCATTCGTGCGCGCGACATGAGATGCGCGGCGGCGTCGCCGCGCAGCGACGGGTCGATGTAGTAGCCCGCGAGCCGGCTCTTGCCGGTCAGCTCGTGCGACATGGTGAGCGCGTGAATCTTGCGGTTCACGTGCAGTTCACGCGATGCATGGATCAGCGCGTCGTTGCGAAACGCATAAAACGGATCGGAGTACCCCGCGGCGGCAACGATGCTCGCCGTGCCCATCAGCTTGCCGCTCTCCGAATCTTCAAGCACGAACAGATAGAACTCCTCCCCCGGGAAATCGACCTCCGCGCGAAACGAGTCTTCTGACAACGCGACGCGTGCTTCGAGCGCGCGCCGGTCGTGCGGTAGCGAATGCAGCACCGGTTGCGCGGTGCGCGCCATATGTTCGAGCGCATCGAGATCGGCGAGGCGGCCGGGGCGTACGAAGAGCATCATCGTTCCTGTTCAATGTGACGCGTGAGCGAATGCGGAGCGCTGGAACCGTTGGAACCGCTAGAACCGCCGTTCACCTGGACGCAGCTTCGGCCTTCACGCCGACCACGTCCGCAATAGCTTTGGCGAGACGCTCGAAGCCTTCGTTCATGTCGTCGAGCGGCATGATCAGCGACGGCACGAAGCGCAGCACGTCCGGTCCTGCCATCAGCATGATGACGCCATGCTGGCCGGCCGCCGTGACGAAGTCTTTCGCGCGACCCTTGTACGCGTCGGTCAGTTGCGCGCCGATCAACAGGCCCTTGCCGCGCACCTCGTCGAAAAGGCCGAAGCGCTCGTTGAGCTTGGCGAGATGGCCCTTCAGCACTTCACTGCGGGTGCGCACGCCTTCGAGCAGCTTCGGATCGCTGACCAGTTCCACCACTTTTTCCGCGATGGCGGAACCCAGCGGATTGCCGCCGTAAGTCGTGCCATGCACGCCGACCTTGAAGTGCGCGGCGAGTTCGTTCGTGGTCAGCATCGCGCCGATCGGAAAGCCGTTGCCGAGCGCCTTCGCGGTGGTGAGGATGTCGGGCGTAACGCCCGTGTCCTGATACGCGTAGAAGTAGCCGCTGCGACCCACACCTGTTTGTACCTCATCAAAAATCAGCAGCGCGCCGTGCTGGTCGCAGGCTTCGCGCAGCGCTTTGAGGAACGCCGGATCGGCGGGGATTACACCGCCTTCGCCTTGAATCGGTTCGACGATAACCGCGCAGGTCTTCGCGCCGATCGCCTTTTGCGCAGCCTGAATGTCGTTGTACGGCAGGTGAACGATGCCTTGCGGCACCGGCCCGAAGCCTTCCGAATACTTCGGCTGACCGCCCACGCTGACGGTGAAGAACGTTCGGCCATGGAACGACTGCGTGAACGAGATGATTTCGTACTTGTCGGCGCCATGACGCTCGAATGCGACGCGGCGCGCGAGTTTCAACGCGGCTTCGTTCGCTTCCGCGCCCGAGTTCGCGAAGAATGCGCGGTCGGCGAACGTCAGTTCTTCGAGACGCCTGGCGAGACGCAGCACCGGCTCGTTGGTGTAGCCGTTACCGATGTGCCAGAGCTTGCTACCCTGCTCGTGCAGGACTTTCAGCAGTTCGGGATGCGCATGACCGAGCGCGGTGACGGCGATACCGCCGGCGAAGTCGATATAGTCGCGGCCTTGCGTATCCCAGACGCGTGAGCCGAGACCGCGATCCGGCACGAAGGCGGCGGGTGCGAATACCGGCACCATGACTTCGTCGAAGGTCTTGCGTGTCACAGTCAGGTCGTTCATGGCAAATCCTCGTTACAGGTGAGAGGTAGTACAGATAGTGTAGGAAACCGCACGCGTTACGTCTTGCGCATACGCGACGCTTTCTATGAGCTTCCGCGCGGCATGCGGGGCCTCACGCATGCTGACCCGTTGCATCGCCAACCGACGCCGACACTGGTAGCCTGCTTGCCGCCTGCTTGCCGCACTTCAGTTGCCCTTCAGTCGCCCCTATCCGGCGGCTCGATCAGCGCACCCGCGCGCGGCTCGCTGGCTGCGGCGCCGCTTGCGCCGGTCTGTTTGTCGATCCAGTTGCGGCGGTCCTCGCGCGGCGTCACGCCGAAGCGTTCGCGATATGCATTCGAAAAGTGCGCCGCCGACGAAAACCCGCAAGCGAGACTGATCTGCACGACAGACTTGCTGGTGCGCTGCAATTGCGTGCGCGCCTTCGAAAGGCGCAAGCCGAGATAGTATTTGGACGGCATCGAGCCGAGATACTGGCGAAACAGGCGCTCAAGCTGGCGTCGCGAAACGCCGACGAGCCCCGCGATTTCGTCGGTGGTGAGCGGATCTTCAATGTTCGCTTCCATCAGCAACAACGCATCGTTCAGGCGCGGATGACGCTCGCCGGGCGCCGTCACGAACGGTATGCGCTGACGCTCTTCGCCCGCGCGCAACACGCCGACGCCAAGCGTATCCGCGATGCGATCCGCGAGCTCCGGGCCGTGCTCGCGGCCGATCATCGCGAGCATGAAGTCGACGGTCGCCTGACCGCCCGCGCAAGTGGCGCGATCGCGGTCGATTTCGAAAATCTGCTGGGTGATGATGGAGCGCTCGAACTGCTCGGAGAACTGCTGATACGTTTCCCAGTTCACGCTGACGCGATAGCCCGACAACTGGCCCGCCATTGCGAGCCACCACACGCCGTGATGAATGCCGGTGACAAGCGGCGTGCGTTGCCCGACGCGCGACAAACTTGCGAGAAACAGCCGGTAGTCGGCGAATTGCTGAAACCGTTCGCTGACCACGATCAGCCAGTCGCAGACCACCGCGTCGCCGAAGGCCACGTCGGCCGGCCATTGCGCGCCGCCCGCAAGCGGCACAGCGCGGCCGTCCCACGAGCACACCTGCACGCGGTACAGCGCGCGGCCGTCGATTTCATTGGCGAGATTGAGCGCGTCGACAATCGGCCCGACGCCCGACATCGACACAGGCGGCAATGCCACGATTGCAACCTGCATGGTGCGTGCGGGGCTGGACGTGCGAGCCATCGATCAGGTAGAAGACGGCGAGCGTTACTTGAGGCTGCCGGAGAGGAACTGCTTGAGCCGCTCGCTGCGCGGCGAACTCAGCACCTCGGCGGGCAGACCTTCTTCTTCCGTACGGCCCTGGTGAAGGAACATCACATGGTTCGACACGTTGCGCGCAAAACCCATTTCGTGCGTGACGACGATCATCGTGCGCCCTTCTTCGGCGAGCTTCTGCATGACTTTCAACACCTCGCCGACCAGTTCGGGGTCGAGCGCGGAAGTCGGCTCGTCGAACAGCATGACGTCAGGGTTCATTGCAAGTGCACGCGCGATCGCCACGCGCTGCTGCTGACCGCCTGACAGATGCGAAGGATATTGTTTTTCCAGACGCGGCGCGAGGCCCACTTTCTCGAGATATTCGCGCGCGCGCTCCTCGGCTTCGCGACGCGGCAAACCGAGCACATGAATAGGCGCCTCGACGATGTTCTCGATCACGTTCATGTGCGCCCACAGGTTGAAGTGCTGAAACACCATCGCGAGCTTCGTGCGGATGCGCTGCAATTGCTTGTGATCGGCCACTTCCAGATTGCCGGCGCGGTCGGCCTTCGTCTTGACCGTTTCGCCGTCGACGACGATCTGCCCGGCGTTCGGCCGCTCGAGAAAATTAATGCAGCGCAGGAAGGTGCTCTTGCCCGAGCCGCTCGCGCCGATGATGCTGATCACGTCGCCCTTGTTCGCATTGAGCGATACGCCCTTGAGCACTTCGTTGTCGCCATAGCGCTTATGGATGTCCTGCACGGCGAGCTTGCAAGCTTCGGTTTGCGTGGTGTGGAGCAAGATGCTCTCCCTGTGAAGATACGGATCGAACGTCGACGGCGCGCTTTGATCGCACCGCTGCTGCAAACAAGGCGCGCTCAATGCGTGCGCACCGCCAGGTAACCGAGCCAGTGACGCTCGGCGCGGCGGAACAACGCAACGAGGGCGAACGACACCACGAGATAAATCAGCGCGGCCAGACCGAACGCGTCGAACGATTGATAAGTGGCCGAGTTCGCGTCGCGCGCGACCTTCAGGATGTCCGGCACGGTGGCCGTGAACGCGACCGTCGTGGCATGCAGCATCAGGATCACTTCGTTACTGTACAACGGTAAAGCGCGGCGCAGCGCGGACGGTATCACAATGCGGCGATACATCGTGAACCAGCTCATACCGTAGGCGCGGGCCGCTTCCACTTCACCGTGCGATGTCGAGCGGATCGCGCCGGCAAAAATCTCCGTGGTGTATGCGCAGGTATTCAACGCGAACGCCAGAATCGCGCAGTGAAAACCGCTGCGAAAGAACGCATCGAGCAGTTGATGCGAGCGCACGAATTCGAGGCTGTACATGCCGGTATAGATCAGCAGCAATTGCACGTACAGCGGCGTGCCCCGAAACACGTAAGTGTAAAGACGCACTGGTGTGGAAAGCCAGCGCTTCTTGGACACGCGGGCCACCGCCAGCGGAATCGCGAGACAGAAGCCGATACCGACGGATGCCACCAGCAGCCACAACGTGACCGCAAGGCCGGATATGCGCTGACCGTCCCAGTAGAGAAACGCACGCCAGAACTGATTGAGAATGTCGATCATGGTCTTAAAGCTCCGCGTGCCGCACGCCGATCGAATAGCGGCGTTCCAGCCAGATCAGCGCGAGGTTCGAGACAGTCGTCAGCGCCAGATAGATCAGCGCGGCGATCAGAATGAAGAAGAACATGTTGAACGTGCTTTTGCCCGCGTCCTGCGCAGCCTTCACGACATCGGCGAGACCGATGATCGACACCAGCGCCGTCGCTTTCACGAGCACCTGCCAGTTGTTGCCGATGCCCGGCAGCGCGAAACGCATCATCTGCGGAAACAGGATGCGTGCGAACACGCGGACGCCGCTCATGCCATAAGCGCTGCCCGCTTCCAGCTGCCCGCGCGGCACCGCGAGAAAGGCGCCGCGAAAGGTCTCGGTGAAGTACGCGCCGTAAATGAAACCGAGCGTCAGCACGCCCGCGACGAACGGGTCGATGTCGAACTGCGGCAGATTGAGCGCGTCGGTCAGATTGTTGACCGCGATCTGGATGCTATAGAAGAGCAGCAACATCAGCACGAGGTCCGGCACCGAGCGGATCAATGTCGTGTAGCCGGTGGCGAGCGCGCGCAACGGCCGGTTGAACGAGAGTTTCGCCGCCGCGCCCGCGAGGCCGAGCACCACAGCGGCCGCGAGTGAAAGGACCGACAGTTCGACTGTCTGGATCGTGCCGGCCAGTAATACCGGACCAAAGCCGTATAGCACCACGCGTGTCTCCATCCAGGTTCGTTGAATCCCTAGGGATGTCGCCGGCTAACGTCCCGACTCATCCTGCATGGCGCGGAGTCTCGCAAGCGAAAATTAAATTCTCAAAGGCCGGGGCGACATTTGCTGCGACGCAACAAACGGGCAACGACAGCGCGGTATGGCTGACGGCGCTTGGTACGGGGGCGCGTCGGGCGATACAGGCCGCCACGCGGGCAACCGTGGCCGCTGCGATTTCGCAAGTTTGAGGTCGCTTTTTCGATAGACGGGCGCGGGCTTCGCGCGGGGCGCAGGGTCGCACTTTACGTAGCGCGAAGGCGTACCGCGAGGCGGCTCTATTCGATTCCGAGCCGCGCGCGAATCGCCGGCAGCATATATTCGACTGCCGCGCGCCCTTCCTCGATGGCCGGCGCCGCGCGGTGAAAGTCGAAAATGCCCATGCCGCCGAGACGCGGCTGGATCAGAATGTCCGCAGGCTCGCCGGCGAGACGGCTTCGGGTAATCCGAACCTGCATGATGTCGATGCTTTGCGCGATCGAACTCAGCATGGAAGGCACACGTGCGCTCGGGGCGGGCGGCACGCGAACGTCGTCGGTGACGCGCTCTTCGGCGGGCGCGAGCCAGCGCGGCCAGGGCTTGCCGTTACGGCGCAGCGACACGGGCGGCGATGCGGTGGGATCGATAGCCGGGGTGTCCACCACCGCGCCGCCGAAATCGCGGCCGTTGAGAATGTCGTTGTTCAGATCGACGGCGATCACACAGTCCGCCCGCATGCCGCGCGCGACCGACACCGGCACCGGATTGCTGAGCCCGCCGTCCACGAGCCATACGCCGTTGTGCCAAACGGGCGTGAAGATGCCGGGAATCGCAATCGACGCGCGCACCGCGTCGACCACACTGCCGTCCTGCAGCCAGCTCTCGCGGCCCGAATCGAGTTCGGTGGCGACCGCCGCGAACGGCATGTTCAGTTGCGCGATCGAGCGGCCGTCGAACTTGTCGGCGAAAAGCTGGATGACCTTGCGCCCGCCGAGCAGCCCGCCCGAAAGGCGCAAGTCGAGCAGTCGCACGACCGTCTGCCACGTGAGGCGCGACACCCACTCCTCTAGCCAGTCAAGGTCGCCGTTCGCATAAACGGCGCCGACCAGCGCGCCGATCGACGTGCCGCACACCACGTCGGGCTTGATGCCCGCATCGTGCAACGCGCGAATCGCACCGATATGCGCCCAGCCACGAGCCGCGCCGCCCCCCAACACCAGCCCGATACGGCTGTATCGACGTCGACGTATCATGATTCCCCGCCTTCCATTCGTCTGTCTTGTCGTTGCTTCTAGCGCCCGCGCATCACGTCCGAGCGCGATGTCGTGTACACCTTCCTGTTCTGGTCGAAGTGCACGTTGAAAATGCCTTCTTCCGTCACACCGCCCTCGCGCCACTTCCAGCTCCACACCGTCTCCGGCTTGAGCGGGAACACCGCAATTTCGCCCGGTTTGCCGAGCAGGCGTCGCACTTCGTCCTCGCTCATGCCGATGCGGATCTTGCCGAAGTTCGCAGCGGTCAGTACCTGCGTGATTGCTTGAAGCTTACCGTCACGGTCGATGTCCACCATGTACGTATTCAAACCTTGCGGACCACGTGGATACTCGAAGCGTTTCGAGCCGTCCGTATAGGTGCGCTCGGTTTCGGGCTTACCCATCTGCTCGCGGATCTGCGCTTCGGTCGTGACGCCCGGCGTCATGTTCTTCAGCAGCAGCGCGTCGGGCTTCACCGCGTTGAACAGTTCCTTGATTTTTTGCACGGCGCGCTCGCTCTGTTGGTCGTCGCACGCAGTGAGCGCGATGCACGCGGCCAGCATGGCGGCAATAGGCAATTTCAGGCTCACAGCGAAATTCCTGTATCGATGCGAGCGCGACTGTGCGCACCGCTCGTGTAGTGATTCACCAAAGGGAATCCTTTGGAACGCGCTACAGGATAACCGCGTGCGGCAAAAACCGCGAGCGCGCGCCGGCGCGCCGAGACCGGGCGATGCCGGTGCTCGCATGCGAAAAACGTGGGACGTCAGGCGTTTTCTGGAGGATCAGGCTGTCTAAGCGAGGTTTATTGCAAACAGCAACAGACGCAACAGAAAGAAAACAGGCGACGCCGTGGGAAAGCGTCGGCGTGTCTCGTGGCGGCAATGAGGTGCTCGCGACCGATACCGGAGGTGACGCGTAGAAAAAAGAGACTACGGAAGATGCGAAAGACCGGGATGAGCGCGTGGACGACGCGCAGCGGTCCGGTTCCAGCGCGGCGATGAACGACCTTGGCCGCTCACCTTGCGCCATCGCCGGAAGTGACGAACCGCTGCTTGTATGGCCGTCCTGGTCCCTCGATAAGCCTTCAGGTGACGTTAATCTAACGGGATCGGACGGTTTAGACGAGAGCGCGTTTACACCGAATTTGCAGAGGATTTCGTTGCAGGCGAGTGCTCAGGGTAGAGGAAAACTGCGATCGAAACTCGCACGCACATCCAGATGCGCGCGAATCACGCTGGCTGCTTCGTAGGTGTCGGCGGTGCGCTGCTGCGCGGCCACGACGCTATCGTCGATGGCGACCGGATGCACCTGACCGCGCTGATAGACCGTCTTCAACACGTCGGTCGGCAAGCCGGTGACGCGCGACTGCATCGCCGCGACTTCATCGGGATGCGTGAGCGCCCAACGCTGCCCCGTCGCCACGCGCCGCAGAAAGTCGGCTAACTGTGCCCGCTTGGCCGCAATCGCGGCCTCGGTGGCGACCTGATAGCTGAGCCCTTCCGACAGACCCACGCCGTTCGCGATGATGCGGTCGTGATCGCGCGACTCGCCAAGCGCCGTGTACGGGTCCCAGACCGACCACGCATCGACGCTGCCCGAAGCAAGCGCGGCCTTGGCGTCGGCCGGCGCGAGGAACACAAACGTGACGTCGCTCGCGGACAGATTCGCCTTCTTCAGTGCCGCGAGCGCGAGGTAATGACCGATGGAGCCGCGCGTCGTGGCAAGGCGCTTTCCCTTGAGGTTTGCGACCTCGGTGAGCGGCGATTGCGGACCGACCACGATCGCGAGATCGAGTGGATTGGACCGCGTCGCGGCGACGGCCCGCACGCGCGCGCCGGCAGCGAGCGCAAACACGAGCGGCGCGTCTCCGAGTCCGCCGACATCCACGGCACCCGCATTCAACGCTTCGCCAAGCGGTTGCGCTGCCGGAAAGTTGAACCATTCGATCTTGTACGGCAGGTCTTTCAACTGGCCCGAGGCCTCAAGAATGCCGCGCGTTTGCAGCGATTGATCGCCGACCTTAAGCACGGGCAGATCGGCGGCATTCGATGCGCTTGCGAATAGCAAAGCGAGAATCGCCAGCACAGCGGCTGTGAGCGCTTTGACAAGCGCGCGTTGCAGCGCAGAGAACGTCGCAAAAAGAGAACCGGGTAGCGTCATGTGGAAGGCCTGCAAATGAGATTCCAGCGACGATAAGCGAGCGGCTCATTTAAGACAAACGCCTTATTCTGCTATGCAAATATGCGAATTTTTATTGCGTGCGAGGTTTGAAAGAATGGCCACGCGCGCGTTGTCAGACGCACGAAGCACCTCGCGGATCGTCATGAAGACACCCGCGTCTGCTTGATGAATCGCAGCAATCGGTCGAGAGGTTCGGCGCGGCGATCGAACGGCACTTCAAGGAGTGCGCGCACGCAACGCGCGTCTTGGGGCGCGCGGCGCGTCCAGGTTCTCACTGTGGCCGCTGGTACGTCGCCAGTTGGTGGTTTAGCCCGCGCTACGGCAGCCGCAGCGCGGGCTTGAACGCCAACGTCAGATCACATGAAATCCATGCGTGCCGTCGCGAGCCAGTTGCGCGACGAGCCCATACTCCCACTCGAGATAGGCGTTCATTGCTTCTCGCGCGTTATCGGTGCCTTCATATGGACGCCGATATCGATCGATGCGCGGCGACGCCAGCCGCGTCTCGCCGCTCTCCACGGGCAGACCCGCTTCGATCCACGCCGCCGTGCCGCCCGTGAGCACCTGCACCGGCTTGCCGGTCAACGCCGCCAACTCGGGCGCCGCGAAGCGCGCGAGCAGACTGCTGCCGCATGTGAGCACATAACGCTGGGCGTCCGGCAGCTTGTGCACCGCCCTCTCCAGATCACTGCGAATGGCGAACCACGCGCCTGGAATATGACGCTTTACATAGTTCGCGCTGCTCGTGACATCGAGTACGACCGTGCCCGGCGACTGCAGGAGCGCGGCGAGTTCCGCCGGCGCGATTTCGTCGGCGGCGGGTGGCTGGGGCGCGAGGCGCGCGGCAGGCGCCTGACCCTTTTCGGCGAAGTCGGCGGCGGTCAGACCGTCCACCACGTACACCTCGATGTTCATCTGCGCGAGCCACGACGCCGTCATGTTCGCACGCACGCCGTCGCTGTCCGCGAGGATCACGCGCGCACCGCGCACCGGCGCGAACATCTCGGTTTCCTGCACGAGCTGGCCGCCGGGCGCGTGGCGAAAGCCCGGCACATGGCCCGCTTCATATTCCTCTTGCGTGCGCACGTCGAAGCGGTACACGGTGCGTACCGCCTCGTCGGCCCAGCGGCGCGCTTCGTCGCGTGACGTGCGCCCTACCTTCGCGCGATCGGCGACCGCCCGCGCGCCGTCGGCGGCGACGAGGCGCAGCGTATCGTCGACGACCGGATGCGGCCGGCGCGAACTGCCGTGCGCAAGCGGCTGCCCGGCGAGGGTCCAGCCGATGGTGCCGTTGCGCAGCGCTGCGACCGGGTTCGGCACGCCCGCGTTGATGAGCGACTGCGCGCCGATGATGCTGCGCGTACGCCCCGCACAATTGACGATGATCCGCGTCGTGGGGTCCGGTGCGAGTTCACGCGCGCGCAGCACCAGTTCGGCACCCGGCACGCTGATGCTGCCGGGAATATTCATCGTCTGATATTCGTCGAAACGGCGCGCGTCGAGAACGACCACGTTTTCTTCGCGATCGAGCAGCGCCTGCACTTGCTGCGCCGGCAGCGACGGCGTGTGGCGCACGCTTTCCACCAGTTCGCCGAACGCTTTGCTCGGCACGTTGACGTCCTGGAACAGCTCACCGCCGGCCTTGCGCCAGCCTTGCAAACCGCCTTCGAGCAGCGCGACCCTGGTGTAGCCGAGGCCTGCCAGGCGCTCCGCCGCACGAGTGGCGAGCCCTTCGCCGTCGTCGAGCACGACAATGGGCACGTCGCGGCGCGGCAGGCGCACCGGTGCATCGAGTTCGAGCCGCGACAGCGGCAGGTCCGCGGCGAATAACGGATGACTGCGCGCGTGCGGATCTTCCTCGCGCACATCGACGAGCGCGATTTCCTCGCGTTCGAGCAGTGCGCGGCGCACGTCTGAATAAGATCGGGTACGTAAATCTTTTTCGAATGTCATGAGATCGGAGACTCCTTTGACACATTCCAGATGTTCGGCAACACGTCGTTCGAGTAGCCGGACACAAAATTTTTGCGGCCACCGCCGCACGGATAAACGGAGCGGCTTACCGCTCCGATATTTCCACCGTACACGTGAATGCTGATCGACGTACGGTCACCAAAAGCATTGCGCACGCGATGGATATCGCCGATGCGCGGCGACACCGCAGCCACGGCACCGGTATCGAGGCGCTGCGGTGCGCCCTCTTCGACCAGATCGCCATGCGGCGCGGCACGGTAATGCTGCGCAATTTCCGCGCCACGCAGCACGCCGATCAACCCCCAAACCGTATGATCGTGCACGGGCGTCGATTGCCCCGGCCCCCAGACAAAACTGACGATCGAAAAACGCTGCCGCGAGTCCGCATGCAATAGAAACTGCTGGTAGCGCTCGGGGTCGGGCCGCGCGAAAGCATCGGGCAGCCAGTCGTCGTGCGCAATCAGTTCGCGTAGCGCAACAGCGCCCGCTTCGAGCAGCGCGGCTTCGGGCGTTTCGTCGTCGACGAGCGACGCAATCCGGCCGACGAACGCGCGCAGCCGGTCATGCCTCAGAGTCTGGGTCATGGATAGCTTGACAGAATAATGTGGAAGTTCGGCGCGCGGGCGGCACTGGTCGCTTCGCGCACCTGCAGCGAGCGCCGCGTTGAAGATTGGGGTCCAAAGCGGTGCGAGTTCAGCACGCCGCTCGACTGTGGTTGCCCGCCCGTCGCCCGGCGTTGCGTACCTTAGCCCGCCTTTGTGCCATTTATCCGCGACATCGCGGCGGCGCCGCAGCAGCGCTGCGATCAACCGCGAGATTCCCGCGAAATTCCGGCAAAAGCGCTCAGGTCAGCACGTCGGGCTCCGCTTCCACGAGGCCTTCGAACAGGCTCTGAAAGGCGAACAAAGCGCCGTTCGCGCGGCCGACCTGCTCGTGCGTCAGCGCCGCCATCTCGTGAGGAATGGCTTGCGGCGCGCCGGCCGCTTCGGCGAGCAATTGCGCGTGGCAGGCGTTGTCGAGCGCGATGTACCACCAGGCCGCCGCTTCGACGCTCGGACCCGCCGTCAGGATGCCGTGATTTTTCAGAATCACCGCTTTGTTGCCTCCGAGCGCCGCAGCGATGCGCGCGCCCTCTTCGGTATCGAGCACGACGCCGCGGAAATCGTCGAACAATGCGTGGTCCTGGTAGAACGCGCAGGAATCCTGCGTCAGCGGATCGAGCTTGCGGCCGAGCGTGGACCACGCCTTGCCGTACAACGAATGCGTATGCGCGGCCGCGACCACCTCGGGACGTGCCTCGTGAATCGCCGCATGAATCGCAAAAGCGGCCTGATTCACGGGCCCCTCGCCGACCACGATCTCGCCTTGCGAATTGACGAGCAACAGATCGGATACGCGGATGCGCCCAAAGTGCTTGCCGAACGGATTGACCCAGAAGTGATCGGGCCATTCCGGATCGCGCGCGGTGATGTGACCGGCGAGCCCCTGATCGAAGCCGTAGCGTGCGAAGAGCCGAAACGCGACCGCGAGCCGCTCCTGACGGTAACGCCGCTCTTCGGCGACGCCTTCGCGCGGCGGCACGTCGTCGAACCAGAATTTACGCAGCGGCGCGTGGCGCCTGAACGTCGATGATTCGCCGTCGACCGCCGAGCGTTCGGCGGTCGGACGTGCGTGAGAAAGATCGGTCATCGCAACTCCGGTCATGCGGCCAAGGTCTCGGTCGTCGCGGCGCCCTGGGCTCCCTCGGCGCTACGCAAGCGCGCAATGCGTTCGCGCGTCGCGGGAATCAGCTCGCGCCCATAGTCGATCGCGTCTTCGAGCGGATCGAAGCCACGCACGAGAAAGGTGGAGACGCCCAGCGCGTAGTACTCGGCGAGCGTGTCGGCGACCTGTTGCGGCGTGCCGACCAGCGCGGTCGAATTCGACCGTCCGCCAATTTCCTTCGCGATGCCGGTCCACAAGCGTTCGTCGGCACGATCCGAATCGCCGGATGCCGCCAGCAAACGCCGCGCGCCTTCGCTTTGCGCGGGCCCGCCTACCCCGAGTCCTTGCGCCGCGCGCAGCCGTCTCGTTTCAGCGAGGATGTGATCGGCGCGCTCCCACGCGGCAGCTTCTGTCGCGGCGAGAATCGGCCGGAACGACACCGAGAAGCGCACTGTGCGACCGTGCTTCGCGGCTTCGGCGCGCACGCGCGTGACCTGCTCGCGCACTTGCGCCTTCGATTCGCCCCACAGTGCGTAGACATCCGCATGACGTCCGGCAATTTCGAGCGCAGGCGCCGACGCGCCGCCGAAATACACCGGAATGTGCGGCTGCTGCACCGGCTTCACTTCGGAAAAGCCCTGTTCGAAACGATAGTACTGCCCGTGGTGATCGAATGGCTTCGCGTCGGTCCAGATGCGACGCACGATGTTCAGATACTCGTCGGTGCGCGCATAGCGTTCGTCGTGCGAGAGGAAGTCGCCGTCGCGACGCTGTTCCGCGTCGTCGCCGCCCGAAATGATGTGCACGGCGAGCCGGCCGCCCGAATACTGGTCGAGCGTCGCCAGTTGGCGCGCGGCGAGAGTCGGCGCGACAAAGCCCGGGCGATGGGCGAGCATGAAATGCACCCTGCTCGTCACACTCGCGGCATGCGCGACGGTAAGCAGCGCATCGGGGCTCGTGGAATGGTGCGGCACGAGAATGCGGTCGAAGCCCGCCGCCTCATGCGCGCGGGCGAACTGCGCGACATAGCCGACGTCGACAGCGGGCCCTTGCGGCGCATGCGTTTCCGATACTTTCCGGGTCTGGATCATGCCGATGAATTCGATGGACACGCGAGTGCCTCCGTGAATGGTTGCTGCCCGGCGGGGCAGCGGCATCGCACGCAAAATGCCGTGCTCTCTGGAGGCGTTCAAGGTAGCAGCGCGTCATGCGCTTGTTAAATATCGATCGTCCATATCTATATCGACTTTGCATGTAACGGCGGCGCCGTCGCCTCGGTCCGCTTTGCACAGACAAACCCTTTCGCGAACGTGGGCATCGCGCCGCCATCAGCAGAAAGCCGAAAGCTTTGGGAGAATGTCCCATCGCGTGAAAGCGCCAGAAACAGCAAGCGAACAGACAATGATCCCTTTTTCGGTCCTCGACCTCTCGCCGGTCATCGCGGGCGCAACGCCCGCAGATGCCTTCAAGAACACCCTTGATCTCGCGCAGCATGCGGAACGGTGGAACTACCGCCGCTTCTGGCTCGCGGAGCATCACAACATGACCGGCATTGCGAGTGCGGCGACCTCGGTCGTGATCGGTTATGTGGCTGGCGGCACGAAGACGATTCGCGTCGGCTCCGGCGGCGTCATGCTGCCGAATCACGCGCCGCTCGTGATCGCGGAACAGTTCGGCACGCTCGAGTCGTTGTATCCCGGCCGGATCGATCTCGGCCTTGGCCGCGCGCCGGGCACGGACCAATCCACGGCACGCGCGCTGCGCCGCGATTTGCAGAACAGCGCGGACTCTTTCCCCGACGACGTCGCCGAATTGCAGCGCTATTTCGCGGACCCGGTCTCAGGCCAACGGATTCGCGCGGTGCCCGGCGCGGGGTTGCATGTGCCGCTGTGGCTGCTGGGGTCGTCGCTCTTCAGCGCGCAACTCGCCGCAGCGCTCGGCTTGCCTTTTGCGTTCGCGTCGCACTTTGCACCGGATTACCTGCTGACAGCGCTGCAGGTTTATCGCTCGCAGTTCCGGCCATCGGAGACGCTCGACAAGCCCTACGCGATGGTCGGCGTGAACCTCTTCGCAGCGGATACCAATGACGAAGCGCAGCGTCTTTTCACGTCGCTTCAGCAGCAGTTCATCAACTTGCGGCGCGGCACGCCGGGGCAATTGCAGCCGCCGGTGGAGCGGCTAGCGGCTTCGGAGATGGAATTGAACTCGGTCGCGCATTCGCTCGCATGCACGGCGATCGGCGATCGCGATGCGGTGCGCGAGGGGCTGAAGTCGATCATCGATCAAACCGGTGCCGACGAACTGATGCTCACCGCGCAAATCTACGATCACAAGGCGCGACTGCGGTCGTTCGAGATCGGCGCGGAAATTCATGAGGAACTCGCCGGCGGAAAGTAAACCGCAACTGGATGAACAAAGGGCGGCGCATACGCGACCGCCCTTTTTCTTTATTGCACTTTTCTTGTGACCCGTCGGGTCTGCTTCAACCTTTACCGGCTCAACGGTTCACCTTTAGCGCCGCCATTCCGTCGAGCAGCGCCTTATGAAAAGCCTGCGGGTCCTGCATCTGCGGTGCATGGCCCAGGTCGGCGAATTCAACCAGCGTCGCATGAGGGATCGCTTTGGCCGCGGCTTTACCCAACTCGGGATAGTGGCCGATCTTCGCACGCACCTCGGGTGACGCCGCGTCCTTCCCAATGGCCGTCGTGTCCTTCTGGCCGATCAGCAGCAGCGTCGGCATCTGCAACTGGCCGAATTCATAAACAACAGGCTGCGTGTAGATCATGTCGTACAACAACGCCGAATTCCACGCGACGATCTGCTTACCCTGTCCTCGGTACATGCCCGCCAGCATCTGCACCCACGGCTCGTAGTCCGCGCGCCACTGGCCTGCGTAATAGGTCGACTGTTCGTACCGGCGAATGCCGTCGGCGGTGGTCTTCAACTCGCGCTGGTACCACTGGTCCACCGACAGCGACGGCACACCCTTCGCCTTCCAGTCTTCGAGACCGATCGGATTGGCAAGCACCAGTTGCTGCGTCTCCTGCGGATACATGAGCGCGTAACGCACGGCAAGCATGCCGCCGGTCGAATGACCAATGATGGTCGCGTCCTTCACGCCCAGCGATTCGAGCAGCGCGTGCGTGTTGCGCGCCAGTTGCTGAAAACTGTACTGGTAATGCTCGGGCTTGCTCGACTTGCAAAAGCCGATCTGGTCCGGCGCGATCACGCGATAGCCGGCGTCGCTCAGACGATGAATCGTCGTGGCCCACGTCGCCGCGCAAAAGTTCTTGCCGTGCAGAAGTACTGCTGTGCGGCCGTTCGCGTGCGCCGGTTTAACGTCCATATACGCCATGTGCAATGCAACGCCTTGCGAAGTGAACGCGTATTGCTGGACCGGCGCAGGATAGTCGAAGCCTTCCAACTCGGGCCCATAGGCCGGGCCGTCGTTGCCGACCGGCTGAGCGGACTCGCTCGCAACGCTGGCCGGTGCGAGTTGCGACATAACGGACGGGGCCGTCGACGCGTTGTTCGGGGATGCGTCGGAAGCAGCGCGTACCGCGACCGGTGCAACGCAGAACGTGGCGGCGCTCAATGCGGCAAGCAGGGAAAGGCGGTGAAAGGTCATCGACATTTTTGCATGGTTGGTTTTACGTTCACGGGCCGCCGCAAGCACCCACAGGCTTGCTCGCCGGCCGCCGAAGATTCTACGACGGCTCCGTCAGCCGCGCAGCGGCGCAGCGGCGCACGCAGCGCCAGCCGCGCCACAGCGCGCCGCCAAGTGGCACGCATATTGCGCGGCGAACCTCGCAGGCTATGTGGCGTGGCGTACGGAGCGCGGGCGCCCAACGGTCGATCGTTCGCAGTTGGGCGCGCGGCGCCTCGCGCACGACAAACGTCGCCCGCGCGAGGCGAATCGGTGCTAGAACTACGGGACGGGCTCGCCAGTGCAGCGACCCGGCAGTGGGACTGGATATGCAGAGCCGGGCAACCGGCATCAGCGGGGAACGGTAACAAGTAGCAAGTAACGGATTGCATCGCGCCGTAAAGAGGACGGGCATGTGACCGGAGTACGCGGAAGCGCGAAGTTTGGTCCATCGTGGGGAAAGCGCTTGGACCGGACTAAGCGCTAAAGCGCCAAGTCCGGTCGACCGCGATAAAACTGCATGGGACCGGACTAAGCGCTAAAGCGCCAAGTCCGGTCGACCGCGATAAAACTGCATGGGACCGGACTAAGCGCTAAAGCGCCAAGTCCGGTCGACAAAGGAGACGGACATGGATACTCCGGCACGGCTGAACGACCTTCAACGCACTACCCTCGCCATCGTCCTCGCCGGCGGACGAGGCACGCGGCTCGGACCGCTCACCAACAAACGCGTCAAGCCCGCCGTGCACTTCGGCGGTAAGTACAGGATCATCGACTTCGCACTGTCGAACTGTCTGAACTCAGGCATCCGGCGTATCGCCGTCGTCACACAGTACAAAGCCCACTCGCTATTGCGCCACCTGCAGCGCGGCTGGAGCTTTCTGCGCGGCGAGTTCGGCGAATTCATCGACCTGTGGCCCGCGCAGCAGCGCGTGGAAGGCGCGCACTGGTATCGCGGCACCGCCGACGCCGTGTTCCAGAACCTCGACATCATCCGCTCCATCCGCCCCAAGTACGTGGTCGTGCTGGCGGGCGACCACATCTACAAGATGGACTACACGCGCATGATCGCGGATCACGCCGATAGCGGCGCGGATTGCACGGTCGGCTGCATCGAGGTGCCGCGCATGGACGCGGTGGCCTTCGGCGTCATGGCCGTCGACGAAAACCGTCGCGTGGTCGGCTTCGTGGAAAAACCCGCCGACCCGCCCGCAATACCTGGCCGCCCGGACACCGCATTGGCGAGCATGGGCATTTACGTGTTCAACGCGGACTACCTGTACTCGCTGCTGGAGGAAAACATCTCGACCGTCGATACGGATCACGACTTCGGCAAGGACATCCTGCCGCGCGTCGTCACGCAAGGCACGGCGATCGCGCATCCGTTCGGCATGTCGTGCGTATCGTCGGACCCGAACGTGGAGCCGTACTGGCGCGACGTCGGCACCATCGACGCCTATTGGGCCGCCAACCTCGATCTCGCGTCCACGATTCCGACGCTCGACCTCTATGACCGCAGCTGGCCGATCTGGACGTATCAGGAACAGCTGCCGCCCGCCAAGTTCGTGCGGGATCTGAAGGGTCTGCAAGGTTCCGGCAACAATCTTCTCGCATGCGGCGGCTGTGTGATCTCGGGTTCGCAGATTTCGCGCTCGGTGTTGTCGTCGAATGTGAAAGTGAGTTCGTTCTGTAACATCAATGAGGCAGTCTTGTTGCCGCAGGTCACGGTCGGCGCGAGTTGCCGCTTGCAGAAAGTGGTGGTGGACCGCGGCTGCGCGATCCCGGACGGCACGGTGATCGGCGAAGATCCGGTGGCCGACGCCGAGCGTTTTTATCGCACCGACGACGGCGTCGTGCTCGTCACGCCCGAATCGCTGCGGCAGGAAGCGACCTGAGTCCGACCGGCTGCGTGCCGCTTGCCGTAGCTTCACCCGGCGCGGCGCGCGGCCAGTATTGCGAGCATTCCCCGACCATCAATCAAGGAATCCAATTTAGCCTATGACGATTCGCGCCCTGCACGTCGCAAGCGAGCTGTATCCCCTCCTGAAAACAGGCGGTCTCGCCGACGTCGCGGGCGCGTTGCCGTCCGCGCTGGTCGAGCGCGGCGCCGATGTCCGCGTGCTGCTGCCCGGCTTCCCGTCGGTGGTTGCCGGCTTGCACGACGTGCGGCCGGTCGCCCAGCTAGGCACCCGTTTCGGTGCGCCGGGCGTCACCCTCGAACAGGGAACGCTGCCGTCGAACGGACTGATCGTCTACACGATCCGTGCGGCCTCGCTGTATGACCGGCCCGGCAATCCCTATCTGAACGACGAGCACGTGCCATACGGCGACAACGCGCAGCGTTTCGCACTGCTCGGCTGGGTCGCCGCGCAACTCGCGCAACAGCTCGATCCGGCCTGGTCGCCGCAGATCGTCCACGCGCACGACTGGCATGCGGGACTCGCCGCCGCCTATCTGAAAGCCGCCGAAAGGCAGCATGGCCGGGCGCTCGCGCGCAGCGTCTTTACGGTGCACAACCTCGCGTATCAAGGCGTTTTCCCCGCGCATCAGTTCGGCCAGCTCGGCCTGCCCGACGATTTTTTCAGCATGTATGGCGTCGAATTCTATGGGCAGCTGTCGTTTCTGAAGGCGGGGCTTTACTACAGCGACCGCATCACGACCGTAAGCCCCACGTACGCCCGCGAAATTCAGACGCTGGCTCAAGGCGGCGGGCTCGACGCTCTTTTACGCAACCGCTCGCACGACCTGTCCGGCATTCTGAACGGCGTCGACTATACGGTGTGGAACCCGGCGAGCGACGCGCTCCTCGAGAATCGCTACACCTCCACGCGGCTCGCCGGGAAACTGGCTTGCAAGGAGGCGTTGCAAAAACGCTTCGGTCTCGCGCAGAAATCCGACGCGCTGCTGTTCGGCGTAGTGAGCCGCCTCACAGAGCAAAAAGGCCTCGACCTGCTGCTCGAAACCGTGCCGGAAATTGTCAAACGCGGCGGCCAGCTGGTCGTATTCGGCACCGGCGACCCGGCGCTCGAGAACGGCCTGAAACGTGTCGCGCAGACGCATCCCGATTCGGTCGCGGTGGAGCTTGGCTTCGACGAAAAGCTCGCGCATACGATCATCGCGGGCAGCGACGTGGTCGCCGTGCCATCGCGTTTCGAGCCCTGCGGGCTGACACAGCTTTACGCGCTCGCCTACGGTTCGCTGCCGCTCGTGCATTGCGTTGGCGGTCTCGCGGACACCGTGGTGGACGCATCGCTCGAAAATCTCGCCGAAGATCTCGCCACCGGTTTTGTCTTCGAGCACTTCCAGCCGCGCGGGCTCACCGCCGCGATTCGCCGGGCGTTCGCGCTCTATGGCCGGCGCACCGAATGGAAAGCGGCGCAGCGGCGCGCGATGCGCCAGGACTTCGGCTGGGGCGCTTCCGCAGACCGTTACCTGGCGCTGTATCGCGAGCTTTGCTGAGGCGGTGCCTGCCTGAATGGCCGGGCCGCAAACAGCGCGGCGCCGCACATCTTTGGTGATGGTTCGGCGCAACAGCACGGGGACGGATCAACTGCCCCGCGTCAAACTCATGTATTGTTTCCTGACGATGCAGACCGTGCATTATTCTTGCAGCGTCTGAAGCAGTCCTGCGCGCGCGGCATTCGGCTCATGCCGAGGCACCGTCGCCGCGCATCCCTCCCGTTTTCACCGATCGCGCACGAACGACTGCGCGAGCCATACCATGACGAAGAACGTTCTGAGCATTCAGTCACATGTCGTTTTCGGGCACGCGGGCAACAGCGCCGCCGTCTTCCCGATGCGTAGGCTTGGCGTGAACGTGTGGCCGCTGAACACCGTGCAGTTCTCGAACCACACGCAGTACGGCCATTGGACCGGCACGGCGATCAATGCCGCGCAGATGGAAGAACTCGCCGAGGGCATCGGCGCCATTGGCATGCTGCCGCGTTGCGACGCCGTGCTCTCGGGCTACCTCGGCACGCCGGAACAGGCACAATCGGTACTGGAAATCGTCAAGGCCGTAAAGGCCGCGAATCCCCGCGCGTGGTACTTCTGCGATCCGGTGATGGGTGCGGCGAGCGGCTGCAAGGTCGAGCCGGGCATCCAGGAATTCCTCGTGAACACCATGCCGGAGATGGCCGACGCCATGGCGCCGAACCATACCGAGTTGCAGCGGCTCGTTGGCCGCGAGATCGAGACGCTCGAAGAAGCCGTCACCGCGTGCCGCGAGATCATCGCGCGCGGGCCGAAGCTCGTGCTGGTCAAACATCTGCTCGATCGCAACAGTCCCGCCGATCGTTTCAACATGCTGGTGGTGACCGAGCGCGAGGCGTGGATGTGCCAGCGCCCGCTCTATCCGTTCGCGCGGCAACCGGTAGGCGTCGGCGATCTGACGAGCGCGGTGTTCGTCGCTCGCACGCTGCTGGGCGATACGATTCGCGCGGCGTTCGAGCACACGCTCGCGGCAGTCAACGCCGTCGTCAAGCTGACCTGGCAAGCCGGGCGCTACGAGCTCGAACTGGTGGCCGCGCAAAACGAAATAGCGCAGCCCCGCGAATGGTTCGACGCATGGGTGGCGGAGACCGCATAGGCGCTGCGCTCGCCGCAGGCGGCAACGCGATGCTTTGCGCCGCACGGAACCTTGGCGGCCTGCCGGTCGTCCTATAATGCGTGCCGCGTGCGCGAAGCAACGCCTCACGCGCGCAGCAACTTTTTCAGGCACCGGCATTTCAGCAGACGAGGCATCGATGGACGGTTATATCCGCAGCGAGCGGGAAGAGTATTTCGAGCAGTTGTGTATCAGCGTCGACGCGGACGAGGTGCACGAACAGGAAGCCATCGAGTTCTTCGAGAACCAGTTCGACCAGGCCGACTTCGATCCCACGCAGTGGCTCGACATCGCGCTTTACTACTCGCCAGCCGTGGCGCGCGGCATCATCGACATGGTGACGCCCGACGACAAGGCGCGCAGCAACATCGCCGAAGTGATCGCCGACAACCTCGACATCTCCTATGGCGAAGACGAGTGCGAGCAGTTTGCCGAGACCATCGAGTTCGCGCTGAACAACGGCGTGCCAGTGGATCTCGACCTTGTGCTCGACGGCTGCCAGCGCGCGATCGACGATCTCGACACATGGGCTGACGACGAAACCAAGGCGCCCCTGCTGCGTCTGCGCGAAGAAGTGCTGCGCCAGCAAGGCGAGCGCTAGAGCCGGGCGCACCGCTCGACGCAACAAGCGTTGCATTGCGTCGAGTCTGTCTTTACTCACCGCCGCTGCATGCCGCCCAGACGCGGCACCACGCCCGCACATGCCCTAAACGTTTCCCCTACGTCTCTTAAGCATGTGCGGTAATCCGCATCCCCGCCCTGCCGCGCGTTACGCGCCCCGCCTGCACGCGCGCGGCTTATGCCGAAATTCTCATCCAAAGCGCAGCGAACTGCCAAGACGGCGGCATATTGGCTTTCTATATTCGCGCCACATGACCGGCGTGCAAACCCGAGTGCGCGTATTCCAGCATTGTGTATCGCGAGCCATCCTCTTTAGTCTCTCGTTGCAAGCCGGACACACATCACAGCCTTGCCGCTTTCATAACCTGGAACTGTCGAAGTAAGGAGAGACCATGAGTTTTAACAACACGCTCAAACCGCTTGCTCTGTTCGTTGGCGCCATGATCGCAGGCGCGCCGCTCGCCAGTTTCGCCGACGACCTGCCGGTGAAGATCGGTTTCGCCGCGCCGATGACCGGGGCCAATGCCGGCTACGGCAAGGATCTCGAGAACGGAGTCCGGCTTGCTATCGAGGAAGCCAACGCGCAGAAGATCAAGATCGGCGACAAGGTCGCGCAGTTCCAGATCGTCTCGCAGGACGACCAGGCGGACCCGCGCATCGGCGTGCAGGTCGCGCAGAAGCTGGTGGATGCGGGGGTTTCGGTGGTGGTCGGCCACTTCAACTCGGGCACGACGATTCCCGCCTCGCAGGTTTATGAGCAGGCCGGCATCCCGGTCATCGACCCCGCCGCGACGAACCCGATCATTACCGGCCGGGGCTTTGCAAACACCTTCATGGTGATTTCCACGGACGCGCAAAATGCCGGCAACGCAGGCGTCTACGCGGTCGAGGTGTCGAAGGCGAAACGCATTGCGATCATCGACGACCGCACCGCATTTGGCCAGGGCGAAGCCGACGAGTTCGAGAAGGCAGTCAAGGCACATGGCGGCAACATCGTCGCGCGCGAATACACCGACAATCACGCAGTCGACTTCAGCACGCAGATCACCAAGATCAAGGCGGCGAACGCGGACCTGATCTTCTTCGGCGGACTCGACACGCAGGCCGCGGGCTTCGCGAGGCGCATGAAGCAACTCGGCGTGACGGCGCAACTGGTGGGCGGCGGCGGCGTCGAGGATCCGGAGTTCATCAAGCTTGCCGGCGACGCAGCCGAAGGCGTGATGGCCTGGGAATACGGCCGTCCGCTCGCGCAACTGCCGGGCGGCAAGGACTTCTCCGCGAAGTTCAAGAAGCGCTTTGGCGGCGAGATCCTGTCGTATGCGCCGTTCGGCTACGACGGAGCGTGGGCCGCGATCAAGGCCATGCAGCAGGCCAAATCGACCTCGCCCGCCGACTACCGGCCGGTTCTCAAGGCAATCGACTTCGAAGGCGTGACCGGCAAGATCTCGTTCGACAACACCGGCGCGCTGAAAAGCGGCGCATCGACGCTCTATCAGGTCAAGAACGGCACGTGGGTTCCGATCGTGACCAAGAGCGGCTCCTGAGCGCGGCGCTACTTCGCGTTTGCGGCCCCCGCAAGCTTCGCGGCCTTGACGACGATTTGCGCGTCAAGGTCGCGCTCGATCCGCACAAGATCGTCTTTGATCTGGGCAAACTCCGCGGGGGAGCACATCTGGTGTCCGAAGGCGGCGTGCAGTTGGCGCCTGATCTGCAGCACGCGTGCCTCGCGGTCGAACACATAGCGCGACGAAAAAGTCAGAAGCCGGTTCTGCACGTCGGTGTCGGCGGGCATATCGGTCACGTTGGCGAAGCGCGGCAGCGTGATTTCCAGTGTCTCGTCGAAGTCTCCGCCGATGCATGCCCACGGCTGCGTGCGCACCGGCTCCGCGAGCCACGCCTGCACCTGCGAGCCCATGCCGCCTGAGAAGCTCGTGAGCGTCGGCATGGCCGTGGTGCCGTCGGTCCATACGAAATGCTCGACCTTGCCCTGCACCCACGTCGCGAACGGCCCGTCGGTCACCGCAACTTCGCCGGTACGTAACTGCGCGGTGCCATGCAGGCCGGTCTGCAACAGACGGTTGGCGGCAATCTGTTGCGTGCGCTGACGCGAAGCGCGTCGAAAGACATTGCGTTCGATCTCCGCAGTAAAGCCCGCGTCTTCGACCCGGTACGCGTAGTCGGCAGTGCCGTTTTCGTCGACGTCGATCTGCACGCGCGCGCGCCGCTCGCGCACCTGAGTGGCCGGCGTGCGCGATAGCACGCCCTCGCCGACCAGCAGCACCGGTCTGTCCATCGCCGCCGCCGGCAGATAACCGAAGCCCACGCCGCCCGCCGTCGTGTCCGCGTACAGCGAAAGATCAGGAATCCAGACGATCGCATGATTGATCGCGCTCGCGCCATAGCCCGGCACGTCCGGCAAGCTGTAGTACGGCCCGAGATTGAGCAGGACGGCCTCGCTGCGGATGCCGACGGCGGCCAGCAACGCGCTGTAAAGCGCGACGTGATCCTTGCAGTCGCCATAACGGTTACGCAGGATGTCAGCCGCCTTGTGCGGAATCGCCGCCGTCTCGCCCAGAAAAAGTGCGACGTAGCGGATATTCATGCGTACCCAGTCGTAAAGGATGTGCGCCTTCTCGCGGGGATCGGCGGTACGCGCGGTGAGCGACTGTGCAAGCTGCACGATGGACGGATCGTTGAAGGTGGCGTCGGCCGCGGGTCCGCGGTAACGTGCGGCGAAGCTCGCGAAGTCGGGCACGGTCGACACCATCAGACGATCGCCCCAATTCGCGTAGCCGACGGCGCCCGCTTCGAGCCGCGCATACGGTCCGTGCCGGTAGTCGAATTCGTAGCGTGTGCGGCCGTTCGCCGTGACCGGCGGCAACGCGGTATAGCCACGCGCGTCGGCGTAGAGCGGCACGTCGGCGGGAAGATCGAAGATCAGGCGCTGTTCCTCGACGGGTTCGCTCGTCGGCTCTACGAGGTAGGCGAAGGTACCCGCCTGCAACGGCTTCGCGCGCGTCTTGCGAAACGTGAGATGCACGCGCGAACCGGGCTCGACGCCGGGAAAAATCACCGTGCGCAACACGCCGTCCTGAAAGCTCGGCGCGCCCGCCGAGCGCGGCTCCTGAATATCGCGGATCGCTTCTGGACCAACCGCGTGCGTCGCGCCGTCGGCGTCGATCGTCTCGGCCGCGAGCAGTTGCACCTGCTCGATGTCCTTGTTGAACCACACATAGCGTTGTGCGATGTCGTCCACGCCGCTCGTCGTGTTCGCGCGCAGCACGCTGTCGTCGTGTTCCTCGATAGAACCGTCTTTCTGGATCGTGAAGAGATGGACGTCGCGCTCAGTCGTGTAAGGCGCACGGTCGTCGCCGGATGGGTCCGATCGCGTGTCTGCGGCAAAAGCGGTAGCGGCCGCCGCGCACAAGGCAAGCGCGGCGGCGATGTGCAGGCACGCCCGGTAGCGCATCATCAACAATGTTCCCCGCGCCGCCAATCAATCATCAATCGCCTTCACCGAGTTGGCCGAGCAGAGCCTGCAATCTCTCGACATGCCTGAGCAGCAGATGCCGATGTTTCTCGATCTGCTCGAGCCGCCCCGCAAGATCGGCCTGGATCGGATCGTCCGCATCCGCGGCGGCGATCACGTCTTCCACTCTCGATCGCAACGACGCGAGTTCAACCGGCGCATGCACGATGTGCCGCTCGAAACGCCGAACCTCCTGCACCGCGAGTTCACGGACCTTGCGAAAATACGCCTGGCGTCGATGCGCTTCGGCGTCGATGCTTTCGTCTTCGATGCGTCTGGCAGGCGACGCCTGGCCGAAAATCGGTTCAGGCGGACGCAGCACCGTCTTCTTCCGCACGGGATGCGCGGTGCCGCGAAACCGCGCGAGGGGCTGTTCATTGTCGATCGCCTCGCGCGCGTTGGGCGGGATCTCGGCTTCGGTATGCGGCGTGTTCATCCAGCCATTCGGCAGACCCGTCACCGCTTCTATGCCACGTACGAACTCCTCGCTGAATTCGCGCTGGCCGGACAACATCAACTTCAGGTAGCTCGCGGAGAAAGTCATCATGCGTGCGAGACGACTGGCCGCGCCGACCTCGCGCGTCAACAGCACGAGATTCGCGCGCCAGACCGGGAGCAGCAATTCGTCGGAATCTTCCATCGCTGGGTCTTCCATCTTTTGCCCGATGTAAAGACGACGCCATTGCGAGCGTCATCGTTTTGAAAGGGTAGCCGTTGCACGGCCTCACTGGCAAGCGGCGCACGCGATCGCACACGAGCCGTGAATCGACCCGGCTTGCATCGCTCAATGTCAATGCACGTAGCCGTTTTACCTTCGCCGCGCTGTTCGACACGTTGCATCGGGACGACGTTCCTGCTCCGCGCGCGCCGATGTGGCATGCTTGCAAACCGTGCGGCATAGGTCGTGCTGCACCGCGAGTTTCCCAACATTGATTAAGGGTTTTGTAATGAAGAAAATTGTTCTGGCCATTGCCGCAGCCGCCGCTGCTCTCAGCGCAATCGCTCCCGCACAAGCTTATGAGCATCACCACCACCAGGTGTGCCATAAGGTGCGCGTGCATCATCACTGGGAACGCCACTGCCGCTAATCGTTGCCCTCACATCGAGGGACACGACGGCCGCCGCGAACGCCTCGCATCGCACGCGTCGCGCGCATCGCAAAGCCCCGCTACTTGCGGGGCTTTTTTTATCGACGGATTCGCGCGGCGTAAAGTGATTCGTCAGATGCGGACGCCATAACGCCATACGTTGTGCGCGAAAGGCGCGGCGCGCAATCGCGGACACACGCTGTTACACCTTCGCGGTCTGGGCCGACGCGGGGAAGCTGCGCGAGGCTTAAGCGCAACTCCGCGAACCGCGTGGAAATGATGGATGAAGTAGGGTAAAACAGCAGGCCTGCAAGTGAGACGCCGCGGTCAACCCGCCTTGACGCGCTCCGATGCCGTTGCGACCAGTTGCTCGAGCAGCGGCTCGACCTTCGCTGCAAGCGCTTCGTCGTACGCGTACGGCGGCTGTTCCTGCATATAGGTGATCTGGGACAACTCCAACTGCACCGCGTGCACCCCTTGCGAAGGCTGGCCGTAATGCCGCGTGATGAAGCCGCCCTTGAAGCGCCCATTAGCGACAGCCGAGTAGCCGCCATGTCGCTCGACGACAGCCGCCAGTTCCTCGCCCAAACCCGCCACCGCGCTTGCACCGTTCGAGGTGCCGAAATTGAAGTCCGGCAAGCGTCCGTCAAAGAAGCGCGGTACATGCGAGCGGATCGAATGCGCCTCCCATAGCAGCACCTTGCCATGGCGAGCTTTGAGCGCGGCAAGTTCGCCCGCCAGGGCGTCGTGATACGGCACCCAGTAAGCGTCGCGACGGCGGGCCACTTCGGCCTCGTCCGGCAGATGGCCTTCCAGGTACAACGGCTCCTTGTCGAAGGTATCGACGGGCAGGAGTCCCGTTGTGTCCTGGCCCGGATAGAGGTTCGCTCCGTCGGGCGGACGGTTCAGGTCGATCACATAGCGCGCGTAAGTGGGCATGAGAATCGACGCGCCCATGCGTTTCGCGAACGCATAGAGCCGGTCGAGATGCCAGTCGCAATCGTCGGTGCGAAACGCTACGGGCGTCATCGTCGCGGCGATGCCGGCGGGGATTTCGGTGCCTACATGCGGGATCGAGATCAGCAACGGCAGGCTTCCTTGATGCAGCGTGAAAACCGGCGGAGTATTCGAAGCAGTCATGTCAGTTCTCTTTCGCAGGATCTTTGCAGTGACGCAGCCACGTAATGCACGATGCGCTGCTTTACGTCATTTCAGCAGGTCGGCGAGCGCCACGCGATAGCGCGCGGAAGCGCCCTCTTCGTCGCGATGCCGGCGATTGTCGACCACCTTGTCGCCGCCTGCGTACACATCGCGGATGGGCGTCTCGCCGTGCTCGCAGAATACAACGCCCGAGAGCCACGCGCTCGGCGCATGCTCGGCAATGCTCGCATGATTCGGGTCGAGCACCAGCCAGTCCGCGCGATGACCCACTTGCAATGCGCCTGTCGCGCGGCCCGTTGCCTGCGCGCCGCCTTCGAGCGCCGCATCGAAAAGACGGTCTGCCACATACGGCGTTTGCGCGGACGCGAGCACGTTGCGCTGCCGGCGCGTCAAACGCTGTCCGTATTCGAGCAGACGCAATTCCGCGCGCCAGTCCACGCCGATATGACTGTCCGAGCCGACGCCGATGCGCCCTTTCGCGTCGAGATATTCTTGCGCGGGGAAAAGGCCGTCGCCGAGATTCGCTTCGGTGGTCAGGCACAAACCGGCCACCGCGCCGCTCCTCGCGAGCGCAAGCGTCTCGTTGGCATCGACATGCGTGGCGTGCACGAGGCACCACCGGCTGTCGACGTCGAAACGGTCCAGCAGCCATTGGACCGGACGCGCGCCCTCGGTTTCCACGCACGCGTCGACTTCGGCAGTCTGTTCGGCGATATGGATGTGAACCGGCGCACTGCCGTCCAGCCCGCCGAGCAGTTCGCGCAACGATTGCTCGGAGACGGCGCGCAACGAGTGCGGCGCTACACCGTAGCGCAGTGCCGCATTTTCAGGCCGCGCGGCGCGCAATGCGCCGAGCAGTTCGAGCAGGCTGCCGGGCGTATTGATGAAGCGCCGCTGGTCGTCGCGCGGCGCGCGCGCGCCAAAGCCGCTGTATTGATACAGCACCGGCAACATCGTCATGCCTATGCCGCTCGCCGATGCTGCATCCACCACGCGTTGCGCGAGTTCCGCCGGGTTGCCATACCGGCCGCCGTCCGGTGTGTGATGCACGTAATGGAACTCGCACACCGACGTGTAGCCCGCCTTCAGCATTTCGATGTAGAGCCATTGTGCGACGCTGGCCAGCCCCTCGGGTGAGATACGCGCCGCAAAGCGATACATCAGATCGCGCCAGCTCCAGAAGTTGTCGGTGGCGCCTGTAGCCGATGAGCCACGATATTCGGTCAGGCCGGCCATTGCGCGCTGGAACGCATGCGAATGAAGATTCGGCATGCCAGGCATTACCGGACCCGCCGCTCTGGCCACTGACGCAGGCACGTCGCGTGTGTCGGGCTCGACCGTCGTCAGGTTTCCGTCGACGTCCCATTCCAGCAGTACGTCCCGGCGCCAGCCGCCCGGCAGGTACGCGTGCTCCGCGAATAGCGATTGTTTTGCTTGTGTCATCTCTCAGGTCCCGGCTCAGTTCGCATCGCGTGTAAAAGGACGATAAACAGTCTCGCCCGCGCGCACGACCCGCGCGCACAACGGACGCCCTATCCAGTAAGCCAATTCCGCGAGTGAATCGACCGACCATACCGCGAAGTCGGCCGCGCGGCCCACTTCGAGCGAGCCGTGCCGGTCCGCCTTGCCGAGCGCGCGCGCCGCATGCGACGTCACGCCCTTCAGTACTTCAGGCACGGTCATGCGGAACAGCGTGCTCGCCATGTTCATCATCAGCAGCAACGAGGTGGTGGGTGAAGTGCCGGGATTGCTGTCGGTGGAAATTGCAATCGGCACCTCGTAACGCCGGAGCAGATCGAGCGGCGGCAGCTGCGTCTCGCGAATGAAGTAGTACGCGCCCGGCAGCAACACGGCCACCGTGCCGGCTTCTTTCATTGCCGCGACGCCGGCTTCGTCGAGAAACTCCAGGTGATCCGCGGACAGCGCCCGATGACGCGCCGCGAGGGCCGTGCCGCCGCCGTTGGACAACTGCTCCGCGTGCATTTTCACCGGCAGTTTGTAGCGCGCGGCGGCATTGAACACGCGCTCGCTCTGTTCGAGCGAAAAGCCGATGCGCTCGCAAAACACATCGACCGCGTCGACCAGACCTTCGTCTGCGAGCGCGGGAAGCATGGTGTTGCAGACTTCGCCGATATACGCGTCGGCACGGCCTGCGAATTCGGGCGGCAATGCGTGCGCGCCGAGGAACGTGGTGTAGACCGTCACCGGATAACGTTCGCCCAGCTGGCGCGCGACGCGTAACATCTTGCGTTCGCTGTCCAGATCCAGTCCGTAACCGGATTTGATTTCGACCGCCGTCACGCCTTCGGCCAGCAACGGTTCGAGTCGCGCGGCCGATTGCCGGAACAACTCGTCTTCGGTCGCGGCACGCGTCGCGCGCACCGTGGACACGATGCCGCCGCCCTGCCGCGCGATCTCTTCATAGCTGACGCCCGCGAGGCGTTGCGCGAATTCATCGGCACGCTGCCCGCCGTACACGAGATGCGTGTGGCAATCGACGAGCCCCGGCGTCACCCACGCGCCATGCAGATTTTCGCGCGGCCAATCTGCGTATTCCGCGGGCAAACCGGCGGCCGCGCCGAGCCACACGATGTTGCCGTTCTCAACCGCGATCGCGGCATCGCGCAGCGTGTGTTCGGGATCGCCCTGAGGGCACAAGTTCAGTTGATGCCAGACGGTTTGCTTCATCGCGTGCTCTTGCAGCTCGTTGCGTGTGTAAGGAGGTCCCCGCGCATGCGCTGCCGTGCTACGTCACGCACGCGCGAACCATGGTCATCGTTGCGTGTAGCGGATGCTGATTGCGAGCAGCGCACCCGTGCCTTCCAGGTTGCATGGCAACTCGCTCGGCGTGTCGATGCGCAACGCGTCGCCAGTTTGCAGCCACTGCGGGGGCGCATTACGGTTTGCATCATCGTGTGCATTGCCCAATGTGACGGCGAGCGGCCCATTCGCGCAGTAAAGCAGCACGACGTCGGCGGACAAACTTCGTTCGGGCTGCGCCTCGTGCGGGGCCGCGCGCCACACTTCTAGTTCGCCCTGCGCCGAATCGCGACGCACCATCAGATTGAAGTCGCGCGTCGCACCGTCGACAAGCCGCGCGTCGATCGCCGTCTCGCCACTGAAGCGCGCGATATCGAGCGGCCGGGTCAACGCGTGAGTCTTCACCGTGTCGTCCGGTTGGGTCTCATCGAGCAACATGCCCGCGCCAGACAACAACACGAGCGTGCGATCGATGCCCGCGAATCGTGAGAACGGCCCCGCTTGCGCGACATCCGCCACGCTCACGCGCCACACGAACGTGTCGAGCCCCGCATCCGCAGGAAACGCCGCTACTTCGCGTGTGAGCCCGCCGCCGTTTTTCCACGGTACGGCTACGAGCTCCGCACCGCGGATCAATGTAACGCCGCGCGCGGAGCCGCTTTCCACAGCGCCTGTGCTGCCCGCAAACGTCATGCTCAGCGGCCCAGCATCGGCAGATTGAGGCCCGCCTCGCGCGCGGTTTGCTGCGCGAGTTCATAGCCCGCGTCCGCGTGACGCATCACGCCCGTCGCCGGGTCGTTGAACAACACGCGGCCCAAACGTTCTTTCGCGGCGTCCGTGCCGTCCGCGACGATCACGACGCCCGAATGCTGGCTGAAGCCCATGCCGACACCGCCGCCATGATGCAGCGACACCCACGACGCGCCGCCTGCCGTATTCAGCAACGCGTTGAGCAACGGCCAGTCGCTGACTGCGTCCGAGCCGTCTTTCATCGATTCCGTTTCGCGATTCGGGCTCGCCACCGAACCGGTATCGAGGTGATCGCGGCCAATCACGATCGGCGCCTTCAGTTCGCCGTTCTTCACCATTTCGTTGAACGCCTGGCCGAGACGGTAACGATCCTTCACGCCGACCCAGCAGATACGCGCCGGCAATCCCTGGAACGCGATGCGCTCGCGCGCCATGTCGAGCCAGTTGTGCAGGTGCGGATCGTCGGGAATGAGTTCCTTGACCTTAGCGTCCGTCTTGTAGATGTCCTCGGGATCGCCCGACAGTGCGACCCAGCGGAACGGTCCCTTGCCTTCGCAAAAGAGCGGGCGGATGTACGCCGGCACGAAGCCCGGGAAATCGAAGGCGTTCTTCACGCCCATTTCGAGCGCCATCTGACGAATGTTGTTGCCGTAATCGAGCGTGGCGGCACCGCGTTCCTGTAGCGTCAGCATGGCTTGCACCTGCCTGGCCATAGACTCTTTCGCCGGCACGACGATTGAATCCGGCGCGGTCTTCTGACGCTCGCGCCAGTCTTCGACCTTCCAGCCTTGAGGAAGGTAGCCGTGAATCGGATCGTGCGCGCTCGTCTGATCCGTCACGCAGTCCGGTGTGATGCCGCGCGTCACGCACTCGGCAAACACGTCGGCGGCGTTGCCGAGCAAACCGATAGACACTGCCTTGCCCGCCTGCTTCGCTTCTTCGAGCATGGCGAGTGCTTCGTCGAGTGTCTTCGCTTTCTTGTCCACGTAACGCGTCTTCAAACGGAAGTCGATGCGCGTCTCGTCGCATTCCACTGCGATCATCGAAAAGCCGGCCATGGTCGCGGCGAGCGGCTGCGCGCCGCCCATGCCGCCCAGACCGCCCGTCAGGATCCAGCGGCCCGCCGGATCGCCGTTGAAATGCTGGTTGGCCACCGAGAAGAACGTTTCGTACGTGCCCTGCACGATGCCCTGGCTACCGATGTAGATCCAGCTGCCCGCCGTCATCTGGCCGTACATCATCAGGCCCTTGCGATCGAGCTCGTGGAAATGCTCCCATGTCGCCCAGTGCGGGACCAGATTCGAATTCGCGAGCAGCACGCGCGGCGCGTCTGCATGGGTGCGGAAAACGCCGACCGGCTTGCCCGATTGAATCAGCAGCGTCTCGTCTTCGTTCAGGTCCTTGAGCGAAGTAAGGATCTGGTCGAAGCAATCCCAGTTGCGCGCCGCACGGCCGATGCCGCCATACACCACGAGCGCGTGAGGATGCTCGGCTACTTCGGGATCCAGGTTATTCTGGATCATCCGGTACGCGGCTTCCGCGATCCAGGTCTTGCAGGTCTTCTCAGCACCGCGCGGCGCACGGATCGTGCGGGTGGGGTCGAGACGCGGGTCGATGTGTTTCGGGTTGTTCATGGTGGCCCTCGGAATGCCTGAAGATGATCGGGATATGTCAGGGAAGAATCAGGGAAAGCGAAAATCAGAAATGTCCGGTGAAACGGTAACGGCTGCCCGGATGCCACAGATTCGCGATCGAAGCGACCTGGCTTTGCGACCACGTTCGCCGATGCAGCACGAGGCAAGGCTCCAGTTCGTCCATGGTCAACAGCTCGCGGGTATCGCCGTCCGCCGCCAATGCCTCGATGCGATATTCGACGCGCTGCAACGGCGCGACCCGCACGAGATACTGGTTCGGCGTGGTGTTCGTGAAATCCTGCAACGCGTATTCGGGCGCGACAGCCGGATTGACCCAGCGCTCTTCAAGCTGCACCGGCTCGTCATTTTCGAAATGAAGCACGCGCGAATAAAATATCGGACTACCCGCGCTTACCTGCATTTCTTCGGCGAGCGCCGCGTCGGCGATGCTCGCGCCAATGTGCAGCACCTTCGCCTGATAACGATGACCGCGCGCGACGATTTCGTCGGAAATACTGCGGATCGCCACCAGCGTCGATTCGTACTTGGGACGGGCCACAAACGTGCCCGAGCCTTGCACACGCGTCAGCACCTGCTCCGAGGTCAACTCGCGCAGCGCGCGGTTCACCGTCATGCGAGCGACGTTGAATTCGCGTGCAAGCTCGTTTTCGGAGGGCACCTGATCGCCTTCGCCCCATTCGCCCGCGTGAATGCGCGCGAGGATGAAGTCCTTGATGCCCTGATATGCGGGTGCGTTCATTGGCTGCTGTGTCTCATGGTCCGGTCGGGGCGCCTAGGGGCGCTGAGTGCCGCTCAGGAATGCTGAGCGGCGCCTCATTGCGCGTCACCCCACACGAATTCGCTTACTGTTCGGACACGAAGGAAAACGGGCTCAGCTTCGCGATCGTGCCGTTCTGCACGAGACGCGTAACGGCCGCGATGTCCGGCGCGAAGTAGTGATCCAGTTCGTAATGCGCGACGTCCTTGCGCACCACGTCCATCACTTTCTGCAAACTCGGGCTCGTCTTGTGCGGCGCGCGCAGATCCACACCTTGCGCGGCGGCAAGCAATTCGATCGACAGAATATTGGCCGTGTTTTCGGCGATGTCGCCGAGCTTGCGCGCAGCGAAGGTGGCCATCGAAACGTGATCTTCCTGGTTCGCGGAGGTGGGTAGCGAATCGACGGAAGCAGGATGCGCGAGCGTCTTGTTTTCCGATGCCAACGCGGCAGCCGTCACGTGGGCGATCATGAAGCCCGAGTTCACGCCGCCATCGCGTACGAGGAACGGCGGCAGGCCCGACAGCGTCGCGTCGATCAGCAACGCGATGCGGCGTTCGGCCAATGCGCCGATTTCCGCGGCGGCGAGCGCGAGGTTATCCGCGGCGAACGCAACCGGCTCCGCGTGGAAGTTGCCGCCAGACAGCACTTCGCCGGTATCCGGGAAAATCAGCGGATTGTCGGACACGGCATTGGCTTCGAGCAGCAGCACGTCGGCGGCGTGACGCATCTGGTCGAGACACGCGCCCATGACTTGCGGCTGGCAGCGCAGGCTGTACGGGTCCTGAACCTTGTCGCAATCGGCGTGCGACACGTTGATGCCCGAACCTTGCAGCAGTGAGCGATATGCCGATGCCGCGTCGATCTGGCCTTGATGTCCGCGCAACTCGTGAATGCGCGCGTCGAACGGCTTGACCGAACCGGCCGCCGCATCGACCGACAACGCGCCCGCTACCAGCGCGGTGCGATACAGGTCCTCGATCGCGAACATGTTGTAAAGCGCGAGCGCAGTCGACGCCTGCGTGCCGTTCAGCAGCGCGAGGCCTTCCTTCGCTTGCAAGGTGAGCGGCTTCAGACCGACGAGCGAGAGACCTTCGGTGGCCGGCAGACGTTCGCCTTTCGCGAAGACCTCGCCTACGCCGAGCAGAACCGCCGACATATGCGCGAGCGGCGCGAGGTCGCCCGATGCGCCCACGGAACCCTTCACCGGAATCACTGGCAGCACGTCGGCGTTATACAGCGTGATCAGCGCTTCCATGACTTCGCGGCGGATGCCGGAATGGCCGCGCCCGAGGCTCGACAACTTCAACGCAATCAACAGACGCACGACCGGGCGCGACATCGGCTCGCCTACCCCGACCGCGTGCGACAACACGAGATTGCGTTGCAGCAGTTCGAGCTGGTCATGCGGGATATGCGTGCTCGCGAGACGCCCAAAGCCCGTGTTGATGCCATAGGCGGGTTCGCCCTTCGCGGCGATGTCCGCTACCGCTTTCGCACATGCGTCGATAGCCGCGTGGCTTGCGGGATCGAGTCGCAGCGGCACATGTTCCCGCGCGATCTGGCGCAGTTGCGGGAGAGTCAGGTGGCCGGGCTTCAGAGTCATCATGGTTGTTGTCCTGTCTATACAATTTGAGAGAAGTCTAGCCGCGCCGTCTTGTATATACAACTTGTTTTTAATGCTTTCGGGACCAGGGCTTTCCACTAAGGCCGTCTGCACCGCAACGTAAGGCGTTCCTTGATGGGCTCGCGCCGCCAGCGCGGACCGAAGCCGCTGCCTTCACCAACGGCCAACTTGTATATACACGTCCAATATACTGACCGCCACACGGACAAAAACCTTCCCGACATCGATGAGCAGCGCTGGAAAAACCACCCCATAACGCAAGGAAGCCCGCCAACTCATGCGAGCCGCGGGCTTCCTTCGACAACGGGTGACTCCGGATGCAGCGCTACAACTGCACGCGTGCCGCCATGAAATCCAGGAAACATTGCACGCGCCCCGCGAGCGACGCGCTCTGGTAATACACCGCGCTGACTGGCTGGCGCTCGTCGAGTAGCACATTGCCGAGAATGGGCACGAGGCGGGCGTCGCGGATATCGGCGGCTATCATGAATTCAGCGAGGCACGCGATACCCCAGCCCGACAGCGCGAGTTGCCGTAAGGTCTCGCCGCTCGATGCGGTGATCGACGGCTCGATTCTGAACGGCTCTGCGTTGGCGTTGCGGTTCCCCTTCCCCTTGCCTGTGCTTCGCTCGCGCAACGGCCAGCGGTTCAGATGCTCCGGCGCCGTAAATCCGATCAACCGATGCTCGGCCAAAGCATCGACCGATCTGGGCTCGCCGTGCTCGGCCAGATACGCGGGACTCGCGACCACGCGCAGTTTGCTGCTGCCGAGTGCGCGAGCATGCAGCGTGGAGTCCTGCAACGCGCCGATCCGGATGGCGATATCCACCTTCTGCTCCAGCAGATCGACGATCCGCTCGTTGCTGGTCAACTCCAGGCGGATCTCGGGATACAGCTCGGAAAACGCCGTCATATGCGGCGCAATGCAGTGAAGCATGAACGGCGACGCCGCGTCGACGCGCAAGCGCCCCGAAGGCCTGCGGCGCTTGCGCGTGACGGACTCCTCGGCTTCTTCCATCGCGTCGAGAATCGCGCGGGCGCGCTGCAGGAAGCCTTCGCCCTCTTCGGTCAATTGCAGACGGCGTGTCGTGCGCCTCACCAGCGCCGTGTCCAGCTTCTTTTCGAGGCGAGTGAGGGCGCGACTCGCGCCTGACACGGTCTGCCCGAGCTTTTCCGCAGCCGCCGTGATCGAGCCGCTGTCGATCACGCTGACGAACACCAGCAACTCGTCGGTGGATGTTTTCATTGTTGATTCACAGTCAAGATTGATTTGAGACTAACACGCTTTTTGCGCGAATGAAGACGGCGGATACTGCTTGCCTGTCATCAGATTTCCACTCAGATTTCCACTCAGGAGAAGGTCTTGAAGATATTCATTACAGGCGCGGGCGGTTTTATCGGCGGTTCCATTGCGGCGCATCTCGTGCGCGCCGGTCATCATGTGCGCGGTCTGATTCGCAAACCCGAACATCGCGACGAACTGAAACGGCTCGGCATCGAGCCGGTTATCGGCACGCTCGACGACCGCGCGTTGCTGATTGCCGAGGCGCAAGCCGCCGACGCTGTCATCAACGCCGCCAGCAGCGATCACGAAGGCGCGGTGAGCGCGCTGATCGAAGGACTCTCGGGCTCCGGCAAACCGTTCCTGCACACGAGCGGTTCAAGCATCGTCGGCGACGCATCGGGCGGCGAAGCGGCCGAAGCGCGCATCTATCACGAAGACGCTCTGCCGGAGCCGACCGCCGACAAGGCCGCGCGCGTCGCGATCGACCGCCGGGTCTTCGAAGCCGCGCAACAGAACATCCGCTCGGCGGTGCTGTGCAATACGCTGATCTATGGCCACGGTGCGGTAGCGGGCAGCGCAAGCGTGCAGTTGCCGCGCCTCGTGCGACAGGCTCAAAAGAGCGGCGTCGTGCGACACGTCGGCAGCGGCGGCAATACATGGTCGAACGTGCATATCGACGACGTCGCCGAGCTTTATCGTCTCGCGCTGGAAAAGAGCCCGGCCGGCACGTTCTACTTCGTCGAAAGCGGCGAAGCGTCGTTCCGCGAAATGAGCGCGGCCATCGCGCGCGCGATGAAGCTCGGCGAGCCGCAAGACTGGCCGCTCGAAGAAGCGCAAAAGGAATGGGGCTACGAAATGGCTTCGTACGGGCTCGGCTCGAATAGCCGCGTACGCGGCGAGCGCGCACGCAAGCTGTTGGGCTGGCAGCCTAAACGCACGTCGGTGATCGACTGGATCGAGCACGACATGATGTCCGGCCCGGCGGCGTAGGTCCGCGGTTTTCGTCGTAATTTGTGTAAGCGCCGGCGTTGCGAATCCGTAAGCTCGGCTCGATAGAATCCTGCTCATCTGACCCGCGCGGCTCGATGCTCGAGCCGCACACGAGCCCGGATTTGATCGATGACCTTGGCGTTGAATTTCGACTGGCTGACCAACCTGCTGGCGATCCTGTTCGTCGTGGCGTGCCTTTACGATGCACGCTACGACGAATACGGCACATTGACGCTGTCAGCAGCTTTAATGGGTCTCGCCGTAATGGCGATCGAACTGTTTCTCAAGCCCGCGTTCGACATGGCGCTGTAGGCACGCGGCGCTCCATTCCTCCTCTTGCAATTCACTAACCACAAGCGGCACAACCGCCGCCGTGCGCCTCTTTCTCTTCATAGCGGTCGTGGTGCTTGACCCAATCGATAAGACTGCTCTTTTCATTGCGCCCTTTCGGCGTGACGTCCAGATGCGCGTATGTGTTGATGAACCGCTCGTCGCCGCGGCCATAGCAGGAATACGTGTGATAAACGTCGCCGTTCACGTCTTTATAGAAGACGCTATGGCCGTGTAGTTCGTCGATGCCGACGTCCTGCTCGACGAAGTTATAGAAGGCCTTCTTGCTCGCCAGTTGTTCGGGCGTGAACGACACGTGATAGTCGAAATTGAAATCGCTTCCGTCGGACGACACCCACGGGAACGTCCAGCCCATGCGTTTTCTAAACGCTTCGATCCTGGCGAGCGGCGCATGCGAGATGGTCACGTACGAAACATCATGATGTTCCAGATGCGTGACGATCCCGGTCATGTGATCCGACAGGAACGAACAGCCAACACAACCCTCCTCCCAATCCGGGCCAAGCATGAAGTGATAAACGATCAACTGACTGCGCCCGTCGAAGAGATCGGCAAGTGTCTTGCGTCCCTGCGGCGTATCGAACACATACGTTTTATCCACCTTCACCCACGGTAGTTCGCGGCGCTTGCGGGCGAGTTCGTCACCGGCGCGCATGTGCGCTTTTTCTTCCACCAGCAGCGCCCTGCTCGCCTCCAGCCATTCCTGCCGCGAGCCGACCCGGTGCTGCGGGTCTTGCTGCGATTGCTTTGGTGTTTGCATCGGTTCCATCTGCGGCTCCTTCACAATGACGTACACGGCATGTAAATACGCGGCATGTGCAACTCATCGACGACTCGCGCACGGCAGACCGGTCTGCGCGTCACGAGCCGCGCCGCTTTCCACGCGACGGCGAAGATCTGCGCGGCCCCGGTGTAGACAGTGCAGCGACACGGCGGGCTGGCTTCGACGCGCGCGGCGCTTCGTCTTCTTCGACGAAAGCGGCCAGACGATCGAGCGATTTCGCCCAGAAGCGCTCGTAGCGGCCGAGCCACGCCATGGCTTCTTCCATCGGTCCGGCGCAAAGCCGGCACGCGACCGTGCGGCCGTTCTTGCTACGTGTGATGAGGCCGGCCCCCGCGAGAACGTCGAGGTGCTTCATCACCGCCGGCAAGGACATGGCGAACGGCTCGGCAAGCTCACTCACCGACAGTTCGGTTTCGGACAAACGCGCGAGCAGCGCACGCCGCGTGGGGTCCGACAACGCCGCAAAGGTGCGATCGAGCAATGCCTCATTAAACTTAACCATGAGGTTAAGTTTAGAAACGAACTCGCGAATGTCAAGAACAGGTACGCAGTTTCTCCGGAGTACGCAGAAAACGAGCGCCCGCACAGAGCAAAAAGAAACGCGGCACGTCGCAGATCGAACATTGCGACGTGCCGCGTCAGGGAGAACAACCGACTACGGTCCAGACCGCGGCACGCCGGGATACTCCGCCGTGCTCGCGTTACAGCAAATAATTCAGCGTGCCGCGGCTGCGCCGCGACGTCCCGAGCGAATCAGATCGCCCATCCGCCGAGATAGAAGCCGACCAGCACAATCGCAATCGCCACCGTGCCCACGTTCAGCTTGCGGTATTCGCCGCTCACCACGCGGCCGATCACGAGCGTTGCGAAACCGAGCATGATGCCGGTCACGATATTCGCGGTCAGCACGATAAATACCGCGCACATGAGACCCGACATCGCGTCGACCATGTCGTCCATATGCAGCTTGCTGACGTTGGACAGCATCAGCAGCCCGACATACATCAGCGCGGGCGCTGTCGCGTATGACGGCACGAGGCTCGCGAGCGGCGAGAAGAACATCACACCGAGAAACAGCAGGCCGACCACTGCTGCCGCCATGCCGGTCTTCGCGCCGGCCGCCACGCCGACCGTCGATTCAATGTATGCCGCGGCTGGCGCGCCGCCGAGCAGGCCGGAGAAAATCGAACTGACCGAGTCGGCCGTGAGCGCACGGCCACCGTTGATGATGCGGCCGTTTTCATCGAGCTGGCCCGCCTGGCCCGCGACCGCGCGGATCGTCCCGGTGGCGTCGAACACAGCGGTCATCACGAGAGCGAGCACGCTGGGCAACACTGCCATCGACAGCGCGCCCTTAATGTCCATCGCACCGATCAGCGACTCGTGCCCCGGCGCGCTCAGCGACGGCACGGCGAAAATGCCATGAAACGACACGGCCGGATCGACGAGCAGCGCAATGGCCGAAATGCCAATGATCACGATCAGGATCGAGCCGGGCACGCGGCGGCGCACGAGCCCGAAGATCGCGGCGAGCCCCGCGACCGACATCAGCGCAGGCAGTGCGGTGATATTGCCGAGCGAGACCGGCAAACCGGCGCCCGGATTCTTCACGACGAGCCCGACGTCGTTGGCGGCGATCAGCAACAGGAACAGCCCGATGCCGATGCCCGTGCCATGCGCGATGCCCGTGGGCAGATTGCGCAGAATCCACGAACGCACGCCCGTCACCGAGATCGCGGTGAACACGACACCCATCAGAAATACCGCGCCGAGCGCGACTGTCGGATGCAAGCCCTTGCCGAGCACGAGGCCGAACGCCGTGAACGCGGTCAGCGAAATGGCGCAGCCGATCGCGATCGGCAGGCGCGCCCACACACCCATCAGCAACGAGCCGAACGCGGTCGTGAGACACACGGCCACGAACACCGCGCTCGTGTCGAAGCCCGCTTTGCCGAACATGCCCGGCACGACGAACACGGAATAGACCATCGCGAGGAAGGTCGTGATGCCCGCGACGATCTCCTGGCGCTGCGAACTGCCGCGCGAGGAGATTTCGAAGTAGCGGTCGAGAAAGCCCTTGGTGTCGAATGACTCGGCGCCGGCTTCGGAAAGCGGCTGGGCGTGGGGTTCCATCATGATGAGTGCCTCCTTTATCAGCATGCTGAAACGGCCGTCGAAGTGGCCGTCATCAGGTTCGTCTCTTTGCGTTGTTTAATGTGCTTCGGGCGCTTCGTGTCCCGTTTCTGTCTCGAAATGTAGGCCAACCCAAATATATCGCCCATCGCATGAATGGCATGCCGGGCATGTCGCGACAGTTATATCGTCCAAGCGACGGCAAAGCGCATGTGCGATCCGCGCGTTAACACCTACGGCTCGTCACGCTATCTCGTCCACATATGAAAGCGTTTTGAGAGCTTGATGGACGCTGCGAGATGCCCGCTGCGCGTGACGGTCATATGCGGCGCGGCATGAAGCGTGCTTGCGGCATCCCCTCACATGGCCCTCAAAAGCGGACCGCTCGACGTCGCGGGTTAAACTCTGGGCCGTACTGTTTAATCGCGGCGCTCTACAGCCGCACCCGGTCCATGGAGTTCTTCCTGATGAGTGGCGGCTTTTCGCTTCCTGCCTGGCGTCATACGATCCTCGCGGCGTTCGCGCTGCTGGCGCTTCTTGCACTGTCCGGCTGCAGCAGCCTGCTGTGGGGAACGCAGCAGGCGCCGATCGTCGAAGCCACGGTCATGCCGGTCGAAGCCGCAAGCGCGCCGGTGGCCGCTTCCGCGCCCGAGCCGGTCGAGACCGAAGCCGCCGAACCCGAGCAGCCGAAGAAGCCGAAGAAGCCGGTCGTCAAGCCGCACAAAGTCGAGCCGCCGCCGCCCGTCGTCGCTGCGCCGCCTCCACCGCCGCCGCCCCCGCCGCTGATCGTGCTGCGCACGATCGAGCGCAACGACGCGCATACGTTGCTCGACAGCGAGGTGCAGAAACCGGACGGCAAGGTGGTCGGGCGAGCAATCGACATGATTGCGGACGCGAGCGGCAAGCCGCGCGAAGTCGTGGTGAATCTGCAAGGTTTCCTCGGGGTCGGCGATCGGAAGGTCAATTTCGCGTGGAACGCATTCCGCTTCACGCCGACCGCGAAAGCCGCGCCGATCACGCTGAATCCGTCGGCGACTCCGGTGAATCCGGCGAAAGCGAATGCCGCGATGCAGTTGCCGGTGATCGACGCGACCGTCGAACGCTCGAACGGCGCGAAAGTGGGCCGCGTGATCGACGTGCTGATCGACGCCAATGCGCAGCCGCAGGCAGTCGTGCTGGACGTCAACGGCATGGTCAGCACTGAGCGGCGCACGATTGCGGCGAACTGGTCGGCGCTGCGATTCGTCGCGAAAGACAAGGAACTGCATCCGCAAATCGATTTGAGCGATGCGCAGATCAACGCGACGCCGCCCTACGCGAACGACAAGCCGATCCGCGCGGTATCACCCGCGCCGCCCGCGCCGCCCGCCCAGCCGGCGCCCGCTGCCGCTGCCGCGCCCGCGTCCGGGCCGACCGCCACGGCCGCTTCCAACGCACGGGCGGTCCGATGACAGGCCGCACTCTGGTTACTGCGCGAAGTCTGCGCGCGCTCGATTGGCTGAACTTCTTCGTCGCCAATGTGCAGACGGGTTTTGGACCGTTCATCGCGTCCTATCTCGCGTCGCACAAGTGGACGCAGGGCGAGATCGGCATGGCGTTGTCGGTCGGCACGATCAGCGCAATGGTGAGTCAGGTGCCAGGCGGCGCCGCCGTCGACGCGTTGCGCAACAAGAAAGGCGCGGCCGCCTGGGCGATCTTCGCGATCATCCTGAGCGCGGTGTTGCTGGCAACCAGTCCGACTGTGCTGCCGGTGATCGCCGCCGAGGTCTTTCACGGCTTCGCCAGCTGCATGCTGACGCCGGCACTGGCGGCGATTTCGTTTGCGCTCGTCGGACGTGCGAATCTCGGCGACCGGCTCGGGCGCAATGCGCGCTGGGCGTCGATCGGCAGCGCGGTTGCGGCCGGCCTCATGGGCGTATTCGGCGAATACTATTCGCCGCGCGCGGTGTTCTGGCTGACTGCGGGGCTCGCAGTGCCCGCGCTGTTCGCATTGGCGATGATCCAGCGCACGGACACGATCCAGTTGCCGAAAGCCGCGCCGACGCCGCAAGAGACCGAGCGCCGCGAAAGCCTGCGCGAGTTGCTGCGCGACCGGCGCATGCTGCTGTTCGCTGCCTGCATTGTGTTGTTCCATCTGTCCAATGCCGCGATGCTCAATCTCGCCGCCGGCGAAGTGACAGCCGGCATGGGCGACAACGTGCAACTCGTGATCGCCGCGTGCATCATCGTGCCGCAGGCGATCGTCGCAATGATGTCCCCGTGGGTCGGCCGATCCGCCGAGCGTTGGGGACGCCGGCCTATCCTGCTGCTGGGCTTTTCGGCGTTGCCGATCCGCGCGCTGCTGTTCGCCGGAATCAGCAGCCCATACCTCCTCGTGCCCGTGCAGATGCTCGACGGTTTGAGCGCGGCCGTGTTCGGTGTGATGCTGCCTCTGATCGCCGCCGATGTGGCCGGCGGCAAGGGCCGCTACAACCTCTGCATTGGCCTGTTCGGGCTCGCTGCGGGTATCGGCGCGACGTTGAGTACGACCGCGGCCGGATTCATCGCCGATCACTTCGGCAATGCGGTCGCGTTTTTTGGACTCGCCGCCGCGGGTGCGCTGGCAGTCTTGCTGGTGTGGGCGGCGATGCCGGAGACGCGCGATGCGGCAGCGGCAGAAGACAGCGCGCCAGTGGCGGACGGCGGCGGGTCGGCGGTCAGGTAAGTCGCGATGGTTCAGCCTGCGGCGCTGTTGCACCGCAGGCTGAACCGGACTCCCGATTCAGTCGGCCCGTGCGCCGCGCGACGCATGCCGGGCCGTTGCGGCGACGCCGCTCAATCCAGAAACTCAGCCGCGCGCATGCGCAACACCGCGCTGAAGTCGTCCAGCCAGCCAATCGACAGGCGCCAGCTCTGCCAGTAGAGATCGACGTCGATATGCTTGCCTGGCGCCATGTCCACGAGTTCACCGCTCGCCAAGAGCGACGCGATCATGCGCTCGGGACACATGCCCCAGCCGAGACCCGTCACGCACGCGCGCAGAAAGCCGGCGACATGCGGAATCCAGTGCAATGGCGGATCGACCTCCGCTCGCGTGATGCGGCGCATGAAGCGTTTTTGCAACTGGTCTTTCGGATTGAAGTCCACGCACGGCGTGCGCCGCAAACTGTCGCGCGTGACGCCGTCCGCGAAATGACGCGCTAGAAATGTCGGCGAGCAGACCGCGAGATAGCGCATGCGCCCAAGACGCGTCGAGCGGCACCCTTGCACCGGCTCCGCCTGAGTGGTCACCGCGCCCTGCACGCTGCCGTCCCGAATCCGCTGCGCGGTGTGATCCTGATCGTCAATCACCAGATCGAGCAGCATTTGACGCTCGGCGCAAAACGGCGCAACTGCGTCGATGAACCAGGTGCCGACGCTGTCGTCGTTCACCGCCACGCGCAGCGTCGGCCATGCTTCGACCAGACCGCCCGGCAGCGCGGGCACGCGACCGGTCAATTCCGCTTCCAGCAGTTGCACGCGTTCGGTATGACGGCACAGCAACGCGCCAGAAGTTGTCGCGACACACGGCTGACCGCGCTTGACGAGCACACTGCCCACTCGCTCCTCGAGCAGCTTCACCCGCTGCGATACCGCCGAAGGCGTGACGTTCAGTTCACTCGCTGCGCGGTCGAAAGAACCATGACGCACGACGGCCGCGAGCGCGTCGAGCAACGCATAGTCGAGCATTAGCGTTCCTTAATCAGCGTTAGCTAAATTAGCTTCTCTTATGAAGCACAGAACCGCAGACTAGCCATGTTCGCTTCTCCCGTCTACTGGATCCGCTATGAACTGGCTGTCTTTTTCTCACGGCGCTGCGTTATGTGCGTCGCTGATCGTGACCATCGGCGCGCAGAACGCCTTCGTACTGCGGCAAGGCATCATGCGCTCGCATGTGGGCAAGATCGTCGCGCTATGCGCGGTGTCGGACTGCATTCTGATTAGCGCGGGTGTCGGCGGCGCGTCGGTGCTGATCGAGCGTTATCCGGTGTTCGTGCATGTCATGCTGTACGTGGGCCTCGCCTATCTCGCGTGGTTCGGCATCAATGCATTGCGCCGCGCAGTGCGGCCCGGGCATGCGGTAATGGACGCCGACGCGAACCGAGGCGCACAGCCCGCGCAACGCGCGATGCCGATCGTGCTTATGACGCTCGCCTTCACGTGGCTCAACCCGCACGTTTATCTCGACACTTTTCTACTGGTGGGTACTGCCGGGGCACGCGAACCGGACGGCGCACGCGTCGCGTTCGCCGTCGGTGCGATGGCGGTGAGCTGCGTCTGGTTTATAGCGCTTGGATACGGCGCACGAGCGCTTGCGCCGCTGTTTCGCCGGGCAAGCGCATGGCGTGTGCTAGATGGCGCGATCGGCAGCATGGTGTTGTTGCTGGCCGTCACGCAGTTGCGTTGAAGCAAACTAACCTTCGCCCGCTCACTGCCTCACTGCCTCACTGTCTCATTGCGCGAGCCGGCCCGACGCCGACCGTCTGCAGGCCGCCGTCCGTGACATATGGAACAAGGCCCGCAGCGCTGATCCTGTTGACGGTGTCGGCGGCGCAGACGCTGTCGGCCGGCGCGCAATAGTCGATTGCGAGGACCGGCAGCCGGTATTGCTCGCGAATCGTTTTCGCCTGCGCGAGCAGCCACTCGCGATCGGCCTGCGTGATCTCGGTGTAGCGCTTCGCCGCCTGGTCCCAGCCTCGGTACAGCGATTCGAATGCGACCGCATATACGAGCGAGTGAACCTGCGGCAATATTTCGAACCCGCGATTGAAAATCAGCCGTGCACGCGGATAGCGCGCCTTGATCGCGCGGACCACGGCAACGAGACCACGCTCCTGCCGCGCCCTCGCCGCGTCCGTCTTTGCGACGATCTGGTAAGAATCCAGAGTGTCGAGGAAAAAGCCGCGATAGCCTTTCTTCCATAGCGGAGCGATCACATTCTCCACGTAGAACGCCGGCCAGTCCGCCGCGTCCTGATCGATCACCTTCGCGCCCCACACCGTGTTGTCGCCTAGTTGCCAAGCCTTCGGAATGGCAGCGTAATACGGACGCTGCGGCTCCACCTCCCCCACGCTCACATAAGCGAACCACGCGGTGTCCGGATTCTTGTGCTTCAGCGGCTCGAAGCCGCTGTCGGGTTCGACCACCGCGACGTCGAAGTTGCGCAACTGGCTGACCGGCGGCTGCGTGCCATAAAAGAGCGCAATCGAGGGCCCCGCTCCCGCGTCGGCCCACGCGCGTTCGTGTGCGATCGAAGACAGCAAGCCCACCAGCACCAGACGCGCCGCGCATACCACGCGCCGATAAAACGCGCACATGTCGTGGCGCTGACGTTTTCCGATACTCATCCGCGAATCCCCGCCTAGTTGCGCAACATGTAAGTCTCGTACTCCAGCGACGCGAACTTGCGGTCGAGCAGCGTCACGGCCGCCATCACGACGAGCAGCAGCGCGAGCGCGAAACCGTAGCCGTACAAGTCAGGCCCGAGCCAGAGCGTGATGCCCGTGAACAGTGCGTTCAGCACGACGAACGCCGCCGTGAGTTTGAGCACGGCACGGCGTGCGTCGAGATAAAAGAACACATTGAGCAAGCCGAGCAGCAGCACTTGCAGACTGGCCGAGATCACATCCACGATGAGCAGCGGCAAATACAGCGTTGAAATTCCCAATGCTTCCAGCACGAGGTGCCCGAACGCGAGGATCAACAGCAGCACGACCGTCTGCACCTTCACGATCTCGTACAACCCTGCCCGCACGCTGCCGACCATCATGTCGCGCATGTCGTTGATATGGCGCAGCGTGGCGCCGCTGCGCACAGCGTCGTAGAAGCGGTCGTAGTACTCGACGAAATCCGCTTCGATCCGCACGAGAAAGGTTGCCATGCCGGGCATCACGCACACGTATGCAATGAACACGGGAATATCGTAGATCACCGACGCATGCAACGGTCCGATCACGCGCGCGCCGGTGTCCGGCGCGTACCAGAACATGAATTTGTCGATCCACACGCCAAGGTTGAACAGCAGTCCGACGAGCGCAAGACTCGGATACGCAAAGCGTTTTTGCAGCACCTCGAACGAGATGAAGCGCTCGCTGCGGTAGTTGCGATAGATCAGCCCGGACAGCCCGGCGAGCAGCACGACGTGACCCGCCACGAAGCCGCCGAGCAGCCCGGGCAGTCCATGACGGTTGAGCATCAACGCGAATGCAACGGTGCAGCCGTAGCCAAGCGCGAACACATAGAGAATTTGCCGATACTGCTTGACGCTCGACAGGAAAATCACCGCGATCCAGATATTGCTGACGACCACGAACCCCGCCACCATCAGCAGCCGGTAAATCAGCGGCTCGCCCCGAAAGCCGAATGCGACCGCGATCACGCCGAGCACGCCCGAGGCTGCCGTTGAAATCAGCACGACGCCGTTATAGTTCGACAGTACCAGGTCGTCGCGCTTTTCGAACAGGCGGTCGGAGATAAAGCGCGTGAACGACAGTTGCAGCGGCCCGGTCAGAATCAGGCTGCACGCGACGAGGTAAGTCACCGACACCTGGAACTGCACGATCGCGTACTTCGGAATCACGAACGCGAGGCTCAGCACACCAATAATCAGGATACCGAAGATCGACAGAATGAGCGGCCCGGAGCTGATCAGCCCCGCGTACGCATAGGCGCGCGCGACGCCGAAGAGCGTCTGGTGCTTGAGTATCTTGCGGAGCTCGAAACCGATGCCGGCCATCAGCGCACCTCTCGCGGTTGGGTTTGCGCGTTGCCGTGATGCATCGGGCAGCCGCCGCGCGCAGCGGCCGCATTGCCGCTCTCGCGTCCGTCACGTGTGGGCGCGGCCGTCAGGCGTTCGTACAGCACGCGGTATTGATCGATCATCTGCTTCTTCGTGTAAAAACGCCGCACCCGCGCAAGGCCCGCCTGCTGCGCCGCGAGCCAGCGCGGTTCGTCGCCGAGCAGATCGAGCACGGCCTGCGCGAACGCTGCCGGATTCGCGATGGGCACGACGCTGCCCGCCGAGCCCAGCGCGCGGTCTTCGTCACCGTAACCGTCGATCAGCTGACGGCACGAGCCAACATCCGTCGTGATGGAAGGCACGCCCGCCGCGAAGCCTTCCAGCACCACGAGCGGCAACGCCTCGCTGATCGACGTCAGCGCGATGACGTCGACTTGCGGCAAGATTTCGTCGATACGCTGGAAGCCGAGGAATTTCACGTTCTTCGCGAGCCCGAGACTTTGCACCAGCGCGCGGCACTCGAGCGCGTAGGCCGCATCTTCTTCCTCCGGTCCGACGATCCATCCTTCAATATCCGGCATGGTCCGCGACGCGATAAAGAGCGCGCGAATAAAGGTCTTGATGTCCTTGATCGGCACCACGCGGCCAATCAGCGCGACTACGTTGCGCGGCCGTGCGACGCGTTGTTCGACGAGCGGCGCCAGTGCGTCGACGTCCACGCCGTTCGGAATGTTGCGCGTGCGCGAAGCGAGTGCGCCGTCCGCGATCTGCCGTTGCCGATTGGTCTCGTACAGCGCGACGATGTCGTCGGCGGCGTCGTAGGCGAGCTTGCCGAGCGCTTCGAAGAAACGCACCCACAGTTCGCGGAAGTAACTGATCTTCGAGATGTCGCGCTCGAATGCACCGCGGTTGTCGCGTATCCACTGGCTTTGCAGCAGATCGATCTTGCGCTCTTTCGTATAGATGCCGTGTTCCGACACGAGCAGCGGCCGACCGCTCCGGTAATGCAGCAGCGCGCCGAGAAAACCCGCATAGCCCGTCGACACCGTGTGATACACCTTCGCCGGCGGCACTTGCTCCGCGACGCGCGCGAGCTGCCACAGCGGTTTGTGCATGATGCGCACGGTCCAGAAGTAGTCGGTAAACGACGGGTCCGTGCAATACCGATCGTACTGGTCGACGATGAAGTCCCACGCGGCGCGGCTCGACAGGAACTGCTCCTCGTTCAGCGGCCCGTTGTCGCCGATCATTTGCACCATGTCGGCCATCAGCGCGCCGGGGTCCGACGCCGCGTCGGAATTGCCGCGGTTGCGCCATGCGTCGTGCAACGCGGCCGAGCGCGCGAATGCCTGCGCGTCGCCGGGAATTTCACGCGACGCGTCTTTATCGGCATGGGCCGCTTCGTACAGATAGTGGGCTTCGAAATGGACCACGTTATCTGGCAGCGCATACGCCGCGCCTTCGTAGTCTTCTTCGCGGCTGCCGACGAACACGATCGAAAAGCGCAGCTCCGGATACGAGCGGATCATGCCGTTGACCCAGCTCGATACGCCGCCGCGCACATAGGGGAACGTGCCTTCGAGCAGCAGGCAGACATCGGCGTCCGCGGCGCGGCGCATCAGTGAGGGTTTCATGTTGACCAGTAACGCGCAACAGGTTTGAGCATCGGCAGCGTCGCGGCATTGCCGAGCGACGCCAACAGTTCAGATACGCGCACAAAATTCCCGCGCAGGAATTCGACTTCGGCAAGCCACGGCACCAGGCGTTCGCGTGGGAAGCCCAGCGCCTGGGCACGCGCCATGTAGTCGGCCGCTTCGTCTGCGGCGCCGTTCGCAAGAGCGAGGCGGCCGCGAATCATCCATAGCGCGGCGTCGCCGTCGTCGATCTCGAGCGCCGCGCGTGCGTGGTGATCGGCCTGTTCGAGCGTGTGCCGGTAGACCGCGCCTTGCACCAGGTTCTGATAGATCAGCTCGAAGTACAACTCCGCAAGCTGACGATTGATCGCGTGACGCTGATCGTCGGTGCTCGCCATCTCGAGGCTTTGCCCGGTCTGGAAAATGCGCTGCGTCACTTCGTTTTCCGCCTGGTCCAGCGTGCCGTAAGCAATCAGGCGCACGTCTTCAACCGGGTCCGCAAGCAGTTCGCGCAGCAGCGTGCCCGTGGTGCGCGTCGGCATGCTCTGGATCGCGACGAGCGCCGAAAGGCGATCCGACGCATTCACCTGCGTATTGACGATGCGCGCCTGCAAGCGCGCGCCGCCGCCATGCGATACGCGCGACATCAGGTGCGTAACGAATTCGGGCGCCGGCACGTCGTCCAGTTCCTCGCCGCTGTGTGAACGCGGATAGCAGGCGGCCCACGCACAACTCACGAGTACGACGAGGCCCCCGAACAGCGGCACGAATGCGCACCCGAGCCACAGCAGCAGCAAGCTCCAGCCGCGCGGCTCGCGATAGTGCTGCGGTAACAGCGCTCGAACCAGGAGCGCCTGCAATGCACCGCCGATCAGATTGATCGCGACGACGGGCAGCAGCGGGTCGAACGCCACCTGCCCGTTCGCGACGCGCCAGACCAACGCACATTGCACCAGCACGACGAGCACGATGCCGGCGAAAGCGACGAAAGCGCGAAGTACGCGCGACGCGCGGCCTATGGAGTGAGGGCGCACGGTTTCAGACATCGACGCCACTGCGCACGAGAAGACGCTTCAACGCCGGACCGGGCTCGCCGCCGAGATGCAGCGTATGCACGCCGATGCGCGCGCCTTCGAGATCGAGATTGAACTGCGCGCGCAGGCTTGCTTCGATCCGCGCGAGATAACCGTCCACGCCGGTCGCATCGGTCGCCGGCATCAGATTGATCAGCACCGACTGCCCCGCGGCCTTGACCGGCCACATCAGATCGAGAGCACGGCGGCGACGCATCACGTGTTCGAAGAACGAGTCGCCCTCGTCGTCGTGCGGGAACACCAGCGCGACGAGCGACGACGTAATGCCCGCCGCGTGTTCGAGGCGCGTGAGGCGGCTCACGTCGAGCGCGAACTCGTATGGGCAGTCGGGCAATGCATCGAGAATCGTGCGTACCTGCTGCGAGTGTTCGACGCCGTCGGCGTAATAGCCGAGCAGCACCAGCAGCAATTGCAGGTTGTCGAAGTTCAGCGACAGGAACGGCATGCGTTTGATCGCCAGCACGGCGATGAGCCGCCCGTCCGCCGAGATCATCGGCGCACACACGAGCAGGCCCGTGTTCGTGACAGGATGCTCGCCGCTCTTCAGATGCGCGACGGTCTGGGTTTCGAGCGCCCGTGCGACGAGTTCGTCGCGCGGGTCGAGCTCGAACGCATCGCCGATCCGGGCGAGCGTTTCACGCCCGAGCTTGCCGCCGTGCACGGGGTACAGCGCGGCCACTTCGATCTGACATGCCTGCGCGACGAATTCCAGCAGCGCGTGCGCGCCCGGCAGATCGTGCGACGGCACGTCCTTCGCACTATCGAGCCCATGCGCGACCGACAGACGGCGCAGTTCGGTAATCGAATCGCGCAACGTGGTCGGCTTCGACAACAGATCTTTTTCGAGCCGCTCGTGCGACAGGCGCATCAGGTAATGGCTGTTCGTAATCGCGACGAGCCGGTCGTTCAGGTAGTCGTTCAACGCGTTCGCGCGTTGCGCCCGGTTGCCCCACGTATCGCCGAAGTGACCGGCAACGATGGTCTGCAACAGACCGCCGGTGAAGAACAGCGTCGGCCATGCGTCGGGGCTGCCGCGCATCAGCACCTGCCAGGCGCCGATCAGCATCGCGCAGGCGAGCAAGCCGAGCAGCGTGCCGTAGCGCAGCGCGACGATCAGCGGCGCGAACCATAGCCACGGAAAACCAGTATGCAGCAGGAACGGGTCGTTGCGGTCGAGCGCCCAGCTCAACGCACCGGCCGCCGCAACGAACACGATCGTCTCGACAATTGAAAACGGCCGAGCCACCGCGGGCGCAACGATGCGCCGCAACGCGCTCAGGTTGCCGAGCGGATTCGAATGGCGCGGCTTCGCCGCACTGGCGGCGGATTGCGCGGTGACGGTATTCACAGCCGACTCCTCATGACATCTCGAGATACGAATGACAGCGTGCCTGCGCGGCGCGTGGATCAACCGCGCGAGCGCAGCGGCGACAACAGACTGCCGATCAACGACGAAGCAACGCTTGCAAGACTGGAGCGCGTCCATCCGCTCTTCGAACCCGTGGCGCTCCAGACCACCTGACCCGATGCGACGTCGATCAGTTCGAAGGTGACGCCCGCTACCGGCTCGCCGTCCACGCCCACCTTGTAGCGCCACTCTTCCACTGCGCCGGTCAGCACGTATTTCACATGCTGCTCACGCGCCCATGCGAGTTTCTTCTCGCCGAGATCGCGCTGCGCGGTATCGAACATCGCGTTCGCCGATGCATCGGCGGGAGCGATCCGCACATCCGTCAGGCCGTTCGCGCGCAGCGTGTTGGCCGCGATCGCAGCCGCGCTGCTGCCCGCCGCCGGCGTTTCGGTGAAGTTCGCCATCGACACGATTGCAACCGAGTCCTTGGCGCCGAGCGCCGGCGAGCCCGTTTGGCGGATGGAACCGCACGCGCCGAGCACGAGTGCCGTCGCCGTCACCGCCACGGACCATTTGATGAGGCCGGACCATCTTTTCATGTTGTTCATCGAACCACTCCTCAGTAACGTCGTTATTCGTCGCAGGCGCGATACGCCCGCATTGTCAGTCGAACAGAATCGGTAATCAGTAGTACCAGCTGTAGCGCGCGCCCAGCACCGTGACAGGCGTGCCGATCTTCGACACGCGCTGGTGTTGCAGGAACACCGCGACATGATCGCCGCCGAACACGGTGCCCGCGATACCCACGCTCATTTGCGGCCCCCAGCCCTGTATCGAATCGTGCAGCAGGCCGACGTCGAAGAAAGGCCGCCAGCGGTGCGTGTACTGCTCGAGCAGATCGTTGCCCGCACCGAAGAAGAAGCCGTATTGCGTATAGGTGTCGGGCATGAAGTCGCGCGGCGTGGCCGGTTGCAGCGCGACCGGCAACAGACGCGAGATCAGGCCATCGGCCTGGCCGCTTGCGCCATAGCCGCCGTGCGTGATGAGCGCGCGCAGCGTGTAATCTGGGTACTGCGTGCGAATCCGGTAACTCACCTCGCCCGTCGACAGCACGCCGCTGCCCATATAGGTGCGCGCCTGGCTGTAGAAACGGTCCGCCTCCACGCTGCCCGTGAGCGTGATGTGCTGCGTCATGCGATACGTGAAATCGCCGATCACGTTGTCTTTCATGCCGCCGACCAGCAGCGTCTGGGTTTCGTCCGCGACCTGATTACGGCCGGCGCGGAGTCCGAGTGTCAGGGCCGAATTGCGGCCCACCTCTCCCGCCAGATCGAGCGTGTAGAACGAGGCGGACGCAACGCGCCTGCCGCCCGTGATCGTGAACGACGTGTCGCGCGTGCGCCGCTCGCCGTAGATGTTGAGCCAACGATCCACCGAGGGCACGTTGACGAGTTGGGTGATGTCGGTCGAATGCTGAAAATGCTGGACCGCAGTCACGCCAACGAGATAACGCTCGGCGATCTTGCGGCTGCCGGCAAGCGTTGCCTCGACGTAATCGAGCGGATGCTCGACGTAGTTGGTGACATTCGCGTCGATCGATTGCGGCCAGTCGAGCGTCGTCTCCGTGACCCGTGTGTGCAGTTCGGTGTCTTCCGGCGCGCCGCCAAGGGCGTCGAACGCAAGCTGTTGCGCGCGATCAGGATGATCGACGGCGATGGTCGCGTCGATGCGGTCGTAGACCGGCAAGCGCGAGCGTTCCAGGTCGAGCAGCCGCTCCATCTCGCCCACGTTGTTCTCGGCGAGCGCGATGGTGAGCCGCGCGTCGGCGGGACGCGACAGGCGTTCGGCATACTGCTGCGCGAGCCAGCGCTTCGCAAGCGGATTGCTTTCGTGCGACAGCGCCCATGCAACCGCGACGTCCTTCGCGACCGCGCCGCGCACCTGCGCGTTTTGCGGCAGATCGGCGCCTTGCATCGGCGCACCGCCGGGCAAGCCCTTCGCGTTGCCGATCAGGGTGCGGCGCAGTTGCGCGATGTCGGCCGGCGTTGCGTGCGTGGACATGAGGTCGTCGAGCAATGCGGCGGAGACGTCACCCGTTGCAAACTCCGTCGATAACGTCACACGGCGGCCGCGCAGATCGGCGGCCGTTTCGGCGTCCTGCGCGGCGCGGCCACGCATCGACGCGCGCTGCGCGCCGTGGAGTTTCGCGAGCTTCGCCTGTTCGTGCAGTTGCAGCCACACCTTCTTGCGGATGGTCCAGGCCAGCCCCGCGTGCCCCGACTGTTCCTGTGCGTCGGCATAGGTGAGGAGCCACAGCGGATCGCGCGACATCATGCCTGCCTGCCGGCGCAGATAGTCGAGCGCGGCGACGGGCCGGTTCAGCCGCATTTCAGCGGCGGCGAACGGGCCCCACAACGCCGAGCTTTGAGCGGCATTGGCGCGCCAGCGCTTGAGCGCGGCGCGCAGATCCGCGTCGCTGCCGTAGTCGACGAGGGTCCACAGATACGCGGCGCTCACGTCGGAGCCTGCGCCGGGCAGGTCCACTGCCCGCTTCAGATCGGCAAGTGCGTTTTGCGGCTCACCCATCAGGCGATAGTATTCGGCGCGTACGCCGAGCAATACGGGCGACGCGTCGGCGGTCCTGCGCTCGTCCGGCGTGAGATTCGCGAGCAGCGTCGCGATCCGGTCCAATGCCTGCGCGTCGAGGTAGTAGTAGATCGCGTCGCGCAACGCACGCGCCGTGTGTTCGCGATGAAAGCGCAACTCGGCGATGCGGCCTGCGTCGATCGGATACGGATCGTAGAAATCCGTCATTTCGCCGAGATCTTCCCGCGTCGCCATGCCGTTCGCGAGCAGATGGCGATACGCCTCGTTGGCGTCGTCGTCGCGTTGCTGCAGTCGCGCGAGTTCGGCGTAGTTGCGCCAGAAAACTTCGTCGCCGTCTTTTGCGCCTGCTCGCGCGGCGGACAACGCGGCGAGCGAGGCGCGATAGTCGCCCTTGCGGTACAGCACACTCGCCGTGCGCAGCGCGGCCGTTGCGTCGTTCGTATGACGTGCCTGCACCGCGCGGTAGGTAGCGAGCGCCTCTTCGTCGTGCCCTGCCCGCTCGGCAAGCGCGCCTATACGCTGATCGATCGCATCGCCATTCGCGCCGCGCGGCAGCGAACGCAGGAACGCCAAGCCGTCGTCGGGCCGGCCAAGACGTTCATAGGTGGCGGTGACGCTGTCGACGAGTTTCATGTCGCCGGGCTTCGCGCGCGCCTGGTGAACCAGCGCGACGAGATACGCTTCGTCGTCGTTGAGCATTGGTGCGATACGCAGCACGTTTTGCCAGCCAACGGGATCGTTCGACACCTGCGCATATTCGAGCCACGACTTCAGCGCGAGCGAGGGGTCGCGATTCCATTCCGCCACTTCGGCGAGTCGCTTGACCCACACTGCGGAGCGCGGATCGCGCTGCACCTGCTGCGCGGCGATTTTCTGCGCGTTGGGCAGATCGCCGGATTCGACGAACGCCTGGAATACGGTGTTTGCGATGCCGGGGTCCGGGTTAGTCTGGGGTGCAGCGGTGGCTGCGCTTGCCGGTGTCGCTGGGCTTGCCGGGGTCGCTGCAGTCGCAATGCGAACGACGTGAACCGTGCGCGGATGTTGCGCCTCGCCGTGCATCGCCTCGCGCAGACTCGCGAGCACGAAGCCGCCGGGCCGCGCGACGGGTCCGTCCATATACGCGTATTGCGCGCGGGGCGAAGGCAGCCCTTGCGGCGGCATCTCACGCAATTCGTTCGACGTATAGCGCGCCAGCATCTTCGCGTAGCGATCGACCGCTTGCGGCCGGTTCGCGGCACGCGCGAGATTCAGCAGCACGACAAGCGTTGCCGGATCGTCGGCGAGCGCGCTGCCATGTGCATCCGCCGCGGCAAGCGCGTCGTCGAGCAGATTGCCCGACTGCAACGCGCGCAGGCCCGCCACGAAGCAACGGCGCTGTTCGTCGCGCGTGCGAGCCGCAGCCTGCTGACGGAACCAGGCATTCGCGGCCGCGCGATAGTCGCCCACTTGCAGCGCGTAGCGCGTGATCTGCGTGTCCCACTTGTTGCGGCCATCGGGATCGTTAGCCGAGAGCCGCGCGTAAAGCTGCATTGCGAGATCGGGCAGGCCGACTGCAGCCGCGCGTTGTGCGAGCCATTCGAGGTCCTTCGGCGCCCACTGCAGCTTTGCCGCTTCCTGCAAATGCACGCGCAGATCGCTCAGTTCGCGGGCACGGCGCGGATCGTCTTCGGGAATCGCAAAGGTGCGCTGCTCCGCCACCGAAAGACGCAGCATCGTCGCGGTGCGATGCATGTCGTCGGTGCCGAGCGCATCCATGCGTGCGGCGATCCGCTCGGTGTCGGCGGTACGGCCCAGATACGAATACTGGGCGCCGAGCAACGAGAGAAACTCCTCATTATCCGGCCGCACCTTCGACCATGCTTCCAGATACGCGACGCTCAGGTCGCTGGGCGCCCCGACCGACGCCACGCGCTGGCGCAAGCCGCCGCGAGGCGACACGCCGTATATCGTCAGCAGTACGACGCCCGCCATCAGACAGACGAGCCAGGTCGGTGCGATACGGGGACGTTTAGCGCTCACAGGAAATCTCGACGGGCTGATAGTTCACCTCCAGACCGGCGGAGGCCGGGGTGTCGAAGCGCAAGCCTGCGGCGTCGCGGTGGACGGCGACGGGACGTCCAGCGACATTCACACTGCAACTGCCCGCGTGGGCAAGCCTGACGAACGACTGGTAGTAGCCCCCGAATTCGAACGACATGCCGTTTGCGCCGCGCCTGAAGTTGCGAACGAAGCCGTTCGCTTCGGCGATGTAGGGCAATGCGCCTGCTTTCAAAAGCGCTCCCGCCGAGCTATCGCGAGCATCGGCACCGTTGAACGACACGCGAGCGGCGCCGTCGGCGATGTGGATATAAGTGCCGTCGGGGCCGGCCGAATAGCCGGTGACGCCGGCCGATGCGCGCAGATCCGGCGCCGTCGACAGCGGCCAGTGCAACTCCCGCACGTCCCCGTTGCCACGCACGATCCAGTCGCCGTCGGCACGTTTGCCGCCATTGGCACCTGCACCTGCACCTGCACCTGCACCTGCACCTGCACCTGCATCCGCGTCGACGTCGCCGCGCACCGCGCGTGCGACAGCGAACGAACGCCAGTCGAGCACCTTTTGCGTGTAGTCGGTCATCTGCACGGGCAGCACGGCTTGCTTGAGCACCGCCGTGAAAATCTGGTCGAGCGCGCGCAGCGAAGCGACCTTGGTGCCGCTGTACATGTGGTAGTACAGGTCGATCGGCTTGAAACGCAACGGCTTGTCCGTCATGTCGAAGGTTTCGAGCACGCGCGTGAAACCGTAGAACGGACCCAGCCAGTCGTTCGTATAGACGTTCTCGTCCTGATTCGGCGCGTACACCTGATACGCGCCCGGCCCTTTGTCGACGCCGATCGGCGCGATGTTGGTCCAGCTGCTCGCGCTCTTCGTGATGACGGTGTCGCCGCCGTTCACGTTCGCGACGCCCGCCGCGTAGACCTTGCGCACCACCACCGCGGGCGGCTTGCAGTTGCCGGGCCATTGCAGAATGGTCGTCTTCTTGCCGGGAGGCGCAAGGCGCGTATTGATGTAATCGATCGAGCCGGTTACCTCCCGGTCGATGTCGAACGTGTAGTTCGGAATGTTCAGCGAGAACGCAGTATCGCCGCCGCCGCGATCCACACGTTCGCCCGTCTTCGCGTCCACGCTGCCCCAGTCGAACGGATGCGAGTAGGTATGCGTGCCGATTGCCACATACGGCAGCGCGAACATCTTGCGGGCAATCTCCTCCAGGCGCGGCGAAATTTTCGGGTAAAGACCCGTGGGCCCCACTTCACCCTCGATGACGGACAGCGTCATCGGCACCTTGTAGCGGGTAAAAATCTGCTGATACAGCGCTTCGCCCGAATAGTCTGCGCCGGGAAACTCCGCGCGCGACGCGAAACCGTCACCGTCGACGTGCGACATGAAAAGGCGCCGCCCGTTCTCGGTGGTCACGCTCGGCGACGGCATCTGTTGCAGACGCAATGCGGCGGTGAGGAACGAAATCGGTTGAATCGCCCAGCGCTCCTGGTCGATGCCGTTGAGCGACACGACCGTGTACGGGCTCATCGCGAAGCCGCCCCATGGCGTGATCGCGACCGGGTCCAGCGTCGCCTGACCGCTCTTCACGCGCAGCAGCGGCCGGCTGGCTGCGCCGACCTGAACGCCCGTCAGGTCGCGCGGGCCGAGCTTGGGATCGATCTCGAAGCCGATCATCGGATCGCGCGAGACGACGTCTACCTTGTCGCTGAAGGGACCCGGCACTGCCTGCAGATCGAGCGCGCGCCCTTCGTCCTCGGCCGCGTCGAAACCGAACTGGCCAAGAAACGCAACGGGAACGTGCGCGGCGATGCGCGCATCGACCCATCTGCGCCACACGGCGCTGTCCTGCGTGCCGCTGCCCTGCAGCCACGCAACGACGCCCGCGTAGCGGTCGGGCGTGATGTCATCGGGAAGCGTGTCGTTGACGTTCGCGTACTCGACGTCATAGCCGAGATAGTTCAGCGGCATGGCCAGGTCGCGCACGGCGGGGGTTTCGTCGAGCAGCAAATCTTCGCCCGTGTCCTGCACGACGAGCACCTTGCGCGGCAGCACTTCGATTGCGCCGATGCCGACCACGTCGCGCGCCACGTCGGTCACATAGGGCGTTACGCCCGTCGCCACGACCTGCGCCGCCGTCCTGCGCGCGCACGCGCGGTCATCGGCGGCGCAGTATTCGATCGACACGACGGGCACGCCCGTCTGCCGCATGAACGCTTGCGCCGCGGCGACGCGCGCCGCACGGTCGTCTGCGGAAACGACGATCTGCCCGGCACCGCTCGCGCTCGCACCGCTGACGAGCGACGGACCCACAACCGCATACAGCGCTTTGGCATGCGGCGCGGCGAGCTTAAGCGCGTCGTCGCCGCCAATCACGATTCGCGCGTCGGGATGCGCCGCGCGAATCGCGTCGATCGATGCAAGTGCTTGCGGCGTGTCGAGCAGGAAGCCACGATAACCGCGTTGCCACAGCGGCTCGATTACGCTCGCGACGAATGCACTGGGCGTGCTGGCAGCGGCGTCCGCACCGGTGCGCGCGAGCCATACCGTATGGCGCAACGGATTCGCCGACGGATCGAAACCATGCGACGGATCGACGACGACGGCATCGAACGCGTGCAACAAGTCGACCGGCACATTGGCGCCGTCGAAAAACGCGAGATTGACTGACGCAAAAGGACCCGCTTGCGCAGTGCGCGCTTCTGCCTGAGCTAGCGGTGCCGCGGGTAATGTAGAGGATAGGGATTGCGGCGCCGTCGACTGAGCGTTCGCGCTGCCGTAGACGATCGCGAGCGCCGCAAGGACAGCGCACTCGGACACACGCATGAGGCGCGGCTGGGCACGTCCTCGCTCGAGACGCGCCGGCGTCGCCTCGCCGCCCGGCCCGCTGCGAAGCGCCCGGCGCGCACCCCCGATCGTTTGAATCCCCAATGGCATGTGATTTCTTCTTCGGTTTATGCTCTTTTACCGGCCCGCATTGAACGCGGCTTTTTTTGGGCTTTACTGCAGCCCACTCGATTGACTGCCCCTCTTTTTTGACGCGCGCTGCGCCGACCTTTACAACGGCGTAATAAAACACCGCCACGGCCCCTCTGGCGTTAATAGCCGCCCCGCGTCCAGGTTGCGCATTCTAATAGCTGCTTTTTCAAATTGCACGAGTATTCTGGCGCTCGGGTTTTTTACCAACAATCGCCAAAAACGCCCGGAACATCAACGAACTACTGTGCTACCCAATCCTATATGACGGCGCAAACGTTTCACCTCTTCACCACCCGTCGGGTCCAAAATGGTTCGGTCTGACAACAATTAACAATCCACGAATGACTTAATCGTTTTCAGCGGGAATCTTTCGAGCAGGCTTGAGCGGGCAAGATGGGGCTCGGAGCGCCAGTGTTGTGTCAGGTGCCGTGCTGCCGGAATCGTCGCCGCCGCACGTTGTTATTGGCGCGCAATCCGGCGCGACAGAAGGACCGCCGGGGTTCCGCCGTTGGCCGTTTGGTGAAGTGATTTTCGATAAACCGCTTTAGCCGGAAACCGTTCGGTGGACTTCCCCTGGAAATCGTTAAAACCCGATTTGTGCCAGTGCGCGACGGTTTGATACCGCTGATTTGCGGTGGTGAGTGGCGTTAATACGGTCATGCTTGGGACGGATTTTGTTGAGCGACTCAACGGCAGCCGCACGACATCTTGTTGTTTCTGCCGCCATGACACCCCCGCTGCTTCACCCTTATTAAATGCGGATTAACTATTTTTCATTTGACACGCCTGTTTTTATGCAGCGCAAATCAACTGACACATCGATCCACTCGGCGGCATGCTTATTGACTCGCGCAAACGTTATCGTCGGTGGATATCGCTTTTCACGGCATGAGGCGCTCCGCGGCGCTTAGCGTGTCGTTGCAGTGAGGCAACGGCAAGGTCGCCGCTGACGGTTGGTGGGCACCCAGGCACAGCCATTGCTCAACATCGCTCGCCGGCAGATCGCTCGTTGCGGGACCTAACCCGAGGCGAGCCGCCGTTCTACTTTCAATCCAGTATTCATCGGTGGGAGGCCTCATGCTTCGATACGCTGCAATCTTCTTCGTCATCGCTATCATCGCCGCGGTATTCGGCTTTGGCGGCATCGCCGCCGGCGCGACGGAGATCGCCAAGGTGCTGTTCTTCATCTTCGTGGTGATTTTCCTCGTCACCTTGCTGATGGGCGTGATGCGGCGCTGATCACCGCATCGGCTGTATAAGCGGAGGAATACCCGCCCCGGCGCGTGCGAACAACCTCTTGCAATACCTGCCACGGTGTATTGCAATAGTTGCCGCTCACGCCGGGCTTCTCCGCAACGCAGCACGCGCATCGCGCTATACGTGTGCCGCCAGTCTTCAGCGTGTTCCACCCGCCACTCCAGCATTCCCTCGTCTGTATCTGCTTCATTCCTCCGACAGCACGCGCGAGTCGCTCTCCCGCATGCCCAGATGCAACTCCTCGCATAGAAAACCTTGCAACGTCTGCACGGCTGCCTCCTGCGCGCCCGCGACCTCGCGCGTGAACAGCCCAAAATCCGCAGCGGGCGCATCGGGCAAGCCATCGGCACGACCCAGAATTCTCATGGACTCCGAACGAATATTGCCTTCGAGCAATACCGACACACCGAGCCCCGCTTCGACCGCCGACTGCACCGCCGGCAAGCTCGTGCTCGTACACACAATGCGCCAGCCGATGCCCGCGCGGCGCAGCGCCGTCAACACATTCTGTTGCCACAGACATGTGTCGCCGAAAGCGACCAGCGGTAAGAGCGCTTCGGCGTCGCGCGAATAGCCGCGCGCGCCGACCCAGAACAACGGTTGAGTCCATGTGAGCAAAGGCGTGCCGTTCACCAGCGCGGGATCGGCAACGACCACATCGAGGCCGCCGTCTACGAGCCGCCTGGATAAAGCGGCGCTGCTGTCCACGACGATTTCGAGCGCGACCCGCGGATAGGCAATCGAAAAACGCCGCAACGCACGCGGCAAACGACCGACAGCGATGTCCTCGAGCATGCCGAGCCGTACCGTGCCCGACACCTGCCCCGCGCTCAGCGCACGCCGCGCATCGGCACCCGCGCCGAGAATCGCGTGCGCGTACGGCAGCAGCAGATGGCCGGCTTCGGTGAGTTGCACGCCGCGTGGCGAACGGTCGAGCAGCCGCTGACCAAGGTCTTCTTCAAGACGGCGCAACTGCATGCTCACCGCGGCCTGGGTGCGTGCGAGACGAATTGCGGCCACGCCCACCGCGCCCGTCTCCGCGACGGTGACGAATGTGCGAAGCAGACTGCTGTCGAGGTCACGGGTCATCACGATTGTTGAAGTCGGCATAAGAAATATCAACTTATCTTAGTAGCGCGGGAGCCGATAAGATAGCGTGAACATTCACACAGCGACGCGAAAAAACCATGCAGGACACGACAATCAAGTGCGCAGCCGCGCCCGACCCGGCCGACGTCAAACCTGCGCGCGCCGCGGCCGGTGCAGCGTTGCTGTGCGTGCTGTCCATGTCGAGCGTCCAGTTCGGCGCCGCGCTTTCCGAACCGACCATGTCGGTCTACGGCTCGCTCAGCACCACCTGGCTGCGGCTCTGCTGGGCCGCCCTCGTGCTCGCAGTGCTGGTAAGGCCGCGCGTTCGCAGCTACTCGCGCGCGCACTGGTTCGCCGCGGGCGCGCTCGGCGCCGCGATGGCCGGCATGACATTGTGTTTTTTCGCGGCGCTTCAACGTATTCCACTCGGCCTCGCGGTGGCGATCGACTTTCTCGGGCCGCTAACGGTCGCAACCCTGGCCGTCCGCCGTGCACGTGCGCTTCTATGGCCCGCGCTGGCGATTGCGGGCGTCGTGCTGCTTTCGCGCGATCGCGGCGGCTGGGTGGGTGAACCGCTCGGCGTATTCCTTGCGCTTGCCGCCGCTTGCGGCTGGGGCAGCTACATCGTGTTGATGAAAAAGACCGGCAAGCTGTTCGCGGGTCTGGAAGGCCTGTCGGTCTCGCTGATCGCAGCGGCGCTCGTGGCCACGCCTTTCGGTCTCGCACAAAGCGGCATACACGTGGCCGCGGGCCAACTCGCGGCGACCGCCGGCCTTGCGATACTCGTTCCTCTTTTGCCCTATGCGCTGGAAATGGTGGCGTTGCGTCATATGCCCGCAGGTTCGTTCGGTATCCTGATGAGTGTAGAGCCAGCCATCGGCGCAGTGGCAGGCTTTGTCGTATTGCATCAGCCGATGGGTATTCTGCAGGTCGCGGGCACGTTGTTCGTGGTGGCCGCGAGTGTCGGCGCGGTGGTGGCCGCGCGGTAGCGATGGCGCGTTGCGATCCGTCGAGCGCGTCGTGCAGTAAGGACCACTCAACTGCGGAAGCGCATGGGCGGCTGCTAAGCCATGTTCTCGGCTTCGTATAGACGCCGCCCGGCGGCGTCCTTCGCGCCGACAATCGGCTCGAAATCGATCGGCCATTCAATGCCGATGTCCGGATCGCTCCACAAGATGCAGCGCTCCAGTTCGGGAAACCAGTACTCGGTTGTTTTCCACAGACACTCGGCGACGTCGGAAAGCACGACGAAGCCATGCGCGAAGCCCGGCGGCACCCAGATCTGCCGATGGTTTTCCGCGCTCAGGTGCGTGCCGCACCACTTGCCGAAGTTCGGTGAATTGAGCCGCACGTCCACGGCGACGTCGAAAATTTCGCCTGCCACGACCTGCATGAGCCGGCCTTGCGGACGCTGGACCTGGTAGTGCAATCCGCGCAGCACGCCATGCACCGCGCGCAGATGCCGGTCTTGCACGAAGTCGAAACCGCGTGCGACGTCGGCGGTAAACTCGTCCGCGGCAAAGCTCTCATAACAGAAACCGAATGGGTCGCCAAACACCTCGGGCTCGATGAGTTTCACTTCCGGCAGTGCCGTTGCCAACACCTGGTTGCCCATGCCACTGTGCCCGTAAGAAACTGCTCGACAAAGAACGAGGACACCGCCGCGCGTCCGCGCGGCGGCCTTGAAACGCGCCTGCCCTACAGACGCGCTCTACTGTCAGAGCTCCGAGGAGGCAAGCCGGCTGCGGGCGCGATATTCGGTTGGCGATAGCGCCATGCGCTTGCGGAAGATCTTTGCAAGGCGGTCGCCGTTGCCGGTGCCGCTGCGCCGCGCGATCTTGTCGACCGGCAGTTCGGTTTCAGTGAGGAAGTTGCAAGCAATGCGCAGACGCACCTGCAACAGGTAGTCGGACGGCGTGACGTGCATCTCATGCTTGAAACGACGCAGGAAATTGCGCTCGCTCATCGCGGCGACCTGGGCTGCGTCGGCAACCGACACCGGACGGTCGCAGTTCGCTTCCATCCAGCGCGCGGCCGCGCGGATTTTTTCCGCCACGCTCAGCGTGCCGCCCTCGGCGGGCAGCGGAACCCATGTTGCAGCCATGCCAGGCATCACGCGTTCGGCGACGCTGCGCGCGAGTTCCGCGCCTAGATCGCGCTTGATGAACATGAGCGCGCTGCGGGCGCAGTCATTGCGATCGTTGGACGCGCTGAGGATAGCGTCCGCCCCGCCGCGGCCATAGCGACCAATTTGCAGCGCCTCGGGGTCGCCCGGATTGGCCGCCTCCAGCACGAGCCGCCCTTCGCCGATGGTTTCGATCGCACGAGTGCGTGCCTGCACCGAGCGCAGCCAGCCGAGCAGGCGCTGGTCGCGGGCCGCCTCATGCGCGCCGTGACCGCCGGCAATGAAAAGGACGTCGAAGCCCGTTCCATAGCGTGTGTCGATACGATCGGTCCAGATGCGCGCGGCCGACGAACTCGGCACACTGCCGCCGTCGAGCGACAGGAACTGCACTTCATAGGGCGGCTCTTCGCCTGGGCGCGTACCGGAGAGTTCGTTCGCGGTCTGGAACATTTCGACGACCGTACCGGGGCCAAGCAACCAGAAGCCGTCGAACAACAGCACACCAATTCGCCGCGCCGCTGTGCGCACATTGACAGCGGGCGTGTGTAACCAGGTAACCCTCGCGGAATCGACGTGGATGTGGGACATGGTCTTCCTCAAAATGTCTACGTGGTTGGACGAGGACGCGCGTTACTCCGACGATATGGATCAACTGATAATCGCTATTCAACATCGGTGAACGCCGCTTCACGCATTATCAGCGATGTTAGCCGAATGAATCCCGTTAGTAAATTTGAAAACAACGGAATTAGCCAGGCATTTAACGTCTGACGAAAATTATTCTCATTTGATGCAAGTAATAATTAGCCGACGCGTGAATCCGGAGCGGAAAAACCTACCGCGCGCCGCCGCCGAGCCCTGTGAGCCGCGGCTGAGCGGGACCGCAGCCCGCCTCGCTTTGCCCCTGGAATGCCGTGTGCATACGCCCGGCGGCGTGTGCGGCATTGGAGAGCTATCAAAACGTTTCAAAGCTGAACACACCGGCGCACCGCAATGGCCCTTTTAATTGGATTTGTTATTCGCACATTCGGAATGTGCCTTGTCAGCCGTGGTAATTAGCCCGCAACGATTCTAATCCAGCGATTATTCGTTTATGCGAACGTTTTAAAATCGCAAAAAATGTTTCATTTATGAAACATGATCTGTTTATTCTTCAGATTAATCAGCGCCACTGTAGAGTGGTTCCTTGCGTGAAACGCTAATTCTTCAGAAGATTGGGGGTCGTGAGAAGCTTCCCGTTCGCGTACGCGGGGAAGCCGGCGCGGCTCGCCTCGAACGGCGAGCCGCGTCGCAATGCTTAAAGGGTCAGCTCGAATGACTTTGCGAGGATGCCCGGCAATTGCATGCCGCCCGTCGCCCGCTCGCCCCACGTCCCATCGCTCAGAAGCAATTCGGCGTGCGCGCCGATCTGTTCGAGTTCGCTGCCAAGCAGGCGATACAGGCTGTCGTCGAACCGCATGGCTTCGAGCGGCGCGGCGATCTCTCCGTTCTCCACCCAGAAGGTCGCGAAGCGCGTCATGCCGGTGAGCCGGCAATTCATCCGGTCCGAAAAGTTCACGTACCACAAGTTGCCGATGTAAAGCCCGGTGCCCAGTTGCGCAAGCACGTCCTCGTCCATCATGTCGCCAGGCTGCATGGCGAGCGACGCTGGCGATTCTTCGGCGAGCGCGCCGTTGGGCGTCAAGCCGTATTCCCTTGCGCTGCGTGCATTGGTCAGTTGCCCGGCACTGCGGCCCGCTGTGATCAGCGCAACGCTGTCGCGCAAGTAGCCGTCGTCGTTGAAGCCCGGTGTGATGCCTAGGCCGAGGTCTTCGCTGAGCGTGACGCGACGATCCAGCGCGATGTCGCCCACGTGCAGCTTGTACAACTCGCTGCGCGAACTGGCCTGCGCGCGCGCCGAAAAACCGCGCCACGCCGTTACGCCCAATAGCTCCGCAAGTGCGGCTGGAGCGAGCCATGCGCGATAGCGTCCAGGCGCGAGCGCACGAGGCGCGCGAGCGAGCACCGCGAGACGCGTGGCAGCCTGTTCCACTTTGCCGGCGAAGACCGCATCGCTCCAGTCGTCGCCGGCATATGTGGTCTTGATTGCCCGACCGCTCGGGTCATAGAGCGACCAGCTGAAATTGAAGTTGTCGACTTCGTACCAGCCGCGGCTGCCACGCGTCGACGCAAAGCCGCGCACGATGGTGCCGCCCGCATAAAAGCCCACGAAATCGAGGCCGCGCGCGCATTCGGCGACGACGCGCAACAAGCCGTGCGGATCCGGCAATCTGCCCGAACGCCGCGTGGTGCGCTGCCATGCGGATGTATCGAACAGCAGGTGCGGATCGTCGGCGGCATCGCGCAGACCCTCGCGCAACGTGGCCAGCGCGGCGCGCACTTCGTCGACGTCCTGCTCCAGCTCGCCGCACACCGTCAACGTTGAATACGCCTGCCGCGCGCCGTCAATCAGACGCAAGGTCAGCTTGCCTTGCGAGACGGTGCCGCTTTGCCGCACCTTACCCGCGTTGAAGCGAATGAAGTCGGACTGCTCGCCGGCAAACGAACTGAGCGTGGTTTCGCCGCGTTGCTGGAGACGCTCGATCGCATCGGCGAGCGACGTGAAGTGCCGCTGCCAGTCCACGGCATGCGCGGCGCGCGGTGACATGAAGTCGCTCATCACGCGCCTCCGAACACGTCGACATTGCTGAACACGCAAGCGGGCGACGCGTGGCCCACGCGAATGATCTGCGCCGGTTCTCCCTTGCCGCACATCGACGTGCCATACACTTCGCGCGTGTCGGCGTTGCCGACCGCGCTCAAGCTGCGCCAGAAATTCGCGGAAATGCCGCGATAGTTCGGCTGCTTGACGATCTGCGTGAGCTTGCCGTTCTCGATCAGTTGCCCGAATTCGCAGCCGAACTGAAATTTGTTGCGATGATCGTCAATCGACCAGGACGTGTTGGTGCGCATCAGAATGCCGTGTTCGATGTTGCCGATCATCTCGTCGAGCGAACTGTCGCCCGGCTCGATATTCAGGTTCGCCATGCGGTCGATGGGCGGCCGGTTCCAGTTCGACGCACGCGAATTCGCCACGCCCGGCATGCCCGCGCGTTGCTGCGAGAGCGCGCCGCCAAGCGGCCGCTCCAGCACGCCGTTGCGAATCAGATATTCCTTGTGCGCTTCGGAGCCGTCGTCGTCGAATGCGTAGGCTGCGGCTTCTTCGCGCAACTCCGGGTCGAAAGTCACGTTCAGCAGTTCAGAGCCGTAACGGTAAGAGCCGAACATGTCGGGCTTCACGAAGCTCCAGCCGGCGAAATTGCGCTCGTCGCCGAGAATCCGGTCGAGTTCCAGCGGATGGCCAATCGACTCGTGAATCTGCAGCATCATCTGATCGGGCATCAGCAGAAGGTCGCGCTTGCCCGACGGGCAATTTGGCGCGGCGAGCAATTGCAGCGCCTCGGCGGCGACGCGCGGGCCGCAGCCGTCGAAACCGAAGCGCGCCAGCACGTCCATACCGCCCTGCCCGAGCGTGCCGTAGTTGCCGCCGAGTGTGCGCACTTGCGTGTCGCCATTCGCATGCGCGGCCACGCTCAACTGCGGCATCACGAAGCGGAACCGCTGATCGATACGCACGCCGTCGCCGGTCATATAAAGCTGATCGGTGTGAATGATCTGCATCGCGGCCACGCGCTCGACGATGCGAGCATCCAGCTTCGCCGCCGCGCATTCGGCGCCGAGCCGGTCGATCCATTCGGCGCGGCCCGGCAGCGTGTGCTGCGCATTCGGCGACACGTACTCGCCACTCGCCGACGGACGCGCGACTTCGCGATGATCGATCAACGATAATGCCGCGCTCGCCTCGGCGCGTGCGGTGGCGAGATCGAGCGCCTGTTGCAAGCCCGCCGCCGACAGGTTCGCCGTCGCCGCGTAGCCGGCGCCCGCGCCGACCCACGCGATGAGCATCGCGCCACGATCGCGCACCGTGCGCAGCGGTTGCGCGATATCGTTGCGAACCTCGTGATCGTCGATCCGTTCGTCGACAATGCGCAGCGACCAGAACTCCGCGCGGCTCTTAAGCGACCGGGCGGCCTGCGCCCAGCGTTCGTCAATCATTCACACTCCTTGGAGTTTGCGCGGAATCCGGCCGCGCCATCAGCAGCGACGAGGCCAGAAGCGATCGTGTATAGGGATGCGACGGCGCATGCAAAACTTCGAGCGTATCACCGGCCTCGACGACCCGCCCGGACTTCATGACGATCACACGGTGCGCCATGGCCCGCATCACCGCGAGATCGTGCGTGATGAGAAGGTAGCTTAGCTTGCGCGTCTTCTGTAAATGTACCAGCAGAGCGAGCACCTGCTGCTGGATCGACACGTCGAGCGCGCTCGTCGGTTCATCGAGCACCAGCAGTTCCGGCTCCACTGCAAGCGCTCGTGCAATCGCAATCCGTTGACGCTGCCCGCCGGAAAACTCGTGCGGATAACGCGGCATCGCGTCGGCGGGCAGCCCCACCTCCTCCAGCAGACTGGCAACGCGTACACGCCTCGCCTTTGCGTCGATCTCGGGCCGATGCACGGCAAGACCTTCACCGACGATCTGCTCCACCGTCATGCGCGGCGACAGCGAGCCGAACGGATCCTGGAACACCACCTGCATGCGCGAGTACAACGCCCGCCGCGAAGCAGCGGTCTTCAACACCGACAACGGCATGCCGTCGATATGCACATGGCCCGCAGCAGCCCTGTTCAAACCGAGCACGGTTGCCGCGAGCGTCGATTTTCCCGATCCCGACTCGCCTGCAATGCCGAGGGTTTCGCCGCGCCGCACGCTCAAATCGACGTCATGCACCGCGCGAAACGTGGAGCGGCCGAACAGCGATCGCCAACCTTTGGCGGGCGTGCTGTAGTCGACGGAAAGCCCCTGCACTTCGAGCAGACGGCGCGCGCCTTTTTCGAGCGGCGCTATGGAGCGGCGCGGCTCGCTGTCGAGCAAACGCTGCGTGTACGGATGCCGCGGATCCTCGAACAACGCTTGCGTCGTATTCGTTTCGACCAGCACGCCCTTCTCCATCACCGCGACGCGCTGCGCGAAACGCCTGACGAGATTCAGATCGTGCGTGATCAGCAATACCGCCATGCCGCGCTCGGCGGCTTCCTGTTCCTGGAGTTCGATCAACAGGTCGACGATCTGCTGGCGCACGGTCACGTCGAGCGCGGTAGTGGGCTCGTCGGCGAGCAGCAGGCGAGGACGGCACGCGAGCGCCATCGCAATCATCGCGCGCTGGCGCTGGCCGCCTGACAACTGATGCGGAAAACTGTCGATGCGGCGCTCCGGCTCCGGAATGCCCGTGCGCCTGAGCAACTCGATGCCGCGCGAGCGTGCCGCATTCGGCCGCAAGCCCTCGTGCAGGCGCACGCTTTCCGCGATCTGCTTGCCGATGGTAAAAAGCGGATTGAGCGCGGTCATGGGTTCCTGAAACACCATGGCCACGTCCGCGCCGCGCAGCCCGCGCATTTGCTGCTCGGTCTTGCTCAACAGGTCTTCACCGTCGAGCAGGATGCGTCCGCTCAAATGCGCATGGTCGACGAGCCGCAGAATGGACAACGCGGTGACGCTCTTGCCCGAGCCCGATTCGCCGACGAGCGCAACACGCTCGCCACACGCGATGGAAAGATTAAGATCGCGCACCGCGAGCTTGTCGCCGAAACGTGCGGAAAAGCGCTCGATTTCGAGCAGCGGCCGGTCGTTCGACGTGACGCTCATCGCGGCGCCCCCCCGAAGGCTGAACCGCGCGAACGCGTGTCGAGCGCATTGCGCAGCGCGTCGCCGATAAAAGTCAGCAGCAGCAACGTGACCACGAGCGCGGCAAACGCCGACACCGAAATCCACCAGGCGTCCAGATTGTTTTTACCCTCCTGCAATAACTCGCCGAGGCTCGGCGTCGGCGGCGGCACACCGAGCCCAAGGAAATCGAGGCTGGTCAGCGACAGGATCGCCGCGCTCATCCGGAAAGGCAGGAACGTGATAACCGGCGTAAGGCTGTTCGGCAACACATGACGCCAGATGATCTGCCCGTTCGACAGGCCCATCGTGCGTGCGGCTTTGACATAGTCGAGCGAACGGTTGCGCAGGAACTCCGCGCGAACGTAGTCCGACAGCACGAGCCAGCCGAACATCGACAGAAGAATGAACAGCAGCCACAGCGTCGGCTCGAAGATCGACGCGAAGATGATGAGCAGATACAGGTCCGGCATCGAACTCCATATCTCGATCAGACGCTGGCCGATCAGATCGGTGCGCCCGCCGTAAAAGCCCTGTACCGCGCCCGCCGCTACGCCAATCAGCACGCCGGAGACCGTGAGCGCGAGCGCCATCGACACCGACAGCCTGAATCCGTAAAGAAGCCGCGCGAGCACGTCCCGCCCGTATTGATCGGTGCCGAGCCAGTTCGACGACGTGGGCGGCGCCGGATACGGATGCGCGGCGAAATAGTCGATCGTGTCGTAGTGAAAGTGGTTCGGCGGATAGACCGCGAAGTTGCCGTTCGCCTCCAGCCGCGAGCGAATATACGGATCGAGGTAATTCGCGCGCGCCGGAAAATCGCCGCCGAAAAGCGTCTCCGGATAGTCCTTTACGATCGGGAAATAGTAATGCCCGTCATAGCGGACAACGAGCGGCCGGTCATTCGACAGCACCTCGCCGAGCAGGCTGAGAACGAACAGCGAAGCGAGGATCATGAGGCTCCAGTAGCCCAGACGCTGCCGCCGGAAGCGCAGCCACGTGCGCCGCCACGGAGACGGCACTAAGCCGCGTGGCGCGGCGGACGCGTCATCGGTCAAGCCGGTTGAACTGGATACGCGGGTCGACGAGGACATAGCAGACGTCAGCAATGAGTTTGGTTACAAGGGCGATCAACGTGAAGAGAAAAAGCGAACCCAGCACGACCGGATAATCGCGGCGAATCACGGAGTCGTATGAGAGCTGGCCCATGCCGTCGAGTGAAAACAAAGTCTCGATCAGCAGATTGCCGTTCAGGAACGCGCCGACGAACGCCGCCGGCAATCCGGTCAGCAGCGGAATCGCCGCGTTGCGCAGCACGTGTTTCCACAACACGTCGCGCTGGGTTGCGCCCTTTGCACGCGCGGTCAGCACATACTGACGGCCGATCTCTTCGAGAAACGTGTTCTTGGTGAGGATCGTGACGACCGCAAAATTGCCGACCACCGAGGCCGTGACTGGCAGCACGATGTGCCACAGATAATCGAGCAGCTTGCCGAATGTGCTCAGCTCACCGAAGTTATCCGACGTGAGACCGCGCATGGGGAATACCTGCCAGAAGGTGCCGCCGCCGAACAGCATCAGCAGCAAAACGCCCAGCACGAAGCCGGGAATCGCGTAGCCCGCGAGCACGAGCACGCTCGTCACGGTGTCGAAACGCGAGCCGTTGCGCACCGCCTTGGCGATGCCGAGCGGCACCGAAACCAGATAGGTGAGCAGCACCGTCCAGAGCCCGAGCGTGATCGACACCGGAAGCTTCGAGCGGATCACATCCCATACTCTTGCGTGCTGATAGTACGACTGTCCGAGGTCGAAGCTCGCGTAGTGTTCGAGCATCAGCACATAGCGCTCGAGCGGCGGCTTGTCGAAGCCGAACTGTTTCTTGATCTGCTCGATCTGCTGCGGATCGACACCCTGGCTGCCGTGATAACCGCCGCCGCCCGCCCCCGCGTCTCCGCCACGGCCAGTGCCGTGGCGGAGTTGCGTCATCACCTGCTCGACCGGCCCACCCGGCACGAACTGCGTGACGATGAAAGTCAGCGTGACGACACCGAGCAAGGTCGGCACCATCAACAGCAATCGTCTGAAAATGTACGCAAACATGTCGCTTTCCGATGAACTCAATGTGACGCGGCCGGCCGTTTGGCGAACCAGTAGTCGATAACCCAATCCTCGTACTGGTACGAGGCCGGCACGATTTCCGGAAAACCGAGCGTGGTCTTGTAGCCAATGCGCGCGCCCGGCGCGTAATACTCGGGCACGAGGTAATAGGAGTTGATCAGCACGCGGTCGAGTGCGCGGGTTGCCGCCTGCAGATCGTCGAGCGTGGTCGCGGCGAGCGCGGCATGGATCAGCGAGTCGACTGCGGGCGAGCGGATCCCCGGGTAATTCTCCGAGCCCACCTGCGAGGCCGCCGCGCTGCCGAAGCGGCGTGCGAGTTCCACACCGGGAATGGTGACCGGCGGATAGATATACGTGGTCATGTCGAACTCGAAGTTGTCGATCCGCTTCTGATACAACGCACTGTCGATCTCGCGCAGATGCGCCTCTATTCCGAGGTTCGCCAGCGCCTGCATATACGGCAGAATCAGCCGGTCCATGCCGGGCTGATCGTCGATGATCTCGATCTTCATCGGCGTGCCGTTGACGTCGCGCAACGCGCCGTCGCGATAGTGCCAGCCGGCTTGCGCGAGCAGATCGCGCGCCACGCGCAGATTGCCGCGCAGCGAATTCGGCGGCAGCGTGTCGGGCGGCTTCACCATCGGGCCGAACACTTCAGGCGGCAGACTCGCGCGGTACGGTTCGAGCAGCGCGAGTTCCTTCGCGCCCGGCATGCCGCTCGCACCGAACGGGCTCGCAGCGAAATAGCTGCCGGTGCGCCGGTACTGGCCGTAGAACATCATCCGGTTCATCCAGTCGTAATCGAACGCCATGGTCAACGCATGGCGCACCCGCACGTCCCGGAACATCGGCTTGCGCAGATTGATCAGCATGCCTTGCATCTGCGCGGGGCCGTCTGCGAAATTGCCTTTCTTCAACACACCGTTGTCGAAGTTCTTGCCCACGTACTTGCGCGCCCATTGCGTCGCGCTGTATTCGACGATCGCATCGGCGTCGCCGGCCTTGAAGGCTTCGAGTTGCGTGTAGTGGTCGCGATACAGCTTGAACGTGATATGCGCAAAGCGGTACATGCCGCGCCTCGACGGCAGGTCCGCCGCCCAATACGCCGGATTGCGCCTGTACGTGATCTCCTTGTCGTTCTTGCGCGATTCGACGAGATACGGGCCGCTCGAAACCGGCACCTCGTTCGCGATCTGGTCGAACGGCGCGCGCGTGCCGTCGGCACGCATCCCCCATTTCGGCGAGAACACCGGCAGATCGCCCGCAATCAGCGGCGCGCCGCGCTCGGCATGCCTGAATTCAAAGCGCACAGTGGCCCGATCGACCACGACCGCGCGCCTGATCACCGCAAATTGGGCATTGAACATCGGCGACGCCTGCGGGCTCGTCAACGTGTCGAACGAATATTTGACGTCGGCTGCGGTAATCGGATCGCCGTTCGAGAAGCGCGCGGCCGGGTTGATGTGAAACGTCGCCGACGACAGATCGGGCGCGACTTCCACGTCGTCCGCAATCAACGGATACTCCGACGCAAGCTCGTCCCAGCTTCGCTGCATGAGCGTGTCGAACATCAGGTGCAGCACGTCCGGCGCGGGTGCGCCACGCACGAGGAACGGATTCATCGAATCGTAGGTCTGCAACTCGTTGTAGTTATGGAAGCTGAGCGTGCCGTCCGCGGGCGCGGTGGGATCGGCGTAGTCGAAGTGCGTGAAGTTCGCCGGATATCGGGGCTCGTCGTATTGCGATATCGATGGCCTCGCGTGCGCGGATGTCATGCCCAATGTGAGACCGAGGCCGAGCACGACGGCGTGCGCCCACAGCGAGGCCACGCTCGAGCCTGGCCGCAGCAGATATGCGAGCATGCGCAACGCGCGCGGCCAGCGAAACTTCACAGGTCTCATTTCTTCCAAAGGCTAAAAGGTCGCGCGCCGGCTGCGAGCCGGCGCGCGGTACGTCGAATCGCGCGAGGATGGTTCTGGCCATCGCCCGCGCTCCCTTCTCCACTGCGGTTGCGGCCTTACTGGTCGTCGTCGCTCGGTGCGGTCTTGAACGAGAACGCAACCTCGCCAACGTACGGCTCGGCATTCTTCTCGCAACGGTACGACCTGGCCGCCGTGATGACCGCGTCGTTGAAGACCGAGGTCGGCGGTGTCACGCGCACGATTTTTACGTCGCTGACGCTGCCGTCGGGACTAATCGACAGATGTGCAATCACCGTCGCCGACAGTCCCTCTTGCAACGCGCGGCGCGGAATCTGCGGCTGCACGGCCTGGCAGTGACCGCGTCCGTCGACCACGCCGTGTAACGCCGGCGGCGCCACCGGCGCGGGCGGAGCGGCAGGCGCCGTGGCTGGACCCGGCGTCGCATTCGCCGTGGCGAGCGCGGGCGCATTCGCGCTCGGATTTGCGGCGGGCGCGATGTTCGCGGGTTTGGGCGTCGCCGACGGCATCGCCGGCGGCGGCTTCGGCGTCGGCTGCGGCCTGGGTTGCTGCTGTTTAGGCGGCGGTTTTACCGGCGTCGGCGCGGGCGGCGGCTCGAGCTTTTTCACCTCGGGCGGCGGCGGCGGTGGCGGCGGCGCCATCGTCACTTCCATGATCTTGCGCGGCGCGGGCGGCTCCTGCCTGAAGCTCACCTGCGAGAGCCCCGCGACGATCAGCAATTCGACGACGAGCGCGGCAGCGAGCGCAGTCTTCATGGACATGCGGCCATGATGCGCCGGATTGGACGACGCCCAGAGCGCGCCGCTCAGGCGGCTTTGCGGGTCTTTCATGTCGAGTACCGGAGAGCTCATGTCGTCGGATTGGTGGCGAGTGCAACCGAGCTGATGCCCGCCGCGCGCACGAGGTCCATCACCTTGACGATGTTCTTGTAGCTCGTGCCTTCGTCGCCCGCAATCGCCACGTCGACCTTCTTCGAATCATGCACGAGCCCTTGCAGATGCGCGGTCAACTCCGTGGGTGTGACCGGCTTCGCGTCGAGATAAATCTCGTCGGTCTTCGTGACGCCGATCGACACCTTGACCGTCTGCTGCAACTGCTCGGCCGTGCTCGATTGCGGCAGATCGAGCTTGATGCCCGCGCCCTGAATCATCTTCAGCGTGGCAAGCATGAAGAACACGAGCAGGAACATCATGATGTCGATCATCGGAATGATCTCGATGCGCGCCTTCTCTTCCGCGCCCAGGTAATGGCTGCGATGGTTACGCATGATCCTTCTCCTTGGAAGCGGATGTTCAGGCGGCGAACCGCGACACGAGCAGCGACTTGATCAGATCGAACTGATTGACCGTCATCCGGATACGCTTGTTGAAGTAGTTCAGGAAGATCACGCAGATAATGGCGATCGTCAGGCCGCACGCAGTAGCCGTGAGCGCGTGGCCGATGCCGCCCGTCACGCCGTTCGGATTCGCGGTGCCGCTCGTGCCGAGCACGTTGAACGACTCGACCATGCCGATGATCGTGCCGAGCAGGCCGAGCAGCGGCCCGAGCGTCACCGCCGTGTCGAGAATCCACAGATTGCGGTCGAGGCGCGGCATCTGGAACATGATGGTTTCCTCCAGTTCGCGCTCCACCACCGCTTCGGGTTTGCCTTGCACCTTCAGCGCACTTTTGACCAGTTCGCCCTGCACGGTTGCTTTGTAGTGCTCGGCGACTTTCTGTGCGTCGGACAGATTGGCCGGCTCGACCATCTTCAGATCATGTTCGAGCGTCTTGCCCGCCTTGACCGCTCGCGAGAAGAACATGAAGCGCTCGACGATGATCGAGATGCCCAGCAGGAAGATGAAGGCCAGAACGGGAATCAGGCCCATCGATTGAACTGAATAGTTGATAAGGGTATTGAGCACGGGGAACTCCAGTTGCGTCTCTAACAAAGTTGGGCCGCTTCGGTCCCGAAGACGGGAGCCGAAGCAGCCGACCGACTAAACAGACTGCTTTTCAAAAACAGACATCGAGGACTTAGAAGCGGTACGTCGCGCCGACCTGGAAGAAGCGGCCGATGTTGGTGTAAAGCGACTGGTCGTAGCCGGTGATATCCGGTGTGGCCTGCCACTCGACGTCGAACGGCGGCTTGCGATCGAAGATGTTGTTGATGCCGCCGTAGATGGTCCAGTGCTTGAAGCCGCGATATGTGGCCATCAGGTTGAACTGGCTGTAGGACGCCACCGACAACGTGCCGCCGTCGCCGAATTCGGACGCCACCGCATTCGTGTAAGGGCCCGTGTACTGCCACGTGAGCGTGGTCGTGAACTTGCGATAGTCCCAGCTCAGGCTCGTGTTGCCCTTCCAGCGCGGGTTGCTCGCGCCGAACGGTTGCAGCAGCGCAAGGTTGTTACCCGCGAAGTCCTGCGTCGGTGCGCCGGGGCTGTTCAGCTTGAAGTGCCACACATAGGCCCAGTCGCCGGCGAGCGTGAACGTGCCGTACTTCGTGCCGACCGACTTGCGGAAGTTCATGTCGAAGCCGTCGGTGTCGAGCGAGCCGAGATTGACGAACTGTTCCTTGATGTAGGCGACCGTGCCGTCCGCATTGCGAATCACCGTCGACGGGTCGTTCGCGTTCATCACCGCATTCGGATCGTTGGTGCCGATCACGCCGTCGATGTGAATCTTGTAGAACGCGGCGCCAATATCGGTCGACGAATCCGGCGAGAGCTGGAAGCCGATGTTGTAGTTCTTCGTATGCTCGGGCTGCAGGTTCGGATTGCCATTGACCTGTTCAGTCGTAAAGCGCTTGGTCGACGAACCGCTCGGATCGTTCGGATCGACCAGGTTCTGGTGCGCAAGATAGGTTGCCTGCGAGTTTTCCACGAGCGTAGGCGCACGGAAACCGCGGCTATACGACGCAAATGCCGTGAGCGCCTGCACCGGCTGGAAGCGCAGCGCAAAGCTCGGTGAGAACGCGCCGCCGAAGTCGCTGTAGTGGTCGTAACGGCCCGCCTGCGTGAACGTCAGATTGCGGATGATCGGAATGTCGACCTGGTAGTAGACAGCGGCCACGTTGCGCTCGCCGTCGACCGTCTGCACGTTGGCCGGCGCGGTGATGCCCTGCACAGTGTACGTGCGCGAATTGATCAGCGAACTCTCGTGGCGGAATTCCGTACCGAAGCCCACGCCGACCGGGCCGCCCGGCAGGTTGAACAGATTGCCGGTCGAGGTTTTCGCCGTCACGCTGTCGAGCTTCGAGATAGCCTGTTCATAGTCGTTCTGGAACACGCCGTTCAGCCCGTTAGGCGTGGCCGACGGATTCGCGAAGTCATACACGCCGTTCTGCAAGATGTTCTCGACACCCGCCACGTTCAACATGTTTCTGTAGGTCGTGTCCACGGTGCTTTGCGAATGACCGTAGTCCGCAGACCAGTCCCAGTCGCCGAACTTCTGCGTGGTGAACGAGCCCTTCACGCCGGTCATCGCGCGCCAGAAGGTGGAGACCGTATCCGCTGAAATAGTGTTGGGGAACGTGTAGTTGATCTGCGCCGGTGCGCCGAACGGGTTGTACGGATTGGTCCCCGGAACGGTGCGCGACAGCGGCAGCGCGGAACCGGTGGCCGGATTGTAGGCGTTGGTTATGCTTGAAAGTGCCGCGGGGCCTTCGTTCTGCACGGTTTCGTTGCGGCTCACCCATAGGTCCGCGTAGGCCTGTACGTCGTCATTGATCTTGAAGGTGCCGCGCACCTTCGCGTTCAAACGCGTTGTAGACGGAACCAGCGAGGTCGTGCTCGCGGGATTCGATTTACACTCCGCGCCGCCGTCCGCCGACACGCTGCCGGGAGGGCATGGGTTGAGCGCGGTCTTGGTGCCGTCAGGAGCCGTCCAGTACGACTGCTGGTTCGGCCCCAGCGGCCCTGCAAGGCCACCGGGGAACTGGCTGAAGTCCTGGTTGGCCGTCATCGAACGATCGGCGAGCGAGGAACCGGTGTCGCGGTAATAGCTCGCCGCAGCCGTTACGTTGAAGCGGTCCGAATTCAGATCGCCGAAGCCGCCGAGCACGCCGAAGTTGCCCTGCGCGTCGCCCGGATGCTGCGCCTTGCCCAGTTGGCCGTCGAACTGCAAGCCCTGGAAGTTCTTCTTCGTGATGATGTTGACCACGCCGGCAATCGCGTCCGAGCCGTACACCGACACGGCGCCCGTCTTCACGATGTCGATGTGATCCACCATATTGAGCGGGATCGAGTTGACGTCGAAGAACGTGTCGGTGAAGTTCACCGCCTTGCCGTAATTGGCGACGCGCTGTCCGTCCACCAGAACCAGCGTGTACTTTTCGCTCAGGCCGCGCAACGCGATGCCGCCACCGCCTTGCGCCGAGCTGTTCATGGTCGTTTGGCCCCAACTGCTGCCCGAGTTGGCGGACGTGCCGCGCAGAAAATCAGCCACGGTCGTGTAACCGCTTTGCTCGATTTCCTTCGGCGTGATGGTTTGCACCTCGGTATTGCCGACCTTATCCGACGTGCGGATCAGCGAGCCGGTAACTTCCACGCGCTGCATCTTCGTTACGTTGCCCGAGTCCGTCGCTGTCGGAGTGGCTTCCGACGTCGTAGTGGCCGCGGTATTGCCGGTCGTCGCCGGCTGGCTTTGTGCAAACGCCGGTGCGGCCATAGCCGCCGACAAGGCGAGTTCTGCCCAAAGCATCCTTTTAATGGCCAACGCCAATGCCCTTTGTTTCATTTTCCCCTTCTCACTTGTCAGTAAGACCACACCTGTTGTGCAAAGAAAAGCCTTATGAACTTCCCTGCCCTTTTTACGACGACGGCGCACCACGCTTTACCGAATATGCCCAGCATTAGTGCAAATAAGTCCAAAACGATTAAATTGCGTTTAATCCAATCACTTTGCGAAAGGCGATACGAATCCAATTCAATCGATTGAATTGGACTACTAATTTACTAACAGAAATGAAAGCTTTTCTATTTCGTGCAATGTTCATGTCGAGGTGAACCAGCCCGCTTTCGCGGCGCGCCACTTTCGGCGCGACTCGGCACATTCACCGAGACACAAACACTTTGGATGCCTAACTTTTCATCAACCCGCCAGCGTTCTGCCGAGGGCACTTCCGGTGCGAGCTTGCTTCTGCCCGGCTGATCTGTCAGTGAGTTGAAAGATTCACTGACTGGGGAACACTATTGCGACAGAACCGCCTGCGCGCAAGGCTCAGCTCAAATTGCGCTGCATGTCATGCGGTGGCAGAAACATAGCAAGTCAGAATCACGTAGTCAAAATTTGTTTGATATAAGCAAATATTGTTTCGCGCACCACACCCACTGCTCGTCCGGCCGCTATGTCGCAAAGCTGGACCACGCCTCAGACGGCCGTGGCAAGCGATTACGAATTTCCAGCGCGAGCGGAAGCGGCGGCCGAATTACGGACGCGTGGCTTTCAAACAGGCTGGAAAAGCGTGAAGAAGAGCCCGGTGCGCGTGTCCCGCCAACGCACCAAGCGTTATGAAACACTCAATGGACAGGGACAATAACAAATCAAAATCGGTCGTCAAACTTTTTTTGATGGCATTGTTTCAATCTGGCACTGCCGGCCTTTTAGACGGGACGTTCTAAAGTTTTCCGAATTTGCCCGTGTGCCAACCCGGTTTGCGAATACGACGATGTGACAGTGCACTAAACAAAACATTGTCTCGAACTAAACATGCTCTAGGGGAATGGAAAGGGCCCGCATCGCCTGGTCGGCAATGCGGGCCCTCTCTTTTGCTACGCGACTCGAAGTTTCCGCTACCCGTTGGTGCCTTCGCCCGCTTCCACTTGGGCAGCGCGAGCGCCGCCATGTGCAGTACGGTCGAGCACAGGCTTCAACGCTGCGCCGGTGTGGCTCGCGCGAACCTGCACGATTCCTTCGGGGTCCGTAGCAGCGACGACTGTCCCGCCACCCACACCGCCTTCGGGACCGAGGTCGATGATCCAGTCTGCCTCGGCAATCACATCGAGGTCATGCTCGATCACCACGACGCTATGGCCGCCGTCAGCGAGACGATGCAGCACGCGAATCAACTTGGCGACGTCGGCCATATGCAGGCCAACCGTCGGCTCGTCGAGCACATACAACGTATGCGGCGGTTTTTGACCGCGCCGCGTAATGTCGTCGCGCACCTTGCTCAACTCGGTGACGAGTTTGATGCGCTGCGCCTCGCCGCCCGACAAGGTAGGCGATGGCTGACCGAGCGTGAGGTAACCGAGCCCCACGTCTTTCATCAACTGCAGAGGATGGGCAATGTTCGAGATCGGCGCAAAGAACTCGACAGCCTCGTCGATTTCCATGGTGAGCACGTCGCCGATATTCTTGCCCCGCCATGTCACTGCGAGCGTTTCCGGGTTGAAGCGCTGCCCATGGCAGACATCGCACGGCACCTTTACGTCCGGCAGGAAGCTCATGCCGATGGTGCGCACGCCTTGCCCTTCACAAGCTGGGCAGCGGCCCTCGCCTGTGTTGAATGAGAAGCGCGATGCCGTGTAGCCCCGCGCGCGAGCTTCGAGCGTGCCGGCAAACAGCTTGCGAATTGCGTCCCACACGCCGATATACGTTGCGGGACACGAGCGCGGCGTCTTGCCGATTGGCGTCTGATCGACTTCCAGCACGCGGTCGATGCTTTCCCAACCCGTAATCGAGTCGCAGCCCTGCCACGCATGCGTGACGTTCAGCGGAGCACGCGGCGCGGTGCGCGCGAGCACGCTCGAACGGCGGTTCGCGGCGGGCTTCTCTTCTGCCGCCGCTCGCGCCCGACGCGTAGCCGGCGACGACAACACCGAGCGCCCAACTGCGTCGAGCAGATTCGCCATGAGCACGTCACGCGCAAGCGTGGACTTGCCCGAGCCGCTGACGCCCGTCACCGCGACGAGCCGCGACAGCGGAATGCCCACGGTAACGTTGCGCAGATTGTGCAGTTTGCCGCCGTGCACGGTCAGCCAGTTCTCGGGCACCGCCGCCGCGCGCTTGCCTGGCGCGACGACTTTGCGACGCGGCTGCAGCGGATGCACGATGGGCGTTGCGAGAAACTGCCCCGTCAGCGATTCGGGCTGCGCGGACAGATCCGCCACGCTGCCCTGCGCGATCAGCGTGCCGCCGCGCTTGCCGGCGCCCGGCCCGATGTCGATGATGTGATCGGCCCGCCGGATCGTGTCTTCGTCGTGCTCGACGACCACGAGCGTATTGCCCTTGTCGCCGAGCTTGCGCAGCGCGTTCAGCAGGATCTGATTGTCGCGTGGATGCAGGCCGATGGTCGGCTCGTCCAGCACATAGCAGACGCCCTGCAGATTGCTGCCCAGTTGCGCGGCGAGGCGAATGCGTTGCGCCTCGCCGCCCGACAGGCTCGGCGCTGCCCGGTCGAGGCTCAGGTAACCGAGCCCGACCTCTTCGAGAAACTGCAAACGGCTGCCGATCTCGCTGACTACGTCGCGCGCAATCTCAGCGTCGCGGCCTGTCATGTGCAAACCGTCGATCCATGCGCGCGTGTCCGACACGGTCCATTGCGCGACGTTGGTAATGGCTTGCGCGTCGAACGTGACGGCGCGCGCCGTGGGATTCAAGCGCGTGCCCACGCAATCCGGACACGGTTCGTCGACGAGACCCTCAGGTTCCTGCTCTTCCGACGGCAAACTTTGTTCGCGGCCACGATTGTCGTCTACGACGATCGTGTCGTCGTACGCGGCGCGTTGCTCGCGTGTAAGCGCGAGCCCCGTGCCCACACAGGTCGTGCACCAGCCGTGCTTGCTGTTATACGAGAACATGCGCGGATCGAGCTCGGGGTAGCTCGTGCCGCAAACCGGACACGCCCGCTTGGTGGAGAGCACCTTGACCGCGCCGAGCTTCGCGGTGGGCTGCCCGCCGTTTATTGCGTCATGCAGACCGTCGAGCGGCGCGAGCAGATGCATCACACCCTTGCCGACTTCCAGCGTTTGATCGAGCGCGTGCCGCAGTTCCGCTTCGTTGTCCGCCGACACGATCAGGTCGGCGACCGGCAGTTCGATAGTGTGCTCACGGAAGCGGTCGAGCTTCGGCCACGGGTCCACCGGCACGAATTCGCCGTCCACCCGCAGATGCGTATTGCCCCGCGCTTTTGCCCACTTCGCGAGATCGGTGTACACGCCTTTGCGGTTGACCACGAGCGGAGCGAGGAAGCCGACGTGCTGCCCCTTATGGTCACGCAGCAATTGCGCGGCGATGGACTCGACGCTTTGCGACGTAACCGGCGTGCCGTCATGAATGCAATGCTGCAAACCGAGCTTCACATACAGCAGGCGCAGGAAATGCCACACCTCGGATGTGGTCGCCACCGTACTCTTGCGGCCGCCGCGCGACAGACGCTGTTCGATCGCGACCGTCGGCGGGATGCCGTACACGGCGTCGACCTCAGGCCGGCCGGCGGGCTGCACGATGGAACGCGCGTACGCATTGAGCGATTCGAGGTAGCGGCGTTGCCCTTCGTGGAAAAGTATGTCGAACGCGAGCGTCGACTTGCCCGACCCCGACACACCGGTGATGACATTGAACTTGCCATGCGGGATGTCGACGTCCAGCGCTTTCAGATTGTGCTCGCGCGCGTTGACGATGCGTACCACGTCTTCGCCTTCGATTGCACGGCGCGCGCGCGCCGCGCTCAGCGCCTTCTGCAACGGAATGCCTTGCGATGCCTCCCCAGCAGGCTGCGCAGCCGCGCTCATTGCGCGGTCGTAGTGCAACAGCGCTTCGCCGGTATGCGATTCGGGGCAGCCCTTGACGTCTTCCGGCGTGCCGGCGCACAGCACGCGGCCACCGCCGTCGCCGCCCTCGGGACCGAGGTCGATGATCCAGTCTGCCGCGCGAATCACGTCGAGATTGTGCTCGATCACGATCAGCGAATGGCCGCTTGCCAGCAGCTTGCCGAACGCCTGCATCAGCTTGGCAATATCGTCGAAATGCAGGCCGGTGGTCGGCTCGTCGAACATGAAAAGGCGTTTGGCGACTGCCTGCTTCGCGCCGCGCGCGGTGCGCGCCTGCGCGGATTCAGCGAGAAAGCCCGCGAGTTTGAGCCGCTGCGCCTCGCCGCCCGACAACGTGGGCACCGGCTGACCGAGCTTCACGTATTCGAGACCCACGTCGACGATAGGCTGCAGCACGCGTAATACTTCGGCATCCTTCGAAAAATAGGCGGCGGCTTCGCTGACGGTCAGTTCGAGCACGTCTGCGATGCTCAACGCACGCGCGGGTTCGCCGCGCTCGATCTTCACTTCGAGCAGTTCGGCGCGATAACGGCGGCCGTCGCAGTCCGGACAGCGCAAATACACGTCGCTCAAGAACTGCATTTCGATATGTTCGAAGCCCGAACCGCCGCATGTCGGGCAGCGCCCGTCGCCGGAATTGAAGCTGAACATGCCTGGGCCATAGCCGCGTTGTTGCGCAAGCGGCGCCTTCGCGAACAGCTTGCGGATTTCGTCGAACGCGCCGACATAGCTCGCCGGGTTGGAGCGCGCGGTCTTGCCGATCGGCGACTGGTCGACGAACACGACGTCGGTGACCTGATCCGCGCCGGTCAGGCTGCGAAATGCACCGGGTGACTCGGTGGCGAGACCGAAGTGCCGCGCCATGGCTGGGTACAGCACGTCTTGCAGCAACGTGGATTTGCCGGAGCCCGACACACCTGTTACGCAGACGAGCCGCTGCAGCGGAATCTCCACCGTCACGTCGCGCAAATTATGTTCGGTCGCGCCTTCGAGCACGATGCGAGGCGTGCTCGCGTCGACCGGGCGCTGCGACCAGTGCGCCGCGTCCGCCACGTGCCGGCGGCCGCCGAGATATTCGCCGGTGAGCGTGCCCGACGAGCGGATGGCCTCGGGCACGCCGTCGTAAATGATCGAGCCGCCCCGCTCGCCCGGCCCCGGACCCATGTCGATCAGGCGATCGGCCGCCAGCATGACCGACGGATCGTGTTCGACCACCACCAGCGTATTGCCCGCGTCACGCAGGCGATGCATGGCTTCGACGATACGGTTCAGATCGCGCGGATGCAGGCCGATACTTGGTTCGTCGAGCACGAACAGCGTTTTAGTGAGCGACGTGCCGAGCGCCGTGGTGAGATTGATCCGCTGCACTTCGCCGCCCGACAGCGTGCGGCTTTGGCGGTCAAGCGTCAGATAGCCGAGCCCGACGTCGCACAGGTATTTGAGGCGTGTGCGCACTTCCGCGAGCAGCAGCTTGAGCGCGTCGTCGAGCAAAGCGCTCGGCAAACTGATTTCGTCGAAGAAGCGGCGGATGCGCTCGATCGGCATCAGCATCAGGTCGTGCACGGTGAGACCAGGCAACGCTTCGAGTTGAGCGCGGTTCCATTCGACGCCGCGCGGCATGAAGCGCTGTGCGGGCGTCAGCACGTCGTCGGCGTTCTTCTTGCTGCCGAGGCGCCAAAGCAGCGATTCCGTTTTCAGGCGCGCGCCGCCGCAGGTTTCGCATGGCGTGTAGCTGCGGTATTTCGACAGCAGCACGCGGATATGCATCTTGTACGCTTTCGATTCGAGATATTCGAAGAAGCGTTTGACGCCGTACCAATGGCTTTGCCACTTGCCATTCCAGTCAGGCGAGCCGTTGATCACCCAGTCGCGCTCGGCGTCCGTGAGTTCGCCCCACGGCGTGCCGCGGCGTATGTCGGCCTTCGCCGCGTAGCGCATCAGATCGTCCTGACACTCCTTCCACGCCGGCGTTTGCATGGGCTTGATCGCGCCGTCGCGCAGCGTCTTGCGCGCGTCTGGAATCACGAGACCCAGGTCGACGCCGATCACGCGGCCGAACCCGCGACAGACCTCGCACGCGCCGTAGGCCGAGTTGAACGAGAACAGCGCCGGTTGCGGATCGGCGTAGCGCAGATCGCTCTCCGGGCTGTGCAGTCCTGTGGAGAAACGCCAGATTTGCGGCTCGGCTTGCTGTGCCTCAGGCGGCTGCTGGACCTCGGAAGCCGGCGGCAGCACGTAGATATTCACGCGCCCGCCGCCGCGCTTGAGCGACGCTTCGATCGCCTCGACAACGCGCTGCTTGTCCGCCTGGCGCAGGCGGAAGCGGTCGGCGACGACGTCCAGCAGTTTGCGTCTGCCGGTAGGCGACTCGACCTCGCGCTGCGCCTGCACGCGCGTGTAGCCGCTCGCCGACAGCCATTGCTCCACTTCCTGCTCGGACGCCGACTCCGGCAACTCGACCGGGAATGTGACGACCAGTCGCGGGTCGTCCTTTTCCGTGCGTTCGAGCAGCTCGGCGTAGATCGTTTCAGGCGTGTCGTGACGCACCTGATGCGCCGTCTTGCGGTCGAACAGTTCGGCCGCGCGCGCGTAGAGCAGCTTCAGGTGGTCGTTGAGCTCCGTCATGGTGCCGACGGTGGAGCGCGAACTACGCACCGGATTGGTCTGGTCGATCGCGATGGCGGGCGGCACGCCGTCGACCCGGTCGACTTGCGGCCGGTCCATGCGATCAAGGAACTGCCGCGCGTACGCGCTAAACGTTTCGACGTAGCGCCGCTGCCCTTCCGCGTAAAGCGTGTCGAACACGAGGCTCGACTTGCCGGACCCGGACGGCCCGGTAACGACCGTCATTTCGCCGGTTTTCACGTCGAGATCGACGTTTTTGAGGTTGTGCTGGCGCGCGCCGCGAATCTTGATGATGCCGTTGGATGACAATTTTTCGACCGTCTGAATGAGTGGGCCACCTCTCACGGACGCCTCGCGACCGCGCAAGTTCAGTGCAAACGGGCGCCGAGGCGCTGAAGCCGCGCCCCGCTTGCAGTTGAACACTATACTGTATATTTATACAGTTTTCCACGACGCGCACCGGCCAAGTTTGGCGCACTTCGTGTCATAACGCCCCGCTACACGGCCGGCGTCATGCCGCGCGCAGTGTCAGCCGTCACGCGTCGCCGTCCTTGCGCCCTTCGTAGGCTGTCAGGAGCTTGTGAGCGACCATGTCGACGGCCGGTTTGACCAGGCCGTTCTTGTCGGTCCACACCTTGGGCGTGATTGCCCCGCTCAGCGCAACGCTGTCCGCGTCGCTCAACGCAAGCAGCGCGGTTTGCACGCCGTTATCGAACGCAATCACGTTGACGAAAATCGTGTCGCCGTCATTGGTGACCGCGCGCACCTTGCAGGTCACGAAGCGCGTACCGTTTTGCCCCGTGCGAAGCTGCGCCTCGCCATACAGGCGCCCGCTCACCAGTCCATCGATCATCTTGCTGCTCCCTTGTTGCAGGTTCCGCACCCGATGTGCGGCGCACATCATCCCACGAGACCTTACACGGCGGCGCTTACGCAGTGCCCGCCGCCTCGAAGATATCGCGCAGCCACGTTGCAAACACGCGCACCCGCGACGACAGTTGCCGATTCTGCGGATACAGCACGGACACCGGCATCGGCGGCGGCGGAAAATTCGCGAGAATGATCTTAAGGCGCCCGCTTGCCAGTTCATCCGACACGCGATAGCGCGGCACCTGGACCATGCCCAGCCCGGCCACCGCCGAGCCCGTATAGAGCTCGACGCCCGTCACGGACACCGCGCCGGGCAACAGCATCGGCGTAATGCGGCCTTCGATGTCGAATTCGAGCGGCACCGGCTTGCCCGTTGCGCTAGACACATAGTTGACCGCGCGGTGCGATTCGAGCGCCGACGGATCGGCGGGCTCGCCATATTTCTCCAGATAAGCCGGGCTCGCCACCGTCACTTGCTGCAGTTGCGCGACGCGGCGCCCGACCATCGACGAATCCTGCAGCGTGCCGGCCCGCAGCACGCAGTCGATGCCCTCGCGCACCAGGTCGACCAGACGGTCGTCTTCGCCGATTGTCAGTTCGATATCGGGGTAGCGTGCGAGGAACGCCGGCAGCGTCGGCACGACGAAGTGCCGGGCGAGCGTGCCTTGCAGATTCACACGTAACAAACCTTTCGGCGCCAGGTTAGAGAACGAGCCCTCCGCCTCTTCCATATCGGCGATCAACCGCACGCAGCGTCCGTAATACGCCTGCCCGTCGGGCGTCAGGCGAACCGTTCGCGTGGTGCGCTCCAGCAGCCGCGCGCCGAGCCGCTCCTCCAGACGTTTGATGAGGTTCGTGACCGTGGCACGCGGTATCTGCAAGTCGTCGGACGCACGCGTGAAGCTTTGCCGCTCGGCGACCCGCACGAACACACGCATTTCTTCGAAACGGTCCATATGGGCGCTATTGTTAAAGAGGATCGAATGATGATGGCCAGTCTAACCCGATTATCTCGAAGCACAAAGCGTTCATCATTCACTCACCAACTCAATACCGAAAAGGAAACGCACCATGAACACGATCAGAAACGCACAAGTCGCTATCGTTACCGGCGCATCGCGAGGCATCGGCGCCGCCATTGCGCGGCGCCTTTCGAGCGACGGCTTTGCTGTCGTCGTCAACTATGCGTCCAGTTCCAGCGAGGCCGACGCGCTCGTCGCCGAACTCAACGGCGCGGGTGGCCGGGCGGTGGCGGTGAAGGCCGATGTGTCGAAGGCTGCCGACGTGCGCCGCATGTTCGAAACCGCCGAGCAGCAACTGGGCAAAGTTGACGTGCTGATCAACAACGCAGGCGTGATCAAGCCGACGCCACTCGCCGACACGAGCGACGAGTTGTACGACCGCACATTCGACATCAACGTGCGCGGCACCTTCAATACGTTGCGCGAAGCGGCGGGCCGCATGAACGACGGCGGACGCATCATCAACTTTTCGAGCACGACCGTCGCGCTGAACATGCCTGGCTACGCGATCTACAGCGCGACCAAGGCCGCGGTGGAAACGTTCACGCACGTGTTCGCGAAGGAACTGCGCGGGCGCAACATTACGGTGAACGCGGTGGCGCCGGGCCCGGTCGCGACGGCGCTGTTCTTCGACGGCAAGACCGACGAGCAGATTCAACACTTTGCAAAGATGCCGCCGCTGGAGCGCCTCGGGCAACCGGAAGATATTGCGTCGGTGGTGGCGTTTCTCGCGAGCCCGGCAGCCGCGTGGGTCAACGGCCAAGTGCTGCGGGCAAACGGCGGATTGGCTTGAGGCGTGTCGGGCGCCGCTCCAGCAACCTGAAGCGGGTCAACGCAGTGGGCTAATCGAACTTGCAGCGCGCGTGAGTCCGGGCACTCCTGACGAGCCGCCGGACTCACGCGTTAGAACTCGCACCGAACCGCCCGCCTATACCGCTTTGGGATTGCGCTCGGCGAATCCTTCCTGATGCCAGTACGGATAAGCCGGCCGCACGGCGCTTGCCGCATCGAGCCGCGCGACCTGCTCCGGCGTCAGGTTCCAGCCGACCGCGCCCAGGTTCTGCCGCAACTGCTCTTCATTGCGTGCGCCGATCAGCACGGTCGACACTGTCGGACGTTGCAACAGCCAGTTCAGCGCGATCTGCGGCACGGTCTTGCCGGTTTCCACGGCGATCTCGTCGATCGTATCGAGCACGCGGTACAAATACTCGTCCGGCACCGGCGGCCCCATGTCGGCGGTCTTGTGCAAACGGCTCGTATCGGGCAACGGCTGGCCCCGCTTGATCTTGCCGGTCAGACGTCCCCAGCCGAGCGGGCTCCACACCACGGCGCCCACGCCCTGATCGACGCCGAGCGGCATCAGTTCCCACTCGTAATCGCGCCCGACGAGCGAGTAGTAAGTCTGGTTCGCGACATAACGCGGGTAGCCGTAGCGGTCCGCCGTGTCCAGCGACTTCATCAGATGCCAGCCGGAAAAGTTCGACACACCCGTGTAGCGGATCTTGCCTGCGCGCACCAGGTCGTCCAATGTAGACAGCACTTCCGTGACCGGCGTTCTGGCGTCGAAACCATGCAACTGAAAAAGGTCGATGTAATCGGTTTGCAAGCGCTTGAGCGCTGCGTCTACTGCCTGAATCAGATGAAAGCGCGATGAGCCGACGTTGTTCGGACCGTCGTCGAAACGGAAGGTCGCCTTGGTCGAGATGATCACCTTATCGCGCTTGCCCTTCAGCGCTTCGCCGAGCACCGACTCCGAAGCGCCGCGCGAATAGATGTCTGCGGTGTCGAACATCGTCACGCCCGCATCGAGGCAAATGTCGATCAGACGCCGTGCTTCATCCACGTCCGTCGAGCCCCACGCCTGAAAAAAATCACCCTTGCCGCCGAACGTGCCCGTGCCGAAACTCAGCACCGGCACCTTGAAACCGGATGCACCCAGATGTCTGTATTCCATTGATGAATCTCCGTGGCATAGCCGTCATTTAAACGGACGTTCAGTCTACGCCGGTCCACGCGAGCGCGTGGTCGGCGAGCGCTGCGCGCACGGTTTCCATCACGCTGTTCCAATCGCCCAGCGACGGTTGCCTGAAGAGCCTTGCGCGTGGATACCAGGGCGTGTCGCTGCGCTCCAGCATCCAGCGCCAGCAGGTGTCGAAGCGGTTGAGAATCCACACCGGCCTGTTCAGTGCGCCGGCGAGATGCGCGGTGGATGTGTCGACGGAAATCACCAGATCCAGGTTCCCGACGAGCGCTGCGGTGTCGGCGAAATCGTGCAGTTCGCCGGTGTGGTCAACGATATGCGCGGCGCATTCGCCGGCAGTCAATTGTTGCGCCGCCGGTCCCTTCTGCAGACTGAAGAACTGCACGTTGGGCACATCGAGAAGTGGCGCGAAGCGCGCGAATGTGAGCGAACGGCGCGCGTCGTTCTTGCGAAGCTCCGCCACGTGCGGACGGTTCCCACCGGCCCAGACGAGGCCGACCTTGAGGCGGCCTCGTGCGTCGGCGTCGATACGCTCGCCCCATGCGCGCGCCGCAGCGGGCTCGGCAGAAAGATAAGGCGTGGACGACGGAATGCTGCCGGGCGACGTGCCGAGCGCGAGCGGCAAGCTCAACAGCGGACAGTGGCAATCGAACGGCGGCAGCGGTTCGCCCGCTTCGACGATCTGATCTGCGCCGTCGAGCGTGGACATCAGCCGCCGCAATTCAGGCTGCACTTCGAGTATGACCTTCGCGCCGAGCTTCGACACCATTGCCGCATAGCGGCAGAACTGCAGCGTGTCGCCCAGCCCTTGATCGGCGTGCAACAGAATCGTCTTGCCGTCGAGCGAGAAGTCGCCGAGCCAAAGCGGTTGCGCGATGACGCGCCGGCTCGCCTTGATGCGGCTACGCTCCCAGCGCCATTCATACTTCCGCCAGCCCGCTTCGAGCTGCCCCAATTGCAGCAGACACAGCGCTTCGTTCCAGTGGGTCTCGGCGGCTTCGGGATTGAGCGCGAGCGCGCGCTTATAGCTGGCAAGCGCCTGCTCATGCCGGCCCTGATCGATCTGCGTAAGGCCGAGGTTATTCCATGCGTCGACGAAGCCCGGCGCCAGTTCGAGCGCGCGCTGGTAGCTGCGCTCGGCTTCATGCGGCTCGTTCATATCGGAGAGCGCATTGCCGCGATTGCTCCATGCTTCGGCGTAACCCGGTTGCAACGCGAGCGCGCGGTCGCAGCTGGCCAATGCGTCGGCGGGACGGCCCAGATCGCGCAGCACGCACGCGCGGTTGTTCCAGGCCTGCGCGAAATCGGGGGCGAGCGCGATCGCCCGGTCGAAGCTCGCCAGCGCGTCGAGCGGACGATCGAGGCCCGCCTGCGCGTTGCCGCGATTATTGAGCGCGTCGGGAAACTGCGGCTGCAAGGCGAGCGCGCGGTTCGCACTGGCCAACGCCTGATCGAAACGATGCAGCGCGTTTAACGCATACGCCAGGTTGGAATGAACCGCGGCCTGTTTCGGGTTGACCGCGAGCGCCCTCGCGAGCAGATCGACGCCCTCTTCGATGCGGCCGCTTTGCAACGCCAATGCGCCCAGCAGTTGCAGCGCGTCGAAATGGCGAGGCTTGAGCTCGAGAATCTCGCGATAAAGTTCCTGCGCCTCGGCCAACGCGCCGTTCTGTTGAAGCGCGACCGCTTGCCTAAGCATATGGTCCAACTGTTGCGCCAGATTGGCAGGCTTCTTCATGCGATGAATCCGGAAAAAACGCGCGCCGCGCCGCTTTGTCCCAGCGAGGCGGCACGCGTGCAGTGCTTTACTGCGCCGCCGTCAGATGCTTGCGTTTGGCCAGTTCCTGCGCCATCGCGTAATGCTCCTGAATGGTCGGCAGCGCCTTTTTCGCCGCATCCTTCAACTGCGGATCGCGGCCCGAAGCGATTTCGGCCTGGAACGCCGACAATGCCTTCTGCTCGCCGGCGAGCGCAACCTGCTCGATATAAGCCTTGTCGAACTCGGCGCCACGCAGATTGTTGATGCTCGCGAGCACGGCAGTGTCAGGGTCGTTCTTCGGCACGTCGACGCCGCGCGGGCTCGCCGCGCGAAGCGCGTCCGAGATCTTAGCGTTATCGGTCGAGACGCGCTCGGCGAATGCCTTGACGTCGCGGTCCGTGGAACGCGAGTTGGCGATGCGCGCGGCATCGCGTTGAGTGGCGACGGCCCTGGTGCCGTCGGCAATGAACGTCTGGTCGGCAGCATGCAGACGGCCCGCGTCCGGCGCGACGGGGGCCGGCGCCGTCTGGGCGCTGGCGGCCGTGGCGACGGTCAGCAGGCTCGCCATAGTGGCGCTGACGATAGTGGCGAGAGGCAAGCGGATCATACGTTCTCCTTGGATTGAAAGCGAAACGGCAACGGAGCACGGGGCGCCGCGCGGCACCGCCGTCCATCGCGGGAGATTCTAGAAGCGCGCCCCGGCGCGGTGTGATACGACGCTGTGGCTTGTGTAACGGCAGGTAACCTTCACACGAATGACGCCATCTCGTGAATGAGATCAGGTGGCTCACCCAGGGATTGCCAGCAGAAATCCGGCAAAGCGCTGAATTTTTCGGCAAGCGCGCCGATAACAAAAAGTAAGAGGCGCGACGGCATCAATCCATGCAAGCGCGCCACGCACCGCAATCCTGGAGAGATTCGATGGCAGCAGATAACCGCGCGCACGACGAACGCAGCAACCTGACGAGTTCCAACAAATTCGAACTGCTGCTGTATCGGCTGGGCTCCGTCCCCGGCAGTGACGCGCATGAGCTTTACGGCATCAACGTGTTCAAGGTCCGCGAAATTTCGACGATGCCGCCGGTCACGCCGATCGCCGGTTCGTCGCCGTTCGTGATGGGCGCCGTCGACATTCGCGGGCAGATCATTCCCGTGATCGACTTGCCGCGGCTCATGGGCTGCGAGCCCACGCGCGGCCTGAATATCCTGCTCGTCACGGAATTCGCGCGCTCCACCCAGGCGTTCGCGGTCGAGGAAGTGGACGACATCGTGCGACTCGAGTGGAATCAGGTGCTCTCCGCGGAAGGCGCGGCGGGCGGCAACCTGGTGACGAGCATTGCGCGGATCGACGGCAATACGGGCGATTCGCGGCTCGCGCAGGTGATCGACGTCGAGCAGGTGTTGCGCGACGTGTTCCCCTCGCAGCACCCGAGCGTCGACCCGACGTCCGTGGGCGATGCACTCGGCATTCGCCCGGGCGCGAAGATTCTTGCCGCCGACGACTCCGGCTTCGCCCGCAAGCTGATCGAGCAGGCATTGACCGCGATTGGCGCCGAATACGTGATGACCAAGACCGGCGAAGAGGCGTGGCAGACCTTGCAACAAGTCGCCGACGAAGCACAGAGCAACGGCGCGCGCGTCAAGGACAGCATCGCGCTCGTTCTGACCGACCTCGAAATGCCCGAGATGGACGGCTTCATGCTGACTCGCCAGATCAAGGCCGACGAGCGCACCCGCGACATTCCTGTGATCATCCATTCGTCGTTGACCGGCGCGGCCAACGAAGCGCATGTGAAGAACGCCGGCGCGAACGGCTATGTCGCGAAGTTTCAGGCCAGTGAACTCGCGAGCGCGATACGCAGTGCACTGATGTCTGCCACAGAAGCCGCGGCCTGACGAAATCGCTTGAGTGCCGGGCGTTGCCCGGCACACGTCCTATCGGGACGCTTCGAGCGCAACCGAGAAGACCCGCCGGCCAGTGGCGACGCCCATGGTGTTGAGCATCCTGGGCGTATGGAAAGAGTCGAGCTTCGCGCGCTGTTCGGCAGTCCCGATGTCGAGTTGCGCCAGCACTTCGGCAACCACCGCGTACAGCACGCCGACATTGCCGTCCTCGATTTTTACGGCGATGCCGAGTGCGCCTTGTGTGCCTTGTGTGCCTTGTGTGCCTTGTGCACCTTGTGCGCCCGCTTTCGACGTGTGCGCGGCAGTCTGACTCGATGCGCGCACGCCGATCCCATAACTGCCGTCTGCACCGAGCTTGCCGACGAGCGCGCCGCCAAACGCGTTCATCAATATCGTGCAGAAGCGGCCCTCGCCCCCCACCAGTTCCGGATAAGCCGTCATCGCGCGATAGATGCGCGCGAGCGCCGCTGTCCGCGTATTGGGCGCTGCACCGGACGACGAAACCTCGTCCTGCGCCGCGGCCAGTTTTGCAAAGAGCCGTGCGAGACGATCGAGCGGAAAGGCCGGCGTGGGCAGATTGCAACCGTCAGTGGCCCATTGCACGCCGTCGTCCGGCAAGTCGCAAACGTCGGCCACCGTGTGCTTCACGCGGACCTGCAACGGATGCTCTGGCTGTTCGTAACCGTTCAGCGCCGCGCCGATCGAACGCGCGCCGGCCAGCATGCCCGCATGCTTGCCCGAACAATTGCTGCACACGGCACCCGGTTTGAAATCGCGCTTGATCCAGTCGACATATACCGCATCCGACAGCGGCGGATGACTGCCGCAGCGCAGATCGGTTTCGCTCGCCTGCGCTTTGGCGAGCATCTGCCGCGCACGTTCAATATGACGCGGCTCGCTGCTGTGCGAGGCGCACATCAGCGCGAGGTCCGCATCGTCGAAACCGAAGCGCTCGAGCGCGCCCGTTTCCAGCACCGCCAGTGCTTGCGCGGGCTTGGCGGCGGAGCGGGCCAACGTCACGCGCGACGGGTCGCCGAACGAATACAGCAGGCGGCCATTCGAATCGACGACCGCAACATGCGCGCGGTGCGTGTTCTCTACCGAATCGCCGCGATAGACGGTCGCCGCAATCGGCCCGGCCGTGTGCAAAGTCATGCCCGTTCTCCTCGTGATCGCGCAAATCGTTGCGCTGGCAATCAAGCGTTGTGCGCCACGATTCTACGTAACGGGCGCACGGGCATCAATTGCACGCGATCAGTCCGGCATGACACGCTGTCTCAGCGCGAGACGACCGCGCCGCGCTCGCTCACGACTTCGCCGCGCTGAAACACATACGCGAGACGCTCGCCCTGCCCGGTCAGCGTGCCGATATCGTCGAGCGGATTGCCGTCGACCACCAGCACATCCGCCACCGCGCCCGCTTCGATTGCGCCCAGCTTGCCTTCTTGCGCAACGATCTCAGCGGCGATCGTCGTTGCTGAGCGCAGCGCTTCGAGATTGCCGAGCACTTCTGCGCGAATGCGCAGTTCGTCGCTCTGGAACGTGTGCATTTCGCCGAGCAGGTCGGAGCCGAAACCCATCGGCACGCCCGCGTTCGCGTAGATCTGCAGCGAATCGCGTCCTGCTTGCCGCACGGTTTCGACCTTCGCGATCGAATCGGGCGGCAACCCGTAGTCGGCGCCGTGCTTCGCAAGCGCGTCGTAGGTGACGAGCGTCGGCACGACAAACGCGCCATGTTCGCGCATCAGTTTCGCGGCGGCTTCGTCCACCAGATTGCCGTGCTCGATAGTGCGCACGCCGCAGCGAATCGCGCGCGAAATCGCGCGGCCGGTGTATGCATGTGCCATCACATAGGTGTTTGCAGCTTGCGCTTCGGCGACGATCGCGCGGATTTCGTCCTCGGAATACTGCGTGTTGCCGATCGGATCGGTTGGCGATGCCACGCCGCCCGATGCCATGATCTTGATCTGCGTCGCGCCCTTCTGGATTTCTTCGCGGACGGCGAGACGCACGGCATCCACGCCGTCCACTACGCGCGCAATCGCGCCAGCCCGAAAACAGCACGAACACGGCTCCAGCATATCGCCGCGCGGACGGAAATCGCCGTGGCCGCCCGTCTGCGAAAGCGCCTTGCCGGATGGGAAAATGCGCGGCCCCGGAACCAAGCCGTTTTCGAGCGCCTGCGTCAAACCCCAATCCGCGCCGCCCGCATCGCGCACGGTCGTGAAGCCGCGGCCGAGCATCGCCTTCAGGATCGGCAGCGCGCGGATCGCCGTCAGGATGTTGGGCTGCGTTGCGTTCGCACCGAGGTTCGCACGCGAAGCGAGCACATGTACGTGACAATCGATCAGACCGGGCATCACCGTCTTGCCGCGCGCGTCGATCACGCGTGCGTTCGGCAGATCGACGGGACGATCGGTGACTTCGACGATATGGCCGTTCTCGATCACGACATGATGATGTTCGAGCAGAATGCCCTGCTTGAGATCGAGTACATTGCCGCCATTGATTACCGTAATGCTCATGGGAATTGTCCTGACTTGCTGACTTGATGACTTGATGAGAATCCGTGCGGCCGGAAGCGCACCGCACGCGCTGCCCGATTCAGTGCCGCTGCGGATCGCGCACGAAGAACGTGCCCGTCAGGCTGATCGCGGCGGCGATCATCACGTAGAACGCGGGTGCCATGTTGCTGCCTGTCGACGCAATCAGCCACGTAATGAAGAACGGTGCGAAGCCGCCGAAGATCGTCACAGCGAAGTTGTAGGCGACCGACAGTCCCGTGGAGAGCACCTTGGTCGGAAACAGTTCGGAGAACGCCGCGAGAATGGGTCCGGTGTATGCAGCGATCAGCAGACCGAACACGCCTTGAAAAACCATCAGCGAAGCGAGGCCCGGCGCCCGGTTGATGTAGGCGAACATCGGCCAGGCCAGCACGAGAATCAGCACGGCGGCCCCCGACAGGAAACGGCGGCGCCCGTAGCGGTCAGCGAGTTTGCCCACCACCGGAGCAAAACACATGATCATCGAGCCGCCGAACATGCCCGCGAGAAATCCCGTGGATTGCGGCAGATGCAACGTGCGGACCGAATACGTCGGCATGTAGAACAGCAGAACGTAAGTACAAACGGTCCACAGAATCACCATCGAAAAGCTCGCGAAGGTTTCTCGCGGGAAGCGCCGGAACACTTCGGCGAGCGGCGAATCGTCTTTCGCTTCTTCCGCCACTGCGCTGAAGGCGGGCGTTTCGTCCATGCGGCTGCGAATGAAATAGCCGACGGGTCCAATCAGCATGCCGATCAGGAACGGCATTCTCCAACCCCACGAATGAAGCGCTTCGGTGCTCAGACTGCTGGTCACGAAGGTGCCGACCGCTGCGCCCAACAACACCGCAAAGCCGATGCTCGACTGAATCCAGCTCGAATAGTACGCGCGCTTGTTAGCGGGCGCGTACTCGGTGAGAAACGCCGTCGCGCTGCCCATCTCGCCGCCCGCCGAAAACCCTTGCAGCAATCGCGCGATCACGATCAGTACGGGTGCCCACACGCCGATCTGCTGATAAGTCGGCGCAATGCCGATGAGCGCCGTGCCGCCCGCCATCAGCAGAATGGTCAGCGACAGCGCAGCCTTGCGCCCGACCTTGTCCGCATACACGCCGAGCACGATGCCGCCCACCGGACGCATGAAAAAGCCCACGCCGAACGTGGCGACGGCAAGCAGAAGCGAGGTCAGGTCATTGCCGGTCGGAAAGAACAGCTTCGCGATAATGACCGCGAAAAAGCTGTAGACGGTGAAGTCGAACCATTCGAGCCCGTTGCCGAGCACGGTCGCGATAATGGCGTGCCGCCGCTGACGCGCGAGCGTGTCCACCGAGAGCGGTACGTTGGATGAAAGCGTTCCTTGCATGGTCTCTTTCCTCATCTGGCTGCCTGTCAGGCAAAGTGTCGGCAACGCGCCACGCCGTCGTCGCGGCGCTTTTGCATGCATAACGCCGATCGTAGAGAGACCTGAATTGTTTTCGAAACGAAAGATTCGCATGCACGCATGCGTGCAGCGCATGCGAAGCCGTTCAGGCCGCCGCCCTGCCCGTCTGCGCTTCGGCCTGCTCGAAGAGCCACCGCGTGAACACGCGCGCGGCCTGGTTCTGTGAGCGGTCGTTCGGCGACACCACATAGTAGCCGCCGCCGTGACTCGCGGATGCGTGGGTGGCGCGCACCAGCAGCCCTTCTTCGAGACATCGGTCGATCATGTGCCGCCAGCCGAGCACCACGCCCTGACCGAGAATCGCCATTTGCACGAGTTGCGGATAGTGATTCACCATGACAGCCTGCGGCGCAACAGGCATTTGCACGCCGTTGATGCGAAACCATTCCGGCCACGACATCCATTGGCGCTGACCGTCTTCCTGAATCAGCAGCGTTTCCTGAGCAAGATCGGCGGGCTCGAGCACGCGGCCTGCGAGATAGGCGGGCGAACAGACCGGGTACACCTCCTCGTCGAAAATGCGGCGGGCGGTGTAATGCGGCTCGGCATGCTGGCGGATGTAGTAGAGACCCACATCGAATTCGGCGGGCGACATCGACGCGAGTCCGTCGCGCACGATCATTCTGATTTTCACGTTCGGGTAAGCGGCACGAAACGCACCGAGCCGCGGCGTCAGCCACAACACGGCGACGCCCGACGAACACGCGATGGTCAGTTCCTGGTCGCCGTAACGCTTCATCACGTCGAGCGTCGCTTCGGAACAGTTCGCAAGCAACCATTGCACGCGCTTTGCGTAACCCTCGCCGGCGATGGTCAGACGCAATGCGCGATGCTCACGGACGAACAGCGACCGGCCGAGAAATTCCTCGAGTTGCTGGATTTGCCGGCTGACCGCGCTTTGCGTCAGATGCAACTCCGCGGCGGCCTTGGTGAAGCTTGCGTGCCGCACGGCCGATTCGAACGCGACCAGACATTGGAGCGGTGGTAAGGGAGCAATGCGCATGATGAAAGGAGCCGAGTCGCGATCGCACCATGATAGCGGGTGCGGCTCAGGCTCAGATCAGCGTCGGGCACCGTCTATCAAGCGCCAGAAGCAGCTGAAAGGCGCTTGAGTTCCGCTACTTGCGCTTCGAGATCCTTGATGCGCTCGTCACGCTCCTGCAATGCGGCGGCGACGTCCGCAGCCTCGAAACGCTGTGGAATGTGCTGAGGGCAATTGACGTCCCACGCATGCACGCTCATCACGATCACGCGTTCTCCGCGTGCCTTGTAACCTTGCGGCATGAGCTTCGCGAGCAGCGCGGGGTCGTCGTCGATCACACGCGCTTCGCCCCATATCTTGATGCGCCGGCGATGCGCATAGTCCACGAGAAAGAGATGCACTTTCGGGTTGTCGGTCAGATTGCCGGACGTAATGTACTGACGATTGCCGGCGAAGTCGGCGAACGCAATGGTGTGGTCGTCGAGCACGTGCAGGAAACCCGCAGGGCCGCCGCGATGCTGGATATAAGGTTGCCCTTCTGCGCTTGCAGTCGCGAAGAACACGCTGGTCTGCTGCTCGATGAAACGCGCGACGTCAGGCGTCAGCCGGGTTTGCCAGCCGTGCTCTTCTTCCATCCGGGCATACGCGTCGCGCGATCCGTTGCGGCTTTGCAATGCCTTGACGGTGGGCGTGAAAGCAATGTCGCTCGGATAACTGTTCGGTTGCGAGTCGAGGCGTGTCATGAAGCGGCTCCTTTGCGGGTCGTTCCGCAAGTAACACGTCAACCTTAACCGTTAAAGCTTTTCTGGAGAACCCGGCCGGATCGAGAACCGGGTTTCCATCAATTGAGAATAGCGCGCCGCTCAGTTGCTCGGCACCAGTTCTTCTTCGCGTTCGAGCGAACGCGTGTTCCTGAGCTCGGGGAAGAGCTTCATCCACAGCAAGGCGACCGTGATGGTGGCGATGCCGCCTACCAGTACGGCCGTTCGTGCGCCCCACCAGCCGGCCGTCACGCCGGACTCGAATTCGCCCAATTGATTCGACGTCCCAATGAAAAGCGAGTTGACGGCGCTCACGCGTCCGAGCATTTCATCCGGCGTGCGAAGCTGCACGAGCGACAGCCGCACGACCACGCTGATGGTGTCCGACGCGCCGAGCGCCATCAACGCAAGCAGCGAAACAATGAACTGATGCGACAGGCCGAACACGAGTGTCGCGATGCCGAACACGACCACGCCGCCGAACATGGCCGCGCCGGGCCGGTTACGCAGCGGGAAATGTGCAAGCCAGATGGTCCCGGCGAGCGCGCCGATGGCCGTGCCCGAGCGCAACAGTCCGAGCCCGAGCGGCCCCGTATGCAGGAAGTCCCGCGCGAACACCGGCAGCAACGCCGTGGCACCGCCGAACAGTACCGCGAACAGATCGAGCGACAGCGCGCCCAATATGACCGGCTCCTTGCGAATGAACGCGATACCGGAGAACACCGATTCGAGCGTGACAGGCGCGCGGCTTGCCGGCTTCGCGCGTAGCGGAATGCCCCACACGGCCGTCGCGGCGGCAGCGAACGACAGCATGCACGCGAGATAAGCGGCGCCCGGCCCGATGCCGTAAAGCAGACCGCCGAGCGCGGGACCGGCGATCTGCGCGGTCTGGTTCGCCGAAGTGGCCCATGCCGTCGCTTTCGGCAACTGCGGGCGCGGCACGACGCCCGGCAGCAGCGAAGCGACCGCCGGCGACTCGAACGCGCGCGCCGCGCCCACGCATGCGGCCAGCGCATAGATGACCGGCGCGCTGATCCACCCGCCAAAGGTGCCGCACGCGAACAGCAATGCGGCGACGCTTTCGAGACTCTGACAAATCGCCGCGATCCGCCGACGATCGTAGCGGTCCGCAAAATGGCCGACCACGAGCGTGAGCAGGAACATTGGCAGGAATTGCGCGAGACCGACGAGGCCGAGCGCGAACGCGCTGTGCGTCAGCGCATAGATGTGCCACCCCATCGCGACCGCGAGCATCTGGAACGACAGCGACGAAAGAATCCGCGTGCACCAGAAGCGTTGAAACGCCGGTTGCTTCGGCAGGCTGACACTCGAGGTATCGGTGGAGTCGTTGCGATCGTTGGAATCGGCGGGAACGGGAGGCATCGAGGTGGTCGTGTTTGGTTGGGCTGGGCGCGGGCGGCAGCTAGTTTAGAGCAAGCATGCGGGTTCTGCTGACGCGGCGGTTACCGGCGCAACGCTAGCGAGGCCGAGCCAATGCGGCCGCCTCACCGCTCTCCGCCTACCTAAGATTTTCAATGTTTTCATTTGATAACAATTCTCATTTACATTATTCTCTCGCATCATTAATAAAAACTGACGCCGCCGGACACTCCCGACCGCTTTGGTGCGGGCGTGCCGCGTCGTCCGAACCATCCATGCGCTTCGTAAAAACTTCTGCAGTACCCGGCCGCTATCGCCGGTCCGGCATCGGCTTGCCGCTTTCGATGATGATGTACATGGTGACCGCGCCAGCCGCGATGGCCGCCGCTTCCTCCGACGCCGCGAGCGCTCAGCCCGCCGCTTCGACGGAATTGCCGGCGGTCGCCGTGCAAGGCACAGCGCTCGCCGACCCGACCGTCGGCTATCGTCCGCGCACGAGCGAAACGGCGAGCGGCGTCGCGACGAAGATCAGCGACATTCCGCAATCCGTCGCGGTAGTGAGTTCGAGCGTGATGCAGGACCAGCAGGCGCGCACACTCGACGACGTACTGAGTAACGTAAGCGGGATCACGCAGACCAACACGCTTGGCGGCACGCGCGACGCGTTCATCAAACGCGGCTTCGGTTCGAACGACGACGGCTCGATCCTCGTCGACGGCATCCGCTCGCCGAGCTTGCACAACTATCTGGCGACGATCGACCGTGTCGAAGTTCTCAAAGGCCCCGCCTCGCTGCTCTACGGCATTCAGGAGCCGGGCGGCGTCATCAACCTGATCACGCGCAAACCGGAGGACACCTTCCACGGCTCCGTCTCGGCGAATTACACGAGCCATCGCGGCAGCGGTACGGGCTTCGACCTGACCGGGCCCATCGGCCAGCCGGGACAGGTCGCGGGCGGCACGCTCGCCTTTCGCCTGACCGGCGAATACAACACGGCGCGCTACTGGCGCAGCTTCGGACGTCAGCGCGATTCGTTGATCGCACCGTCGCTGTCATGGCACGACGCCAATACATCGATCGACGTGAGCTACCAGTACGTCGATTACACGACGCCCTTCGACCGGGGCACGGTGCTCGTCAACGGCCATCTCGACGATGCACTGCGCTATACGCGCTACGAGGAACCCTGGGCGCAAAGCTCGGGCGAGCAGGAAACGCTGCGGGCGAAGATCGAACATCGCTTCTCGGACGAATGGCGCGTGCGCGCGACTTACGGATGGAGCCGCGACCGCTACGACCAGTACATCACCCGCGCGACGGCGTTCAACAGCAGGACCGGCATCATGAGCCGCACGTCGGATGCGAATCTGCAGCGCAACGACTCTGACGAGATCGCCACCGTGGGCGCGATCGGCAATCTGAATCTCGCTGGCATGCGTCACGAGGTCTATGTGGGCGGCGAATACGAACGGCAGCGCAGCTTTCGCGGCGACACGATTCGCGGCAAGGCAGTGTCCGGCTTCGATCTGTACGAGCCTGTCTATGGAATGCTCGCTGCGGGCGGCACGCCGAGCGCGGCGCAAAGCGATAGCCTGTCGAAAGTGCACACCTACTCGGTCGTCACGCAGGACACCGTTCATCTGACCGACAGGCTGATCGCTGTAGGCGGCGTGCGCTGGGAGAACTGGCAGCAACTATCGGGCGTGGGCCGTCCGTTCGTGATCGCCGATCACTCGCATGGACAGGTTTGGCTGCCGCAATTCGGCCTCGTGTACCGGCTGACGCCGGCACTTTCCGCGTATGCGAACTTCAGCAAGTCGTTCGTGCCGAACGTCGCCACACAAGTGAACGAGCCGCTCGCGCCGGAGCATGGACGCGTGTTCGAAACCGGGCTGAAGTTCGACTCGCACGGTATCACCGGCACGCTCGCGGTGTATCAGATCGACAAGCAGAACGTCGCGGTAACCGTCGGCGATACGACCGAGACAGTGGGCAGCGCGAGGTCGCGCGGTGTCGAACTGGACGTTGCCGGACGGCTCACGCAGCACGTCAGCGTGATCGGCAGCTATGCATATACGAACGCGACGGACCGCGACGACGGCACGCGTCTCGTGAACGCGGCGCGTCATACGGGCAGTCTCTTCGCCGTCTACGACACGATGCTGCCCTACCTGCCGGGACAATGGCGCTTTGGCGGCGGTGCGCGGCTCGTAAGCAAGCGGCCGGGCGATACGGCAAATAGCTTCACGCTGCCGGGCTATGTGGTCGCCGACCTGTTCGCCGCGTACGACACGAAGATCGGCAAGATTCCCACGCATGTGCAACTGAACGTGAAGAACGTGTTCGACAAAACGTACTATCCGTCGAGCAACAGCAATCTGATCATCGCCGTCGGCGAGTCGCGGCTGGTGATGCTCAATACGACGTTTTCGTTCTAAGGCGGCATTCGACGCGATTCGCGAGGTCGCGCAGATCGCGCGCGGACGTCGCACAAAAAGTCAGGGAGCCATCGGCTCCCTGACTTCGTCCCCGCTTGCAGCAGGATCGGCCTAACTGGATCAATGCTTCAACGTCGCAACAGCCACATCAGATAAGGACCGCCCAGAAGCGTCGCAATCACGCCCGCCGGCATCTGTTGCGGGAAGATCATGTTGCGCCCGAGCCAGTCCGACAGCACCATCAGCAAGCCGCCAATGAGCGCCGCGACGAGCATTTGCGAACGCGCGCGCGGAAAGCCGAGCAGCCGCGCGAGATGCGGCGCCATCAGGCCGACGAACGACATCGGGCCGATCACGACCGTTGCTCCCGCCGTGAGGATCGCGGCGACCGCGAGCAGCAGCAGCCGCGCACGCTGTGCGCCGACGCCCAGTGCATCAGCCACATTGGCGCCGAGCGGCAGGATTTCCAGCCAACGCGCGCCGAGATACGCGACGAGTACGGCGGCGACCGTACACACGCCAACGGCGATGGCCGTCGCGGGCACGATGAGATAGGTCGAACCGTACTGCAGCGGACGCAGCAGGTTCGCATAAGCGCCGCCGCTCGCCGTCGCGAGCATGATGACTGCTTGCGCGAACGCGCTGATCGCGATGCCCGCGAGTAACACGTGCTCGGGCGCGAAACCGCTGCGGCGCCCAAGCGTGACGATCGTCAGCAGGCAAATAAGTGCACCGGCCGCCGATCCCGCGAGCAGCACGGGCGTCGACGGCTCCGTCGCGACGACCGCGGCCACCAGCATGCCGAGCATCGCGCCACCGCTGACGCCGAGCAAGTCGGGGCTCGCCATAGGATTGCCGGTTACGCGCTGCAGGATCGTGCCCGCGAGTGCGACCATCACGCCGGCCCCGAGCGAAGCGGTCAGCCGCGGCACGCGCCAGAACCAGACATCGCTCCAATGTTGCGCGTCCGTCCACTGCCAGCCGTGCAGCGTCACCGAAAAACACAGCGAGATGACAACGGTGGCAACGAGCAGCCCGCCAAGCAGCAGCACGGGCACACGCAACGCGCGGCGCGGGGCTGCGCGTTCCGCCGATGCTGGACGCGGCGCCTCGACGTGCAGACGCCGCAGCATCCACAGCAGCAGCGGGCCGCCGCAGAGGGCCACCGCGGCGCCAGTCGGCAGCAATTCGCCAAGCACGCCTGGCAAGCTCTGCACGGCCTGGTCGGCAATTGCGAGCAACAGCGCGCCCACGAGCGGCGCCCACAGCAACTGGTCGCGCAGCCGGCGCGCGCCCATCAGTCGCGCGAGCACCGGACCGCCGAGCCCAATGAAGCCGATCACGCCGACCGCGCTCGCGACGAACGCGCTCAGGATCACCGCGATGGCGAGCGCGACGGGCCGCGTCCATGCGAGCGACATACCGAGCTGGCTCGCGCTGCCGTCGTCGAGAGAAAACAGCGTGAGCGGCCGCACCAGTAGCGCCGCAGCCGCACCGCAGGCGAGCACGCGCGGCAGTAGCCAGACGACACCCGCCCAGCCGTTCTGCACGAGCGAGCCGCCGCCCCAGATGAAAACGGATGTGAGCGAACGCTCGAACACGATAGTTAGGAGGACGGATAGCGCACCGCAATACAGGTTCACGATCATTCCGGCCAGCACGATCGACACGGCGGCGAAGCCTTTGCGCCAGGTCATCGCCATGGTTGCCAGCATTGCGAGTGCGGCGCCGGTCAGCGCAACCGTGAAACGCATGTCGGCGACGAGCGCGGGCGCGACAACCGCGGCGATCGTCAAGGCGAGATAGGCGCCCGCCGACACGCCGAGCGTAAGCGGTTCGGCAAGCGGATTGCGCAATACCTGCTGGAACACCACACCGGCGAGCGACAACGCCGCACCGGCGATCAACGCAATGGCGACGCGCGGCAACCAGCCATAACGCACGACGAGTTGCGGCAGCGTTGCGTCGGCGCCGGACAGCACGACGCCTGGCCATTGCGCGACCGGCAGCCGCGCCGATAGCGTGTGATAAACGAGCCACGCGGCCAGCATCAGCAGCAACGCAGGCAGCCGCCATGCGCGAGGGGCGGCGAAGGCGACGGTCGCCGTCGGGCGATTCATGTAGTGACTCCTTGCAGCGCGTTTGCGAGGCTATCGGCAAAACGCATCGATGCAACGACGCCGCCGAGCGCGGGCAACGGTCCAATGTGCCGCACGCGGTTTTGCCTCACGAACGGCAACGCGCCCCATAGCGGGCTTCGCGCAAGCTGCGCGGCGACGCCGGGCGGCACGCCGATCGTGACGACTTGCGCATCGGTGCGCGTCGCAAGCGCGCCGAGGTCCGCTTCGGTCATGCCTTGCGGATCGGCCATGCCCTGCCACGCATTGTCGATTCCGAGCGCGCCGAGCACACCGCCGAACAGACTGTTCTTGCCGAACACGGTGATATGCCGGTCGTCAATTGGGCGTAGTAGATAGAGCGGGCGTCCGGTCGCGCGGAAGGCCGCGAGACGCGCGGACGCGTCGGCAAGCGCGGCGTCGGCGCGTGCGAACAGCGCATTGGCCGCGGCCTCGCGTCCTAGCGCGCCGGCCAGCTTGCGGGTCGCGGCATGAACCGCCGGATACACGTCGATGCCGGGTCCGAACAATTGCGCCGTCAACGTCGGCGCGATCCGTTCGAGCAACGCACGCAGCGGCGCATGCCATGGCGTGATGACGATATGCTCCGGTTTCAGCGACTCCAGCACCTCGAAATTGGGCTGATACAGCAAGCCCGTGTCGACGACGGAAGACGGCAACGGTGGAACGCCGTCGAGCTTTGCATACCACGTGGGACGCGAAACGCCGGCCGGCACCACGCCGAGCGAGAGCACGACTTCCGTCAGCGGCCAGTCGAGCACCACGACGCGCGGGCTCGAAGCGACAGCGGCACCTGCGACCGCTCGCGCACCTGAACTCGCATCCGGACGCGCGGCCGCCTCGCGGGCGAACGGAGCGCCCGATGCCGCGAGCGCCGCCGCGCCCAAACCCGCGAGCGCGAGGCGCCGCCTGCCGCTAAAGCGCAGACGTTCCGTCATGACAACGCATGCAGTGAGCCGTCGGCGCCACCCTTCGTCATGGCGATCACCATTGATAGCGCGCCGTTCCGAGCACGGTACGGCTCGCGCCCCAGTAGCAAACCGACGCGGTCGTGCAGTACGAGATGTACTCGCGGTCGAACACGTTGTTCAGGTTCAGCGACAGACGCCAGTTCTGGATGTCGTAATGCGCACCCAGGTCGACGAGTACGCGCCCCGGCACCGTGAACGTGTTGGCTGCGTCGCCCGCCGAACTGCTCATATAGCGCACGCCCGAGCCGAGGCCGAAGTTGCGCAGCGGTCCACGGTGGAACGTGTAATCCGCCCACAGCGAAGCGGTGTTACGAGGCGCGATCGTCGGGCGCTTGTTCAGGCTGCTAGCCGTCGTGGTATTCGTCACTTCCTGATTCAGGTACGTGTACGACGCGATCACCTTCACGTCTGCGGTGACGTTCGCGTGCGCTTCCAGTTCGACGCCGCGCGAGCGGATCTGACCGGTCTGTATCGCGCTGCCCAGATGGTTCGGATCGCTTACCGACACGTTGTCCTGCGTGAGAGTGAACGCGGCGACCGAGAAATAGCCGTCGAACCACTTCGGCTGATAACGCACGCCGGCTTCGACCTGCCGGCCCTTGGTCGGCGCGAACGGCGCGCCCGAGTAGGTCGCGCCGAGCACCGGCTGGAACGAACGCGAATAGCTGATGTACGGCGCAATGCCGTTTTCGAACTCGTACGCGAGACCGGCGCGCCAGGTGAACGCGTGATCGTTCGTGTGGTAGGTCGTGCCGGTTCCGGTGGTGAGCAACGTGGTCTGCTGGTTGCCTCCTGTCCAGTCCTCACGAACGCCGAACGTCAGTACCCAGTTGCGCCAGCGCGCCTCGTCCTGCGCATAGACGCCGACCGTGCTCAACGAATAGTCGAGGCGCGTATTCGCTTGCTGTGTCGGCAGCGACGAGAAGTTCGGGTTATACAGATCGACCGTGCCGAGGACGGAATTACCCTCGGTGTCGCCCAGCATCGAGCGCTGATAGTCGAGACCGAACAGCAACGTGTGCTGGACGGCGCCCGTCGTCACCTTGGCCTGCGCGTGCGTGTCGACCTCGAACTGCGTGTAGTGCTCGTTATCGACGTTGCCCCACATCGACACCGTACGCTGATTGCTTCCGAGCGCGCTCGTCACCGACGTCTGGTAATAATGCTGGTCGATGTGCAGATAGCGCAGATTCTGCGACACGCTGAGCTTGTCGTTGATCGCATGGTCGAACTGATAACCGAACCAGTACTGCGTGCGGTGCATGCCGTCGCGATCCGGATCGCCGAAATATTTGTCCGGTCCAAGTTGACCGTTTGGATTACTGAACAATGTCGCGCCTGCCGGAACCGGATTGAACAGTCCACCGTTCGGGTCGCGCTGAAAACTGCCCTGCAGCGTGAACGTGGTGTCGCGGTTCGGGCGGATCGTGACCGACGGCGCGATGGCAAGCCGCTGGTCCTTGATCGCGCTGACTTGCGTCTCGGCGGTGCGGGCGACGCCTGTCAGCCGGTACAGCACGGTGCCATTCTTGTCGACGGGACCGCTAAAATCGAAACCCAACTGATAGTTGTTGTGGTTGCCGATCTGCATCATGAGTTCGTGATACGGCTGCTCCGTCGGCAACTTGCTCACGTAGTTGACGAGACCGCCCGGGCTGCCCTGCCCATAGAGCACTGAGGCCGGACCATGGAGCACGTCGATGCGCTCCATGAAATATGGGTCGATGCGCGGCGTCGCGAAGCGCGGCGACTGGTACAGATGCAAGCCGTCCAGATACGAGTCGAGCGCAAAACCCCGGCCGTAAAGCTGATCGGCACGAATGTCGGTGCCGTCCTGCGAATACACGCCCGGTGTATAGCGCAACGCCTGATCGACGGTCTGCGCGCCCTGATCGTCCATCTGCTGACGCGTTACGACCGACACGCTCTGCGGATTCGTGAGCAACGCCGAATCCGTCTTGGTCCCTGTCATGGAACGTTTGGCCACGTAGCCGACGCCTGGCCCAAGCGGATCCTCAGCAGAACTGCGCACCTGAACCGCGGGCAATTCCTTCGAGGCCTCCGTGCCCGAGGCCGCGGCCGGCGACCCTTGCGCGTGCGCGCCGAACCCGGCAACGCCCAGCATCAGCGCGACGTATATCGGTCGCAGGTGCGGCAAGCCGCGCTCCCGTTTAGAACCGCTTTTCCCTGCCTGCTCTACCTTCATTCTTCTTGTTTCCCCATTCTTGTATCCCCGAGTCAGGGGCGGCGTCCCGCGCCGCTCCTGGTGCCTGACGATTCTCTCAAGACAAGATGTTAATGTAAACAATAATCGTTCGCATTCAATGCGAATAAATCGTCGCGGCGAAGCGACAACGGCGCTCGTCGGAGAGTCCTGCAGGTCGTGCGGCGGACCTTGCAGAAACGCGGACTGCTCAGGAGCCGCCGTGTAAGGACGCTGATGGGTGGTCGTTTCGTGGAAGCGGCTGTCCGAACCACTGCGCAAGCTGCGCCGCGAGAAGCGGATGGTGGACAATGCTGGAATGAGTCGCGTCAATGTCGAACTCGTGCAGCCGGCCGCGCGTGCGGTCCGCCCATGCCATCCGGCGTCGCGGGTCGGCTACGCGCCGAGCGCGCCACACGTGCAGATCGCAAGCGACGCGCGGCAGTTCATGCCGGGACATCAAGTCCGCGTGCGTGGAATCGACGGCAAGCGCTTTGCCGAGCAGCGACGGCTCCGCCCCGTCGAGCAACGCGAGTTCGGGCGCAGCCGCGGAGCCTTCGTCGACTATGGGAGCAGTGCCGTCTACGCGATGCGTCGCCGTATCGACGATACCGACGAACGACGCGCGCGCGCCGCGCCGCTCGAAATGATCCGCAATGGCGATCGCAAGCCGCCCGCCGAACGACCATCCGAGCAACGCGTAGTCGCCGTGCGGCTGCAGCGTTTCGATGCGCTGTGCGTAGTGCGCGGCGAGGGCTTCGAAGGTGTCGCCTTCCCATGGCTCGCCACGCAGCGCCGGCGCCTGCATCGCGATCAGGGTCACGCGGCCATTGAGCGCTTGCGCAAGCGTGCGATATTCGCCGACCATGCCGTAGCCCGGATGCAGACAGAACAGCGTGGCGGGCGCACCGAGCGCGTTCAACGGCACGGCCGGCGATGACACGGCGCGCGCCCGCGCATTCGCGTCTTGCGGCCGACGTCGCGCGAACCAGCCAGCGAGCGCGTCGTCGGACGGCACCGGCAGACTGGCCTCATAGACCGCACGCGCAGCCCAGCTTGCAGCGACGGCGTCGCGCCTTGCAAGCGCCTCGATCGACTCCGGAACTGCTTTTAGGGAAGCGGACATCTGCGGCTGCGACGTGGCCGTGCGTAAATGAGCCAGCAGTTCGCCGAGAGCGGACTCGAACGACGCGAAGAGTTTCTCCGCAAGCTCATCGGACAAGAACTGCGGCGCGTAGCCCCAGTTGAACGTCAGCGAGTTGCCTGCAATCCAGCCATTGATATCGAGCGCGCGATCAGGAATCCGCGCATGCGGCGCGATGGCGTCTCCCGACGATTCCGGCGCGAAGCCGAAGCGGCTTTCGCCGTCGAACGTTTGATCGAAGCGGCCCAGGTAGTTAAAGCCGATTTCCGGTGATGGCAGCGCACGCAGCGCTGACTGGCTGGCTGCGTCGGCGCAACAGGCCAGCAGGCCCCAGCCGAGGCCGCGCAGCGGTACCGCGGCAAGGCGCTCGCGCACGCGCAGCAGCGAGTCAGCGGAGTCCATGCCGCGCGGTAACGCGAGCGGGTATTGACTGGTGAACCACCCAACCGTTCGGCTGAGGTCTGCGCCTTCAATCACGTCTTCGCGACCGTGGCCCTCCAGTTCGACCAGCACTTCGTCACGCGTGACGGTATCGCCGATAGCGCGAGCGAGCGCGGCAAGCAGCACTTCATCGACACGCATTTTGTAGGCGCGCGGCGCTTCGCGCAGCAACTCGGCGGTCATGTCGGGTGATAGTTTTTTCAGCAGCGTCTTTTGCGGTTGGGGATGCGAAGAAAGCGGCGGGAACAGCGGGCCGGCGCGCAACGCCGGCGCGTCGAGTAACGTTTGCCACCACGCGAGTTCACTGACGCGCTCCGATGATTCGGCATACTGATTGATTGCGCGCACCCAGGCGCGCCATGACATCGACGGCGCCGGCAGCGTGATCGGTTCGTCGCGTTCGGCCTGTTCATAGGCTGTTTGCAGTTCTTCGAGGAGCACGCGCCAGGAGACGCCGTCCACCGCCAGGTGATGGATCGCGATCAGTACGCGCGTTTCGTCGGGCGTCTCGAAGTGGCCCACGCGCCAGATCGGGCCTTGTTCGATGTTCAGGCTCGACTGGATGCGGTCGCAGGCCGTTGTCAGCCCGGCAAGCGAGGCGAGGTGGTCGTGATGGACCACCGTTGTGCTAGCTGACTGTGACGGTTGTGAGGTCCGCGATGCTTGAGAGGCTTCAGACATTTGCACGGCCATCTCTGACGTCCCCGCTGCTTTCACCGCCACCTGCTTCCACCCACCCGCCTCCTTCACAAACCGTAGCCGCAACGCGTCGTGCCGTGCCTCCAGCGCCGCCACCGCGCGCTCCAGCGCCGCCGGCACGAGCCGCCCTTTCACCTTCAGCAACACCGCCTGGTTCCAGTGCGATTCCCCTTGCGGATAGCGCTCGAAGAAGAGCCGCTGGATCGGCGTCAACGGCAGCGCGGCGCCGTCGTCGAATTCCTCTACGGCGCCCGCGTCCAGCCGCTGTGCGCGTTGCGCGAGGCCGGCGACCGTCGGATGCTCGAACACCTGCCGCGGCGTCAGCCGCCAGCCCGCCTCGCGTGCCCGCGCGATGATCTGCAGGCTCTGGATCGAGTCGCCGCCCGCTTCAAAGAAGTTGTCCGTCACGCCGAGATCGTCGCGCCCGAGCACGGCCGCCCAGATCGACAGCAGCGCCGCTTCGACCTCGTTCGACGGCGCCACCCGTTTGATCGACCCCGCCTGCGGCGCGGGCAGCGACGCCCGGTCGAGCTTGCCGTTGGGCATCCACGGCAACCGTGCGAGCACTGTTATCGATGACGGCACCATGTAGCCCGGCAACTTCTGCTCCAGTTCGCGCTGCAGACGTTGGGCGTCAACAATCTGCAGGGGCGCTGCGTCGGACGGCCCCGCCACATACGCCGCGAGCCGCTGCTTCTGCGCCTCGCCCACCACGATCACCGCGGCCTCGCGCACGCCCTCGCACTGGCGCAGCACCGCCTCGATCTCGCCCAGTTCGATGCGCTGCCCGCGCAGCTTCACCTGCTGGTCCAGCCGCCCGAGGAACTCCACCGTGCCGTCCGCGCGCAGCCGGCACAGATCGCCGCTGCGATAGACGCGCGCCCCCGGCTCGCCGTAAGGGTCCGGCACGAACCGCTCCGCCGTCAGCGCTGCCCTTCCCGGATAGCCGCGCGCCACCGTCGGTCCGCCAATGCACAGCTCGCCGAGCCCACCCACCGGCGCTTCATCGCCGAACGCGTCGAACACCCGTGCCGTACGCCCCGGATACGGATGCCCGATCGGCACCGTCACCTGCCGTGCATCGTCGGCCCCGGTGCGGCGGTACAGCGCCGCCACCGTCGTCTCGGTCGGACCGTACAGGTTGTCCAGCCGGATATCCGCGAGCGGCCCCTCGCGCCAGCGCGCGAGCGCGTCGCCCGGCAGCGCCTCGCCGCCCACCGTCACCTGGCGCAGCGCGAGTTGCGCGCGCGGCGGTGCATGACGCTGCCACTGCTGCCACAGCGCGGTCGGAATCCGCGCGAATGTCACGCGCCGCTTCACCAGCCGCTCGCTCAGGCTTTGCAGATCCCACGGCTGCGAGCCGCGCATCTCCACCGTCGCGCCGCGCAGCAGCGCCGGCAGCGTCTCGTGCAGCGCGACGTCGAAGTTGATCGTCGACGAGTGCAGCACCGTATCGGTGCCGTCGATGCCGTAGGTCGCGAGAAAGTCCTGCAGGTGCGTCCACAGCGCGCCGTGGCTCACGCCGACGCCCTTGGGCCGGCCAGTCGAGCCCGATGTGTAGAGCACGTAGGCAAGCTGGTCGGGATGAAGGGGGGTGTCGAGGAAGTGTGACGCTGCGGTCGCTGTTTCCGCGCTTGCGTCGTCATCCGGCTGAATCGCCAAGACGGCGTCTCCCACCTCAACCACCTCACACCCCGCCAGCACCGCCGCCACCTGCTTCGCGCTATCGCTATCGGCCACCACCTGCACGATGCCCGCGTCGTCGATCATCTGCGCAAGACGCGCCGGCGGATACTCGGGATCGAGCGGCACGAACGCCCCACCCGAGCGGATGATCCCAAGCAGCGCCGCAACCAGCGCCGGACCGCGTGCCACGCACAGCCCCACGCGCCGCTCGGCGCCAACGCCTCGCGCGACGAGCCGTGCCGCCAGCGCCGCCGACCACGCGTCCAGTTCCGCATAGGTGAGCGATTCATCCTCGCAGCGCAACGCAATCGCATCCGGCGAACGCTTCGCCTGCGCCGCAAGCGCCATCCCGAGCGATTCGAACGCATAACGCTGCAACGGCGCCGCTTCATAACGCCCGGGCAACGTCAACGATCCAACGCGTCGCGCGACGTTGTCAGCCATCTGAGTCAGAATCGCTTCGTACTGCAATGCAATTTGTTCGACGGTGCTTGCATCGAACACATCCGCCGCATAGTTGAACATCAGGCGCAGGCCGTGCCCGTCGTCCACCACGTTCAGCACAAGATCGAAACGCGCCGTGTCCGTGCCGCCCGCCTCCGGCTCCGCGACGATTCCTGGCATCGCAACGGACGCGCTACTCGTCGCCTGCTCGAGGTTGAACATCACCTGAAACAGCGGCGAGCGACCGAGATCGCGTTCGATCCGCAATCCGTCGAGGATGCTGCCGAACGGCGCCGCCTGGTGCGCATGCGCTTCGAGCACACGTTCATGCAATCCAGCGAGCAGCGTGCCGAACGGCATGCGGCCGTCCACGTCGACGTCGATCACGAGCGTGTTGACGAAAAAGCCGATCAGCCCTTCTGTCTCGCTGCGCTGCCGTCCCGCCGACGGCACGCCGATCCGTACGCCCGACTGCCCGTCATAGCGATACAGCAAGGCGGCATACGCGCCAAGCAGTACAGTGAAAACCGTCGTGCGCTGCGCGCGCGCGAGTTCGCGCAAGCGCCCGGCGAGCGCCGGGGCGACGTCGCGCCGCGCCCGTCCGCCCTCGATGCCCCGCACCGCAGCGCGCGGCCGGTCCAATGGTAGTTCGAGCGCGGGGCGCCCGGTGCCGAGGCGCTGCGTCCAATACGCTAGATCGTCGACGAGCGCGCCGTCCTGCCATTCACGCTGCCATGCAGCGACGTCGCCAAAATGAATTTCGACGGGCGGTAGCGCGCGAGCCAGCGGCGCATCCTCGCCCGCGAGCGCCGCGCGATACAACGCCGCGACTTCGCGAACGAGCAATGACTGCGACCAGCCGTCGGACACGATGTGATGCACGGCAATCGAGAGCGCGTGACGCTCTGCCCCGATCGCGATGAGATCGACACGCAGCAGCGGCCCCTTCACCAGATCGAATGGTTCGCGAGAGGCGGCACGCAGCGTGTCGCGCAGTTGCGCGGCGTCTTCGAGCGCGTGCTCACGCCACAGGTAGTGGGCGCCGTCGCCGATGTGCTGCGCGACCACGCCGCGCGTCTCCACGAAGCGCGTACGCAGTGCGCCATGGCGTGCGACGAGCGCATCGAATGCACGGCGCAATGCGGGCACATCGAGATGTCCCGTCAACCGCAGCGCACGCGACAGGTTGTACGCCGGGTTCTGCGGATCGAGTTTCCACAAGAACCACAGGCGCTCCTGCGCGGGCGCAAGGGGGTAAAGCGCGGAGCCGGGCGAAGAAGGAACGCCGTCCGCATCGTTCGCGTTGCCAGCCTCGCGCGACAACGGCACGATCGGCAGACGCGCGGGATCGATGCCCTGCTCGCTCGCCCTCTCGCGAAAACGACGCCGACGCTCTGGCGACAACGCTGCGTACTTGCGCGAAATCGCGAGCGCGTGGCTCGGCGCGTCGCCGATGCCTGTGAAAGAATCCGGCACGGCGGCCGGTTCGTTGCGGGTCGTGGTCTGCATAACGTCAGTCTGGTCAGTCTGAATAGGTAGGCGAGCGCGTCGCGCCCGCGCATGGTGTTCGCTTCTCAATCCAGCGCATCGAACAGTCCATCGAGCGCCTGCAACTCATCGCTCGCGGTCTTTCCCGGCGACACGTCGACCTGCGGGTTTCCATCCACAACGTCCGTAAGCAGTTGAGCCAACAGCCTCGGTGTGGGACTGTCGAACAGCGCCGCGAGCGCAACCTTTCGTCCGAGCTGTTCCGACAGCCGGGCGATCAATCGCACCGCCGCGAGCGAGTGGCCGCCGAGCGCGAAGAAATCGTCGTCGGCGCCGACACGCGCGAGCCCCAGCACATCGCCAAACAGCCGCGCCGTCAGCACTTCGATCTCGCCCGATGGCTCCGCCCACTGCGCCTCGCGTTGCGGCGACACCTCGAACCGCGCGAGCGCGTTGCGATCAAGCTTGCCGTTCGCGGTGCGAGGCAGCGCATCAATCTGGTAGAGCGCCGCGGGGACCATGTAGCCCGGCAGGCGCGCGGCAAGCGTCTGGTGCCAGCCTGCCGGTACCGCGGATGATTGGCCCACCACATAGCCGACGAGCCGCGCTTCGGCGTCACCTGCGCCCGGCACAAGCGCGACTGCGGCGTCGAGCACGCCGGTGAAGTCGCGCAGCGCCGCCTCGATTTCGCCCAGTTCGATTCGATAACCGCGCAGCTTGACCTGCTGGTCGATCCGGCCAAGGCATTCGACCTCGCCGTCGGGCCGCTCGCGGCACAGGTCACCTGTGCGGTACATCCGCGCGCCCGGCGGCCCGTACGGATCAGGCACGAAGCGCTCGGCGGTGAGTCCGGCGCGACCCAGATAACCGCGCGCAAGATTGTCGCCGCCGATGCACAGTTCCCCGACGCCGCCTTGCGGCGTCAACTGGCCGGTCGCGTCGACGATACGCAGCGCGTTCGCATGCAGCGCGCGACCAATGGTGACCGCTCCGCCTTGAGGCGCCCGGGCGCAAGTCGACCAGATCGTCGTTTCGGTCGGACCGTAGAGGTTCCACAAATCGACGCCGCGTTGCGCGAGTTGAACCGTCAGGTCTGCGGGCAACGGCTCGCCGCCGGCGATGCCGGTGAGTCGTCCACGCGACGCCCCGCGCCAACCCGATTCGATCAGCAGACGCCAGCCGCTAGGCGTTGCCTGCATGACGCTCGCACCGCTTTCATCGATAAGACGCGCGAGCGCAGCGCCGTCCGCGACGGTGGCGGCGTCGGCCATTTCGACGCAAGCGCCTTTCATGAGCGGCAGGCAGAATTCCAGCAGCGAAATGTCGAACGACGGTGTAGTGACTGACAATAGTACGTCATCCTTATCGATTCGCATGACGATATCGACACTCGCGAGCAGCCTTGCCAGCGCGCCGTGAGAAACCGCAACGCCCTTGGGTCGCCCTGTCGAACCTGACGTGTAGATCACGTAGGCGAGTTCCGAACCGGTGCATGGCAATACGGGTGGCGGCACTGTTGCCGCCTTGCCGACCACGGCGTCAGGGACACCCGCAGCTCCGACCTCTGCGCCAATCCCACCATTCACGTCGATACGACCGTCGAGCGCGCTGCCGAGCCGTGCGCGCCCTTCTTCGTCTGCGATGACCCGCGTTATCCTCGCGTCGTCCAGCATGGCGGCGAGGCGCTCCGCCGGGAACGACGGATCGAGCGGCACATAAGCCGCGCCGCTGCGCCACACGCCGAGCATGCTGGCAATCAGCGCCGGCGAGCGGCGCATGCAGACGGCTACGCACTCCTCCCGCGCGACCCCGCTCGCACGCAAACGCGCGTCGATCGTCGCGGACCAACGGGCGAGCGTCGCGTAGTCGAACGCTTCGCCGTTTTGCCGGACGGCGATGCGATGCGGCATGCGCGCGGCCTCAGCCGCAAAACGTTCATGCCACGCGAGCGGCGCGGCTTCTGGCAACGGCTCGGCGTGCGGCGCACCTCGCCGCACCGCAAGTTCGCCGACGAAGCGCGGCGCGTGCTCGCCGTCGTCAGCGAGTTGATCGAGGAGCCCGAGATATTGCCGCTGCAACTGCTCGACCTGAGTACGCGTGAGCCGCCGGCTGTCCCACTGCCATTGCAGTTCGATGCGCGTCGCCGGCAGGATCGTCAGCGTCAGCGGATAGTGTGTGCGTTCGAACGAATCCACGCGCTCCACACGCAGCGCGTCGGTTGCCGTGGACGCCGCGCGGGCCGCAACCGGATAGTTCTCGAACACGATCAGGCTGTCGAACAACGCGTCGCCGCTGCGACCCGCCCACTGCTGCAGCGACGATAGCGGCGTATGCTCGACCTCACGCATTTGCATGTTGCAGGTCTGCAATTCATCGAGCCATGCCGGTATCGTCACCTCGCCGGGCACCGCTGCAAACACGGGAAGGCTATTGATAAACAGTCCGAACATTTGATCCGATCCAGCGAGAGATGCGGGCCGCCCCGACACCGTGACACCGAAGGCCACCGTCCGCTTGCCGCTCACCCGTGCGAGCAGCGCGGCCCACGCGCCCTGCATCAACGTGTTGAGCGTCACGCGATGCCGCTGTGCGGCGCGGCGCACTCGCGCATCGAGCGGCGCGTCCAGTTCGAGCGTGAGCTTGCGTGGCACGCTCGCCGCCTCGCTCGAATCTGTGCCGAGCGGCGCGACAAGGCTGGCTGTGAGCGTGCCGGTATCGTCGGTGGCAGGGAGCCGCTCGCTCCACCAATCCCGTGGATCGGGTTGCACAGCGAGCCACTCGACATAGCGCCGGTACGATGGCGGCATGCCTGCGGCAGCGCGCGCGCCGTCAGTCGGGGAAACGCCCAACGCACGCTCGTAGTCGTCGAATACTTCGGCCAGCAGACGTGCGCCGCTCCAGCCGTCGGTCAGTACATGGTGATGCGTGCGCACGAGGTCGAAGCGGCCATCCGGACGCCGGAACACGTTGACACGCATCAGCGGCGCGCGCGACGCATCGATTCCCGCAGCGATGTCCGCCGCGCGCCACGTGGCGAGGCGCGCGTCGTAGTCGTGTGCATCGCACCAGTCGTGCACCGCAAACGGCAGCACGGCTTCGCGCTGCACGATCTGCAACGCCGCTTCGCCATGACGCCACTCGAAGCGCGTGCGCAACATGTCGTGCCGCGCGATGGCGGCCTGCCAGGCGGCGCGCAAGGCGGCGGCGTCGAGGCGGCCGCCGAGCGTCAGCAGCAACTGGTTCACATACACGCCCTCGCCCTGCTGTAACTCGCTGTGATAGAGCAAGCCCTGCTGCAATGGTGTAGCCGGATAGATATCGGCGACGCCGCCAAGCGGCAGGCGCAGCGCGCGCAACTGCACCTGGTCGAGGCCCGACAACGGGAAATCCGACGCTGTCGCGCCCGGTGGTGCGGCGACGCAGTGCGCGATCAGTGCGTCGACGTGTTGATCGAAGGCCGCGACAATGCGCTCGACGCTTTCACGCGCGATGCGCGCCGGATCGAAGCGCCAGCGTAGCAGCAGCGTGTCGCCGGTGACGATGCCGTTGAGGTCGAGCGCGTAATCGACGCGCGCGCCGGGTCCGTGGCTGCTGCCTGCATCATCGGAGCTGAAGGTGAAGCGCGATGCCGCGTCGAACGACTGGTCGAAGCGCCCGAGATAGTTGAAGCTGATCGCCGGACGCGGCCGCGCGCGGCTCGCGTCGAGCAGCCCCCAGTGCATCCCTTTGTGAGGCACGGCACGCACTCGCTCCTTGACCGCAACGAGGGCATCGCCAGGTGCTGCCGGGGCTCCTGGAAGCGCGACCGGGAAGCGCGTTGTGAACCAGCCGACCGTGCGGCTCAGGTCGACACCGTCGATCACGTCTTCGCGGCCATGGCCTTCCAGTTCGACGGCAATTTCAGCCGCGCCGCTCCACGCGCCCAGCGCCTGCGCAAGCGCGGCGAGCAGCAATTCGTCGACGCGCGTGCGATAGGCGCGCGACGCGTTTTGCAGCAGATCGCGCGTGCGGCTAGCGTCGAGTGTCCAGTCGATTGTTTCGCTTCCGGCGACGCGCGTGCCTGCGGGTGCACGCAACGGAAGTTCCGAAGCCTCATCGAGGACACTCAGCGCGTTCTGCCACCAACTGGCTTCCGACTGAACTGCATCGGAGTGCGAATATTGTTCGAGCGCGCGTACCCAGGCGCGCCATGACATCGACGGCGCCGGCAGTGCGATGGGCGCGTCGCGTTCGGCCTGTTCGTAGGCGGTTTGCAGTTCTTCGAGGAGCACGCGCCAGGAGACGCCGTCCACCGCCAGGTGATGGATCGCGATCAGTACGCGCGTTTCGTCGGGCGTCTCGAAGTGGCCTATGCGCCAGACCGGACCGTGTTCGATGTTCAGACTTGACTGGATGCGGTCGCAGGCCGCTGTCAGCCGGGCAAGCGAGGCGAGGTGGTCGTGATGGACTACCGCTGTGCTAGCTGACTGTGACGGTTGTGAGGTCTGCGCTGCTTGAGAGGCTTCAGACATTTGCGCGGACATCTCTGACGTCTGCGCGCCCTTCACCGCCACCTGCTTCCACTCCCCCGCCTCCCTAGCAAACCGCAGCCGCAACGCGTCGTGCCGTGCCTCCAGCGCCGCCACCGCGCGCTCCAGCGCCGCCGGCACCAGCCGCCCTTTCACCTTCAGCAGCACCGCCTGGTTCCAGTGCGACTCCCCTTGCGGATAGCGCTCGAAGAAGAGCCGCTGGATCGGCGTCAATGGCAGCGCGGCGCCGTCGTCGAACTCCTCTACTGCGCCGGCGTCCAGCCGCTGTGCGCGTTGCGCGAGGCCGGCGACCGTCGGATGCTCGAACATCTGCCGCGGCGTCAGCCGCCAGCCCGCCTCGCGTGCCCGCGCGATAATCTGCAGGCTCTGGATCGAGTCGCCGCCCGCTTCGAAGAAGTTGTCCGTCACGCCGAGATCGTCGCGCCCGAGCACGGCCGCCCAGATCGACAGCAGTGCCGCTTCGACCCCGTTCGACGGCGCCACCCGTTCGATCGCCCCCGCCTGCGGCGTGGGCAGCGACGCCCGGTCGAGCTTGCCGTTGGGCATCCACGGCAGCCGTGCGAGCACTGTTATCGACGACGGCACCATGTAGCCCGGCAACTTCTGCTCCAGTTCGCGTTGCAGACGTTGGGCGTCGAGCGGCGGCAGGGACGCTGCGTCGGACTGCCCAGCCACATACGCCGCGAGCCGCTGCTTCTGCGCCTCGCCCACCACGATCACTGCGGCTTCGCGCACCCCGTCGCACTGGCGCAGCACCGCCTCGATCTCGCCCAGTTCGATGCGCTGGCCGCGCAGCTTCACCTGCTGGTCCAGCCGCCCGAGGAACTCTACCGTGCCGTCCGCACGCAGCCGGCACAGGTCGCCGCTGCGATAGACGCGCGCCCCCGGCTCCCCGTACGGGTCCGGCACGAACCGCTCCGCCGTCAGCGCCGCCCTTCCCGGATACCCGCGCGCCACCGTCGGTCCGCCGATGCACAGCTCGCCGAGCCCACCCACCGGCGCTTCATCGCCAAACGCGTCGAACACCCGCGCCGTACGCCCCGGGTACGGATGCCCGATCGGCACCGTCACCTGCCGTGCGTCGTCGGCTCCGGTGCGGCGGTACAGTGCCGCCACCGTCGTCTCGGTCGGCCCGTACAGGTTGTCCAGCCGGATATCCGCGAGCGGCCCCTCGCGCCAGCGCGCGAGCGCGTCGCCCGGCAGCGCCTCGCCGCCCACCGTCACCTGACGCAGCGCGAGTTGCGCGCGCGGCGGTGCATGACGCTGCCACTGCTGCCACAGCGCGGTCGGAATCCGCGCGAACGTCACGCGCCGCTTCACCAGCCGCTCGCTCAGGCTTTGCAGATCCCACGGCTGCGTCCCGCGCATCTCCACCGTCGCGCCGCGCAGCAGCGCCGGCAGCGTCTCGTGCAGCGCGACGTCGAAGTTGATCGTCGACGAGTGCAGCACCGTATCCGTACCGTCGATGCCGTAGGTCGCGAGGAAATCCTGCAGGTGCGTCCACAGCGCGCCGTGGCTCACGCCGACGCCCTTGGGCCGGCCGGTCGAGCCCGATGTGTAGAGCACGTAGGCGAGCTGGTCGGGATGAAGGGGGGCGTCGAGGAAGTGTGGTGCTGCTGTCGCTGTTTCCGCGCTTGCGTCGTCATCCGGCTGAGTCGCCAAGACGGCGTCTCCCACCTCAACCACCTCACACCCCGCCAGCACCGCCCCCACCTGCTTCGCGCTAGCGCTATCGGCCACCACCTGCACGATGCCCGCGTCGTCGATCATCTGCGCAAGGCGTGCGGGCGGATACTCAGGATCGAGCGGCACGAACGCCCCACCCGAGCGGATGATCCCAAGCAGTGCCGCAACCAGCGCCGGGCCGCGTGCCACGCACAGCCCCACGCGCCGCTCGGCGCCAACACCTCGCGCGACGAGTCGTGCGGCCAGCTTCGCCGACCACGCATCCAGTTCCGCATAGGTGAGCGACTCATCCTCGCAGCGCAGCGCAATCGCATCCGGCGAGCGCTTCGCCTGCGCCGCGAGCGCCATCCCGAGCGATTCGAACGCATAACGCTGCAACGGCGCTGCTTCATAACGCCCGGGCAACGTCAACGATCCAACGCGCCGCGCGACGTCCCCGGCCATTTGCGTCAGAATTGCTTCGTACTGCAATGCAATTTGTTCGACGGTCTCGCGATCGATCCGCTCGCCGTTCCACGCCCATTCGAGCGAAAGCGTCTTTCCGCGCGGAATGATCGCTAGCGCGAGCGGGTAATGCGTGGGGTCGACGGAATCGATCGACTCCACCTTCAGGCTGGCGTCGCCATCGCGCGCGGCATCGACGGGATAGTTTTCAAACACCACTATGCTGTCAAACAGCGCGTCGCCGCTACGTCCGCTCCACTGCTGCACGCGCGCGAGCGGCGTGTGCTCGTAGTGGCGCAGTTCCATCAGCTCGCCTTGCAGCTTGTGCAGCCATGCGCCGAGGTCCGCGCTTGCGTCGACGTCGACCTGCACCGGCAGCGTATTGATGAACAGCCCCAACATGCGTTCGACGCCCGGCAGATGCGCCGGCCGTCCCGACAACGTAGTGCCGTATGAAACCTGTCGCCGATGTCCATAGCGCGCGAGCAGCACCGCCCACGCGCCTTGCATCAGCGTATTGAGCGTGATTTCGTGGCGACGCACCGTTGCATGCAAACGCGAGACGAGCGCTTCGTCCAGCGCGCAGCGCCGCGCATGGGCGCCCGGTTCTGCTGCGCGCGGCTCGCCGAGACTGGCGGTGAGCGTCGCAGGATCGTCGGCGCGCGCGGCCCATGCGCGCCACCATGCTTCGGTTGCGGGATCGTCGGCCGCTTCACGAATCCACTCGACGTACCCGCGATACGGCGGCGCCTGTTCGAACGTCGCGGCAGCGCCGCTCGTGCGCAGTCGATAGTCGCGCAAGATCTCCGCGAACAACAGCGAAACGCTCCAGCCGTCGAGCAGAAGATGATGATGCGTCCACACGAGGTCTGCGGTGCGGGCGTCGCGAATGAAGAGCGCGATGCGCATGAGCGGCGCCTCATCTGGCGCGATGCCATCGGCGAGATCGCGCGCCCGCCAGTCGGCCAGGCGCGCGTCGTAATCGGGTGCGGCGGACCAGTCGTGCGTTTCGAACGGCAACGCGATGCTGCGATGGACAATCTGCATCACCGAGCCGCCGTGCTGCCACGCGAAACCCGTGCGCAAAATCGCGTGACGCGCGAGCGCGGCCTGCCACGCTGCGTGCATTGCGGCGACGTCGAGCGTGCCCGACAGTGTCGCGCGCATCTGGTTGAGATACGCGCCCTGTTGCGACTCCGCGAGCGTGTGATAAAGCAGACCGCTTTGCAACGGCGTCGCCGGATAGACGTCCTCGACGTGCTCAGGCGTGATGCCGAGCGCACGCCAGAGATCGGACGACGCCGACGCGCTGGTTCCAGCCGATGATCCAATGCCCGCGAGCGATGCGGATGCCGACGCCGGCACAGGTCCGGCCGCACGCGCAAGCTGTTGCACGGTCGGCGCTTCGAACACCATGCGCGGCGTCACGTGCAAGCCCGCATCGCGCGCTTTTGCCACGATTTGCAGACTCAAGATCGAGTCGCCGCCTATCACGAAGAAGTTGTCCGTCACGCCGATATCGTCGCGCCGCAACACGGCACGCCAGACAGCAAGCAACGCGGCCTCGGCGGGCGTCGATGCGGCGACGCCCTGCTTCGCGTTCGCTACCGCCCCCGGCGCGGGCAATGCACGGCGGTCGAGCTTGCCGTTCGGCGTCAGCGGAAAGCGCTCAAGCTCCACATACGACGACGGCACCATATGCCCCGGCAGCCGCGCGGCAAGCCACGTCTGCCAGCGTCCCGCATCGCCTGCATCGGGTCCGCCGCGTGGCACCACGTAGGCAATCAGACGCCGGTTGTCGTTGGCGTTGTTGTCGTCGCCGTGGCCCAACACCAGCACCGCCACGTCCCGCACCTCGGGATGCGCCCGCAGCGCCGCCTGGATCTCACCCAGTTCGATACGGAAGCCGCGAATCTTCACCTGATCGTCGTTACGGCCCAGATACTCGAGGTCGCCATCGGGCAAGCGTCGCGCGAGGTCGCCCGAACGGTACAGCCGCGCACCCGGCCCACCATACGGGTCCGGCACGAAGCGCTGCGCGCTCAGCGCGGCGCGTCCCAGATAGCCGCGCGCAAGACCCGCGCCGCCCACATACAGTTCGCCCACCGCCCCCACCGGCACGCGGTTCAGATCCACGTCGAGCACGTGCAGCGTGAGGTCAGCGAGCGGCGCACCAATCACGCTGCGCCCGTCGCGCAACGCCGCTTCGTCCAGTGTCCGGTGCGTCACGTGCACAGTCGTTTCCGTGATCCCGTACATGTTCACGAGCGCCGGCAATGTTCCCTTGCGGCGCGCGCCCTCCGCCCATCGCGCCAGCAAGGACGGCTCAAGACGCTCGCCGCCAAAGATCACCGCGCGCAGCGAGTCGAGCGTGTTGCCGTCATCGGTCTGGATCAGTTGCACGAAGGCCGACGGCGTCTGGTTCAGCACCGTCACCTGTTCCTTGCGCAAGAGCGCATGGAATGCCGCGGGTTCGCGAGCGCTCCAGTGCGGCACGATCACGAGCCGCGCGCCATGCACGAGCGCCCCGAACATCTCCCATACGGAGAAGTCGAATGCGTAGGAATGGAACAACGTCCACACGTCCTGTGCGTCGAATGCAAAGCGCGACTGCGTTGCATCGAACAGACGCGCGACGTTCTCATGCGTGACGCCAACGCCCTTCGGTACGCCCGTCGAGCCCGACGTATAGATCACGTAGGCCAGCTGTTGCGGATGCGGGTATGCACCGGCATCGTCCGTGGCATCGGCAGGCACCGCATCGCGCAGCGCCACCGCATCGACGGTGGGCCGCGAGCCGAACAGCGACGCATGCTGCGCGAGACTCGACGCATCGGTCACGATCAGCCGAAGCTGCGCGTCGTCAAGGATATGCGCGAGGCGTCCGGCCGGGTACGACGGATCGAGCGGCACATACGCCGCCCCTGCACGCAACACGCCGAGCAGCGACGCAACCAGCGCAGCGCTGCGCTGCATCGCGACGCCCACGCGCGTTTCCGCTGTCGCGCCGAGACGCCGCAACTCATCCGCGATCGCGCGCGACCAGGCATCCAGTTGCGCATACGTCACGTGCTCATCGCCATCGATTAGCGCGATCGCTTCGGGCCGCGCACGCGCTTGCGCAGCAATCCGCGCCGTCACCGGTTCGTAGGCGAACGTGGATGGCAGACGTGACGGCAGTTGATCACCGAGTTCGGGCAGTTCGAACGATGCAATCCGTGCATCGGGAGCCGCGCTCCACTGTTCGAGCAAGCCCGTGAAATTACGCGCTAACCGTTCGATGGTGGACGCGTCGAAGACGTCAGTCGCGTACGTGAACGCCAGATCGATCGCGCCGTCGGCGGCCTCGGCGATATTGAGCATCAGATCGAATTGCGCCTCGCCGTTGTCGACTTCCTGCACCGTCACGCGCAGTCCCTCGCCGAACGATGCAGCGAGATCATGGCGCTGTTGCTGATTGACGAGCACCTGAAAGAGCGGTGTCTGCGCCAGGTCGCGCGCCGGTTGCACCGCCTTGACGACGCTCGCAAACGGCACATCCTGGTTCGCGTAAGCGCCGAGCAGCCGCTCACGCACATCGTCGATGAGTTGCGCCGCCCGCGTTTCGCCGCGCGGCGCGGTGCGGATCACGACAGTGTTGACGAAGAAGCCCGCGACGTCCGCGGCTCCCGGCAGATCGCGGCCTGCGAGCGGCACGCCAAGGCGAATGTCGGACTGGCCCGAGCATCGGTAAAGCAGCGCATCGACTGCGGCGAGAAGCGTCATGAAGAGCGTCGCGCGACGTGCGCTTGCGAGCGCGCGCAACGCATACGCTGTGCCGGCGGGCACGCGCACGCGATGACGCGCGCCGGGCGCGCAGCGCGAGCCGGAGCGCGTTCGATCGTATGGCAGCGCAAGCGTCGCGGGAGACTCGTCGTCGTTCGTGAGCGCTGCGCGCCACCATTCGAGTTGTTGCAACTCGCGCTCGGGCGTCAGTCGAGCCGCGCGCGCCGATATCAGTTCGCGATAAGCGGCGGCCGATGTGGCGGCGACGCGCTCATCGTCGGCGATAGACGCGACAGATGTCACGGACGCAGCAGGACCCGCTGCGCAGTAGTCGCGATACAGGCGCGAAAAATCGGCGAACAGGAGACCGAGCGACCAGTCGTCGCTAACGATGTGATGCAGCACCAGATGCAGCACGTGACAGTCGTCGGCCATGCGGACGAGCGTCGCGCGCACGGGCGGCTCGGCGCTCAGGTCGAACGGCGTGCGAACGAGCGCGCCGAGACACGCGGCCAGCGCTTCCTCGCTGGTGTCGTTGTGCGTGTTCGGCAAATCCAGCAGGCGGATCTCGCTGCGGCATGCATCGTCGATGCGCTGGTATGGAACGCCTTCTATCTCGGCGAAACGCATCCGCAGTGCGGGATGCCGCTTGCCCAACGAGACGAACGCTGCACGCAGCGCATCGACGTCGAGCTGGCCGTCGAAGCGGAGCGCACCGTTCACGTGATATGCCACGCTCTGAGGATCGAGCTTCCACAGGAACCACAAGCTTTGCTGCGACGGCGAAAGCGGCATTGGCGCGGTGACGTCGGCTTGACGGGCGATGTCGGCGGCGGTGACGGCAGCGGTGATGGAGAGCGCAGCAGCATCACCATCAGCAGCAACCGCAACGCCAGACGCCGACCTCAGCGCGTCGTCGTCGGCTCCAGCGGATTGCGCGGCGCTCAGCAGCGTCGCGAAGTCTTCGAGACGCGGATGTTCGAACACTGCTCGCAGCCCGGGCGCGTCGCCGAATTCTTTACGCACGGCCGACAGGACACGCACTGCCAGCAGTGAATGGCCTCCAAGGAGGAAGAAATCGTCGTGTGCGCCGACGCGCTCCACGCCGAGTACCTGTTGCCAGATCGCGGCAAGCTTTGTCTGTGTTTCGCCGTGCGGTGCGACATAAGTCGCGCGGCTTGAATTGGCCACCTCCGGCGCGGGCAATGCACGGCGATCGAGCTTGCCGTTCGGCGTCAGCGGAAAGCGCTCAAGCTCCACATACGACGACGGCACCATGTGCCCCGGCAGCCGCTCGGCGAGCCACGTCTGCCAGCGTCCCGCATCGCCTGCATCGGGTCCGCCGCGCGGCACCACGTAGGCGATCAGGCGCCGGTTGTCGTTGGCGTTATTGTCGTCGCCGTGGCCCGACACCAGCACCGCCACATCCTGCACTTCCGGATGCGCCCGCAGCGCCGCCTGGATTTCACCCAGTTCGATACGGAAGCCGCGAATCTTCACCTGATCGTCGTTACGGCCCAGGTACTCGAGGTCGCCATCGGGCAGCCGTCGCGCGAGGTCGCCCGAGCGGTACAGCCGCGCACCCGGCGCACCATACGGGTCCGGCACGAAGCGTTGCGCGCTCAGCGCGGCGCGGCCCAGATAGCCGCGCGCCAGACCCGCGCCGCCCACATACAGTTCGCCCACCGCCCCCACCGGCACGCGGTTCAGATCCGCGTCGAGCACGTGCAGCGTGAGGTCATCGAGCGCCGCACCAATCACGCTGCGCCCGTCGCGCAACGCCGCTTCGTCCAGTGTCCGGTGCGTCACATGCACGGTCGTTTCCGTGATCCCGTACATGTTCACGAGCGCCGGCAATACGCCCTTGCGCCGCGCGCCGTCAGCCCATCGCGCGAGCGAGGACGGCTCAAGACGCTCGCCGCCAAAAATCACCGCGCGCAGTGAGTCGAGCGTGTTGCCGTCATCGGTCTGAATCAATTGCACGAATGCCGACGGCGTCTGGTTCAGCACCGTCACCCGTTCCTTGCGCAGGAGCGCATGGAATGCCGCGGGTTCGCGTGTGCTCCAGTGCGGCACGATCACGAGCCGCGCGCCATGCACGAGCGCCCCGAAAATCTCCCACACGGAGAAGTCGAATGCGTAGGAATGGAACAGCGTCCACACGTCCTGTGCGTCGAATGCAAAGCGCGACTGTGTTGCATCGAACAAACGCGCGACGTTCTCATGCGTGATGCCCACGCCTTTCGGTACGCCCGTCGAGCCCGACGTATAGATCACGTAGGCCAGCTGTTGCGGATGCGGGTATGCACCGGCATCGTCCGTGGTATCGCTCGTGGCATCAGAAGGCACCGCATCGCGCAGCGCCACCGCATCCAAAGTTGGCCGCGAGCCGAACAGCGACGCATGCTGCGCGAGGCTCGACGCATCGGTCACGATCAGCCGAAGCTGGGAATCGTCGACGATATGCGCGAGGCGTCCGGCCGGGTACGACGGATCAAGCGGTACATACGCCGCCCCTGCACGCAACACGCCGAGCAGCGACGCAACCAGCGCAGCAGAGCGCTGCATTGCGACGCCCACGCGCGTTTCCGCTGTCGCACCGAGGCGCCGCAACTCATCCGCGATCGCGCGCGACCACACATCGAGTTGCGCATACGTCACATGCTCATCGCCATCGACCAGCGCGATCGCTTCGGGCCGCGCACGCGCTTGCGCAGCAATCTGCGCCGTCACCGGTTCGTAGACGAACGTGGATGGCAAACGTGGCGACTTTGCAGATGGAGCGTCGTCGGTTGGCAGATCGCGCAGCCGCACGTGCGGGTCGTCGCCTTCAACGAGCGCGGTCGCGAGGCAGTCCAGCATCCGCTCGAAATATTCCGCGATGCGGGCACCCCCATCCTCGGACACGCTGGCGGCATGCCTGTGCCACTCCAGTCTCAGCGCGTCGCCGCCTCCCACATGACGCGGCGCGACGACCAGCATCAGCGGAAAATGACTGCGGTTGTGTGCGTCGACAGCGCGTATGCGCGGCACATCGCCAAGCGCATCGAGCGCGTCGTCGAGCGGATAATTTTCGAAGACGATCAGGCTATCGAACAGCGCATCGACGTTCGAGTTCGCCCATTGCTGCAAGCTCGCGAGCGGCGTGTGCTCGACGTCGCGCAACTCCGCGTTTTGCCGCTGCAGCGCGGCGAGCCAGGAGCGCACCGTCGCGTCGGATTTCACATCGACCCACAACGGCAAGCTGTTGATGAACAGACCGACTATCGATTGCGCATTCGGCAGATCGACCGGGCGGCCAGACACCGTCATGCCGAACGTCACTTGCGTGCGCCCGGAGAAACGTGCGAGCGCGAGCGCCCACGCTGCCTGGACAAGCGTATTCAGCGTGACCTGTGCGCGACGCGCAGCGCGCGTCAACCGCGCGTGAGACGGGCCGTCGAGCTCGCGGATCAGCGCTTGTGCCGCTACGCCATCGGCGCTCTTCTCGGACGACGCACGCAAAGCACCGCCGAGCGCATCGGCTACGCGCGCCGGTTCATCGCGCGTTGCGAGCCGTGCGCGCCAGAACGGAGCCGTATCGGGTTGGCCGCGCAGCCAGTGGACGTAATCCGCGTACGGCGCCGCCGGCGACGTGTCGGGGACGCCGCCCGCGTCGAGCGCCGCATACGCGCGCGCGACTTCGCTGACGACCTGCGCGGTGCTCCAGCCATCGGTCAACGCGTGATGGTGAGTCCACAGCAGATCGTGCGCGCCGTCGGGGCGCTCGAAGACATCGACGCACATCAGCGGCGCGACGTCTGGCTCGAAACCGCGCGTGGCAATCGCCTCGCGTGCGCCTTCGTATGCGGCGTCGTACTGTTCGTCCGTCGATGCCGCCGCAGTGAGCGCGGCGATCGGAACCGGCACAACTAGCGCATCACGTGGATGCAATTCGAACGGCATGCGCACGCGCCGCTCGACGATCTGCAACGGCTCGCCACCGGCCGGCCACACGAAGCGCGTGCGCAAAACCGGGTGACGGGCGATCACAGCGTCCCACGCCGCGCGCATGGTGTCGATCTTCAAGCTGTCGATCGTGAGACGCAATTGCGATACGTACATGCCTGGCTCGCCATCGAGCATGCCGTGAAATAGCAGACCCTGCTGCATCGGCGTGGCTGGATAGACTGCGTCGACGGCGTCGCGCGAAACACCGGCTTCAGCGAACCAGCGATCGTCGTCGGCGGGATGCGTGGTGTGCGGCGGTGTTGCGGCGGCATATGCCGCTGTGTGACTCGCGCCGGCGTCGGCGCGGGTCCGCTCGCTTGTCTTGATGTGTGTCGTCGTGCTTGCCTGCTCAGTCGAGCCTGCGCTTGTCCGCTGCTTCGCCCCGCCGCCTTTCTCTCCAGCGCTCCGATGGTCGGACGCCACCTTCATGGGGACGGCGACGCGCGCCGCCGCCTCGATCGTCGGGTGGTCGAACATCTGTTTCGGCGTGAGCTTGAGTCCCGCGCCGCGCGCCCTGGCAATGATCTGCAGGCTGAGAATCGAATCCCCGCCGATTTCGAAGTAGTTGTCAGTTACGCCAATGTCATCGCGCTTGAGCAGCAGCTTCCAGATTCCGATCAGCGTGCGTTCCGCGTCATTGCGCGGCTCGACACGCGCGGCGCCCGCCCTGTTTTCCTGCAGCGGCGCCGGCAACGCGGCACGGTCGATCTTGCCGTTCGGGGTCAGCGGCAACGCGGCCAGCACCTGAAGCGACGACGGCACCATGTAGTCCGGTAGTTCCGCGGCGAGACGGCTGCGGATCGCATCGACGTCGAGCGATTCTGCGGCACTCAGGTACGCGACGAGGCGAGGCGCGGCGCCGTCGCTATCCGCGTAGGCGATCACCACTGCGTCGCGCACGCCATGCTCGTTGCGCAGGCGCGCGGCGACCTCTTCCGGCTCGACACGAAAGCCGCGGATCTTCACCTGGTCGTCGAGTCGGCCGAGAAACGCGTATTCGCCGTCCGGCAGACGGCGGCTTCTATCGCCCGTCCGGTAGAGCCGCGCGCCGTTACCGTCGGGATCGGGCACGAAGCGCTCCGCCGTCAGCGAAGGTCTGTTCAGATAGCCCTGCGCCACGCTCGCGCCGCCGATGCACAACTCACCAGTGGCACCTTTGGGCACCGCATTACCGTCGGCATCCACGATGCGAGCCTTCACGTGCGCGAGCGGCTTGCCGAGCGGAAGCGTCCCCGCGCGACTTTGCGCGCCCGCGCGCGTGAGTACGCCGACCGCGGTCTCGGTCGGCCCATAGTGGTTGATCAACTGGCATTCGGGCCGCAACGTCGCGATGCGCGCGGCCAGACGCGTCGGCGCCGGCTCGCCGCCCAGCACGAGACAGCGGCGCGGCAGCACCCATTCCGCCGATTGCGCTTGCAACAGCGCGTCGAGATGGCTCGGCACGATCTTGAGCAGGTCGACCGAATGCGTGTGCATGTAGGCGGCAAAGGCGTCCGGATCGGCGGCGACGTCGGCGTCGATCAGATGCAGAGTCCAGCCGTGCCACAGCGCGCCGAACAACGATGTGTGGCCAAGATCGGCGGCGGTGGTCGACAGATACGCTGCGCTTGCAATACCTTCGGGCAGCCGTTCGGAGACGCCCTGCAAATAGGCGGCGAGCGCCGCATGGCTGAGCACGACGCCCTTCGGCCGGCCGGTCGAGCCTGACGTATAGATCACGTACGCGGGCCAGATGAGGACGCTGTCGTCGCTCGATGGACCAGACATCGCGTGGTGAAAGGTCTCGCTGCCTGATGCGTTAGTTGTGTCGAGCACCTTGGCCACGGCTTCGTCAGGGACGCGGAACGCTTGCGGGTCGAGTGTCGTCACGCCCTCGGGCAGCCAGCGCGGGCCGTCGGTTCCGATTGAGGCGTTGGTTGCATCAGTTGCATCAGCTGCGACACCCTCCACCACCGCATCCAACGCCCCACTTGTCAGCGCAGCGCCCGTCATCACCACGCGCGCGCCGCAGTCCTCGGCCTGCCAGCGCAGCCGCGCTTCCGGAAGCGCCGGGTCGAGCGGCACATAGCATGCGCGCACCCGCCACACCGCGAGAATCGCTGCAACGAACGCCGTGCAGCGCGGTAATGCGAGCACCACGCGATCGCCAGGCCGCACACCTTCAGCGACGAGCGCCGCGGCGAGCCTGCCGGACCACTGCCAAAGATCACGCCAGACCAGCGGTCCCGTGCTGTCGACAAGCGCAACGGCATCCGGCCGTTCGATGGCAAACCGCGCGACGCGGGCGGGCAAAAAGTCGGTGTCGAAAGAGATAGCTTGCATGGTGTCCGTGGTGTGATCCAGGTGTCTTGCACCCGCGCCGGCAAGCGCGGGCTCGATGCGTCGATGCGATGTCAGGACGGCGGCCGCATACTCAAAGCGAGTACGCCCCAGCGACTGGCGCAATGCCGTCGACCGCTTCATCGTCGTCGAGATTGAATTCGCCGATCGCGCCCTCCGGCGTGTCGGCGATCTGTTCGAGCAGACCAACGTAGTGCCGCGCGAACTGCGCGATAAAGGCGTCGTCATAAAGCTCGGCGGCGTACGCAAAAACGCAGCGCAGGCCGCGCACGCCCTCGCGAAACACGTCGAGCGCGATTTCGAACCGCGCGTCGCTCGCGTCGGCGTCGACCAGCGCGCAACGCACGCCGCCGAGATCGAGCGCACGTTCGAACTCGTCGTGCAGCACGAACTTGATCTGCGCAAGCGGGCTGACGCCCGCGCGCCGGCCGACCTGCAGCGCGGCCACGACGCGTTCGAACGGCACGTCGGCGTTCGTCTGCGCGTCGATGCTGTCGTCGCGCACCTCACGCAGCAGCGTCGCGAACGACTTCGCGCCTTTCACGGACGCGCGCATCGCGAGCGTGTTGATGAAGAAGCCGATCAGCTCCTCCGTTTCGATCCGGTCGCGGCCGGCGACGGGCACCGCAATCGCCACGTCGTGCGCGCCGCTGTAACGCGACAGCAACGCAGCGAACGCGGCAAGCAGCACCATGAACAGCGTGGCGTTGTGCTCTCGCGCGAGCACCTCAAGACGGCTCGCGAGCACGCTCGGTATATCGGCGCCGACACGCTCGGCACGAGGCTCATAGGGACGGCCGCGCTCATGCAAGGTCGGCAGATCGAGCAGCGCGTCGTAGCCCGCCAGACGGTTGCGCCAGTAATCGAGTTGCGCAGCGAGTTCCACGCCGCCGTGGCCGTCGTCGGAAAATCGCGCGCCTTGCCATGCGGCGTAATCCGCGTATTGGACCGCCGGCGCCGGCAAAGCCGGCATGCCGCCGAGCCGCGCGGCGCGATACGCAGCCGCAAAATCTCGCAGCAGCACATTGATCGACCAGCCATCGCAGACAATGTGATGCATCACGATATGCAGCACATACTGCTCCGGGTCGCGGACAAACAGCGCCGCGCGAAAGAGCGGGCCGAGCGTCAGGTCGAAGGGCTCGCGAGCGCGTCGGCGCAACTGCGCGTGGAAGTCGCCGGTGGTGAGTTCCAGCGCGTTCACGCATTCCCAGCGCCACGCATCGGTCGTGTCAGTCACGGGCCTGACCAGTTGACGCGCCACGCCGTCGACATCCGCAAAGCGCGTGCGCAGCATCTCGTGACGGCGTACCACAGCGTCGAGCGCGGTTCTCGCGGCATGCGCATCGAGCGGACCGGTCAGCGAAAGTGCAGCAGAAATGTTGTACGCGGGGCTGTCCGGATCGAGTTGCCACAGCATCCATAAACGCTCCTGCGGCAGAGATAGCGGCGCCTCGCCGCGTTCGCTTTCGGCGCGGCGCGCGAGCGGCGCAACCGGAGCGAGCGCGTTCGACGGCGTCGCCCAGCGAGCATCGAGCGCCGCGGCAAGGTTCGCGAGCGTCGGGTGGCTGAACAACAGACCGACTGGCACGTCGCGATCCAACCGCGCGCGCAGCCGCGACGCGACCTTCGCGGCCAGCAGCGAACGGCCGCCGAGCGCAAAAAAGTCATCCGATGCACACGGCGTCGGCACGTCGAGAACCTCGCTCCATACTTGTGCGATAGCGTGCGCGGTGGGTGTCAGCATGTCGCCGCAACCGGCAACCGGAATTGCATCCGCCGGTGCTGTGTCCGTTTCGATGCGTGGCGACTGCCCGGACCTGGCGTCGCGCACTGCGAACGGCACGAGCGCGCCGCTTTGCCACGCGGCAACACACGCGCTGCGCTGCAGTTTTCCGCTCGACGTACGCGGCAAATCGCCCGGTTCGAGTAACAGAATCAACGCCGCTTCATGTTGGAACGCGTCGCCGAGCGCGGCCGCGATCGCGGCGAAGATGGTCTCGGGCGCCACCTGCCGCGCCCTGCCGCGCGGCACTTCGGCGGCGACGCCGATTGCCTCGGCGCCGTCGGCCGCTTCGACGGGGAACGCGGTGACGCGCCCGCGCCTCAGCCATTCGACGCGATCGGCCAGCACGGTTTCAAGATCCTGCGGATAGATGTTTTCGCCACGCAGCACGATCAGGTCCTTGCGGCGTCCGCAGAAGAAAAACTGGCCGCGCTCGACGAAGCCGAGGTCGCCGGTGCGTAGCCAACGTCCCGGAAAACCCGGTGCGTCGTCAAGGAACACCGCAGCGCTCGCTTCGGGATTGCGCCAGTAACCGCGAGTGATGCTCGGGCCGCTGCACCACACTTCGCCGACGTGCCGATCCGGCAAACGCTCGCAGGTATCCGGATCGACGATCGCGAGCGTATGGCCCAACGCGGTCACGCCGCAGCCGACAACGGCCTTGGTGTCGTCGTCGGCTGCGTTATATGTTTCGCCGTGCTTTTCGCTGTCGTTTCCGCGGCCGGCCGGCAACGCGACCGGAACGCGCCGCGCAAGCGCCGATGCAGAGAAGCGCGTCTCGGGTGCGCCCGAGCCGACCTCGACGCCCGTGAAAAACAGCGTTGCCTCGGCGAGGCCGTAGCACGCATACATCGCCCGTGGATCCAGGCCGTGCGTGCTGAAACGCGCGGCGAAACCGTCGAGGGTAGTCTGGCGAATAGGCTCCGAACCGCAAAACGCGACACGCAGCGACGACAGGTCGAGCCCGGCGAGTTGTGCATCGCGCACGCGGTCGGTACACAGCCGATACGCGAAGTCCGGGCCGCCCGTCACCGTCGCGCGCTCACGTGCGATGCCCGCGAGCCAGCGCGCCGGGCGTTCCAGAAAATGCAACGGCGAAATCAGCGTGACCTGGAAGCCGCACAAGACCGGCATCAGCACGCTGCCGATCAAGCCCATGTCGTGATAGAGCGGCAACCAGGAGAACATCCGGTCGCCGGCACGGCAACCCATGCCTCGCGACATTGCGCTGACATTCGCGCATATGTTCGCATGACTAACGATCACCCCTTTCGGCGACGACGTAGAGCCGGACGTGTATTGCAAAAACGACACCGCATCGGGCACCGCGCTGTCGATGCAAAAGCCGTCGCCGTCGCCGTTGCCGAGAACCTCCGTATCGGCGGCGTCGGGCGACAACAACGCCGCGCCATGCAAAGAAAGCTCGTCGCTGATGCTGGCAAACGACTCATGCGATGCCCGATCTAGCACCGCGATGTGCGCCACGCAATCGGCTGCGATGCGTCGCAGCCGCGCGAGGTGCGCGCTTTGCGGCGCATCGGGCGGATACGCAGGAACCGCAATCATCCCTGCGTACTGGCACGCGAAGAACGACACGATGTAATCGAGCCCGCTTTGCAGCATCAGCAGCACACGATCGTTCGGCGCGCCATGGCGGCGGAGCACGGCCGCGAGACGCCGCGCGCGCTCGTCGAGTGCCGCGTACGTGAGTTCGCGTGCGTCGGCGTCGCCGTCAGCGAGAAATCGCACCGCCAATTGATCGGGGCGCTGGCTGACGTGCAACTTCATCACCGAGACGAGGTCGTTTGCTGGCGCTGCGGCCCAGTTCGCGGTGTGGGGCGCTGTGTTGGCCGTTGCATTGGCCGTTGTGCTCGTTGCGCTACCGGCCGCAGAATCGGCAGCCGTAATCGCCGCAACGTCACCTGCGCCACGATCCGCCCTATCTTTTGCCGCGTTCTCCGCGGTGGCCGCACCCGCTGCATGCAGGTTCACGCCATCCTGGCGCGGCGTATTGATAACAGACATCCTCGCCTCCCGAGATTTACCGCGCGCCGCGCGGTCGTCTTCGCCGTGCACCGCATCAGCGCGGCGCACGCAGACCGTCGCCGACGCATGCTTGCGTCGACAACCTGAATTCGTCATTGCGGGGAAAGCAAGGCGTCTCTTGGGAGCGCCGTTATCTGCTGTCGGTCATGCAAGGCCGGCAGCGATGCATCGTGACGATGCGAGAGCCGGCATGCGCATGCCGTTCAATACGCGAAGCTGATCGGCATGCCGCCGCGCGGATGCGCGACCGTGCCCATCGGCACGCCGTAGATCGCGCCGAGCATCTTTTCCTCGATCAGCTCTGGCGCCGTGCCGCTTGCTAGCAGCCGGCCGTTCTTCAACGCGATCAGGTCGTCGCAGAAACGCGCGGCCATGTTGATGTCATGCAACACGACGACCACGCCAAGACCGCGCTGCTGACTCAGCGTGCGCACGAGATCGAGCACTTCGATCTGATGCGCGATATCGAGCGCGGAGATCGGCTCGTCGAGCAGCAGGCACTGGCTATCCTGCGCGACCAGCATCGCGATCCATGCGCGTTGCCGCTCGCCGCCCGACAGGCTGTCCACTGCACGATCCGCGAACCGGGTGATGTCGGTCAACTCCATCGCTTCATGAACCTTCTCGCCGTCGACGCCGGTAAAGCGGCCGAGCGCGCCGTGCCATGGATAGCGGCCGAGCGCAACCAGTTCGCGCACCGTCATGCCGCTCGCGGCCGGCTGCTGCTGCGGCAGATAGGCCACCTGTCGCGCGAACTCACGGTTCTCCCACTCGCGCAATGGGCGGCCCGCGAAACGCAGCGTGCCTGCCGTGGGCGACTGCTGACGCGCGAGCAGTTTAAGCAGAGTCGATTTTCCGGAGCCGTTGTGACCGATCAGGCCGCACACGCGACCTCTCGGCAGCGTGAGCGCAAGCGGATGCAACAACACCCGCTCGCCGATGCGAAACGACACGTCATCGAGTTCGTACATCGGTTCGCCGTGCACGGCGCGCGCGGAATCAATGGATAGATTGGCGTTCATGTGCGGAGGCATCCTGATCAGTTATCAACGGACGTGAGGTTCGCCGCATGCGCGGCGCCCGGCCCGTCCTCGACGATCTGGCCGAAATCGAGTTTGATAAAGCGCTCTGCAAGATGGAAGTAGCGGTCGTCATGTGTGATGACCAGCACGGTCTTGCCCTTCGCCTTGAGTTCGGGAAGCAGACGCTTATAGAACACGTCCTTGAAAAGCGGGTCCTGATCCGCCGCCCATTCGTCGAACACATAGAACGGCCGGTCCTCCAGATACGCGACGACAAGCGCGAGCCGCTTGCGCTGTCCCTGCGAAAGATCGAGCGTCGAGAACTTGCCGTCCTTCACGCTCACCTTGTGGTCGAGCTGCAGATCCACGAGCAGTTGCTGCGCGAGCGCGTCGAGTCCTTCGGTATGCATGCCGAGCAGTGTGTCGAACAGGAAGAAGTCGCTGAACACGACCGAGAAATGCTGGCGGTACGCATCGCGCCGTGCTTCGTCGACAGGCTCGCCGTTCAGCAACACCCTGCCACTTTCCGGCACGTACAAGCCAACCAGCATCTTTGCGAGCGTGGTCTTGCCGCTGCCGTTGCCGCCGATCAGATAAACGAGCTCGCCGCGCCGGAACGTAAGATCGATCGGCCCGAGCGTGAACACCTCATTCTCCTTCTCGCGGAAGTAACGGTGCGTGGCGCCGTCGAGCGCGATGGTGTCGAACGATGCGGCGACGGGCGGCTCGAGCATGACTTCGCGCGGCAGTTCCGCGTTGACCTGCTCGATTCGTTCGAGCGCGACGCGCGCCGAACTAAGGCTCGGAATAGCAGAAAGCACGGCCTCTATCGGCATGATCATGTAGACGAACACGATCGCATAGCCGGACATGACATGCGGATCGACTTTGATGTAGCGCGCGAACACGAAGAGCGTAAGGCCGATGAACGCGAACAGAATGAAGTTGCCCCAACTGGACGCAGCCGCATACAGCATGTAGCCGCGCGTGCGCTGCACACGCACCTCCTCGACGTTGCTTGCGAGCGTATCCTCGACGAACGCGCGTTTGCGGGCGCGATGCAGCTTCAGTTCCTTTGCACCGTCGAAGAGTGCGCGGAAGTGCTTGACGAGATCGTCCTCGCGTTTGCGCGACGCGCGCAGATGGAACATTGCGCGGCTGTGCGCGTAGCGAAAGCCTGCCATGCCCAGCACGATAGTCACGATCGCAACCAGTAAAATCGGCCACGACATGTAGCCGAGATAAGCAAGACAACCGACTATCACTGCACTTTGCATCGCGAGCGACGGCATGCTCACGAAAAACACCACGATGGTGTCGAGATCCTGCGTGAGCACCGCGAGCGATTTCGCCGCGCCCTGCTTCTCCAGCTGCGCGAACGCAGCGTCGCCGATACGACGAATGGTGCGCATGCGAAGCGTCGCCTTCGCCTGCTGGCCGAGCCACATGAAGAGCGACTGTGCGAGCGCGCGCATCGCCAGAACGCCGAGGCCGATCGCAAGGAACTGCCAGCCGAGGCGCGCGAGCCCCTGCGGCGTCGCGACCAGCGCCTGATTGATCAGGGCGAGCAGCGCCGCATTGCCGAGGCCGCCGAGCACACTTGCGATGGGTGCCGCAGCTATCATCCAGCGTGACTTGCTGACCAGTTGCAAAAGTACGGACATGAATCTCCTTTCGTTGCGGCATGAGAGCAGGAAGACGGCAGGTCGGCTCGCACTAGCGAATGCCGCAAGCGTCGTGCAGACGTCCTCGTGCGCCGGCCGCGTCAGTTATCGGCGCCTCGCGCAGCGTCTTTTTGCGCGAAGCCTCTTTCGTGTTCATTGCGCGTGTCTTGCGGAGCCACCTGACGGCGGGCCTGCATGGACTGCACTTGCGCTGACGCTGCGTCGCGTGCCTGCGCGCGGCGTTTCAGAAACGGACAGCGCTCCTCGATGGGCGCGTTTGCATCGTCGAGAAAGTACTGCTTCCATTCGAGATTGCCCGGGTCGCCATAAAAGCCGAGATCGGGATGCGCGGGAATCTCGTCCCATGTTTCCAGACGCTTGCGCACCTGATTGCGTGCCTCGCGGCCAATGACCTTATTCGTGATCGTATCGACAAACACCGAGCGCGGTTGAAACAGCAGCACCATGCCCGGCCCCAGGTTGCGGCTATGGCGCGCGCGAAACGACGGGCACGCGCACACCACGAACATCTGCACGCCCGCATATGAGAACTCCCACGCCTCGTCCATCGGGTCCGGCTGCTGGTCGGCCGCCGGATCCGGATCACCGTCGTGCAGCTGCTGCAGGATGCTCCAGAACAATGTCCGGTACGCATCGTGCGCAAGCGGCTGCGGGTCCGGTTCGAAAAATACCGCGATGTTGTTTCGCCTGTACTCGGGCTGCACGGCGAGCTCCGCGAACGTTTGCATCGTCGCGGGCAGGTCGCGCAAATCGCGCCCGTTGACGAACGAGTAGAACATCTCGCCGCGCCGCTCGGCCATCGTGCCGAAAAAGCACGGATACGCCGGATCGAGCACCTGCTCGCGCAGCGTGGCATACGAAGCGTCCAGCCACGCAGGCGCGGACACCGCCGCGCCCGTCGCTCTGCCGGCAATGATCCGGCTCTTCCAGTCGCTGACCTCGAACCGATCGGCCTCTGCGATAGCACTGTTGCCTGCTTGCATCGTTCGCTCTCTCTTCCTGACCCACTGTTGCGCGCGTCGAACGCGCGAGGCATCCCAGCCTGCGTGGCCGGAACGTCGATATTGCTGTCGTGGGGAAGAGGCGCATTTTTTGTCGATCTCCGCCGTTAGCGCCTGCATGGTGCCGCCGGCTCGTTGCTACCTTGTTACCAGCTTGTTGCCGATCGGTTACGGATGTACCGCGCAATCTGCTGCTGTCATGTCGAAGCCGCCGCCGGTTCGTCAAGCTCGGCCACGAGGGCCTCGACCCAATCGTTCGGAATGATCGGCTGGTGATACGTGCATTCGTTCGATACGACCGTCGAGCCGTGCAGCCTGCCATCCGGAATCAGCACCATGTCGCCTTTGTGCATCGAAAGCTGCATGCCGACGTTGCCCCAGAACAGCATGTCGCCCTCCTCGATCGTGACGAGACGGTGGTCGTTGTGCACGTGCGTCGTCGAGCACATTTCCTGAGGCTCGATGAAGGTCTCGCGGTCGATGCCGGGACACTCCGCGTCGATGCGCGAGCTGATGCGATGCGCGAAGTTCACATACTCGCGAATCGACGACAGCCAGCGCAACTGTTCGCCAAGATCCCAACGCCCGCGTTCCGCGAGGCGCTCGCCTGCGACAACGCCTTGTACGCATTGAGCACGCGCCACGTCGCCGAAGCCTTGCGCAACACGCTCCAGCGCACGCGCGCAGCGCTGCTGCAGCGCGGCCCTCAGTGCGTTGGAATCGGCCGGGCTGCGGCTGGCCGGTTGCAGATGCGCGCAAGCCCGTTCGAGCGCGAGCCCGAACGCCAGCCACTCCGCCTCGGCTGCGAACGCCGCGCCGATGAGCCCGAACGCGCGGTCCGGACGACGGGCAAGCGCATAGAGCAGATTGCATTTCGCGATGCTCGTCGGCAGATAAAACTGCCAGTACGCATGTTGCCGGCGCGTAATGCAGCTTGCCTCGGCCACGCGCTCGAACAGTGCGTCGTCAGGCATCTGACGGTGAAGGCTCGGACGCTCGTCGGGCGCGAGCATGTCGAAGAAGCCGCTTGCGCCGGCTCGCGCGAGCGCGCGGCGCTTCGATACCGCGAGCGCCCAGCGCTGCACCATGATGAAACGCAGCCCTTGTTCGAGGTAGTCGTTGCTCATCAACCGCTCGAACGTAGCGCTCCAGAATGCGAGTTCGTCGTCGACGATGCGCGTCAGGCGCGCGCTCACGGCGCCGGTGTCTTCGCGGGTATCGACGTCCTTCGTCAGGTATTCGAACGCATACGCTTCCAGGAACGGCGCAATCTGCGCCCCGAGTTCGCGCGTATCTTCGCGATAGAAATCTGCAAAACGCTGCCAGTCGGCGGGCTCGCTGCCTACCGGCGGGCGCGCGACGTCGAGCTCGTAGATCGACATCAGCGTGCGCCCGGACGCAAGCGCCGGCAGACGACTGACGTTGTGCTCGCGCACGGGTTTCATGAACTTGAGGAAGTCGAAGTCCTCTGGCCGCAGCGGGCGTCGATGGAAGTCGTCGTCGAGCAGCAGTTCGTCGACCGTCGCGCTGCGAAACGGCCCGGCCGCCGCAAACTGTTTGATGAGCGCCACATAGCGCTCGCTGTGCCCAACGAACGGCGAGAAATCGAAGATCGGCAGCGAAGCCTGGCTCATGGTCATTCGTTCCTTTTCCGGGTTGCCCCAATACTGCAATTAGTGATCACCGCGTGCGCGAGGTCAGCGATTCGCGCGAGCACTCCGCGCTAAGGGTTCGTCATGCCGCGACGTCTCGCACCGGTTGCGCCAGTTGCGCCCGTTGTCCATGCAGCAAGAGCGCTTTGGCCACGGCTGCGAGTACGGCTTCGCGAGCCGTGTCGATGAAGAAGTGCCCGCCGTCGAACCAGTGGACTGCGCATGGGCCGCTTGTCTCGTTTGCCCAGGCGTCGACATCCGCGCGGTTTGCCGTGGCAGGATCATCGCGGCCGATGAAGACGTCGATCGGGCAGTCGAGCATGGCGGATGTATTCGACGTTCCGGGCAGCATCGCGCGATAAGCATCGGCGCGTGCCGCAATATGCGCCGGATGCACGCCGCACAGGTGGAAATCGGCGCGCAGCACCGGCAGCATGAAGTCGACGAACTCCGCGTCGTCGAGCAGCTCGGCAGGTGTGCCGCCGCGCTCCCGCAAGCAAGCAATCATTTCGCTCTGCGAACAGTTAAGCCAGTGTGTTTCGTGCTTACGACGCACTGGCGAGATGGTTGCCGACGCACCGAACCAGACAGGAGCGCGTGCTCCGCGCTCGCGCAGCACGTGCATCAATTCGAGTGCGACGAGCGAGCCCATGCTGTGTCCGAACAACGCAAACGGAGCGCCGCCAACCAGCGCGAGCAGTTCATCTGCGAGTTGCTCGATGAGCGCGGGCCATTCGGTATGCGGCGATACGGACCGGCGCATGCCGTGGCCGGGCAATTCGAGCATGCGCGCCCGCACGAACCACGGCAACCGTGGCTGCCAGTCCCGGTACAGCGCCACGCTGCCGCCCGCATGCGCGAGACACACGAGGATTAGCGGGTCGGACATACGCGGCAGACCATTCGACGAGGTCATCGGCTGGACGCCCGTTGATCACGCATTGGGTACGCTTTCGGCCGCAGCGCTCCCGGCCATGGCCTCGCGCAAGCTCAGCGGACGCATATCCGTCCAGACCTGGTCGATCCATTGCAGGCATTCGTCCTTCTTGCCCGACTTGCCGGCTTCACGCCAGCCGGCTGGAATCGCCTTGTACTCAGGCCAGATCGAATACTGCTCTTCGTGATTTACAACGACAACGAAGTTGGTGTTTTCGTCACCCCAGCTCATCGCGGCTCCTGAATGAAGTTGTACGTCGGTTTGCGGCCAAACATGCCGGGCAGCCCTCGCAAAAGCGCGGCAGATTGCCCGGCAGGATTTGAATCACTACGCATTAAATGCGAATCATTTGCATTTAAATTTACTCGTTGCCCTTGATGCGTGTCAAGGTCCATCCCTCACCCTCTTTGTCTCCGGGCAATGAGGGCACAGCTTAAAACAAAATCATTCGCCAGACAAGCAAATAGGAATCATTTGCATTACCGTGCGTTTGTCGTCATTATCCATCCGACAGAAAACTCAATTACACCGCCATGGATACCTCTCAGATCCGTCAGATCGGCGACACCGGTTCGCCGCGACAACAAGCGTTCTTCGAAACGCTGCTTTCGCGCCAGTCGCACTGGCCGCTAGCCGAGCCGGGACCCGGTGACACCGAGCTAAGTCTGATCTTCGACGCCGCCATGCGGGCGCCGGACCATGGTGCGCTGCGCCCCTGGCGCTTCGCGCTGATTCGCGACGACGCGCGCGCCGATTTCGGCGAAGTGCTCGTCGATGTCGCGGCGCGACGCGAGCCGGCAACGCCTCGCGCAGATCACGAGCAACGGCGGCAACTCGCGTACACGGCGCCGCTCGTGATCGTCATAGGCGCGGCGCCGGTTCCCAGTTCGCACATTCCGGAATCGGAGCAACTGCTCGCGGTCGGCGCGGCGGTCATGAACATGCTCAACGCAATTCACGCGCTCGGTTACGGCGGTTTCTGGGCGACGGGCGCCGATGCGTACGACCCCAATCTCCAGGCCGCGCTCGACTTCGAGCCGGCCGAGCGCGTGCTGGGTTTCTTATTTGTTGGCACACCGAAATCTCGTGAACACTCGGCGGTGCGCCCACCGCATTCGTTGTACGTACGTGAGTGGTTGGGGCGTACATCGGTTTGAAGATGTCGACAGCGATTTGAACCGACCACCCCGCTTCACTAGAAGCTGCGCGAGACGCGACCTCAAGTGCAATTTCTAAGCACGCGCTGAAACCCGCGACGCGGTCAGTCATGCATCACCGCACACTAAACGGACAAGCGCATAACGTGTGCCGACAAATTCCGCCCGCATGGGCGCAGCCGACTAACGTTGGTCGATTTTAGACAGCCGGCCCTGTATTAAAGTGGAAATGCGAAACGACTTTGTAGAGGTGTCCCTATGTTCTCAGACGAATCCAAACGTCTCGAAACGCGGGACCAGGATGAAACACTATTCGGCGCGGTGTACATCAGCAATGTCGCGCCGGGCGTAGGCATATCGGACGTGGAATCGATTGTGTCGGTGTCTCGCGTGCTCAATCGCGCCGATGCACTGACCGGTTTTCTCGTGCACGCGGGCCGTAATTTTGTCCAGTACCTCGAAGGTGATCCGGTAGCAGTGAGGGAATGCTTGCGCCGCATCGGCAATGACAGCCGTCACTACGACATGCGGATTGTCGCGATTGGTTCGCTGGAAAACAGGCACTTTGCCGAGTGGTCGATGGGGTATTTCACCGGCGACATTCACGGCTCCGAGCGCATCGAAAATGTGCTGACGAGCTGGTCGGGTACGGACCGCTCACTTCTGGAGGAAGTCTGGCGCATCACGCAAGCTGCCAAAACGCTGCCGGAAGTGAGCGAATCGCATCTCGTAGCAGGCCGGTTCGATGTTCTGCTGCGACGCGGTGCGAAGTGAGCGGCGCCTTGTCGCGTCGTGGGTGATCCCGTCACTACCGTCCTTATGCCGGATCTTCTTCACGCGAGCCGCAGGAACATCCATGCGCGCGCAGTTCCTGCCCGTTGCGACCTTGACGTTGTCCCCTGGCATCGTCTATGCAAAGTACCGACAAGCGCCGTCATTGCATTTTCCATAACATGGCAGCGATCGTGCCCTCGTCCTGAAACACGGTCAGCACGTCGGGAATGCCCGTGATCGGCACGTTGTTCACCGTCAGGAAGAATACGATGCGGCGGCCGCTCTTCGCATCGATATAGCCGGCGAGCGCCTGCCCTTTCAGCAGCGGCATGCCCGGCGCGGCCGGATTTTCGGCGACGTACGTGCCCGTCTTCGCGTGCACCTGGCCTCTCGCTCCCGCTAATGTGGAATCGGCTTCAAAGTTGGTGACGGTGGCGAGCGATCCGTCCACACCGAGCACCGGCATCGAATTGAAGTACGGCGTAAAAGCAGGTTTCGCGCTCATACCGCGCAGCATCGCAATGACGGCTTTGCCGTTGGCCGTGGTCTCGCCGCCGCCGCTGCCGTCGATGAAATGATATTGAGCCGGCGAAATGTTGAACACGGTGGACAGTTCGCTCTGTTCCGCGGCAAGCGAACCGGCCATGGTGGTCGATCCGTTGTGCGCGAGTCCGAACTGCATCAGCGTCACGTCGGCCCCAATGTTGTAGCTGATTTTGTTGACGTATCGAACGTGCTGCGCATACGGCGCCGATGTCAGTTGCGCCACCTGTTGCGCGCTCGAATACGAGCCCTTCGCGGGCAGCAACTGCACAGGATTGGCCGCGACGGGGGCAGCCGTTACCGTTACGCCCGAGCGCGCGAGTGCTTCGATAAAGATCGTGCGCGCGTAGTTCGACGGCTCGCTCACGCGGAACGTGCGGATCAGCGGATATGCGTTGGTCAGAATGGGCACGTAACCCGCCGGCACGGTCCCGCTGACAGTGGCCACACAATTAGGCGCGCCGATGCACTGCGGTGGCTCGGGGTCGAGCCCGATCGCGAGCGTCGACGTCGCGCTGCCGGTCTTCAGCGTCGATTGCACGGAGAAAGCCGCCGACTTCGGCCGCCAGTCGAATGGAACAGCGGCGCCTTCGGCGCTCTGCGATAGTGTGACGTCGACGAGGTCGTCATTGACGAAGATCGGCCGCACGTTGAACTCACCGCGGAAGTTGAACGGTTCGAAAAGACGGTCGTCGATCACGACATTGCCGTTGATCGTGGTGATGCCGGCAGCCGCCACCTGCGCCGCCAGCGCGTTGTATCCCGCGAGCGGGTCCGGCGCCGACAGCACTGCATTGCCGAGCGAGTTCGCTTCGTTATGGTCGAAGTCGGTGAGCGCTATCGTTCCATCGGGATTGGCGCGCCCGCCCATCGTCAGATCTCCGCTCGCAACCAGGATCAGATTGCCGTTGAGCGTGCCGTTCGAAGCAACGCTGCCCTGCCGATAGACTGGCGTGACGAACTTGTGTTGCGCGCCGAGCGCGTTGAGCGCGTTTCCGGTCGAGAAAACTTTACGCACCGAGGCAATGAACATCTGCGAGTTGGAGTCGAGGTCGTAGACAACTTGCCCGGACTCGAGATCGACCACCAGCATGGACCAGCTCGCACTCTTATAGGCGGGCTTCTGCATTACCTGCATGATGGATGCAGGCACGGCTGTATTCGAATCGATAGACCCGCCGCACGAGGCCAGCAAAAATGCACCTGCAATCACGGTCCAGCGTTTGCACGCTCCACGGATTGTCGTCATTGTTGCGATCGTCGCGTTCATCGCAGGCCTCCAGATTCGATCTGTCTTTGCAAACTGAATGGCTCGGGCCGACGCATTGCGCGCCGATGACCGCGAGTATTCGCGCCGACAGACCCAAAACCCTGCCCACTATATTCCGCCGATAGCGGGGGCGATCGTCTTTTTGCAGCCAAAATCCAGAAAACCTGCCATGCCCTGCGTGAGTCGCTGCCGCTTATGCGCGAACTGCGAAGCCAGGCAGCGCATCGCGCAAAAGTGACGCACCGCAATAAGACCCGCGCTGTGCGCCACTACGGAAGGCTCGCACCCGCCACGCGAACGCCCGACCGGACTACCCCTGAGGCGCTTCCCACCCAATGCCAAGACTCTTCTGCAGAGACACGAAGTCCTTCAGCAACTCCGCCTGCCCTGCCACGACATTCTGCTGCGCGCTGAATTCCTGGCGCTGCGTGTCGAGCAAATCAATCAACGTCGCGACGCCCGCCGTGTAGCGCTGCCGCATCAGCGCGGCAGAGTGGGTCGCGGACGTCTCCACTTTCAGCAACGTCACGACATGCTCCCGCTGATGCCCATAGCGCGACAACGAAGAGTTCGCGTCCTGAAGCGCGCCGAGAACAGCCTTCGTGTAACGCGCCTCGGCTTCGTCTCGCGACGCCTCAGCCGCATGTACGCTGCCTAGCGTGCGTCCGAAATCGAACGCATTCCATTGCAGATAGGGTGCGGTAATCCAGCTGAAGTTGCTCTTGCGTATGAGATGGCCCGGATCGCTCGCGCTGAAGCCGATATCGCCGAACAGCGTCACTTTCGGGAAAAAGTCCGCCACGTGTTCGCCGATTTGCGCGTTGCTCGATGCAAGCCGCCGCTCCGCAGCTCGAATGTCCGGACGGCGCTGCAACATCGCGGAGGGATCGCCAATGGGCACCGTCGCAGGCATAGGCGGCAGCGGCCGGGCAGACGCCAGTTGCTGATCCAGCGCGCCGGGTGCGCGCCCGGTCAACACCGCGAGGCGGTCGAGCGAATCGCTCATTTGCGCGTCGAGCGGAATCAGCGTCGAGCGCGTATTTTCGACCTGCGTGGTCAGACGTTCGACATCGATATCCGCAGCCGTGCCGCGCTCACGCCGCTGCTGCGTCAGCGTCAACATTTTCTGTTCGATGTCCGCCTGGCGCCGCGCGAGTTCAAGCCGCGTTTGCTGGTCGCGCAGGTCGATGTACGTTTGCGCCACTTCCGCGGCAAGCGAGACCTGGGTATCTGCGAGATCCGCGTCGACCGCTTCCGCATTGGCCGATGCGGCCTCGATCGCGCGCCGGGTGCCGCCGAACAGGTCGATTTCCCATGAGGCGTCGAAACCCGCCGTGTAAAGTTGCAGCGGCCCCCTTCCCGATGACCCCGAACTGCCACCGGACGAACCCGCCGAACTGAGCGCACTCAGATCGGGCTCGCGCGTGCGCAGCGCAGCCGCGTTGGCCGAAAGCTTCGGCAAAGCGTCCGCGCGCTGCGACTGCAGCTGCGCGCGCGACTCACGCAGGCGCGCCTGCGCAATATGCACGTCCGGGCTATGTGCGAGCGCGGCGGCAATCAGATCGTTCAGTTGCGGGTCGTTCAGTGCGAGCCACCACTCGCGAGGCGCCGGTGCCGCGGTCGTGCCGGCCGCCGGCGTGCGCACGAATGCGGCGCCGCGAGCATCCTGCGCAACGGGCGGTGCACCGTGATAGTCGGGACCGACTGTGCAGCCCGGCAAGACAGACAGCGAAGACAGAAGCGCCGCGGCGGCGAGAGCGAAACTCGAGGGACGGTTGAACATCATGTGAGATCAGAAAACATTAGTGTCCAGCGGACGGAGGCGCCGGCGCATTCCTGCGCGGCGTCTTCAGAAGCAACGCAAGAGGAATGCAGGCGACGAGCGCGATGGCGAGCAGATAGAAAGTTTCCGAATAGGTCATCACGATCGCCTGCTGCTGGATCTGCGCGCCGAGCTGGCCGAGCGCTCGCATTCGCGAGTACGCCATGTCGCCGGTATGGGTGAACCAGTTCGCCGCATTGGCGGCAATGCTGTCCTGACCGATCAGTGAATTCGCGCTCACCGATTCACGGATCATTGCCGTATGAAACGTCGTGCGCCGGTCGATCACGGTGCCGATGATCGCAAGGCCGATCGAGCCGCCAAGATTGCGCGCCATGTTGTAGAGTCCCGCGGCATCGCCGGAATCTTCGCGCGACACCGCAGCCATGGAGGCCTGATTGAGCGGCATCATTGCGAGCATCTGTGCGGTGCCGCGTATGAGTTGCGACCAGACGAAATCGTGCCCGACGCTTTGCGCCGTCAGGCTGATGTCGAGCATGCAGCTGAGCGCGTACAACACGAGCCCGGTGATGACGAGAAGACGGAAATCGAACTTGCCAAGCAGCCGCGGCAGCACCGGCATGATCAGAAATGCCGGCAGCCCCGAGAGCAGCATGATCGCGCCCGACTGCTCCGCGTTATAGCCCGCCACCACGCCGAGAAACTGCGGCAGCAGATACGACACGCCATAAAGCGCAGCGCCGACCGCCGACACGATCACAATCACGCTCGCATAGTTAGGATTACGCATCAGGCCGAGGCGCACGATCGGCTTCTTTGCCGTCATCTGCGAAGCTGCGATCAGGAGCATGCCGAAAACCGATACACAGGTGAGCAGGACGATTGTCGACGACTCGAACCAGCGTTCACGCTGCCCTTCTTCGAGCACCACCGTGAGCGAGCTGAGCCCGATAGCGAGGCCGACGATGCCGAGCCAATCCGCCTTGAAGAAAGCTTCCCAGTGAGGCTTGTCCGACGGCAGTCCGACAATCAGCAGCGTCATCAGCGCAAGACAGATTGGCAGGTTCATGAAGAAGCACCAGCTCCAGCTGACGTTCTCCGCGAGCCAGCCGCCGACTACCGGCCCCAGCAGCGGTCCGAGCAGCACGATCAGGCCGAACATCGTCATGCCGACCGGCAACTGCGAAAGCGGCAGCCGCGTGCGGATGATGGTCTGCGCGGTAGGAATCAGCGCGCCGCCAGTAAAGCCCTGGCCGATCCGGCCGGCGATCATCATGGGCAGCGTGTGCGACCAGCCGCACATCATCGAAAATGCAATGAAGAGCGCCGAGTTGGTGAGCAGAAAGTTGCGCAGGCCGAAGACGCGTGTGAGCCATGCCGCGAGCGGAATCATCACGATCTCGGACATCAGGTACCCGGTGGAAATCCACGTACCCTCCGTTCCCGTCGCGCCGATTTCGCCCTGAATCTGCGGCAGAGCGGAGTTCGTGATGGAGATGTCGAGCGTCGCCATCAACGCGCCGAGCGCGCCGGCGGCGACGGCGATCCAGTCGCCGACGCTCGCTCGCTCTTCCCCGTGTGGTGCGGCAGGCGCCGCAGTCGCCGGCGTCGCGTCAGCCACGACGATTCTCGGCATCGATACGCGCATCGCGCTCACGCGCAGACCGCGTGTCGACATCGACCGTGACGGACAGGCCTGGCAACAATACGCTGCGCGTCTCGGCCCCCGTATCGATACGAATCCGCACGGGCACACGCTGCACAATCTTCGTGAAGTTGCCGGTCGCATTCTCCGGCGGCAGCAATGCGAACTGCGAGCCGGTGCCCGGCGAGAAACTGTCGATCACACCGTGCAGCGTATGGCCAGGCAACGCGTCAACATGCATTTCGACGGGCTGGCCGACCCGCATGCGGCCCACCTGCGTTTCCTTGAAATTGGCCAGCAAATAGGTGCTTCGTACGGGAACGACCGTCAGCATCCGCGTGCCGGGCTGCACGTATTGACCGACACGCACGGTGCGGTCCCCTACCTTGCCGCCGAGCGCACTGCGCACCACCGTATTCTCGAGATCGAGCCGCGACTGTTGTGCGCTTGCCTCGGCGGCTTCGAGTTGCGCGCGCGCCTGTGCAAGCTGCGCGGTGGCAGAGCCGATCTGCGAACGTGCGGCGTCGACCGCGGCTGCGTTTGCTGCAAGCGTGGCATTCGCCTGGTCGCGCGTGCTGGTCAGCTCGGCCATGCGTTCACTGCTTTCAGCGCCGGTCGCGATGAGCGGCGCGTAACGCCGCACTTCGTCGCTCGCATGCTGTGCACTCACGAGGGCCACCCGCTCTTGCGCCTGTGCCTGCGCAATATTGGACTGCTGCTGTTTGATGTCGGCCTGCGCGCGTTCTATGTCCGCCTTGCGTGCGTCGATGGTGGCAAGCGCCTGGTCGAGCGCAACTTGGTACTGGCGCGCGTCGAGATGCACGAGAGGATCGCCCGGCTTCACCATCTGATTGTCCGCGACATAAACTTCCGTCACATAGCCGGACACCTTGGGGGCGACCGTGACGCTGTCGGCCTGCAGATAGGCGTCGTCGGTGCTCTCGATAAAGCGTCCTACGGTCCACCAACGCGCGAGCCAGATACCTCCGGCAATGAGCGCGACAACGCCCAGAGCGATCGACACCGTGCGCCGGCTCGGACGGCGCATGCCTGACGGCGGCGACTCGTCAGCGGGTCGGGGACGGGACGGGGAATCTGCGGTCGTTGACATCTCAATGGTCCAATTATTTCCAGTTGGCAGAATTATTCCAGTCGATAGAATTGTGTCAAGTGATATATTTGTGTGGAAGTAATGGAGAGAAATGCATGAACCCCGCACAGAAAGTGCGTCGGTCGCCGGAAGGCGGCTACGCGCGCGGTGACGAGACGCGTCAGCGAATAATCGAAGCAGCGATCCAGCTGTTTGGCGAACACGGATTCGAAGGCGCGTCGACCCGCGAGATCGCGGCTTGCGCCGGCGTCAACGCGCCCGCGCTGCAGTACTACTTCGAGAACAAGGAAGGGGTGTATCGCGCGTGCGTCGAAGCACTGGCCGACGATGCATGGAGAACCTTCGGCCCGGCCATCGAACACGCACAGGCCGTGGTGCGCGAAAACGCCGGGACCGAAGTGTTGATCGACGCTTTTATCCGGATTCAGGAAGCGATGGCGGACGGCGCGTTCGCGAAAGCGAGCAAGCCGGGCCGGCGGATGTTCTTTGCACGCGAGCAGGCCGGCTACGAACCCGAGAGCGCCACGCAGATTCTCGCGTGCCGGATCCGTCAGCCGTTGAACGAAGCGAGCGCCGCGCTGGTCGCGCGTATCTGCGGGCTAGCCTCCGACGACCCCGTCACGCAGATTCGCACATTCAGTCTGCATGGACAGCTGGTGGTCTTTCACCTCGCGCATCGCTCGACGCTGTCGGTTCTCGGCTGGAAAAGCATGGACGCAGAGAAGGCCGAGCAGTTGAAGTCCACGGTACGCGATCAGACGCGAATACTGCTCGAACACTGGAGCCGGGAACGCGACGCGCGGCACGCGAAAGATGCGAAAGGTGCGAAAGCCGCGAGCAAACCGCCGCGTTCGCGCAAGCAGGCCCCAGGCGATAACGACGGCAACTGAAGCACGGCCCGCGTATCGGCCGGGGCCGGCCTGGGAGCCGGCCTAGGGACCGGCCGATCACGCAGCGAGCGCCGCGAGCGCTCTGCGAACCGAGGCCGAGGCTTCAGCGCCAGAAACCAGGGTTGAATCGCGACCGCGCGCTGTCGCCAGCGCGTGCGTTTCAATCCATAGCCGAAAGGTAATCCGCCAGACGGGCGAGCATTGCATCGCAATCGCTCAGTTGCTCGCTGGTGAGAAATTCATCTGGCTTATGCCCCTGGTCCATACTGCCTGGTCCGCAGACCACGGTGGGAATGCCCGCCTGCTCGAAGAGCCCGCCTTCGGTGCCGAACGCCACGGTGCCAAACTCGTTTGAACCGGTCAGCAACGATAGAAGACGCGCCGCTTCGCTATCGGGCGACGTAGCCAGTCCCGGATAAGCCGAGAGCGACTGGAAGCGGATATCGGCGTCGGACTTCACGGCACGCATTCTGGGAAGCAGCTCGGCTTCGGCGTACGTTTGCAACTCGTCGGCTACCTGACCGGCGTCGAAACCCGGCAGCGCCCGGACTTCGATATCGAACTCACATTCTGCGGGCACGATGTTCAGCGCACGGCCGCCTTTGATCACTCCGGTCTGCACGGTCGAGAACGGCGGATCGAACCGTTCGTCGCGATACTCGGGCTGCGCGAGATGATCGCCGATCTCTTCGAGACGGCTGATCATGCGCGCCGCGTACTGAATGGCGTTGACACCATATGGCGCGTAGGCCGAATGGCACGGCGCACCCTTGACCTGACAGCGCATCGCCAGTTTGCCCTTGTGTCCGAGCACCGGCTTGAGTTCGGTCGGCTCGCCGATCAGACACAGCACCGGCTTATGCGGACGCCGTTCCAGTTCAGCGAGCATAGGCCGCACGCCAAGGCACCCGACTTCCTCGTCGTATGAAAAGGCGAGATGCACCGGGAGCTTCAAATCGCGTTCGACGAAGCCAGGCACCGCCGCGAGCACCGATGCGATGAAGCCCTTCATGTCGGCCGTCCCGCGACCGTACAGCCGGCCGTCACGGTGAGACGGAATGCGTCGACGCTCCACGCCTGCCCTTCGACCGGCACCACGTCGGTATGGCCTGACAGCACAATGCCGCCCCGCTCGTGCGGACCGATCGTCGCAAACAGATTCGCCTTGGTACGCTCGGCGTTGTAGAAGAGTTCGCTCTTCACACCCAGTTCGTCCAGGTAATCTCGAATGAACCCGATCATGTCGAGATTCGACTCGCGGCTGACCGTGGCAAAGCCGATCAACGTGGCGAGCAGCGCGCGACTGGACCTGTCACTCATTGCCGGGCACCCCGTAGCTCGGCGCGGCGGTCGGATTCAAAGCGCGCGTCAGATAGTCCTGCATTTGCGGCTGATATGCGCGCCACAAACCATCGAGTTGGCCGATGGGATCGTCGTCGACCCAATCGACACGCAAGTCGACGACGGGCCAGCTCACATCGCCCACGATTCTGAGCGCCGCCGAATGCACGGGCCCCGCCTCGCCGCCCGCGGCCATCGCCGCGTGCATGGCCGCGAGGAGCCGATCGGCAAGCGGGCCTGCGGTCTGCTCGAACGCAGGGACCATTGCCTCGATCACTTCGACGCCGGCGAGCATATTGCCCGCTGCCACGCATTGCTCGCCCGCGACGGCGTGATACGTGCCCAACGCTTCCTTGCCGCTGAAGAACGCCGTGCGGCCCTGGCTATCGACCACCGTCACCTGACGATATTCGCTCCAGTCGCTTGCCCCTAGCGCACGATCCAACGCGGCGGCGGGATCGAATTGCCCGCTTTCGAGAAGATCGAGAATCTGCGGGCCCAGTGCCGGCAGCGTGACGTTTTGCGTCGCGACCACGCCGACGCCTGCACGCACCCAGGGACAACGGGCGCCCACTGCAATGCTCGACGAACTGATCGCAATCCCAAGCTGCCCCGACTGTGCGCAGCGTCCGACAATAGAGAATGTCATGTCCCGCTCCTCAGGCTTGCGGCCGCGTCCATCCGTCTGGAATGACGGCGATTACGTCGATCTCCATCAGCCATTGCGGCTGACCGAGCGCAACCACGACGAGCCCGGTGGAAATCGGAAATACGCCCTTCAGCCACTTGCCGACTTCCTGATACACAGGCTCGCGATAACGGACATCCGTCAGATACGTCGTTGTCTTGACGACGTGAGACAAGTCGCTGCCCGCCTCTTCGAGCAATTGCTTGAGGTTCTTCATGGCCTGCTCGGCCTGGGCGCGCGGATCGCCCAAGCCGACCAGACGGCCTTCGAAATCGGTCCCCACCTGGCCGCGTACATAAACCGTATTGCCTGCGCGCACGGCCTGACAGAGGTCGTTGTCGAGCGTCTGGTTCGGATATGTGTCCTTCGTGTTGAACATGCGAATTCGGGTATGCGTAGGTTGGCTCATGAGTGCACCATTTATATGGGGAGAAAGATGGGGAGACGCGTGAATCAGTTCACGCCCATTTCGCTTACTTTATGAACCTTTGAACCGGCGGACGAGCCGTCGGCGCCTTCAGTGCCTGCTGCGCTTTCGTCGCGGCCGCTCGCTACGTCGCGTCGCGGTCCATCGTAATACGCCAGATATTTGCGCTGGGTGACGATGTGATCGGCGACGTGCTTCGCGTCGTGCCACACGCCCCAGATAAACGCAGAGCCGCGACGCGACAACCACGGCAGTCCGAGAAAATAGATGCCCGGCTCCTTCGATACGCCGCGCTGATGCGACGGCTTACCTTTTTCGTCGAACGCGTTCACGTCCAACCAGCCGAAATCGACTGCATAACCGGTTGCCCACACAATCGACGTCACGCCGGCTTCTGCCAGATCGAGTTCGCGAAGCGGATGCGTGACGCACTCGGGGTCGGCGGGAATGGCGCGCGCCTCCGGTTCTTGCGGAAGATCGAGACCGTTGCGCTCGGCATACGCGTCGGCCGCGTCCAGCAGCGACAGATAGTTCTCGTCGCCGCGCGCGATGTTCGCCGCCAGATCGTCTTCGAAGACAGCGACGCCATTGTCGAAAGACTTCGTGAGACCCACGAGCGTAATGCCCTGATGCGCGAGACGCCGGAAGTCCACCGTATGACCGCCGCGCGACCCGCTTACTGCGATCGTCACGTGTTCCCTGCCCGGCTTCATGACCTCCGCGTCCCATTCGCCGAGCACGCCGAGCCACCAGCAAAAATCGCGACCGCGATAAGCGCGCGGCGGACGGTCGTGCGCACCGACCGACAGATAAACGCGCCTGCCTGCACGCTGCAACTCGTCCGCGATCTGCACGCCGGACGATCCCGCGCCCACCACGAGCACGCTTCCTTCAGGCAATTGCCCCGGGTTGCGATAGTCGGCGGAATGAATTTGCGTGAGACGCGTGTCTTGCGGCGCAATCGGCGGAATGACGGAGCGCTGGAAAGGTCCAGTCGCGACGACCACGCGATTAGCCTCGATCGTGCCCTCCGACGTTTCGACCGTAAAGCCCGGACGTCCGGCATTACGCACGACGTGCTTCACCTCCACGCCAGTGCGGATCGGCGCATCGAACTTTTTTGCGTAAGCGACGAAATATTCCGCGACCTGCTCCTTCGGCGCAAAAGCGTCCGGGTGGACGTCCGCGAACTCCAGGTTGGGGAAACGATCGTGCCATGCGGGACCGTTCGCAACCAGCGAATCCCAGCGCCCGGTACGCCAGCGCTCGGCAATACGGGCGCGCTCCAGTACGAGGTGCGGCACCCCGAGCCTCGTCAGGTGTTCGCTCATCGCGACGCCGGCCTGGCCGGCGCCGACCACCAGCGTATCGATCGACGTTGTTTCGAGTGTCATGACTGTGTCCTTCAGAAGAGGCTATAGCGAATCATGCTTGCAGACGGCGTGTGCCGCCCCGGCCGTTCGTCTCCCGTCAAAATCTACCCGCCCATTCCGAATCCGAAAAACATATTAAAAAAATGCAGCGCATCGGTTTTTCCTATGCAGCGCTTTTTGACCGCCTCACAATGCCGCTCGTTGAAGACCTTGAAGATGGAGCGTCGTCGATGGAAAGTCACCCGTTGCGCTATTCATTGCGCCAGTTGCGCTATTTCGTCGTCACGGCGGAAGCGCTGTCTTTCACGGCGGCGGCAAAGCGCCTGCATATCTCGCAACCGTCGATCTCGACGGCGCTTGCGGATCTCGAAGTCTCGTTCGGCGTGCAACTCTTCATACGACATCACGCGAGCGGTCTTTCGCTCACGCAGGCCGGACGCGATCTGCTCGGCCAGGCGCGCAATCTGCTGAAGATCGCGGAGGAACTGCAAACGACCGCGAAGGAAATGGACGGCGGCATGACGGGTGCAATTGCGCTCGGCTGTCTCGTCTCGCTTGCGCCGCCGCTCATGCCGCGGTTGATCAGCCGCTTCACTGGCGAGCACGCGGGCATTTCGTTTCGCACCGTCGAGGCGCATCAGGACGGCCTTTTACGCGGCCTGCACGACGGCTCGCTCGACATTGCCCTCACCTACAGCCTCGACTTGACCGAGGACATTGCTTTCACGCCGCTGCTTTCGCTGCCGCCTTATGCGATCCTGCCGCGCACGCATCGGCTCGCCCGCGCGCGCAAGGTATCGCTCGCTGACCTTTTGCCCGAGCCTTATGTAATGCTCGACTTGCCGCACAGCCGCGAGTACTTCGCCGCGCTCTTCGACGCAGTGGGCAGCCGGCCGGTGCCGGCGTTTCGCTCGTCGCAGCCCGAGGTCGTGCGCGGCATGGTGGCCAACGGTCTCGGCTACAGCCTGCTTAACTTTCCGCTCAAGTCCAATCGCACGGTGGATGGCGAAGAGTTCGTCATTAAACGCTTCAAAGACAACGTCAACGCAACGATGCTAGGCATCGCGCAATCGCGCACGATGAAGCCTCGCCAGCTCGTGCATCGTTTTGCGTCGTTCTGCGAGAACTACATCCGGCGACTGCATATAGACGAATGAGTCATCGCGGTTGGTCGACTGCTTTCAGATTGCGTTCGCTGCATAGACAAAACCTTTGCTTTGTATCTGAAAACAATATTTTGGCTTGCAAATTGGCTTGATAGATTGGTGGCCATGTTGAGCGCTACGCCGCGAGGCTTTACGCCGGCTCGCTCTGACCGTCACGAATCGAGGGGGACGCATGACCGACCTGCCAACGACGACTGCAGTGCATGCACTGGTTGAAAAGCTGCAGACGGGTTGCGAACGGCCATTCGGCGATGCGCGTTCAATGCCGCCCGGTGTCTACACGTCGCCCGAATTTCTGGCGCTGGAAGAGCGCGCGATCTTTTCGCGGGAATGGCAATGCGTCGGCCGCGCTAGCGCGCTGAAAGCCCCCGGTGATTACCTGAGCGCGCGCATCGGCGCGCAACCCGTCGTGGTTCTACGCGACGAACAGATGCAACTCAGGGCCATGTCGAACGTGTGCCTGCATCGCATGTCGGTATTGCTCGAAGGACGCGGAAACGTGCGCCGCATCGTCTGCCCGTATCACGCGTGGAATTATTCACTGGACGGCGCATTACACGGCGCGCCGCTCATGGACCGGCAACAGGGCTTCTGCAAGGAAAGCTACCGGCTGCCCGCAGTACGTTGCGAAGAATGGCAAGGCTGGCTCTATGTGACGCTCGAAGAAAACACGCCGCCCGTGCGCGAGCAGCTTGCCGATCTGGGCGAACTGATCGGCGCATACGGCATGTCGGACTACATTGAAACGTTCTATGAAGAGCACGTGTGGGACACGAACTGGAAGATCCTCGCGGAAAACTTCATGGAAAGCTATCACCTGCCCATGTTGCATCGCGCGACGGTCGGACCGCATTCGCGGCTCGAAGAAATGGAATGCCCGCCGGGTTATCCCGCGTTCAACTATCACTGGATTACGAAGGAAGCGTCTTTGCCGATCGGCAACGCGCATCCGGAGAACACGCGACTTACCGGGCATTGGCGCAAGACCACCGCGCTGCTCGCGATCTACCCGACGCATCTGGTCACGCTTACCCCAGGTTACTTCTGGTATCTCGTGCTGCAACCTCAGGGCGTAGGGCACGTGCATATCCGCTTCGGCGGGGGGCTTGCGCCGGAGTTCATCGCGGACCCCGAAGCGAACGCGCATATGGCGACGCTGAAGAAACTGCTGGACGACGTGAACGCCGAAGATAAACGCGGCGTGGAAGCGGTCTTTCGCGGCGTGCACGCGCCGCTCGCGAAACCGGGCCATTTGAGCCATCTCGAACGCCCCAACTATGACTTCGCGCGCTACCTAGCCAGCAAGATCGCCGCGACGCAGCCCGGTACACATTGATTACGACGCACCATCGACAGGACGCGATCACGATGTCAAACCCTTCCTTCATTTCGCTCTCGCGCGTGAGCAAATCGTATGACGGCGCCCAATATGTCGTCGATGACTTGAATCTCGAGGTGGGCAAGGGAGAATTTCTGTCGCTGCTCGGTCCCTCCGGCTCGGGCAAGACAACCACGCTGATGATGCTCGCGGGATTCGAAACGCCCACTCACGGCGAGATCCGCCTCGACGGCCGCCGCCTCGACGACAAACCTCCGCATCAGCGCGACATCGGCATGGTGTTTCAGAACTACGCGCTTTTTCCGCATCTGACGATCGCGGAGAACGTCGCGTTTCCGCTTTCCGTGCGGCACGTGAGCCGCGCCGAGCAGAAGGTGCGTGTGAAGCGTGCGCTCGACATGATCGAACTTCCGCATCTGGCGAACCGGCGTCCTGCGCAACTCTCCGGCGGACAGCAGCAGCGCGTCGCGCTCGCGCGTGCGCTCGTGTTCGAGCCGAGTGTCGTGCTGATGGACGAGCCGCTCGGTGCGCTCGACAAGCGCCTGCGCGAAACGATGCAATACGAAATCATGCGCCTGCATCGCGAACTGTCGCTCACGATCGTCTACGTGACGCACGATCAGGCGGAGGCACTGACCATGTCGAACCGCGTGGCCGTGTTTTCCGATGGCCGCATCCAGCAGGCCGCCACACCGAGCGAGCTTTACGAAAATGCGCAGAACGCGTTCGTCGCCAACTTCGTCGGCGAGAACAATGGACTGACCGGACGCGTGGCGAATACAAGCGACGGCTCCGCAACGCTCGCGCTTTCGGACGGCAGCATGATTCGCGGCCGTTGCGAAGAAGGCCTGCGCGCCGGCGACGAAGCGATGCTCGCGCTGCGCCCCGAACGCGCGCATATCCCGAGCGCGGAAGGCACGCTCGCCGCCGAACACGACAACGTAGTGCGTGCGCGCGTCGACGAACTGGTGTATTGCGGCGATCATCACCGTGTACATCTGACGCTCGGCTCGCGCGATTCGATCGTTGTGAAGGTGCCCAACACCCAGCGCCATGCGCTGCCCTCGCCCGGCAGCACCATCGACGTCGCGTGGCGCCACGACGACTGCAAGATTCTCGCCGCACCTGCGCCGCGAAGCGCGCCCGCAATCAACGTAACCACACCGCCCTCACCTTCCATAATCACGACCGCACCAGCAGGAGCCAACTGACATGCGCACCCTCATCAAAGCACAATGCGCTGCACTCGCCGTAGCCGCATTCGCCACCGTGACCACCCAGGCAGCGGAGACGCTCTCCGTCGTGACCTTCGGCGGCGCGTACGAAGCGGCGGCCAAGAAGGCCTACTTCGAACCGTTTACGCAGGCCACGGGGATCGGCTTCTCGACCGAATCGTACGACGGCGGGCTCGCCAAGCTTTCCGCGATGGAGCAAGCCAAAAACACCACGTGGGACCTGATCGACCTCGAAACCAACGATGAGATCACCGCCTGCGAGGAAGGCCTCCTGCAAAAGTTCGACAAGAAGACGATCGGCAAGACGAGCGACTTCATTCCCGGCTCGATCAGCGATTGCGCGGTCGCGAGCATGGTGTGGTCGACGGTCTATGCGTACGACGCGAGCAAGCTCAAGACCGCGCCGACCACCGTCAACGACTTCTTCGACCTGCAGAAATACCCGGGCAAGCGCGGCTTGCGCAAGTCGCCGAAGGTGTCGATGGAATGGGCGTTGATCGCGGACGGTGTCGATCCTAAAGACGTTTACAAGGTGCTCGGCACGCCCGCCGGCGTGGATCGCGCGTTCAAGAAACTCGACACGATCAAGAAGAGCATTGTGTGGTGGGAGTCGGGCGCGCAGGCGCCGCAGCTGCTCGCCGACGGCGCGGTCGTCATGACGCAGGCCTACAACGGCCGCATCTCCGATGCCGCGAAGAAAGACAACAAGCCGTTCAAGGCGGTCTGGGACGCGCAGGTCTACGACTTCGACTGGTGGGCCGTGCCGACGGGCGCGAAGCACGCCGACGCCGCAGCCAAATTCATCGTCTCGGCTTCGCAACCCAAGGCTTACGCGGATCTGTCGAAGTACATCGCGTACGCGCCGCCGCGCAAGGACGCGATTGCGCTCATCGACAAGCAGCGTCTTGCCGATCTGCCGACCGCACCCGAGAACTTCAAGCGCGCGCTGCAGATCAACGCGAACTTCTGGGCCGACAACGCGGACCAGATCAACAAGCGCTTCCAGGTGTGGCTGACGCAGTAACGCCACCGTTCGACGAGAGCCCAACTTGACTACCAGCATGCCCGCTTCCGCCCAAGGCACGGTCCCGGGCTCTCCGACGAGAGCCGAAGGCCGCGCGTCGTTCCAGAAGGCGCGCCGCCGCGCATCGTTGCAGGCGTTGCTGCTTGCGCTGCCGTTGCTCGTGTTTCTGCTCTCGACGTTCATTGCGCCGATCATGCTGCTGCTCGCGCGCAGCGTCGAGAACCGCGAAGTGCCGGACAGCATGCCTGCACTGACGCGTGCGCTCGATGCATGGGACGGTCGCGGCGTGCCGGACGAAGCCACGTTCGCGCTGCTCGCCGCGGGGCTCAAGGAAGCGCAGCAAAGCGGGCAGCTCGGCACCGTCGCGCGGCGGCTGAATTTCGCGCAGCCGGAGTTTCGCAGCCTGCTCATGCGCACCGCGCGCCAGCTGTCGGGCGATCCGCCGCCGGCGTGGAAGCCGGCGCTCGTCGAACTCGACGAACGCTGGAACTCGCCCGAGACCTGGCGCCTGCTGAAGCGAGCCGCCGCGTCGCCGACGCCGGACTATCTGCTCGCCGCAGTCGATGCGCAAGTGACGCCGCAAGGCACGCTCGCGTTCGTCGCGGATAACGCTTCGGTCTACCGGCAAGCATTCGTGCGGACCATCTCGATCAGCGCGACGGTCACGCTGCTGTGTCTCGTGCTCGGCTACCCGGTCGCGTGGCTGCTTGCGAACCTGCCCGCGAAAAGCAGCAACCGGTTGATGCTTCTCGTGATCGTACCGTTCTGGACTTCGCTGCTCGTGCGCACGACAGCATGGTATGTGTTGCTGCAGCCGGGCGGCGTCATCAATAGTCTCGTGACGGGTCTCGGCCTCGCCACTCACCCGCTGCCGCTCATCTTCAATCGGACAGGCGTTCTGATCGGCATGACACACGTGCTGCTGCCGTACATGATTCTCGCGATCTATTCGGTCATGAAAAGCGTGTCGCCAGTTTATATGCGCGCCGCGCAATCGCTCGGCGCGCATCCGTTCACCGCGTTCGTGCGCATCTATGTGCCGCAGACGCTGCCGGGCGTCGGCGCCGGCTGCTTCCTCGTCTTCGTGCTCGCGCTCGGCTACTACATCACGCCTGCGCTGCTCGGTGGCGCCGGCGACGAGATGATCAGCCAGCTCATTGCGATGCAGACGAACACGCAACTCAACTGGGGCCTCGCCGGTGCGCTCTCGGCCTATCTCGTGATCTTTACGGCGATCTTCTATTTTCTCTTTAACCGCATCGTAGGCATTGACCGCCTGCGCTTCGGGTAAGCACCGTTCGAATGCACACGCGACGAAGCACGACGAAGGGACACGACGGAGGAACGATATGCAAGATCAACGCAACAAGATGCTGACCGAACGCGTCGCCGCGCGCTGGGTGCGGCTGCATACCGCACTCGTGCTGTTCTTCCTGATTGCGCCGATTCTCGCGATCATCCCGCTCTCGTTTAATTCGGGATCCTACTTTTCTTACCCGATGCAGGGATTTTCGCTGCGCTGGTATGAGCAGGCGCTCACGAGCGCGGACTGGCAACGCTCGCTGCTCAATAGCCTCGGCATCGGCGCGGCTTCGACGGTGATTGCCACGTGTCTCGGCACGCTCGCCGCATTGGGCCTGTCGCGCTCGCAGTTTCCGCTGCGCTCGCTGATCATGCCGCTCATCATTTCGCCGATGATCGTACCCATCGTCGTGGTCGCGGCAGGCTTCTATCTGATCTTCGCGCCGCTCGGACTCGTGAACTCGTATCCCGGTGTGGTGCTTGCGCATGCGGCGCTCGGCACGCCATTCGTCGTGATTACCGTGACCGCTTCGTTGCTTTCGTTCGACCACAGCCTGTTGCGTGCCGCTTCAGGGCTCGGCGCGCCGCCGTGGGTGACATTCAGGCGCGTGACGTTGCCGCTCATCATGCCGGCGATCGCCACGGGCAGCGTCTTCGCGTTCGCGACGTCATTCGACGAGGTGATTGTCATTCTGTTCATCGGCGGCCCGGATCAGACAACCGTGCCGCGGCAGATGTGGAGTGGAATTCGCGACTCGATCGACCCGTCGATCCTCGCCGTAGCGACAATGCTGATCGTGTTCGCAGTGCTGCTCTTTGCGAGCATCACGTGGCTGCGCGGGCGGGCGGCGGCTGCTAGTAATGCGCTTGTTTGATGAAGGGAGGCTGTTGCCGGCCCGATGCGAACCTTCATGCGTAACCCAAGAACCGGAAAGCGTACCAGGAAAAATATGCGCAGCCAGTGGCTAGTGTTAGAGCGGAGAGTCCCCTCGCACTTTCCGTACATTGCTTCGTCAATGTGGAACTCGAATGGCCTGCCACGCAAAATCTTGCGCAGCAGGTAACCCCGGGCGCGAGTTCCTCGAACGTGACCGTCTCGAGTTCGTGCTGCATCGGCGTCAGCTTGTTGAGCATGAGGCTCATTAAACGACAAAGCCCGGCGTCTGGCCAGACGTGGGCGGTGCTTTGTCAGCAATCTATAGCCCCGCTGAAGCCGGGCTTTTCGCTAACGCTCAAGAATAATCGCACCGACAAAATAGAGAGCCACGCACAGGATCATCGCGCCGCCAGTGCAGTATGCCCAACGCATCAAGGGCCATCGCTGCCACGCGTAGGCATTGACGCCAGCCGCTAAAGTGGCGGGGCCGAATATGAGCAGATACAGAATGAGCCAGTTGTACCAAGGAAATGCGCATTTGCCCAGTTCGTGGCAGCCGTGCACAATCTTGTGTGGATCGCGAAACCAGTCGTATCTACTGAGTGTAGCGAGGCAAGCCCATGTAATAGCAAGTCCGTATCCAATTCCTCCAAGGCTAACGACGAACCGTTTCACTTGATCTCCCAAAAAAGGATCTCTTTTGATTTTCGTAAATCAGAGAAGCCAAACGAAGTACCCGCGAAGAGAGAGTTCATCCCAAACATTCGCCCGACCGTTGCAACTGAGTCTTCTGGGCCGCTGATCGTTAATCGCGAACCGTTCCAAAGGTCAATGTGCCCGCCACTTGCGTCTGCTGCGCTTTCGCCGTCCCGCGTCCAATAGCGGGAGAACTGGATGATGCCAGTTCTCCCCTTCATCTTCGATTCCCAATCTGGCCCGGTAATGTCCCCGGCGTTCGGCAGACCGGCAAAGGGGCGCAGCTTCAACCATTCACCAAGCTCATCTGCGCGAGTTGCTGTTGGTTTGCCATCGAGAATGATTCGCCCAATGGTGGACTGGCCCGACAGTGGACGCACCAGCCTCGAAGAAAACGACTTCATTTCGATGCCGACGCGATGGAAAGTAACGCTCATGCGAATCGCGCATTGATCCTTGTATGCAGGATTATCATACGGATTTCCCGACGGATAAGCACTCCACAGCTCGCGAAAGGTCAGTACTGTCAACTGCACTTCCTTGATGGAGTTCGGCGTCGAGTTGGTTCTGACTATTGTCTTCGTGTTCGGCATTATCAGACTTCCTGTTTTGCGAGGGCTTCATCGCCTCAATGAACGGTGTAACTAACGGCGGTGGCAGTGTGGACGCGCGGCAGGTGACCGCGACGGGCACTTCCAAAGGACGATATCGCGGTCAGCGGTAATCTCACCTATACAGTCAATACGCCGGGGACCGCCAGCCTTCAATCGTGCCAGCGCTCCTGGAGGTTTCGCAGTAAGCCGTTCCGCCGATGACGGCGAGGCGGCGAACCGCCTCGCCAATAGTCAGGACCGGACCCGCATAAGGCAGTTTCTCGCCGCCGCGTTCCAGGCTGTCGCCTACTACGTCGATTCGAAGCATCATGATTTCGTTTCGTGTTCCATGTGGTACTAGATGCGCGCCATGTCATCGCGTGCGAGCGCTTCATCGCCCCAATACACTGCGAAGTCGCCGCTACTCTCGCCGGTGTCAATGCGCGGTAGCCGTCCATCCGCACCAAGGCGTCCCGCGCGCATCCGGCCGTCTGGCGTCTCGATGACATACGGATACCCTTCGAGCGTCATGCCCGCAGCAGCGACGCAGACCTGTTCGTCGTATATCGCATCTACTACCGATGACGCGATTGCGGCAGCAGCCCCGCTGCTTTCGCCCGCTTCGCTTTCGTCGGTCCAGTAGAAACAACAGGGATTGGGACTAGCCATCACGCGATTCTGTCCGCAGGGACACAGCACCAGATCGCCTTCGATGACACCGGGCTTTCCTCTGTAGTATCTGCGCGCAGCTGTACCGGATATCCTGAACGTACCCTCGCACTTGCCGCACGTTGCTTTGTCACCGTTGAGCGCGAATGGCCTGCCGTGGTCCGTCATGTGAGTGGCAGACCCGCCGGTTACAACGCCACCTGTCGTCGTGGGGCTGCCTTGCACGACGAGCGCCTTACGCATGGGTGTCGCCTCTCGCACTGGCAGACTCAGCGGCAGGCGGCGCGTATCCGCGGTCGAACAGGACGGGAGTCATTTCGCCGTTGCTTAGGCGCGAACCGATCAGCGCAAGCGGCTTAACCTCCCATGTAGCGGCATAGGCGGCGCCGTCGATAATGCTGGTTTGTCTCCCGTCGTCATACGCGTCGATTTCTCCGACGCGAGCGCATGCCTTGCCTGCATACTCGGCGCTGGTCAGTACCCGGCTCGCGTATCCGCAGCGCCCGGTGCGAGTACCAATAATTGCAAACAGGCTTGTCGTTTGGTTTTCCTGCTGTTCCGGCATTTTTAGTCTCCTGTCCTGGTTAAGTCACTCCTCCGCATTGCGCGGAACCTGGCCCGCTGACGCGACAAGGCATTACCTCGCATGACGCGCTGACCGCCATATCGGACAACTCTGAAAACAGGTGACGTGCTGGTGTTTGGCGACGTGAGACAGTATTTTTCCGCTCGCATTTCGGTGGGATAATCACGATGCATTAATTCGGTATGCGTATCATCCTTGTCAACAAAAAGCCGCTCAACAGGTCGGCGTGTCGGTCGATGTCGACAGACAATGACTACACCGTAAGCAGTCACGTGCAATAACAAATAGTTAAGTGCAAAGGGAGCAAAACGGACAAGCTTCAGGAAGGCAGCCTCGGACTCTGTGAACGTGGTTCACGACGACATTGGCGAATCGTTCTACCCAGAAACGGCCTGCCTCTTTCCTCCGCGGATAGGCGGATGGAAAGGAATAGCTGAGGACGTATGGCACTTACCAATGACCTGGCAGACTACCTACTTCGGCCTTATTGCCCAGATGGAGTCTGGCCCATGGCTTCTAGTGTGGCCAACAGGTAGAGGGCTAGTGCCCCCGACAGGTTCACTGCGAGTTCAGCATGCCTTGCTGCGGGCTTTACTGCGCGCTTGCCTGTGCCGTGCGCATCGCTAAGCCTGTTTCGGAGGGCACCCAGCCCTTCCACCACCGACTGACAGCCGCCCAAGATCTGCCTAAAGACTCACTCAGTGTGCTGACTGGGAGCCAAGTTCAATGCCTTAGATGTGAGCCTGTAGAGTTCCGGCAGGTCAGGCGATTCCCCGTAAGATACGTCGCGCTCGTCGAGAATATGCTTACACATGCTCTCAAGAAGAGTACGCGCCATCGTTATCGCACCCTCTGGGTCCGCCTGCTTCCTCTCCAATGCCTTGTTCCATGCAGCCAGCACATGCTCGCTATCGAACTTCTCGATGGCCGCAGTAACTGCCGAGTCGGCGGGACTCGTCCCGGCCCCTTCGATTCGCTCCAGGAGAGGCCTGAACTCATCCCACAAAAACAACCGCCGCTCTGCGTAACTCGGAAACTTGTGTTTTATGAATTGCCAGAACTGGCTCAGGTCGCGACAGGTACGCACGAATCTCGGAACAAGTGGCGCATAGTCCGCGCGCGCCAGTAGGGAGGCCCTCAGTGTCACATAGTCGCCATCGTACGTAGGGCCGTTAGTCGCGTGTGACACAAGGATGTTCTGTAGCAGCTCAACTTCATCCAGAAAGGACGCTGATTGGCTCACGAACCGTCTCCTGACGACCGCCTACATGTGGTGGGAATGCGTGTAGATTGTGTGGTTAGCGAGAATTCGCCAACACGATACGGCCTTATAAATCAGTCATTTATAGGCACAAAGGTATTCTGGCGGAGAGACGGGGATTCGAACCCCGGATAGGCTATTAACCTATACACGCTTTCCAGGCGTGCGACTTAAACCGCTCATCCATCTCTCCGGCGGGGAGCCGAATTATAGCAAACTTCGAGCCGTCCGCTACACCCTCGCGCAAACCGCTCTACGGATGACGGATATAGTCCACCAGCGCCGTCGTATAAGCATCCGGTTTGCGGTCGAAAAGGCTTACGCCGATCGCCACCAGAAAGCCCGCCGGCACGCCGAACACGCCCGAACTGATCGGTTCGATGCCGAACCACCGCGGCCCCGCAAAGCCCGTCATCTGCGCGAAGAAGGGATAGGTCGAAACAATGTAGTAGATGCACACGAGTAGCCCCGCCAGCATGCCGGCCACCGCGCCGAGCCGCGTCGTGCGCTTCCAGAACACGCCCAGCACCAGCACCGGAAACAGGCTCGACGCCGCCAGTGAAAATGCCGCGCCGACCAGAAACAGAATGTTGCCCGTGTTGAGCGACGCCACATACGACGCAAACAGCGCCACTCCGAGCAGCAGAATCTTCGAAATGGTCACGCGCCGCTGACTCGACGCGCCCGGGTCGACCATGTGGTAATACACGTCGTGCGATAAGGCGTTCGCAATCGTCAGCAGCAAACCGTCAGCCGTCGAAAGCGCCGCGGCCAATGCGCCCGCCGCGATCAGGCCAGACATCACATACGGCAATCCCGCGATCTCCGGCGCGGCAAGCACCACCATGTCGGGCTGCATCTGAATCTCGCTCCATCGCACGATGCCGTCGCCATTGGTGTCCGCGAGCGTGATCAGGCTCGGCTCGACCTTGCGCCATTGTGTGAGCCATTGCGGCAGATCGGAAAAGTGATGACCCACGAGGCTCGTCAACATCTCGTACTTGATCAGTACCGCAAGCACCGGCACGGTCACATAAAACAGCGCGACGAAAAAGAGCGTCCAGCCGACCGAGCGTCGCGCGGACGCGACCGACGTCGTCGTGTTGTAGCGCGTCAGAATATGCGGCAAGCTCGCCGTGCCGAGCGACAGACACAGCAGAAGCGAAAGAAAGTTGCGCTCGTGCATGCGCCGGTCGTCATCGCTCGCCGCGGGGAACGGCTCGTGCATCGGCAGCGGCGCGGCAGCACGCATCAGCATCTCGTCTCGCTGCTGGCTCCAAACGATCTGCGCGGCAGCGGCATCGCGTGGAAACTGCTCGAGCGCTTTCTCGCGCTCCTTGATCTCGCGCAGCGGACCATTGCGGCGGCGCAGATCCGCCACCTCCTGTGTGAGCTTCAGCTTCTGCGCGACGAATGAATGCGGCAGCATGTCGAGCCGCTGCTGCATCAGCGCGGCCCGGCGGCGATAATCGTCGCGCACGGTCTGCTCGAGCGGCTCGTCGCGCACCTGTTTCTCGAGGCTCTCCATACGCTCCATCAACCGGCCGTAACTCAGTTGCGGTACCCAGCCGAGCCCGTCCTTATGCGCGATCATCGAAACGGGAATCAGGATCGCCGAAATCAGAATGATGTATTGCGCAACCTGGGTCCACGTCACCGCGCGCATGCCGCCGAGAAACGAACACACGAGAATCCCCGCGAGTCCGCAGAAAATGCCCACGGCAAAGTCGACACCAATGAAGCGTGTCGCAATCAGGCCGACGCCCTGAATCTGCGCAACCAGATAAACGAACGAACACAGAATCGCCGACAACGCCGCGAGGCCGCGCACGGCGTTGCTCGAAAAACGCGTGCCGAGGAAATCGGGAATCGTGTAGCGCGCGAGCTTGCGCACGTATGGCGCGAGCAAAAACGCAACGAGGCAATAGCCGCCCGTCCAGCCCATCAGATAGGCCAGGCCGTCGTAGCCGGTTGCGTAGATCGACCCGGCGAGGCCGATGAACGAAGCCGCCGAAAGCCAGTCCGCCGCCGTCGCCATGCCGTTGAACGCGGACGGCACGCGCCGTCCCGCTACGTAGTATTCGACGAGATCCGACGTGCGCGACAGCAAGCCGATCACCGCGTACACGGCAATCGGCACGAACAGGAACACATAGCCGATCCACATGCCCGGCCCGGTCGTGCGCTCAATGCGCCACATCACATAGATGAACAGCAGGAAGCCAAGCGTGTAAAACGCATATGAGCGAACCAGCCTGTTCGTCAGCTTCATCGGATCAGGTTCCCGCGCACGCCGGCATCGGCGGCATCGGCGGCAGCCGGGCTTGCGGCCACACCTGCGCCTGAAGCGGCACCGGTGTCGGCAGCAGTATGAGCGTCGGCCTCGAACGCGCGTTGCAAGTGGCGGTCGGCGCGCTGCATGGACACGATATACACGACGATCAGCGCGAGATACATCAGGATCGCGCCCTGTGCGCCGAAGTAAAACGGCAACCTGAAGCCGGCAAAACGCAGATGCGCAAGAGCGGGTGCCGCGAGCGGCAACAGGAACGATACGGCGAAGCCCACCGACATCAACGCCGCGATGAGCGCGAGATTGAAGCGCCAGTACTTCTGATGTGCGCGAGCAAGCGCCGCCGACACCGCCGGCGGTTCGGGCGCGGGGTTCTGCGCAGCGTGAGAGGAGTGGTGAGGCGCGGCCATGCGCCTATGTATCAAAAAGGCACCGCGCAGGCAATCGGGATTGTCCGCCCGAGGGCTGATCAGGCATTCGGCGAGGAGCGCATCGTCCGATACGCCCCTGCCTTTTCATCTGCAACGTGCCGGCAGACGCATGCTTTTTAAAGCGACTCGCCGAGCTGATCGAGGATCGCCGGGTTCTCCAGCGTCGACACGTCTTGCGTGATTTCCTCGCCCTTTGCAAGCGAACGCAACAGACGGCGCATGATCTTGCCTGAGCGCGTCTTCGGCAGATTCTCGCCGAAGCGGATGTCCTTCGGCTTCGCGATCGGACCGATCTCCTTGCCGACCCAGTTGCGCAATTCGTTGGCAAGCTTGACCGCCTCCTCGCCTTCCGGACGCGCGCGCTTCAACACGACGAACGCGCATACCGCCTCGCCGGTCGTTGCATCTGGCCGGCCGACCACGGCGGCCTCCGCGACGATCGGGTTCGACACCAGCGCCGATTCGATCTCCATCGTGCCTAGACGGTGACCCGACACATTGAGCACATCGTCGATACGGCCCATGATCGTGAAGTAGCCGGTGTCCTTGTCGCGCACCGCGCCGTCGCCGGCGAGATAAAGCTTGCCGCCGAGTTCCTCGGGGAAATAGCTCTTCTTGTAACGGTCCGGATCGCCCCACACGTTACGCAACATGGAAGGCCAAGGCCGCTTCACCACCAGAATGCCGCCCTGCCCGTTCGGCACGTCCTGACCGGTTTCGTCGACGACCGCCGCCATGATGCCCGGCAACGGCAGCGTGCACGAGCCCGGCACGAGCGGCGTTGCGCCCGGTAGCGGCGTGATCATGTGGCCGCCGGTTTCCGTTTGCCACCACGTATCGACAATCGGGCAGCGCCCGCCGCCGACGTTCTCGTAATACCACACCCACGCTTCCGGATTGATCGGCTCGCCGACCGTACCGATGATGCGCAGCGTCGACAGGTCGTAGCTCTTTGGATGCACTTTCGCATCGGCTTCCGCGGCCTTGATCAGCGAGCGGATCGCGGTCGGCGCGGTATAGAACAGCGTGACCTTGTGCTTCGCGATCATGTCCCAGAAGCGGCCGGCGTTCGGATAGGTCGGCACACCTTCGAACACGACCTGGGTGCCGCCGAGCGTCAGCGGACCATAAGTGATGTAGCTGTGACCCGTGATCCAGCCGATGTCCGCGGTACACCAGAACACGTCGCTGGACTTCCAGTCGAAGGTCCACTTCATGGTCTGCGCGGCCCACAGCAGATAGCCGCCCGTGCTGTGCTGAACGCCCTTCGGCTTGCCCGTCGAACCCGATGTATAGAGAATGAAAAGCGGATGCTCGGCACCGACCCACTCGGGCGCGCATTGATCCGACTCGGCTTGCGAGATCTCATGCATCCACAGATCGCGGCTTTCGTTCCACGCAATCTTGCCGCCGGTGCGCTGGTAGACGATCACGCTCTTGACGGCTTCGCAGCCGCCCATTGCGAGCGCTTCGTCGGCGATGTTCTTCAACGGCAGCGCCTTGCCGCCGCGCATCTGTTCGTCCGACGTGACGAGTGCGACTGCGCCCACGTCGACGAGCCGTTCGTTGAGCGACTTCGACGAGAAGCCGCCGAACACCACCGAGTGCGTCGCACCGATCCGCGCGCATGCCTGCATCGCGACAATGCCTTCGATCGACATCGGCATATAGATCACCACGCGGTCGCCCTTCTTCACGCCGCGCGTTTTCAGCGCGTTCGCAAAGCGCGACACACGTTGCAGCAGATCCTGATACGTAACGTTGGTGACGGTGCCGTCGTCGGCTTCGAAAACGATCGCGACGCGCTCGCCGTTGCCCGCTTCCACATGACGGTCGATGCTGTTGTAGGACGCATTCAGCTGGCCGTCTTCGAACCACGTGTAGAACGGCGCTTTCGATTCGTCGAGCACTTTCGTGAAGGGTTTGTTCCAGCTTAGCGTCTCGCGAGCGAGGCGCCCCCAGAAGCCTTCGTAATCTCGTTCCGCCTCGGCGGTCAGCGCATGGTAAGCGTCCATGCCGGAGATCGTGGCGCCGGCCGCTGCTTCGGCGGAGGGCGGGAAAACACGGCGTTCCTGAAGAACCGATTCAATCGCAGACATCGACAACCCCTTGGTGAAGATGAAACGTAAAACCTGTGCCGGCGCACCGTTCGCGCGCCGTGTCATGTGGACGCCGCAATCAGACGCGATTGCAGGCGCGTGTCTCCCGCCTCGCGCACCGACCGTGCGAGGTCGCTGCGCCACGGACCGCTTCCGTCAGCCTGCGTCATGTCGCAACGCAACATAAACGCAGGCGGGACAACGTCCGCTCTCATGTTCAACCATAAGCGGTGCAACTTACCGGCCACTTACGCGAGCGGCATCGGCTTGCCCGCACAAACCCTTACGCGATTCGTACGACGCTTTCAGCGAGCCTTCCATGCTGCGCCGTTCGCGCACGCCATGCAGGTCACCTTCGTTACGCCTGCTTCCCTCACGTTGCTTTGCGAGCCCTAATACAATGCTAACTGAACTAGCTGCCCGGATTCCAGTTTGAATCGCTACGCCCTGCTCCTTATCAGTTCGATGCTGCTCGTCGGCAGCAATGTCGGCATCGGTAAATCGATTGTCCAATTCGTCCCCGTTCCGCTGTTCGCGCTGCTGCGCTTCGTGATCGCTATGGCCGTGCTGTGGCCGCTTTTGCGCATCGCGAAACTGCGTCACGTAAAGCGCGATGAATGGCTCAATCTGTTTCTGCAGGCGCTCTTCGGCACCTTCGGGTTTACGCTACTCATGCTCAACGGCGTGCAGCGCACGAGTGCGGTGGCGGCGGGCGTCATCACGAGCACCATTCCGGCCGTCGTCGCGCTGCTGTCCTGGCTTATTCTCAAGGAGCGTCCCAATGGACGCGCGCTTGCATCGATTGCATTGGCCATTGCGGGCGTGGTGGTCATCAATCTCGCGCATGTCGATGCGGGCGCGCACGGCGAGACTTCGTTCACGGGCAACCTGATGGTGCTCGGCGCAGTGTGCTGCGAGTCGCTCTACATCATCCTGTCGCGGCGCCTCACGCAAACGCTCGCACCTATCGACATCTGTGCATACACGCATCTGTTCGGCCTGCTGTTGATGCTGCCGTTCGGCGCGACAGCGCTCGTCGATTTCGACTATCGCGCGGTGCCGCCTGGCGTGTGGACACTGGTGCTGTGGTATGGACTGTCCGCAAGCATCTTTTCCTTCTGGCTCTGGATGAAAGGTATCCGGCACGTGCCCGGCAGTCTTGCGGGCGTATTCAGCGCCGTGCTGCCGGTTGCCGCGGCCATCTACGGCATTGCGTTTCTCGGCGAGCGTCCGACGCTTGCGCACGGCGTCGCGCTTGCGTGCGTGATTGCGGGCATTGGACTCGCGAGTCTGAAAGTGAAGCGCGTGCCGCCGGTTGCATCCTAAGCGTTGGGCCTCGACCGTGCCCGCCGCGCCGCAGCAAATTCGCCCAACGCTGTACAATAGCGCGCGCTGATGCCAGCGTTGCCGGGCCGCTGCCGGCCCAGAATGGGCTCGCCTCGCGCCCGTACCGCGCCTTGCGCACTTCGCTTTCCGTGCCGATCCGCGCGCGTGATTCGCACGCTGTCGGGCTCATTTGCTCCACGTTCCGTCACCTGCGTTCGATCCGATTTCTGTCTATGTCCGCTTCGCGAATCAATTCCCCGCGCCAACGCCGACCCATGCGCCCGCTGCCTGTCGTCATCTTCATGAGCCGCTGGCTGCAGGTGCCGCTGTATCTCGGGTTGATCGTCGCGCAGGCCGTGTACGTCGTGCTGTTCCTGAAGGAAGTCTGGCATCTCGTTACAGCGTCGATGACGCTCGACGAAACCAACATCATGCTGGTCGTGCTCGGTCTGATCGACGTGGTCATGATTTCGAACCTGCTGATCATGGTGATCATCGGCGGGTATGAAACGTTCGTGTCGCGCCTCGGTGTGGAAGGCCATCCCGACGAGCCCGAATGGCTCGACCACGTGAACGCCGGCGTGCTGAAAGTGAAGCTCGCCATGGCGCTCATCAGCATCTCGTCGATCCATCTGCTGAAAACGTTTATCAGCCCGGACCAGAACTCGACGCACACCATCATGTGGCAGGTCATCATCCACGTCGCGTTCCTCGTCTCGGCACTGATCATGGCCCTGGTCGACCGGCTGACCACGCACACGCATCCGACTCATTTTCAGGAACCCGCGGATCTGCAGCCGCTGGGTTCCAGCGGTTCCACTCCCCTGAAAGCGCACGACTGACCGCACAGCCTGCGAACAGAAAAAAGCGCTACCGTCCCCACCGAGCTTAGCCATGACCGTCATCAAACAGGAAGATCTGATTCAGAGCATTGCTGATTCGTTGCAATACATCAGCTACTACCATCCGCTCGACTACATCCAGGCCCTGGGCCGCGCGTACGAACTCGAACAGAGCCCGGCCGCGAAAGATGCGATTGCGCAGATTCTCACCAACAGCCGCATGTGCGCCGAAGGCAAGCGTCCGATCTGTCAGGACACGGGCATCGTCACAGTGTTCGTGAAGGTCGGCATGGACGTGCGTTGGGACGGTGCGACGATGGGCGTCACCGACATGATCAACGAAGGCGTGCGCCGCGGTTACCTGAACCCGGACAATGTGCTGCGCGCGTCGATCGTGAGCCCGCCCGAAGGCGCGCGCAAGAACACGAAAGACAACACGCCGGCCGTGATTCACTACGAGATCGTGCCGGGCGATAAGGTCGACGTGCAAGTCGCGGCCAAGGGCGGCGGCTCGGAAAACAAGTCGAAGTTCGCGATGCTGAATCCGTCGGACTCCATCGTCGACTGGATTCTTAAGACGGTGCCGACCATGGGCGCGGGTTGGTGCCCGCCGGGCATGCTCGGCATCGGCATCGGCGGCACGGCCGAGAAAGCCATGGTGATGGCAAAAGAATCGCTGATGGACCCGATCGACATTCAGGACGTAATCGCACGCGGCCCGAAAGACTGGATCGAGGAACTGCGCGTCGAACTGCACGAGAAGGTCAATGCGCTCGGCATCGGCGCGCAAGGCCTGGGCGGCCTTGCCACGGTGCTCGACGTGAAGATCATGGCCGCCCCGACGCACGCCGCGTCCAAGCCGGTTGCGATCATCCCGAACTGCGCGGCCACGCGTCACGCGCACTTCACGCTCGACGGCTCGGGCGTCGCCAAGCTCGAAGCGCCGTCGCTCGATGCATGGCCGAAGGTGCAATGGGAACCGAACACGGAGACCAGCAAGCGCGTCGATCTGAACACTCTGACGCCGGAAGAAGTCGCTTCGTGGAAGCCGGGCCAGACGCTGCTGCTGTCGGGCAAGATGCTGACGGGCCGCGACGCCGCGCACAAGCGCATCGCGGACATGCTGGCCAAGGGAGAGAAGCTGCCGGTCGACTTCACGAACCGCGTGATCTACTACGTCGGCCCGGTCGATCCGGTGCGCGACGAAGCTGTCGGCCCCGCAGGGCCGACCACGGCAACCCGCATGGACAAGTTCACCGAGACCATGCTGTCGCAAACGGGTCTCATCTCGATGATCGGCAAGGCCGAGCGCGGACCGGTCGCGATCGAGGCAATCAGGAAGCACAAGGCCGCGTATCTGATGGCCGTGGGCGGCGCGGCTTACCTGGTGTCGAAGGCGATTCGCAGCGCAAAGGTGCTGGCATTCGAAGACCTCGGCATGGAAGCGATTTACGAGTTCGACGTGCAGGACATGCCGGTTACAGTGGCAGTCGATTCGAGCGGCACCTCGGTGCACCAGACCGGCCCGAAGGAATGGCAGGCAAAGATCGGCAAGATTCCCGTCGCAACCGTCTGATTCGCCGCCGACGCGCATAGCGTGTCTTGAGAAGCCGGGGCCACGGTCCCGGCTTTTTTCATGGATGCCCCGTATTACGCGCATGCCGGGACCGACGTCGAAAGATGTTCTGTTCTCTTGGCTTTTTAAGGCATGGCGTTTATTGTTGTTGGAAAATTGAAGTCCCCCGAAAAAGGAAAGATCATGCAAGGCGACACAAAAGTTATCGAGTACCTCAACGCGCAGTTGAAAAACGAGCTGACCGCGATCAACCAGTATTTCCTGCACGCGCGGATGTATAAGCATTGGGGCCTCGAGAAACTCGGCAAGCATGAATACGATGAGTCGATCGGCGAAATGAAGCATGCCGACTGGCTGATCGAACGCGTTTTCATGCTCGACGGTCTGCCGAACCTGCAAGATCTGCACAAACTGCTGATCGGCGAGGAAACGAAAGAAATTCTCGAATGCGATTTGAAGCTTGAGCAGATCTCGCAGAGCACCTGCAAGGAAGCCATTGCGTATTGCGAATCGGTTCGCGATTTCATCTCGCGTGAAATCTTCGTGAAGATTCTCGACGACACAGAAGAGCACATCGACTGGCTCGAAACGCAACTCGACCTGATCGACAAGGTCGGCATTCAGAACTACCAGCAAACCGCCATGGGTTCGGTGGAGTCCTGATCGGATCGCGCGGGTCCGCCGGGTACGCTCAAGCGCTGGCGCAGGTCCCGGCTCATACGGGATAGCATGCGCCGCGTTGGCGATATACTTGCTCGCTTCGCTTTTTCCCTGCTTCCCCTGCTTTTCCTGAACGCCGCGCCGGCCGCCCCGATCGCTTATGCCCGAACAATCGTCGTCTCTGAACGCATCAATTGGCTCCCTGAGCGCGGATTCGCGGGCGCCCGTCGGCATTTTCGACTCGGGCCTCGGCGGGCTGTCGGTGTTGCGAGCGGTTCGGGCGCAGTTGCCTGACGAGGCGTTGCTCTACGTCGCCGATTCGCTTTATGCGCCGTATGGCGAGCGCGACGACGACTTCATCGCCGACCGCACGCTGGCTATCGGCGAGTGGCTCGTCAAACAGGGCGCGAAAGCGCTCGTCGTGGCCTGCAATACGGCGACCGCGCAGTCCATCGCGCTGGTTCGCGAGAAACTGTCCATTCCGCTCGTCGGTGTCGAGCCGGGCATCAAGCCCGCCGCGTTGCAATCGAAAACGCGAGTCGCCGGCGTGCTCGCCACGCAAGTCACGTTGCGCAGCGCGCGCTTTCAGGCGCTGCTGGAACGCTACGCCGCGGATTGCCGCTTTCTGTGCCAGCCCGGTCACGGGCTCGTGCAGGCGGTCGAGCGCTGCGACGTCGGTTCGGCGGAACTGCGCGCGCTGCTGCGCGGCTATCTTCAGCCGATGCTGGACGCGGGCGCCGACACGCTGGTGCTTGGCTGCACGCACTATCCATTCTTCGACGCCGCGATTCGCGACATCGTCGGCGACCGGCTCGCGCTTATCGACACCAGCGTGGCTATTGCTCGCCAGCTGGAGCGCGTGCTCGAACAACACGGCGTGCGCGCAGCGCCGCAAACGGCGGACGCCGCGCTGCCGCGCTTCTATTCCACCGGCGACGGCACGCATCTGCGGCAACTTGTCGCCACGCTGCTGGAAATCGACGCGCAAGTTGAGCGCGTACTTATTCCTTCGCGCCGTACCGCACCGTCCTCGCAACCTGCCTGAAAGCCTCCCCGGGCGCCCGTTCCAGAGCCTTTCTGGCGCTTTTATGCGTGCCTTCGATGGCGTTTGGCGGGGGCGTACGCGGCTCTCTAGCCGCCGTCTGCATAGTCGAAACCCTTCTAAGAGTCTGGTTTTGTTACAAAAAACCGCGTGGGACGCTTGCCAAACGGCTCAGACATAATGATAATAATTCGCATTAACGTTAGCTATGACGCCCTGCCATGATTGTCTGTGTCTGCAAGTCTGTTTCTGACCGAAAGATCCGTGCCTCGATCGCGGAAGGCGTCGATTCGTTCGACGAGCTGCAATTCGAGCTCGGCGTTGCGTCCTGCTGCGGCAAGTGCGCGGATTCGGTGCGCGACGTGATGATGCAAAGCGGCGTGTGCGCAAGCCGCTGCGGCTTCGAGCATCAACCGCAAGCTGTGCCCATGATGTTTTACGAGCGCAAGGCGGCGTAACGTACCCTTCGAAACCTGGCGCGAGGACGTGAGGCACGTCTGAGTGCCTGCTCCGTATCGTTAGCCGTTGCTCCCTGTTTTCTGGTGCCGATTCAACGCTTTTCAGTTAATCGCACTGCCGTCAGCAAGCCAGTATCCCTGCCAGCCAGCTACCCGCTCACCCATTAATGGAGTTCGAGATGGAATTGCTGATTGGTTTCGTGACCACAATGTGTATTTCGCTGGTGATCTTCCGAACATGACGATGTTTTGTCAGCCGCGCTCCCTCGACAGCGCGCCGCCACGCTAACATGCAGGCTTCGCATACCGCTTTAGCCGGTGCCGCACCGGCTTCGTCCCCCCGAATGAATTCCCGCGTCCTGACGGCGACCGCCATGGTAGCGGCGGTTCACGTCGCGCTGCTGGCCGTCGTCCTGACGCTGCGTCACGATCCGGTCGAGGCAACCATCGAGTCGCGCGTGATGACTGCGCAGTTGCTGCCGCCGGCGCCGGTTGCCGCGCCGGTCGCGATGCAATCGGTCGCGCCGCCCCCGCCCACGCCGGCGCCGCCGGTTCGCAGCAAGCCGAAGGTGCAGCCCAAGCCGACGCCTACGAAGCCAACGCCAGCGCCGCTTCACGAGGCGCCCGCGCCTTCGCCAACGCCCGTGGCGGCCGCCGAACCGACGCCGGCCGCACCGCCCGTCCCGGCGGCGCCCCCGGCACCGGCTGCTCCGGCAATCGGGCGTCAGACAATGGAAATCACCGCGCCGAAAAATGTCTCGCACCTCGACTGCAACATTGCGAAGCCGGACTACCCGGCCCTCTCGCGCCGCCGCGGGGAAAGCGGCACCGCGTACGTCAAGTTCGTGGTGGGCCTGACCGGCAAGCTCGAGAACATCGAGCTGAAGAAAAGCAGCGGCTTCAGCCGGCTCGACGACGCCGCGCTAGCCGCCGCGCATTCGAGCGCATGCAAACCCTATCTCGAAGACGGCCAACCCGTTCGGGCCGCGTACACCCAGCCTTACAACTTCAATCTCGAAGATTGAAGCGGATTTCAAAAAAAAGGAATTGCAATGCAAAACTACGGATTGGCGCACGTGTGGGCGCAAGGGGATTTCGTCACGCGCGGCATCGCGCTCGCGCTGCTGGTGATGTCAGTGATGTCGTGGAGCGTGATCGTCATCAAAGGCTGGAACGTGATGCGTTTGAACCGCCTCACGAAGAACGCCGAGCAGGCATTCTGGCATTCCGACGATCTCGCTGACGGCGTGAAAAAGCTCGGCGCCGGATCGTCGACGCCGCATGACAATCCGTTCCTCGCGCTCGCGCTGTCGGGCCAGGAAGCGGCCGATCATCATCACCAGACGCAGCCGCATCTGCACGACCGCATGGACGTGTCGGATTGGGTCACGCGCTGTTTGAAGGACACGATGGACGAAAGCGTTGCGCGCATGCAGAGCGGACTCGCAATTCTCGCGTCGATCGGCAGCACGGCGCCGTTCGTGGGTCTCTTCGGCACGGTGTGGGGCATTTATCACGCGCTGCTGGCAATCGGCGCGAGCGGCCAGTCATCGATCGACCAGGTGGCGGGCCCGGTAGGCGAAGCGCTGATCATGACCGCATTCGGTCTCTTCGTTGCAATTCCGGCCGTGCTGGGCTACAACGCACTGACGCGTGCCAACAAGGCGATCGTCGCCAAGCTGAGCCGTTTCGCGCACGGCTTGCACGCATTCTTCGTGACGGGCGCGCGCCTGTCGTCGTCCAAGCGCGGCGACGGCCTGCGTCTCGCGACTCGCGCCAACTGAAGCGCCAACTGAACGACGAGGCATATAGATGGCAATGAGCCCCTTCGCCGGCGACGATGACGACGGCCTGATGAACGAAATCAACATGACGCCGCTCGTCGACGTGATGTTGGTTCTCCTGATCGTTTTCATGGTGACGATTCCGGTGATCCGTCATGCGGTGAAAATCGATCTGCCGCATGCAAGCAGTCAGAAGGAAGACACCAAGCCTGCTCAGGTCACGGTCGCAGTCGACGCTGACGGTAACGTGTTGTGGAACGACAAAAAAGTGGACGAGGCCGAACTGAGCGCGAAAATTGCAGAGGCCGCGCAGGCGAATCCGCAACCCGAATTGCATCTCGATGCAGATCGTAAAGTGCCTTACGAAAAGGTCGCGCAGGTAATGTCCGCAGCGCAGGCCGGTGGCCTGACGAAAATCGGTTTCGTCACGCAGCCGAAAGGCAAGTGACCTTACCAGATTCGATGGGGCGCAGTACCCGGAAGTGAAGAAAAGCCCATGAAACAAGGGCTGGAAAGTAAAAGGCCTTCATCAAACGATGAAGGCCTTTTTTTGTGCGCGCTTGGCGCCTTCGGGCGGCGGGATCATTTGCCATCAGCCGAAGACTGTTGGCTCGAATCACCGCATGCGACAGCCGTGCTCGACACGGACAGCGCGGTCAGCCCTATCAGGCCGGCTACGATAGCGGCCATGAGTTTTCGCATAAGAGACTCCTTAGCGAAGGGATTTCAATATAGCCCCATGAGCTCGCGCACACAAGCAAATAGCCATTGAAAGTACTCATGACAGCCCGCGCTTCAATGCTAAAAGCGATGCCGCGAAGCTCGCGATCTGCTAGGACGCGATAGCGGCCGCCGCACGCACGGGTACGGGCTGCTGGTGCGTTTCGGACGCCGGGCATTCGCCCATGATGTGCTTGCCTTCATCGGGATCAAGCATCTCGACCAGATAGTCGACGAAAGCGCGTACGGCCGGCACCATTCCCTGGCGCGACACGAAAACGGCGTACAACTGCGGCATAGGAAAAGTCCAGCCAGGCATAACCGGCGACAACTGGCCCGCGCGCAACGAGGCGCCGTACATCATCTCCGGCAACGCAGCGATACCTACCCCACGGAGTACGGCCTCGCGAATCGTCAACAGATCGGCGGTGACGAGACGCGGCTCGTGTTCATGTACGTGACGCGTGCCGTCCGGCGCGATCAGGTTGTAGACGTGCCGTCCGTCGCCCGTGGGTACGTCGAGCGTTTCGAAGCGCGACAGATCACCTGGTTGCAGCGGCGGCGCATTCTGCTGCAACAGACTCGGCGCGCCGACCAGCATCTGCTGCGTGCGCCATAGAGGACGCACGACGATATTGGCGTTTTCCGGAGGATCGGAGCGCACGCGCAATGCGACGTCGATCGAATCTTCGAACAGATCGACCACGCGGTTGGTCACGCGCATGACGACGCGCACTTCCGGATAGCGATGCATGAATTCCGGCAGGATGGTCGACAGTATCGTCTGCGAAATCGTGACCGGCACGCTGACGCGCACCGTGCCGCGCGGCGACGAACGCAGTTGCTGCACGACGTTCACGGCCGCCTGCGCCTCGCTCAACATCGCCTGGCAATGCTGGTAGAAAAGTTGGCCCGCCTCTGTGAGCGCGAGCTTGCGTGTCGAGCGCTGCAAAAGCCTCACGCCGAGCGACGCCTCGAGCTCCGTCAAGCGGCGCGACAGCCGCGACTTGGAGATACCCAGCACGCGTTCGGCGGCGGAAAAACCGCCATGTTCGACGACCTGCGAGAAATACATCAGGTCATTCAGATTGTGTGAATCGATCTTCATCTCATCGTTCCAGTAATAGAACAATCCATTGCGTGACGGCGACTGGCACCCGAAAAAACGGTCCCTATAATAGCTCCATGTTTCAAAAATAACGCTATTCCCCATTTTTCGAGGTGACATTGATGACCGCGACACGCACGATCGAACGCACTTATCCTGCCGTTCGCACGACCGAAGGTGGCGGTTTCGTCGTCCACCGCCCGTTTCCCACGCGCATGCTGATGGACTTCGATCCGTTCCTGCTGCTCGACGAAATGGGACCGGTCGACTACGCGCCCGGCGAGGCCAAAGGCGCGCCCGACCATCCGCATCGCGGATTTGAAACGGTCACCTATGTGCTCGAAGGCCAGTTCGGCCACAAGGATTCGGCGGGCCACTCCGGCACCCTGCATGCCGGCGACGTGCAATGGATGACTGCGGGCGCGGGCGTCGTGCATAGCGAGATGCCCGACCCGTCGTTTGTGCGGACAGGCGGACGCGTGCATGGGTTGCAACTGTGGGTGAATCTGCCGCGCCGCGACAAGATGATCGCGCCGCGTTATCAGGAGATGCCGTCGTCGGCAATTCCGGTGGCGACCTCGGCCGACGGCAAGGTTCGCGTGAAGGTGATCGCCGGCGAGGCGCTCGGCGTGAAAGCCGCAGTCGAAACACGCACGCCGATTCTGTACCAGCACTTTTCGTTGCAACCCGGCGCGACGATCCGGCAGCCGGTGCCGGCTGACTATCGCGTATTCGCATACGGCTTGTCGGGCACAGGCTTTTACGGCGAAGGCGACGCACGCCAGGAAATCGGCCCGCGCAAGATGGTCGTGTTCAACAACGACGGCGACTCGGTGACGCTCACGGCCGGCGCCGAGCCGCTCGAGGTACTGCTGCTCGGGGGCGTGCCGTTGAAGGAACCTGTCGTGCGCTACGGTCCGTTCGTCATGAATACAGAAGACGAAATCCGCCAGGCGGTCGTCGATTATCAGGCCGGCCGTATGGGTTCGATCACCCACTGAGCAACTTGCCGAGCGCGCGCGCCGGGGCGCACTCGCGGCGCAAATGCCGCCGACTTCGTTCACAATAGCAATTCCTGCCGCGCCCCGGTCTTGACGCCGTCGAGCCGCCGCGCGCGGCGTTTTCCGTCCTGCTCAGGAGCCCGCATGGCAGAAGCCACCGTCACCGCGCATATCGGTTCGACAAATTACCAGGTCCGTCTCGACGACGGCAAGCACACGTGGCTCGCCGACGAACCCGAATCGCTCGGCGGCGGCGATCGCGGCCCCGCTCCAGTATCGCTGCTGCTGTCGAGTCTCGGCGCATGCACGTCGGTCACGCTCAAGATGTACGCGCAGCGCAAGGACTGGCCGCTCGAAGAGGTGCATGTGACGCTCGGTATCGAACAGGGCGACGAGGGCTCGACCATCGACCGCAAAATCACGCTGCTCGGCGAGTTGTCCGATGAACAGCGGGAACGGCTCTTGCAAATTGCCAATGCATGCCCAGTTCACAAGATTCTCACGCGCTCCATCACGATCCGATCGGGTCTGACTGTCGCGTGACGCTGCGAACGGCCCGGCACGCGCGCGAAGCTGTCCGGGCCGCGTTACTGCAACGCTTGCAACGCTTGCAACGCTTTCATAGGATGCCGTCGTCTTGAATTTCGAACACCTTATCCAGATCAACGACCCGTTGAATCCGTTTGTCGACTCCATGACCCGCGAGCAGTTATGGGAAGGTCTCGTGCTGCGCGCCGAACAGCCGCAACTGTTCGTGATCGGACTCGACAGCTGCACGATCCTCTCGCGCGAAGGCAATACGATCGAGCGGGAACTGCACTATGGCCAGGCCACCGTGCGCGATCGCGTGACACTCCACGAGAGCCAGGCCGTGCGCTACGACATCCTGCCGACGGCGGACTATGTCGGCGGCTCGCTGACGATGACGATCGAACAGCCGGATGAACTGCAACTGTTCCTGCGCTTCGAATACGCGACCACGCTGCCCGTTTCCGACGACCAGGACGCCGTGCAGACGCAGGAGATCGTCAAGTCGGCTTACCGCGAGAACGACATCGATACGGTGCGGCTGATTCGTCAGTATGTGCAGGCGAAACAGGAGCCGGGCTCGCTGCATTGAGCGACCTGCCTCTGGTCTACCATCCCACCGCCGCCCGAGTGAATCACATGACCGGGGCGGCGCCGGACCGCGCTGCGCGACACCGTGCGCCTTCTCCCCTGCTCCGCCTTTAGGCTCGATTCCGCTGCGCCTATCGAAAGTCTCAACCGATGAATTTCTGCCTCTTGTAAATAGGAATGGTTATCATTTAGAATTCATCCATCGAATCAAACAACAGCGAAGACGAATGACCGATACCACTCGCACCAGCACGCTCAGCCTGCGCCGCCCGGCCGCCGCGTTGACCAGCCGTCCGAAGGCTTCAGCAGCGACGGCAACGGCCGCCGCCAAGCCTGCTGCCGAGCGTGCGAACGGTTCCGGCGAAACGGCCGAACGGGTGGTGCGTAGCGACGCTTTGCTGCAAGGACATAGTCACATCAGCATTTTGCATAACGGAGAAACGTATCAACTGCGCGCCACTCGTTTGGGCAAGCTGATCCTGACCAAGTAACGACGAACGAGATTTCAGTACCGGGTATTGTGGGGACCACCTCCCAGAGAGGTGTTAGGCATTAGCCAGCCACGACGGCTTGCACGTGAGAACTAGACCCCTTCGTGCAGACACCAAGCCAGCCGTCGCAGCCAGCCAGGCCGCTTTTTTGGTTCCCGCCCATGCGGACACGAAATACCGTGTACCGTCATGCCAATGAAAAAGCCGTGAAGACGATGTCGCGATGTCGCGAGATCGTCTTCACGGCTTCTGTTTTTTGTGTCGGGCGGCTTGGGCACGCGAGCGCTCAGCAGCGTAGCGGCCCGATTCCCGCCTACTTCGAGGCCCAGCCCCAGAACATCAGCCACCAGGCGCTGTCGACCACAGCAAGCGCAGCGGCAAACCACAGCATTGCCAGGCCGCGTTGAACGAAGCGCTCGCTGTAGCGCCGCGTGACGAGCCACGCGAGCCATGCGCTCCACAGATTGGCGATCGCCAGAATCGCGATGCGCAGGTCCGATGCCCACCACAGCGGCACATGCTCGGCACGCAACAGCGACAGCGTGGTGGCCGACAAACCAAGGAACACGCCCGCGCCTGCGATCGGAATCAGCCCTTGCGTCAGGTGATGCAGACGCACGGCGCTAAAGCGCCCGAGCATGCGCGTCGCGCCCGTCATCAGAACGAGCAGCGCAGTACCGTAGACGAGCGCCGTCGCGAGGATGTAGCCGATCACCATCGTGCCGTCGAGCCACGAGAACACGTCGTTCTGTTCCGGGTAATGCGTGAACAGGAACCACGGCGCGTTCGTATCGAGCGGCCATGTGATGTCGTGTTCGACGAGCCACGTGGCGAAGAACATCTTCAGGTCGACGAACCAGCGCGAAGCCGTCCAGTGGAATGCGCCAATTGCAATACCGAGCAGGCCGTACAGGATCAGCGCGGTGTCCCACACATTCGCCTGCTTGTCGCCGAGCTGCACGACTTCCGAAGACGGCGCGCGCCACGTGAGCGCAATCGCGTCGCGGTGGCCGCTGCAACGTCCGCACATATGGCAGTCGGACGCGCCCTTCATATTGCGCAACGGCACGAGCGGCGCGCAATTGATCGGAATCACGCGATGCCCGTGTTCGCCGTTCTTGTACGAGCGGCGCCATGCATCTTCATCGACTTTGTAGTGGAACGGCGCGAGGCGCGCCAGAAGCGAAAAAACCCCGTTGACGGGGCACAGGTATTTGCACCAGACGCGCTTCTCTCGCCCATACAGCAGGCCGATGACAATAGCCGCCAACGTCGAGCCGCCGAGCACCAGCAGCACCGCTTTCGGGTACTGGTAGACGCTCACCATTTGACCGTAGATGGTCGTGATGCCGAACGCGACGAAAGGCCAGCCGCCCCAGCGCATCCAGTGCGGAATCGCTTTGCCGCGACCGTGCTTGCTGGCGAATTCCGCGAGCGCGCCTTCGGGACACAGCACGCCGCACCAGACGCGGCCGAGCATGACCATCGACAGCAGAACGAACGGCCACCAGATACCCCAGAACACGAATTGGGCCGCAAGCGTCAGGTTGTTCCACAAATGCGCGCTGTCATCCGGCAACGGCATCACGGCCGGAACCAGGATCAGCAACGCGTACACCGTCACCACAACCCACTGGATGCCGCGGATTGCGGAACCGTGACGCTGCATCCACTGCCCGGCCGCGGCGAGACGCCCCGGGCGGGTCATGACGGTACTCATGCTGCACGCCCTGCCGCTTGTTGCGCCGGCTTGCGGTTGGCACGGCGCAGCAGCAGATAGACGACCGCCCAGTACACCGCGTACGCAATCAGATTCATCAGCGCCGGATGCGCGCGATAACCGGTGAGCGTCGCGACGAGCGAGCCGAAGGTGCTCGAATCATCGAGCACGGCCGACGTGTTCCACATCTGGTCGACGATGGTCGGCAGGAATTCCTTGTCGATCAGTTTATCGACGCCCGTTTGAAAGAGCCCCGCGCCGAGGAACAGCAGCATGATTTCCGTCACGCGGAAAAAGAGCCGCCACGAGAAGAACTTGCCGCCCAGTTGCAGCACGTAGAACGTGAGCAATGCGAGACCGAGGCCGATCACGACCGCGAGCATCTGATTGGTATCCACGTGACCGGACTGACCGAAGCCGAGGCCGTACAGGAAAATCACGGTCTCGCTGCCTTCGCGGGCGATCGCAAGAGCCACGAGCACCGCCACGCCCCACCAGTTGGAGTCGCGCTGGCTTTGTTGCAGCGAGCGTTCCATGTCGCGTTTCAGCGAGCGGCCGTGCTGTTTCATCCACAGAACCATTTGCACGATCAGCACGCAGGCAACCAGCACCATCGCGGTCTGGAAATAATCCTGCGCGTCGCCGGAGAGCACCTCGGTGAAGCCGACGAGCGCCGCGCCAAGCGCCACCGCCGCGATCAGGCCCGCCACGACGCCACCCCACAGGTACGGCAGACCGCGGCGCGCATCGTCGTCGCCATTTTTCAGCCACGCGTACAGGATGCCGACGACCAGCAATGCCTCGACACTTTCCCGCCACACGATGAATAGAATCTGACCCATCAAGGACTCCCTTCTGCTCTGCAACTGCTCTTGCAAGCGCAGCGGCCCTAAGCCTTCGCGCCCGCCTCAAAAACCACTGCTACTTCGCGACGATCACGCCCTGCGCCTGCTGGTGGAAATCGTCGAAAAACTTGTACTCGCCGGGTTCCAGCGGAGCGATCACGACGAAAGAATCCGCGCCCGGCGCGAGGACTTTTTCCTTGCGCAACTGGACGCTTTCGAACTCGGCCGCGCCCTTGCCGGTATTGCGCACCTCGATCTTGATACGCTGCCCCGCCGGCACTTCGATGCGGGCCGGATTCAGCTTGCCGTCGTTCATTTCGAGCTTGAACGTGGGCAGATCGGCTGCATGCGCCGCGCCCGCCAGCAAAATCGACGAGGCAAGCACAGCGATCTTTCGGTTGATTCTCATTGGCGTTTCCAGAAAACGCGGCGCGAGGCGTGGAGTCCGCGCGCCGCCTGCTGCATTCATTCACCTGTCACAGCGTGCTCGCATACTGCCAGGTGACGAGTTGCGACGATTCGTGGAGATCAGTACCCGCCCTTCTTGCCGATGCCGGCGAACGTAAAGTCGTATTCAAGCGTAATCGGCTTGAACCACGGACCCACGCCGGTTTCCTTGTCGACGTGGCGACCAAACGCCATGTGGCCGGTTTGCATCGGCGCTTCGACGATCATCTTCAGGTGATACTTGCCGGGGCCTTGCAGCTTCACGTTGTCGCCGTAGTGCGGGCCGTCGTTGGCGACCATCGCCATCATGTCGCCCTTCTGCGTCTCTTTCGAACCGACCTTCGTCAGTTCGTAGCGCACTTGCAGATACGGCATCCAGTCGCCTTCCGCGAAGCCTGTCGGATTGTTCTTGACTGCGTGGATGTCCGCTTCGAGGTGGATGTCCGAATCCGACGCCTTGCGCATCATGCCTTCCGGCTCCATCGTGATCGGCTGCAGATACACCGCGCCAATTTCCATGCCGCCCTGAATCTGCTGCTTGCCGATCGGATATTCGGCGGCCGTTGCCGAAAGAGCCGCCACCGCCGCAGCCGTGGCAATGCCGCCACGCACAAATGAAGAAATCCGCATTGAAACTCCTTGTTTTTATCAGACTCGATTTGATCCCATTGGAACAGTGCGTCGGGCGACGAACCGAAGCAGATCGCATAATTGAACGTTAATGCGAACCATTCTCAATATTGGTCGAGTTTATCATCTCTCGCCTGCTGGAACAAATACGGACGCACGCCGAGCCTTATGCCAGCAGGGGCTTAAGGATGTCTTAAGAAACAGGGTGTGGGCGTAAAGCGGCGGGCAGTTTCCTGCGTGCAATTCCCTTTACGGTCTTGTCCGCGTATCGGCAAAAAGAAGCGCGGCACATTGCCGCGCCCTTTGCGCCGGAACCACGCTCCATCTTCGCTGCATGGTCCTGCCGATTTAGTCGACGCCCGAGACGTGGTCGCCGACATTCGCCCCGAACACGCGCTGACGCAGCAACGCCAACTGGTCGCGGGTTTGCGCGGCCTTCTCGAACTCGAGGTTTTTCGCGTGCTCCATCATCTGTTTTTCGAGGCGCTTGAGCTCCTTGGCAAGCTGCTTTTCGGACATGTCCTCGAATTTGGCGCGCGTCTGCTGTTCCTTCAGCTCCGCGCGGGCGTCGTCGACGTTGTACACGCCGTCGATAATGTCCCGGATACGCTTCACCACGCCGCGCGGCGTAATACCGCGTTCGAGGTTGAACGCAATCTGCTTGGCGCGCCGCCGCTCGGTCTCGTCAATGGCGCGGCGCATTGAATCCGTCACCTTGTCCGCATACAGAATGGCCTTGCCGTTCACGTTGCGCGCCGCCCGGCCGATGGTCTGAATCAGCGAGCGCTCGGCGCGCAGAAAGCCTTCCTTGTCCGCGTCGAGAATCGCGACGAGCGACACTTCGGGAATATCCAGACCCTCGCGCAGCAGGTTGATACCGACGAGCACGTCGAAAGTGCCGAGCCGCAAGTCGCGGATGATCTCGACGCGCTCCACCGTGTCGATGTCGCTATGCAGATAGCGCACCTTGACACCATGGTCGCTGAGAAACTCCGTCAATTGCTCGGCCATGCGCTTGGTCAGTACGGTCACCAGCACGCGATCGCCCGCCTTGACGCGCTCGTTGATCTCGGCGAGCACATCGTCGACCTGGCTGCGCGCGGGCCGCACCTCGATTTCCGGGTCGACGAGTCCGGTCGGACGCACGAGCTGCTCCGCAACCTGACCCGAGGTCTTCTTTTCGTAATCTGCCGGCGTGGCCGACACGAACACGACCTGGCGCATCTTGCGCTCGAACTCGTTGAATTTCAGCGGCCGGTTGTCCAGCGCGGAAGGCAGACGGAACCCGTAGTCCACCAGGTTTTCCTTGCGCGCCCGGTCGCCGTTGTACATGCCGTTCAACTGGCCGATCAGCACGTGCGATTCGTCGAGCAGCATGATGGCGTCCGACGGCAGGTAATCGACCAGCGTGGGCGGCGGCTCGCCGGGCGCCGCGCCCGAAAAGTGCCGCGAATAATTCTCGATGCCCTTGCAGAAACCGAGCTCCTGCAGCATCTCCAGGTCGAAACGGGTGCGCTGTTCGAGCCGTTGTGCTTCGACCAGCTTGCCTTCGCTATAGAAGAATTCCAGCCGCTCGCGCAGTTCGGCCTTGATCGTTTCGACCGCGCGCACGACGGTGTCGCGCGGCGTCACGTAATGCGACGACGGATAGACGGTAAAACGCGGAATTTTCTGACGCACCCGTCCGGTGAGCGGGTCGAAGAGTTGCAACGTTTCGACTTCGTCGTCGAATAATTCCACACGCACCGCCATTTCCGCGTGTTCGGCCGGGAAGATGTCGATGGTGTCGCCTCGGACGCGGAACGAGCCGCGCTGGAAGTCCGCCTCGTTGCGGTTGTACTGCATCGCGATGAGCCGCGCGATGATGTCGCGCTGGCCGAGCTTGTCGCCCGTGCGCAGCGTGAGAATCATCTGGTGGTATTCGGACGGATTACCGATGCCGTAAATAGCCGACACGGTCGCGACAATCACAACGTCGCGCCGCTCCATCAGGCTTTTCGTGGCCGACAGGCGCATCTGCTCGATGTGTTCGTTGATCGACGAGTCTTTCTCGATGAACAGGTCGCGCTGCGGCACGTAGGCTTCCGGCTGATAGTAGTCGTAGTACGAAACGAAGTACTCGACGGCATTGCGCGGAAAGAACTCGCGGAATTCCGAGTAAAGCTGCGCAGCGAGCGTCTTGTTCGGCGCGAACACGATGGCCGGACGGCCGAGCCGCGCGATCGTGTTGGCCATCGTGAAGGTCTTGCCCGACCCCGTCACGCCGAGCAGCGTCTGGAACGAGAGGCCGTCCTCGACGCCTTCGACGAGCGTCTCGATCGCCGTTGGCTGGTCGCCGGCGGGCGGATAGGGCTGATAAAGCTGGAACGGCGAGCCTTCGAAGCGGACGAATCGGGATTCGTCGAGCGCGTCGTCGACTTCGGTCAAATGTTGTTCGGACATGGGGGCGGCAGCGGCCTTGGGCAAAAAACTATTCTAACGGGTTGCATCGAGATGGACCGGCGACGGACCAAGCGGATCTGCGTAGGCTGGCAGCGCTGAGTCATGCGGGCGGTTTTAGACATTTAGCGACGGCCTGCCCGTTTTTCAAGCAAATAAGTCCGCCAAGGGGCGTTCTCGTCCGAAAAACGTTCGTATATTCGTTACAATGCGAAGTTGCGCTCGCTTGCGGCTGTCCGCGTTCTGCATCATCCGGCGTTTGCGTTTTGCATGAAACGCAGTCGGCACGGTCGCGCATGCTCGTAGCTGCCCTCTTTTCACTACTGCTGCCCACCCACCATGTCTCTGTTCTCCGCCGTCGAACTTGCTCCCCGCGACCCGATTCTGGGCCTGAACGAAGCCTTCAACGCCGACACGCGCCCCACCAAAGTCAACCTCGGCGTTGGCGTGTATTTCAACGAAGAAGGCAAGATTCCGCTGCTGCGCGCCGTGCGCGACGCGGAAAAGGCACGTGTCGAAGCCGCATTGCCGCGCGGCTATCTGCCTATCGAAGGCATTGCCGCCTACGACGCAGCCGTGCAAAAGCTGCTGCTCGGCAACGATTCGCCGCTGATCGCCGCGGGCCGCGTCGTGACGGCGCAAGCACTGGGCGGCACGGGCGCGCTGAAGATCGGCGCGGACTTCCTGAAGCGTCTGAATCCGAGCGCCAAGGTCGCGATCAGCGACCCGAGCTGGGAAAACCACCGCGCACTGTTCGAAGCCGCGGGCTTCGAAGTCGTGTCGTATCCGTATTACGACGCGCACACTCACGGCGTCAATTTCGACGGCATGCTGAGCGCGCTGAACAGCTACGCAGCGGGCACGGTTGTCGTGTTGCACGCCTGCTGCCATAACCCGACGGGCGTGGACCTGACCGTCGATCAATGGAAACAGATCGTCGAGGTCGTCAAGGCGCGCAATCTGGTGCCGTTCCTCGACATCGCCTATCAGGGCTTTGGCGACAACATCGAAGCCGACGCAGCGGCCGTGCGACTCTTCGCGGCCTCTGAACTGAACGTGTTCGTCTCGTCGTCGTTCTCCAAGTCGTTCTCGCTGTACGGGGAGCGTATCGGCGCGCTGTCCATCATCACGGGCAGCAAGGAAGAAGCTACTCGCGTGTTGTCGCAACTCAAGCGCGTGATCCGAACGAACTACTCGAACCCGCCGACGCATGGCGGTTCGGTAGTCGCCGCGGTGCTCGCGTCGCCGGAACTGCGCGCCACGTGGGAAACGGAACTGGCGGGGATGCGTGACCGGATTCGCGCAATGCGCAATGGCCTCGTCGAACGCCTGAAGGCAAGCGGCGTGGATCGCGACTTCAGCTTCGTGAATGCGCAGCGCGGCATGTTCTCGTACTCAGGCCTGACCGCGCCGCAAGTGGATCGTCTGCGCGAAGAGTTCGGCATTTACGCTGTCAGCACGGGCCGCATCTGCGTTGCTGCATTGAATACGCGCAACCTCGACGTGGTGGCCAACGCGATTGCCCACGTGTTGAAGTAAAGCGTTTCAAGGCGCGCGATCCCGCGCGCTCTGGTTGATTCGGTTGAAGCCGAATGTGAGAACGGCGCCCCTTTGAGGGCGCCGTTCTCGTTTCTGGACTCCGCGTTGGCGGATGGTTTCAGCGCGAGTCGCGATGAATGTCGTGCGTAACGAAACCCGCGTCGTTATCCGGCATGGCGAGCCAATCCGGCTGCGAGAGCGAATGGCGGATGTCTGCCAGTCCGCTTTCCCAGTGCTCCCGCATGGTCGAGAGGCCAAACTGGAAGTCCTTGTAGTGCCCTTCGTATTCTTTTTGCCTGTAGATGAGATGAATCACGTTGTAGCGCTTCGAGCACGACAGGTCTTCAGCCAGCTTGCACCATGGATCGTCGCGCTGGTCCGGCGAGACCCGGTCCAGCACCTCGCGCAGCACGTGCCGGAAACGCTGTGAGCGTTGCAGCATGTCGGTCACAAGACGCGTGCGGCTCGAATATTGAATGTCTTTCATGCGCCCCTGCACGTCGGTGATGTTGTCGGGCACCGGCCCGATCGCGCTCCACAGATCGACCTGGAACGCCAGCGTGTCGCGCCGCGGCGTGGTTTGAATCACCTCGTAGAGCGGCGTGTTCGACATCAAGCCGCCGTCCCAGTAATACTGGCCGTCGATTTCCACAGCAGCAAAGCCGGGCGGCAAAGCCCCGGATGCCATGAAGTGCTCAGCCCTCAGTGTGGTCTGCGTGTTGTCGAAGTACGCAAAATTTCCCGTGCCGCAATTGACGGCGCCCACGGACACGCGCATTTCCCGCGAGTTGATGCGGTCGAAGTCGCACAGACTTTCCAACGTCGCTTTGAGCGGCGCGGTGTCGTAGTAGCTGGCCGCTTGCGGCGGTCCCGACACGGTCGGCAAAGGCGGCGGAAAGCGCGGCACGAAGAAGCCCTTCTGTCCTTCCACGAGCGCGCCAACGGCCTGTGTTGCCGTGAAAGCTTTACGCACTGCGTCGCTCGAATTGAAAAACGCGTGCTCGATAAAAGCGGGCAACGGCAGACCGAATGCGGGCTGGCAGATGGTTTCCCAGAATTGCAGCAGCCGTTCGACCCGCTTTTCCGGCGGATTGCCGGCAATGATCGCCGTATTCAACGCGCCGATAGAAATGCCTGCCAGCCAGTTCGGCTCGACGCCTGCTTCATGAAGCCCCTGAAAAACGCCGGCCTGATATGCGCCCAGCGCGCCGCCACCCTGCAGTGTGAGCGCGATGGTTTCATAGGCCGGCAATTGCACGCGCTTGCCGCGGGCCGATGCAGACGCCGCGCTGGCGCCTGCGCCTTCCTCATTACCGGCCGCGCCGACGCGAGCCCGTTTGAGATTGCGTTGCGCCATGCGCACCTCCTTATTGCATGTACCAGCCGTGACTTACGATAAACGATTGGCCCGTCAGTGCAGCGGTGGGGAAAGTCGACAGGAACAGGACGGTTTGCGCGACGTCTTCCACCGTGGTGAAAATGCCGTCGACCGTACCGCCCAGCATGACGCGCTTGACCACTTCTTCTTCGCTGATGTTCAGTTCCTTGGCCTGCTCCGGAATCTGCTTGTCGACGAGCGGCGTACGCACGAAACCCGGACACACCACATGCGAGCGCACATTGTGTTTTGCGCCTTCCTTGGCGAGCACGCGAGCGAGACCGAGCAGCGCATGCTTGGCCGTCACGTAAGCGGACTTGAGAGGCGACGCCTCATGCGAGTGAACCGAACCCATGTAGATCACGATGCCGCCGCGATCGTCCTTGTACATGTGCTTGAGCGCCGCCTTCGTGGTCAGGAACGCCCCGTCCACGTGAATGGCTTGCATCTTCTTCCAGTCGGAAAACGAGTAGTTTTCAATCGGATTGACGATCTGAATGCCGGCATTGGAAATGAGGATGTCGACCGAACCGAGCTCTGCCGCTACTTTGTCAATGCCCTGGTTCACCGCGTCTTCGTTGGTGACGTCCATTGCGATGCCGATTGCCTTGCCCCCGCCCTTCGTAATTTCTTCAGCGACGGCATTCGCGCCGGCCTGGTTCAGGTCGGCAATTGCGACAGCGGCGCCCGCAGCCGAAAGGGTCAACGCAATCTGCTTGCCGATGCCGCTCGCCGCGCCGGTGACGACCGCGACCTTGCCATTCAGATTTGTGTTCAGTGACGACATCCAGAACCTCCATGCAGTTGATGAGCAATGAGACCACGAGCCGCGCGCAGCGAGAAGTAGACCGAATGGCATAGGCGCGCATAGGCACTGTCCTATACCGTTCGGCCGATGTTGCACTGCGGCCAATGCTGCTATTGTGCATGAACCGTGTGGAATCGATCGGTAAAAAGCACGCCCCGGCTTATCTATTTAAACTAGGCGTTCTGGCGGGATTCCGGTCGCTTCACTATCGAGGAGAATTGCATGAATTATCGGCGTCTAGGCCGCTCGGGACTGCAGGTCAGCGAGTTGTCCATCGGCTCGTGGGTTACCTACGGCAATCAGGTCGACCATAGCGCGGCGCGTGAATCGCTCGCTGCCGCGCGCGATGCGGGGGTCAATTTCTTCGACAACGCGGAGGTGTACGCGGGCGGCAAGTCGGAAGAAATCATGGGTCAGGCGCTCAAGGAACTGGCATGGCCACGCGTGAGCTACGTCGTGTCGACGAAATTCTTCTGGGGGCTCGAAGAAGCGCCCAATCAGTACCACACGCTGAACCGCAAATATCTGCTGAACGCAATCGACTCGTCGCTCAAGCGTCTGCAACTCGACTATGTCGATCTGGTCTTCTGCCATCGGCCAGACCCGAACACGCCCGTCGAGGAAACCGTATGGGCAATGAGCGACATGATCACGCGCGGCAAAGCCTTGTACTGGGGCACGTCCGAGTGGAGCGCCGACGAAATCCGCGCCGCTTATGACATCGCGGAGCGGCACCATCTGCACAAGCCGGTCATGGAACAGCCGCAGTACAACCTGTTTCACCGCAAGCGCGTCGAACAGGAATACAAGCGTCTCTACGAAGATATCGGTCTCGGTCTGACTACCTGGAGCCCGCTCGCGTCCGGCCTGCTCACCGGCAAGTATCGCAACGGCGTGCCTGCCGACAGCCGCGCCCAGTTGCAGGGCTACGACTGGCTGCGCAAACAGGTTACCGACGCAGGCAAAAACAACGTGGTCGGCAAGCTCGGCGAAGTGGCCGACGAACTGGGCTGCACCGTCGGCCAGCTTGCGATTGCATGGATTCTCAAGAATCCGCATGTCAGCACGGTGATTACAGGCGCATCGCGCGTCGAGCAGATTAGCGAGAACATGAAATCCGCTGAGGTCGCCGAGCAGATCACGCCGGAGATCAAGGAGAGAATCGAAGGTATTTTCGGAGACGTGTACGACTAACGTCGCTCTGTCGGACGTCTGGGTACAGCCGGGGCAAGATTGTGGCCGTGGTCCCAGTCGTGGTGGTAGTCGCGCAGGGTACCGCGCAATCCGACAACGCGTACGGCAGCACCGCCGCAACTCACTGCGCCGCGCGCGGCGTCGCGTACAATACGCGACCGCGCGGCACATCGGCGTTCTGTGCCGGCGTGCCGCCGCAATGCATCCGCATCGCCGACTCCAGCCTGGAACGGCGCGCCCTCTTTCTGCATCTCCTCATCATGCTCAGCTATCGCCACGCCTTTCATGCAGGCAACCACGCCGACGTTCTCAAACACGCGGTCTTGTTGCAGCTATTGCGCTACCTCGGTCAGAAGGACAAGGCCTACTGGTATATCGACACGCATGCCGGCGCGGGCGTCTATTCGCTGCAGGAAGGCTATGCGGTCAAGACCGGCGAGTTTCAGACAGGCATCGCCAGGCTGTGGGAGCGCAACGATCTCCCGTCGCTCTTCTCCGACTATGTCGATGAAGTCGCCGCGCTCAATCCCGACGGCCAGTTGCGCTTCTATCCCGGCTCGCCGTATATCGCCTGGCGCCAGATGCGCGAGCAGGACCGTATGCGTTTATTCGAGTTGCACACCACTGAGATCGACGTGCTGCGTCACAATTTTCGCGATGCGGGCCGGCGCGCGATGCTGTACGCGGGCGACGGTTTCGACGGCATTCTCGCACTGCTCCCGCCAGCGCCGCGCCGTGCGCTGATACTGCTCGATCCTTCGTATGAGGACAAGCGCGACTACACGCGCACGCTGCGGTGCGTCGAAGAGAGCCTGAAGCGCTTCCCCACCGGCACCTACGCGGTCTGGTATCCGCAAGTGAAGCGCCTCGAGTCACAACGCTTTCCCGACCAGTTGAAAAAGCTGCAGGAGCGCAACTGGCTGCACGTCAGCCTCACAGTGAGCAATCCGCCCACGGACGGATTCGGGCTTTATGGCAGCGGCATGTTCATCCTGAATCCGCCGTACACGCTGCCGAAGCTGCTGAAGGACCAGATGCCCTGGCTGGTCAAAGCGCTCGGTGAGGACAAGGCCGCGCAGTTCAAGGTCGAATATCGCGGCGATTGACGCCGGGCGAGGCCGCGCATCGTCGAATAGCGCCCCCTCGCCGCGCTGTCACTTGAGTTGTGCCGCGGCCTTGCGGGCGAAGTCGTTGGTATAGGTCGCGTTCAGGTCGATCTTTTTCGGATCGAGCCGGTTATCGAACGACGCCAGTGCGCGCAACGAAGTCTCCGGGCCGTCGGCGGGCATCAGGCCGTCTGGCGAATAAGCGTCCCGCACATTGTGGAACGCCTCGACATAGAGCGAGGAATCGTTGAGCAGATAGGCCGGCGGCACCATCTTCAGCAGATCGGCATCGCTCGCGGTCTGCAGCCAGTGATCCGCGCGCACGATGGCATTGGCGAGCGCCTGCGTCGTCTTCGGGTATTTCTGAATGAAACTCTCCGACGCATAGAGTGTGGCCGCCGGCATTGTTCCGCCGAACACTTCCTGCGTACCTTTCACGGTGCGCGTATCCACCAGCACCTTGATTGCGCCGCCGCGTGTGAGCTTCGTCATCATCGGATCGACGTTGGATAGCGCGTCGATCTGACCGTTGCTCACTGCCGCGAGCACCGTTGCGCCGCTGCCTACACCGATCGCCGCAATGTCGCTTCTCTGCACGCCGGCCTTGCGCAAGGCGACAGTCAGCACGAGATCGGTCGATGACCCCGGCGCGCTCACGCCGACCTTTGCGCCTTTGAAATCGGCAAGCGTCTTGATCTTGTCTGCCTTCGACGTCAATACGGCGACGACGATCTGCGGCGCGCGGCCCATCAACGCAAAGGCCCGGTAGCGTTGCCCCTTCGCCTGCATGAATAGTGTGTGCTCGAATGCCCCGGCGCCGATATCCGCGCTGCCGCCCACTACTGCTTCGAGTGCTTTGGAACCGCCCGCGAAGTCTTCGAGCGTGACCTCGAGACCCTCGTCCTTGAAATAGCCCAACTGCTGGGCCGTGAGCACCGGCAAGTAGTAAAGACCCGGCAGACCGCCAACGGCCATTGTCAAAGCCGGCTTTTCGGGGACGTCTTTCGCGGACGCCACGCCGTGAAGTGCGACAACGGCGAACAACGTGGCGCAAACGGCGGCACGCCGCATCCAGTGATTGGGCATTTGACGTCTCCTTTTTGTATGTTCTCGTTCAATCTGGTTGCCGGCCGCCCGTGTGGGCGCTATCGGCGCGACTTTGCGGCACAGACCGCTTGAGGATTGTCGTCGCCCGACTGGTGGCGCGCCATGCGCCCAAACCCGAATGGCCAGGCGCGGGCGCGCAAATTCGCTGCGCCGCGTCTCGCGCGGACGTCTGGCAGCAATCTACGGGCAGGATCGGCGCGAGTCGGCTATTGCGGACGCGGAGCGGGCCGAGGCACGGGATAAGGTTGAGGATACGGCTGAGGATACGGTTGAGGTTGCGGTGCGACACCACCGCCGCCGACGGGCAACTGGATATACGGCGCGACGACGATCGGCACGGACGAATTCGGCGCCAGTTCGGTAGGCGTAGCGATAGGTTGTGCTTCGACGATGGGCTGCCGCGACAGCGGCGCTGTCTGCAGGACGGTTCCGCTCTGCCCGTCGCTAATTCCATTCTGCGAGTCGAGGATCACAGGCTTGCGGCTATTGCTCGACGCAGCAGACGCGCTCGACACGGCGCAAGCCGTGGCAAACAAAACTGCAATGGCGGTCAGAGAGAATTTGAACGAATGGGTCGAAGACATGGGGCGGACCGGTTGAGCCGCGAAGGCCGGATTGCGCTGAAAAACGCTTTACCTTACCGCGACGCGGACTTCGCCGCTAGTCGATATTCGCCATCTCGAGCTTTGTGACGCCTTGAAGACAACGCGGCGCCCAGATGTGACAAAGCCCCGCAAAAGACGGGGCTCACACTTAACAGCTACTTCTGAACTACTGTGGCGGCAAAAGACGCTCGCCTAAAAACTTACAGCGAATAGCCGTTGGCTTCGAGCGAGCGGATGCGCTGTTCGAGCTGGACGATATCCGACGACGAAGCCAGATACGCTTCACGGCGGTCGCGCTCTGCGGTTTCAAACCAGGTGCTCAGTTTTTCAAGGACGTATGCAAACATGATGTTCTCCAAGGATCAGATTGAATCCCCGGTGGATTGGGCATCAGGGATTTCCCGTAAAAGGGTTAACCCGGATTATAGGCTGATGGTGCAACCGCGCCAGTGAAATGCTCGCATGATGTGCATTCCAAAATGGAATGCCGCACTCCCTAGGTGCATAAAGCACGTTGATTTGATTGAGAGGCAGAAACGCCCGTAGACCAAAAAGTATGAGATAGACTCACCTGACGCACACATTAGGTGCATACAGCAACGAATCGCCAGCCCGCCTCGCTAATCGCTAACGTTCGCCTTCGAAAGCGCCTTGCAAGCGTTCCCGCTCTCCGGCGAAACCATGCCGGCGTCCGCAAGCCCCTCGATAATCGGACATTCCGGACGGTCGTCGCCGTGACAATGGTTGGCAAGATGCGCCAGCGTGTCGCGCATATCGGTGAGTTCGGCGATGCGTCGATCGAGTTCGGCCACGTGGTCCAGCGCGATTGCCTTCACTTCGGCACTCGCGCGCGTGCGGTCGTGCCACAGCGCGAGCAGCCGCCGGATGTCTTCCACAAGAAAGCCCAGTCGACGCGCCTGGCGAATGAAGCGCAGTGAATGCACCTCCTGCGGACCGTAGACACGATAGCCGGCAGTCGTTCGGGATTTCGCCGCGAGCAAGCCGACGCTTTCGTAGTAGCGAATCATTTTCGCCGTAACGCCCGACGCGCGGGCCGCTTCACCAATGTTCATCACTGTTTCCCCACTCAATGCGTCGATCGTACACCTTCCCATGATGGGAAGGTCAGCCACCTAAATCTGGTCAGGAAGGCATAATTCAATCATCGCAACCGACATTTCCCCGAGGCAATTCCGATGAAAACCGAATTCCAGGTCGAAGGCATGAGCTGCCAGCATTGTGTTGCGGCAGTCACCAACGCTATTCGCGAGCACGACGAAGCCGCGCAAGTGCAGGTAGATCTCGTGGCGGGCCGGGTCGCGGTCGAGTCGACGCAATCGGTCGACGAGGCCGGCTACACGGTCAAAGGCGTGTCGCCCGGCGCGGCGAGCTAAGGGGAACGCGGATCATGTTCAAGGTCGCAGTCATAGGAGCGTCTGGCCTGCTCGGTCGCGCTGTCGTCGACGAACTGGCGGCTCAGCCGGACTGGCAAGTCGTCGGCACTGCCTTCAGCCGGCCAATGCCGAACACCGTCACGCTCGATGTCCGGGATCCGCGGGCAGTCGAGCAGTTTGTCGAGCGCGAAGCGCCGGATGCGCTCGTGATTGCCGCCGCCGAGCGTCGGCCGGATGTGTGCGAGCGTCAGCCGGAAGTGGCCCGCGCGCTCAATGTGGATGCCGTGCGCGCGATCGCCGCCGCCGCGCATCGCCGCGGCGCGTGGACGCTGTCCATTTCCACCGATTACGTTTTCGACGGCACTCATCCGCCCTATCGGCCGGATTCCACACCGGCGCCGCTCAATGCATATGGGCGCAGCAAGCTGGACGGCGAGCAGGCGTTGACCGACACGACCGACCTGGGCTGCGTGCTGCGCTTGCCGCTGCTGTATGGGCCGATTGTCGATTGGTCGGAATCCGCCGTGACGAGTCTCGTGCCTGCCATTGCCGCGTCGGCATCGGCGCAGGGCCAGGCGGCCAACATGGACGCATGGGCGATCCGCTATCCGACCTTCACGCCGGACGTCGCGTTTGTGATCCGGCAGATGCTCGAGCGTCACGCCGCGGGTGACGCGATTCGCGGCATCGTGCAATGGTCGGGCGACGAACCGATGACCAAGTACGAGATCGCCATGCGCCTCGCGCAAGCGCTGCAACTCGACGCGCGGCTCGTGCCGCAACACACGCCGGCCGATGCGACGCCGCGTCCGCATAATTGCCACCTGGCGTCGGACCGGCTGGAGCAACTCGGGATCGGCCGCCGCACGCCGTTCGATACGGCAATACGCGAGGTGTTGGCCGCCTTTCCGTGGCGCGGCGATACATCCGCCTGAACCGGATATCGCGATTTTTGCTCTGCAGGCATGCGCTGAACGTTGACGACCGCTCGAAGCGCACCAACGTCTCAGCAAAAATTCCTGCTAACGGAATGCAGCCCGCCCAGCAGATGCGACATATCGACGAGCCGTTGTGCGACCAGATGCCGGACCTCGCCCTGGCATTGCCATACTCCATACACAGCCAGCAGCGACGCACTGAGCGCTTCCTTGCGTTGCTTCTCGAGCAGGCTTGGCCACACGATGACGTTCACGTTGCCCGTTTCGTCTTCGATCGTCACGAACACCACGCCTTTCGCGGTGCCGGGACGCTGCCGCACGGTGACGAGACCGCAGCCTCGCGCAAGCCGGCCGTCGCGATAAGTGCGCAGCGTCGCAGCCGGCATCAACCGGTTTGCAAGCAACTGCGGGCGTAACAGTTCCAGCGGATGGCGCCCGAGCGTCAGACCCACTGAGCGGTAATCCGCCACGATGTCGTGTGCTTCGGAGGGCGCGCCGAGTTCGGGCGTTTCGTCCTCGACGGCCGCGATTGCAAGCATGTCCTTGTCCGGCACGGCAGCGACCGACTGCCAGAGCGCCTCGCGCCGGTTGCCGGCAAGCGAGACCAGTGCATTGGCGTCCGCCAGGATATGCAGGTCCCGGCGATCGAGCGCCGCGCGACGCGCGAGGTCTTTCGCGCTTGCGAACGGGCGCACCGCACGCGCATTCTCAATCCGCTCGGCTGTGCCCTCCTTCATGCCACGTAGCAGCGACAGACCCAGACGCACCGCAGGCCGTGCGGCATCCGCAATACGCTCAAGAGACGAGTTCCACCCACTGATAGTCACATCGACTGGCAGTACGCTGACACCATGCCGTTGCGCATCCTGCACGAGTTGCGATGGCGAGTAAAAGCCCATGGGCTGACTGTTGAGCATGGCGGCCAGAAATGCCTCGGGTTCATGGCATTTGAGCCAGCTGCTCGCATACACGAGCAGCGCGAAACTCGCGGCATGACTCTCCGGAAAACCATATTCGCCAAAACCTTTTATCTGTTCGAAGATGGCTTCCGCAAACGCAAGGTCATAGCCCCGCTCCTGCATGCCGAGCACAATGCGGTCATAGTATTTGCCGAGACCACCCTTGCGTTTCCACGCCGCCATTGCGCGCCGCAACTGGTCGGCCTCGCCCGCCGTAAAGCCTGCGGCGAGAATCGCGACCTGCATCACCTGCTCCTGAAAAATCGGCACGCCGAGCGTGCGGCCCAGCGCGGTCTCCAAATCCTTGCTCGGATAGGTGACCGGCTCAAAGCCCTGGCGACGGCGCAGATAAGGATGAACCGCACCACCCTGAATCGGACCCGGCCGCACGATGGCCACTTCGATCACCAGGTCGTAGAACGTTCGAGGCCGCATGCGCGGCAACATCGACATCTGTGCGCGCGACTCGATCTGGAAGACGCCCACCGTGTCGGCGGCGGAAATCATGTCGTAGGTCGCATCGTCTTCTGAGGGAATGTCCTGCATCTCGAAGCGCTCGCCGCGCTGCTCCGACACGAGGTCGAGCGTGCGCCGAATGGCCGACAGCATGCCGAGCGCAAGCACGTCGATCTTGAGCAGCCCCAGCGATTGGAGGTCGTCCTTGTCCCATTGGATGACGCTGCGCTCTGCCATCGCGGCGTTCTCAACGGGAACGAGGCGCGTGAGCTTGCCCCGGCTGATGACGAACCCGCCCGAGTGCTGCGACAGGTGCCGCGGAAAACCATACAGTTGCGCGGCGAGCGTGGCCCACGCGCGGATGAGCGGCGTTTGCGGGTTCAGCCCGCATTCCTCGAAGCGCTTCAGCAGGTCCGCACTGTTATCGAACCAGTGATGCGACTTGGCGACCGCATCGACTATCTGCATATCGACACCGAGCGCCTTACCCGTTTCGCGCAAGACGCCACGCGCCCGATACGTCGAGACCGCAGCGGCAATCGCCGCGCGGTCGCGACCGTACTTGCGATAGATGTACTGAATCACTTCTTCGCGCCGCTGATGCTCGAAGTCGACGTCGATGTCAGGCGGCTCCCCACGCTCTTTCGAGATGAAGCGCTCGAAAAGCATGTTGCCGCGCGCGGGGTCGACTTCCGTCACGCCGAGGCAATAGCAGACAGCCGAATTGGCCGCCGATCCGCGTCCCTGACACAAAATGTGCTGACTGCGCGCAAAGCGGACCAGGTCGTAGACCGTCAGAAAGTACGGTTCATATTGCAGGTCGGCAATCAGTTCAAGCTCGTGCTCGATCTGCTCCTGCACGTGGTGCGGAATGCCCGACGGAAAGCGCCGTTGCGCGCCGATGTACGTCTCCTGCCGGAGATAGGCGGTCGGCGTGAAGCCGGGCGGTATCAGTTCGTCGGGATACTCGTAGCGCAGTTCGTCGAGCGAGAAGGTGCAGCGCGCGGCGATGTCGACTGTCGCGGCAAGTGCCTCCGGCGAATACAGATTGGCCAGCCGCAGCCGCGAGCGCAGGTGCTGCTCCGCATTCGGCGCAAGCTCGTATCCGCATTCATGAACCGGCTTGCCGACGCGAATGGCGGTTATCGTGTCCTGCAGCGGTTTTCTTGAACGCACGTGCATGACCACTTCGCCGAGTGCGACCACCGGCACGTCCCGGTTGCGCGCGACGAATTCAACCGCGCCGCGGTGAATGTCGTCCATCGCCCGCTGATGAAGCACGAGGCCCACCCACGCGCGTGCGGGAAAGGTCTCGTCCAGCCATTCGACCTGGGCATCGAGCACATCTTCTTTTGCCGGGAAGGTCGGCACGAGAATGGCCAGGCAGTCCGGCAGGCCCAGCAGGTGCCGGTATTCCTTCTCCGGTCGCGACAGGTCCTGCGGCGTGAGCCGGTATTCGCCCTTCGGCGCGCGCGTACGCGCCAGCGTGATGAGTTCGGACAGATTGCCGTAGCCCTCGCGATTTTTCGCCAGCAGGATGAGTCCGAATGCCGGCGAGCCGTCGGCGTTCACCAGACGAAAGTAGGAGCCGACGATAAACGGCAGCTTCGCTTCTTTCGCCGCGACGTGCGCGCGCACCACACCGGCAAGCGAGCACTCGTCGGTAATGGCAAGCGCCGAGTAGCCCAGTTGCGCGGCGCGCTCAGCGAGTTCCTCGGCGTGCGACGCGCCACGCAGAAACGAAAAATTGGAGAGGCAGAAAAGCTCGGCATACGCCGGCAGCATGCTGAAGGTGGCATCCATGGCGCGTCATCCGAAAAGGCCATGAAGGAACCACCGCTGGTCTTCTTCGGCGTCGCGGCTGCTGACACGTTCGCGGTAAATCCAGTAGCAGCTCTGGTCGTCGGCCTGAGCGACGAAGTAGTCGCGTGTCACGAGTTCGCCGTCGAACCAGCCCGCCTCGATACGCTCCCCCGGCGACACCATGCGCAGCGGCGAGCCATAGAACGGACGATGCTGGCGCATTATCAAGCGCACCGGCGTATCGAGCATCCACGTGGGCCTCGGCAAGCCTTCCGGTATGACTGCGGGCTTCACCGGTTGCGTCACCGGCACCCAGCAGTTGGCGACTTCCGGCCGATGGTCGGGACTCGGCGCGGGCCGCAGCACGTTCTCGTCACCCAGCCGCGCGACCAGCAGTTCGAGTAGCCGTGCATGATCTTCCTTTGAGCCGCCGGGCTCGGGAAAAAGCGTATCGGAAGCCGGCGCAGCAGACTCCACTTTCGAGGCGTCCAGACGCAATGCGATAACCGGCGCGGTGAGCTCGATGCGATGCAAGCGCTCCTTCAGCAGCCTCACCAGGTGTTCTTCACGCCACGTTGGCTCGCCGAGGGCAATGTCGATGGTGGTGGGTTCAATGGCGTCGCGCCCCCGCTCGTGCTCCAGCAACAAACGTATTGCGGTGACCGCCAACTGCTTTGCGCAGAGCCAGCCGCACAACTGCACGATCAGCCGATGCGCGCCGAACACGGCGCCGTCCGCATGTTCGAGCCGGTCAGGCATTTCGATGCGCGCGGAAAACGTGGGCGGCAATTCGAGCCAGTCGAAGAGTTCCGGTGCGGTGCCGAATGCGCGGTCGAGCGAATCGAGCAGGTGTTCTCCGCAGCGCCGCTGCAACCCGGCGCGCGGCAGCCGGCGAATGTCGGCGATGGTTTCGCAGCCGAGCCCCGCGAACCAGTCGGCGAACTCGCGCACCTCGGGGACCGCGATCATGGGCAACGCGGCGAGGCGCTGCTCGAGCGTGGACAGCTTCAGCACGCGCCGCGCGCCCCGCCCCTTCGCATATCGCGCCAGCAGCCACGCGCCCTGGCCGGTCGGCGCGGCGCTCACGCGCGCGGTGAGACCGAGCGTGGCAAGCAGCGCCTTCGCCTCGCGGCACAGCGCAAGCAGTCCGCCAAAGAGGCGCAGGCTCGCGCCTATTTCCACGACGACGGTCGCTTCATCGAGCAGCGCGACTTCGGGCGAAAAGCGCATTAGCGCCACGCCGACCTCGCGTTGTGCGGACTGTTCGCGGGCGAAGTCGCGTTCGTGCATGTCCGTCTCGGGCGACAGCGTGAGCACGCCCCCGCGTTTCATGCCGAGCCTCACTCCGGCCGCGCGCGCGACGCTGTCCGCAATCACGACCTTGTCCTTCTCGAGCACGACACTGCCGTGAGCGGGCTCAGGCGACCACTTCGGCCTGAAAACTTCGAGCGGCAACTTCGGCAGGTGAACGGCGAGGAAGACGCGCATGTCGTGACAGCAGAACAGGAGTGGGTTGAAGGGGAATCGACAGGGGCTCCGCGCGCGAGGGCCCTCGTCGTTTCACGATGTCGACGGTCAGGCCGTCGGCAGATGGTTTGAGCGCCAGCCGCAATAGCGCCGGCGACGCGTCCTGAGCGCTCGCGAGCGGCCGCACCATGACGAAAAGCGTCTCCGACGACTGCGCCGCCAGATGCAGGCGCCGAAGCGACGAAGCCTGCGCATACTGCGCCCAGAAAATCAGCGCACCGCAACTGCCGGCACGCAGAATCTGTTCTGCCGACCACAGCGCGTCCGCCGTTTTCTGCGCCTTGACGCGCAGCACCTGCTCAAGCGACAGGCCGATGTAGCTGAGCCCGAGGCCGTCCGGTGTATGCGGGGGCTGGACGAACGCAATGGGCCGGTTGCCCGCGGCACTGAGTGCCGGGCGTAGCAGCCGCAGTTCGCCTACACCCGGCTGCTGCACGAGCAGGTCGACCAGTGCGCCCACTGGCCAGCCGCCACCAGGCAGTTCAGCCGATAGCGCCGGGTAGCCGGTGTCGACCACCTGCCCCCGGCCGCGCGCAAGCTGGGACGCCCGCCACAGGGACGGGTGTATCGCTTCGGGCGGTGGAGAAGAGGCAGTCATGGACGAAAAAACCTGTATGGATGTACAGTATCCTACACGGATTTTCGCGACGGGGAACAGGCACTTTTTTTGGGAACGAATGGAGGGACAGGTGTGTACCCAAGCTCGTGGGCCATCCATTCCAGAGAAAACGCCATACAGCAGGCACTTCCCGACGCACACCGCCATTGCGGCGATGTGCGGTCTGAATCTCAATGAACGGGCTGAAGCGCTGGGATCAAACCCGATCCAGATTCGCCGAAGCAAACGCCCAGTTCAAATGACGCGACACGGTCGCGACCAAATAATCCGGCCGGCGATTCTGATAATCGAGGTAATAGGCGTGCTCCCACACATCCACCGTCAGCAGCGGCACCTGACCGCGCGTGAACGGGGTTTCCGCATTGCTCGTCTTCACCACCGCGAGTTCGCCTCGATCGACCACCAGCCATCCCCAGCCGCTGCCGAATTGCGACGCCGAAGTGGCCACCAATGCTTTGGTCAACGCCTCCGTGGAGCCGAACTTGCGCTGGATCGCCGCCTGTAGCTTCTCGCTCGGCGCACTCGCATCCGGACTGAGCGAGTTCCAGTAGAAATTGTGATTCCACGCCTGCGCTGCGTTGTTGAACACGTCGACGAGCGCCGGCTGATCGTGCGACTGCATGATCAACTCTTCGAGCGACGCATTGGCGAGCGGCGTGCCGGCCAGCAGCTTGTGCAGATTGTCGAAGTACGCACGATGATGTTTGCCGTAGTGAATCCCGATCGTACGCGCCGAGATAACCGGTTCGAGCGCGTTGTCCGCCCACGGCAACGGCGGCAGAGTTTGCGGCGACGCGCCGAGATACGCCGGCACCCCACGCGAGCTTGCAGCCGTTGTAGCGGCCTGCGTGCTCGCGCCGAATGACATCTTCGAAAGCAGCACACCGACTGACGCCAGCGATCCGGTTGCCATCAGACGACGGCGCGACAAAGACGATTTGAGCATGTTTGAAATCCCCAGTAATGTGGCGCGGCGCTCATGATGTCCGCCGCACTCACACAACATTCCACGCTATCTGGCTATTCCATCGCGGCGGGGAATTATTTGCCGGCTTCTAACGGGACGATTGGGACGATCCGGAGCCTTGCGGCGCGTCGCTCTGCTGCTTCGCTTCGGTCTTCTGCTTCGCTTCGGTCTTCTGCTTCGCGTCGATCTTCTGCTTCGTGTCGGTCTTCTGCTTCGCGTCGTTCTGCTGATTCAAAACGCGCTTCTGCTTCGCATGGACCTTCTGCTTCGCAGCGAGCTTCTGCTCGAAGAGCGGCTTGCCGAATTCGAACGCCTTCGTGTAATCCGCCGTGTCCGGTTCGTCGTCTGTCGGCGAGCGCGGGATGTTGTCGGTTCTGCCACTCGTTACCGGACGTATGTCGAGCTTCAGACCGGACACCTGGCGCTTGACGGTGTCCGCGACCTCGCCGATGACAGCAGGCGTCACAGCACCCATCGGCTCGACCCCGTGTGTTGCGAACTGCGTGCGCAAGCCACTATCGGGCGTGAGAAACAGCGGACCTGCCGGGACCTTTTGCTCTTCGTCCTGATATTCCGTCAGCTCGTCGCGGTCGTTGAACCACAAGACGCAACCAAGGCACGGCGGCTTGGAACCCGCGGCGCGACCTTCCTTCAACATCTCGGGATAGTTCTTTTCGATCGTCAGCCTCACACTGATCTCGGCGTGGTGCCGGGACGGGTTGTCGGTCACGGTCAGGACGACATCGGGATTTTCGCCGAGCCAGTTGAACAGCTTCTGCGCGCGGCGCAGCTTGTCGTCTGTATTGAGCAACGGCGAAGCACCGCTTTGCGGCGCAGTACGAAGTTTTTCGGCAATGAATTCGCCGAGATGGTCCTTGAGCCTCGCTGCATCGCCGTAACGCCTCTGGAGCTTCTCGTTCGCTTCGCCATTGTTCATCGACATCACAATGCGATTGCTCGCACGGGACGCAACGGCCTGCAACTCGGTTCCGTGCAACTTCGGATTCCCGTCCAGAATGAAGCCCGCGAGTCGCGTCGAAGTCCGTTGACTATCGGAGTCATTCCTGGAGTATTTCCACTGCTCCGCAACGTCTTCTGGCGCGACCTTCGGGGCGCCGCCCTGGGTCTGCAAGCTCCACGCACGAAGTCCGCCGGACTTCACAGCGCCGGTTATCTGCTCGTGGAGCAACTGCGCGTTGTCGTCGGGCTCGATGCGCGACCCGGACTTCGACGCCGAAGCGGCGCTCTTCGACGCCCGTACTTTAAGCGGCCCAGGTGAGCCGTTGCTTTTGTCCGGCAAATTTGCCAGCGCCGCCGACGGCTCGCGCGCACTGCGCGGCTTCGCTCCTGACGACTGCGCAAGCGGTCTGTCACCGGCCGCTTTATCCGTCACCTCACCGGTCGCATTAGCGTTCGCATTAGTGGCCGCACTACTGTTCGCCCGCCCGTCGGGCACCCTGTGATCCAAGGGAATCCCTTTCAGCATCGTCTTTCTCCAATCCGCGTGATCTCGCGGTGCATCGCTGCTATCAGGCCGCGCCCGGAAGATTCAAATCGTCCTTGTGATCGTCGTACTCGGTTCCGGCAACTTCCTTCGCGCCGTCCTTGGCGATCTGCTTACCCGCTTCCTTCGCGGCCGCTTTGTTGATCACACCTTTGTTGGCCTGATACGCCGCGTTCAGTGCGGCCGACTCCGCGCCCTTGAGCGCCGTGCCCGCACCCGGCACGGTCAGCGCGCCGAGGGCCGCGCCGCCCACATCGAAGCCGGCCTTGATGCCGGCCTGCTTCATGTCGCCGCCTTCGAGCGCGGTGTCGGCGAGTTCGTAGCCGCTCGAAAGCGCCTGCGCGCCAACCGAGCCCGCTGCCGCCAGCTGGCTGATAAGCGGAATCTTGAGATCGGCGATCACGCCGAGCACCTTCGACACAACACCCTCGATCTTCGAGGCGATCGTGAGAAGTCCGTGCAGGAAGTCCTGGAACTGGCCGCCCTTCTTTGCTTTCGTGTCCGGCTGGTCGGCTTCGCCGTCCTGCATCGCGGCGACCGCGCTCGCGTCCTCAGCGCTCGACGGCGCCTGAGTCGCGTAGGTCGGCGCGGGCGTTTTGTTCATCGTCGAGGTGAATTTGTCGAAGTCCTTTTTCGAAATCTTGCCGTCGTCGGCGGCGTGGAAAAAAGAGCCGCTATTGCCGTGCAGCGCGTTGTCCATCATGCCGAACAGCATCGGATCGTTGAGCAGCTGCTTCGCGGCTTTCGCGACGTCGGGGTTCGGATCGTTCGACAAGGTCTTGAGCTTGTCGCGCGTCAGGTTTCCGTCCTTGAAGAACGCGTCGGAATTCGCCTGCATTGTTTTCACGGTGGCGGTTTCGTCTGCATTCAATTCGACGTTCGATGAAATCGCGTCTTCCAGCTTGCCGCGTTTGACCTTGCCGTCGGCGTTGCCTGCGAGCTTCTGCCAGTCGTCCGGATGATCGAGGTAATACTGGGCGGCCGCGATCACTTGAGGCGGGCGCTTTCCCTCGCTGCCCGTTCCGTCGACGATCTGCTGCAATGAGTCCTTCGTCACCGGGTCGGGCAGGTTGTCGGAATAGCGGTACAGCTCGCGCTCGGCGTCGTTAGCGGTCATGGGGCGGCCCTGCTTCGCGCCGCTGGTGTCGTCCGACGGAATGTAGTTCTTCTCGAACGAACTGGCCTGCTTCTGGTTCATCGCGATCAACGTGGGGGAGTTCGAAAGCGCTTTCACGTCGCCGCCACTGAACTTGCCGTCCGTCTTGCCGTTCTTGCCCGAGTCCAGCATCTGCTGCAAGCCGGGATCGTTCTTTACCGTTTGCAATGCCGCCTTCAGATCGGGCGGCGTTTTCGGATCGTTGATCTTCTTGTCGAGATCCGAGAACTTGAGCGTGCCGAGTTCGCCCTCGTGACGCTGCAACACGTTGAGCGCGTTTGCACGATCCGGCGACGCGGCCAGCTGCTGGTCCGCGAGTGTGCGCTTTATGTCGCCTGCGATGAACTTGCCGTCCGACTTGCCGTTCAATGCGCCGTCGAGTTGCTTCTGCAAGTCGGGATCGTTCTTCAGCGATTGCAGCGCCTGCTTCAGGTCGGGCGGCGTCTTCGGATCGTCGATCTTCTTGTCGAGATCGGAGAAGCTCATCGTGCCCAGTTCCTTCGAGTGCGCGTCGAGCACGCTCAACGTGTTCGAGCGCCGTTGGGCGAGTTGCTGAGCCTGCTGTTCTTCCGGCGTGGGTGCGGGCGATGCCGGGGACGCGCTCGCGTCGGCGTCGGCCGCCGCTGTATTGGCGGGCTCGGGTTGCGCGGCGACCGGCGCGGCCGCGCCGCTGTCATCGCCGGCAGCGTCGGCGCGCTGACCGTCCGCCGGTTGCATCGTGTTGCGCAACATGGGTCCGCTCGCGTTCGGCTGAGCGCCGCCCGCTTGCGCGAGATTGCGCAGCACGAGTCCGCGCGGCACGGTCTGGCCGTCAGGGGCGCCCGGCGCCTTGCCTCCAGCCGACGACGCATGCTTCAAACCCGTCAGCATCGCGCTGAACAATGCCTGCATTTCCGCCGAACCGGTGTCCTGCGTGTCGGCCGGCGCGCCGTTTCTCAGCGCCGCCGCTTCGGGCGTGCCGACATCGCTCGCGGTGTTGGCCTGCGGCGGCGTGGTTTGCGTCAGTACGCGCATATTCATTGTTAGCTTTCCTTGATGATTTCGGGTTATTGGCCGGACTTGCCCGCACCGCGAACAAGCAGTTCGATTCGCCGCGCGACGTTCGCGGACATTGGCGGCAGATGCTGGCGTGCAAAAGCCGCCTGCAACGCTTCATACTGTCTTCGCAGCGCCGCCGCCCGCGTCTGAAGCGCGGGGCGCAGTTGCAGCGTGATTTCGAACGCGTACGAAGCGTCCGCGGACAATTGGCCGTCCAGATAAGACATCAGCAGCAACTCACTTGCATACATAGCGCCGTTCCAGGTCGGACCGAAATAGCGGGATTGACAGGCGCCGGCCGTTCAGCCCCGCTGCCGTCCCGACTGCGTTGCCGCGCGGCGAGACCGTTACGCCAGAATCGTCGAAAGATTCGCAAGCCGCGACGCCATCTGCGGATCGCTTGGATGTTCGAACGCGTCGGAAAACGCCTCGGTCGCGGCTTGCGGTGTCTTCGCGTTCTTCACCGCGTCGATCGCGCCGCGTTGTGTCGTTTCCAGTTCCTGCTTGAGGAAGCCGTAGTTGGCGGCCTGGCTCGACGGATCGAGCGGCGGCTTCTGGCTTGCCGCGAAGTCGAGCAGACCTTGCTTGCGCGAGCCGCCCCACTGCGCGATTCCGTAGCCGTTGGCGTTGTCGTCGGCCATGTTGCCGCTCGGCTTGCCGATCGCGCCGCCCTGGTTGATGCCGGAGTTCATGCCTCCGCTCTCATGCCACAGATTCGCGACGACGCCGGCCGCCTGGTCCTTCGTCAGGCCGAAGTCTTTTTGCAAATTGGCCATGTAGGCGTCAGCAACCTGCTTGCTTTGTGCAGGCGTATTTGCAGTGGTTTGCGGCGCAGTGCTGAGACCGGTGCTGCCGCCATTCGACGATGCACCCGCTGCACCTGCTGCGCTCGCGGCGGAATCAGCGGCAGGCGCAGCAGACGACGCACCGCCGGAAGCCCCGGGCGCTAAAGCCCCGGCCTGGCCCGCTGCGCCTCCATGCGCAGCGCCAAGCCCCGCCAACACATGATGCCCGCCGTGATGCCCGCCGGCCCCCGCCATGCCCGAACCCTGATCCTGAGCGTCGTCGCTTTGCTTGAGCAATGCGAGCAGATCCTGCATGAACTTCGCGACGTCGTTGACCTGGCCATCCTGGCCCGCGCCGTTGCTGCTCGCACTGCTCGTGGAATTGCCGCCGTCGAGCAGGTTCGCGATATCGCGCAGCAGATTGCTGACGTCCGAGCCGTGCGAACGATCGTTGTCCGCATTGGGTAATCTGTTTGTCGACGTGCCGACGAAGTAATTACCGCTCGCTGTAGATATGGGATTCATGGCGTTCTCTTCTCTCGATGAGTGACAGACGCGTGACGCTCGACAGCGCCGCGTTTGCATCAAGATAGATTTCCCTCGGGCGCTGTTGCGTAGCGCGTGCGAAGCCGCATGCAGTGCGCCGAACCTGCGCGCCCGCAATCTGAAAATCGCCTGCTTCGAGACGGCCCGAGGCGATCGTAAGCGACTTGCGATGCGCGCTTCGCACGGCCGTGGTGCCGCTTCGCGTTACGTCATGCGCGAACGCTGGCCATGGGTATGGTGGAGTTCTCCATGTGAATCGCTCATCTTGAGCAACGCTGTCATGTTCATTCGCCGATCTTGTGTTTCTTGTGCCGTCCATTGCGCTTCGTTGTTCACCGGCGCAGCCCTCTCGATGACGTTTTCGGTTTTGACGCAAGCAGCCACCGGGTTCGAGCGTGTCGATGCACATTACGACGCCGCGGCGGAGCGGCATCGCGAGGAACGGTTGCGCGAGGAGCGGTTGTGGGAACAACGTCAGCAGGACGCGCGCCGTCAGCAGGCAATTCACGACGACTATCGCCAACGCAGTGAACACGCGCAACGCGCTCACGCCGCAAGCGAACGCGGGCAACTGGATTGACGCCGCCCATGTGCCTTCTAAAACCGCGCATTGCCGGCGCCGCCGTTTGTTCGCTCGTCATGTTTGCAGCAGCGCCCGCATATGCCGATTGTTTCGACGAAGCCGCCGCGTATCAGCACGTCAATCCGACTATCCTGCGTGCAATCGCCTGGCAGGAATCACACTATCGTGCGGACGCGGTTCACAAGAACGCAAACGGCTCGATCGACTACGGTCTCATGCAGATCAATTCGATCCACCTGAGCGCGTTAGCGCGCTACGGAATCGGTCAGGAAGCGTTGATGACGCCGTGCAAGAACGTCTACATCGCCGCATGGCAATTGCGCCGGCAGGTCGTCAAATACGGCAATACGTGGGCCGCTGTTGGCGCGTATCACTCGGCGACGCCCGCCTTACGCGACGACTACGCGCGTCGCATCGCCGCTATCGTCGAGCGGTGGAGTATGGGATCGGCATCGGCATCGGCATCGGCATCGGGAATGCCGGCTCCTTGACGTGCCGCCATGCGTCGAGCATGCGCTAAAGCCGCGGTTGCACATGGCCCACTTCGTGGCAAAGCACGACGCTTCGCGCGATCCGCTTGTCGCGGCGGGCCGCATCGCACAATGCAAATGAACGCACCACGAGAATCGTTTGTTCCTTCTTCTCTGTGAAATCAGCATGCCGACCATTCAATGCAGCGCCACCGTACTCGACGCTTTCCTATCCGTATTTTCGGGCGGCATGCGCATCGGAGCGCAGGCCGATCTCGACGACATGTTGCTCGCGTTGCGAACATGGCAGCCCGATTCGCCGCTCGCCGACGTACTCGAAGCGCGTCTGCATATCAGCCGCACCGACTGGCGAGAAGCGGCGCAACTGCTGCGTCAGGTGAGCGACCGGCACGCGGGTTTGCCGATCGTATCGGCGCTGCACGGCTTGTGTCTCTTCATGCTGCGCGACGACGAATGGCGGCGTCTCGGCGCGCAGGTTCTGGAGAGCGGCAATCAGACAGCAATCGCTATCGTCGGGCGGTTTCTCGGCGTGACGATCGAGCCGGGCGCGCACCCGTCGCTTCTCGCCGAGCGTGTGACCGAAGCCGTGCACGCCTGAAGCACCGGAAAAAATGCCGGTGTGACGCATATCGCGCACAACCGGCATTCAGCGTTTCGTTCCTGCATCCGTTACCAGAACTCGGTCAGGACTCGATCAGAATTCGATCACGCGCGGCGAAAGCAATACCAACCGTTCCATATGGCTATTCTGTTTCTGCCGATAGCGAAACAGTCCGCCCAGAAACGGTATCTTCGACAGGACCGGCACGCCCGATTCGCCATTGGTCTGGTTATCGATCCGATATCCGGCAATCAGCAGACTTTGCCCTTCCGTCACAACGGCTTCCGTGTTGATTTCGCTCGTGGCGATCTGAGGAATCTGGTCGGTGGTTTGTCCGGGCACGATCTGTCCGTCCTCGACATGCACCTGCAACTTGATTTGCGTCTTGCCTTCGTCGTCGGTGACCATTGGCAGCACCCGCAGCGTATTGCCGACCGACACGCTGAACAGATCGCTCGACGTGAACCCCGCTACCTTCACGAAGAAGCGCGTTTTGTTGTCCATGACCGCCTCGACGTTATCCAGCGTCGCGACCTTCGGGCTTGCGTCGACGCGCGCGAGATCGTCCTGTTCGAGCGCATTGACGCGCGCGAGCAGATAACGCCCCGCATCGCCCACCACCGCTGTCAGCGACAAGCCCGCCGGCGTCACGTTGGCAATCGTGTTGCCGTTCGCGTCGGTTCCCGTGAACGTCGGATTCAACTGGCCGTTAAAGCTGTTCGCACTCGTCACGCCGTTGCCCGTCTGAAAGTCGACGTGGCTGTTGTGAGCGCGCCAGTCCACACCGATCTGCTTGAGCGCGTTGTCGTTGATCTGAATGATGTTCGCCTCGATCTCGATCATGCGGCGCTTCACGTCGAGCCGGTCGATGAGCGGCTTGTACTGATCGACACGTTGCGGCAGATCCCGCACCAGCACCGAGTTCGTGCGCGGGTCCGCAATGATGACCGGCAACGAGCCCGCGCCGTCGGGTAGCGCGGCCGTGGACGGCGCGCCTCGTCCGCTCGCGTCGTTGCCGTTGTGCGCGCCTTGCGAAGGCGCGCCGACGGGCCCCGCCGCGCTCGGCAACGGCGCGCCGAACAGACCCGGCAACGGCGGATTGACGCCCGCGTTGTCGGGATACGGCGAGCCGCCGGAGGTTCCGCCCCGCACGTCCGCCATCGCGTCGACCGGTCGCACCGAAGGCGTCACATCCGGCGTCGCGCCACGCGAGTTGCCCTTCTTGTCGCTATCGTTTTGCGGGTGATACAGGCTCGACAGCACGCTCGCCACGCCAGGCACGACCACTGTCTTGCCGTCGATCACCACTTTATGATCGTCGGCCCAACCGTTTTTCAGCGGATACACGCGGACCTCGCTGCCGGTGCGCCGATTCGCGTTCTGATCGATGCGCGCCGCCACGTCGCTCACGAGTGACAAGAGCCGGCTCGGTCCGGTGACCAGGGCAACGCCCTGAACCGGGTCGTACACGATCGGAAAGCGGTCGGTTTCGAGGCCGATCTGCTTGAGCGTCTGACGCAGATTTTCCGTTCCGGCGAAGTCGAGGTTGATGACTCGCGTGGAGACGTCGTTGGCCGCGCTGATCGACAGCACGCTGCCGTCGTAGAACCACACAAAACCGAAGGTCGCGGCCATCGTGTCGATGAACTTGCGCGGCGGCAGGTTGAAGCGGCCCGACACCGTGCCCTGGATATTTGGCGCAATGGAAATGATGATGCCCTGGCTCGCCGCGAAATCGCTGAGTACGTCCTTCACGTCCTTGCTTTCCACAGAGATCTGCACGAGCCCCGGCCGCCATTTGATCGGCGCAGCGTGAGCGGTAGTGAGACAGAGAAGCAAAGCCGCGCCGATTGCACAGCGACCTAGTTTTGATTTCATGATGTTGTGGAAAGTCGGTGATTGAGATGACGTGCAGGCGTGATGCACCATTTCAGCGATTGAGCGTGTCGGAAGGTGCTTCGTTGAATTGGCGCCGATATCCGTTGACGAGGGTCGAGCGGTTACTCACACCCCACTTGCTGGCGGCTTCCAGAATGCCCCGCTCGCTGCCGCTCGCGGCTTGCAGTTCCGCGCGAATGCGCTGCATGCGTAACTGCCGGATGATTTCGCTCGGCGTCGAGCCGAGGCTGTTCTTGAAGGTGCTTTGCAACGCCCGATCGGTGACGCCGATCTCCAGCGCGATCTCGCGTATCGACAGATCCTTGCGTTCGAGATTCGCGACGAGAAAGCGATACGCGCGCCGGTATTTCGCCGGCAGGCGAGCGGCGATGTCGTCCAGTTGTTCCGGCGGACGCGCGGTGCGCTGCGTGTATTGCGCAAGCGCGCCGGCCTCGTCGCGCACGCAACGCAGCGCGTTGACCGCATAACGCGCGTAGAGCGTGAGCGACTCGCCGTTGCGGCCCTGCAAATGCCGCAGCTTTGCCAGACCGTACAGATATTCCAGTTGACGATGCCCTTGCCAGCCGCGGCTCTCCGCACTGAGCAGATTGATGATCGACTCCGCGAGTTGCGGCACGCCGCCTGCGAGACTCGCGAGCATCATCTCGAGACGCGCTGCGCGCTGATACGACGTCAATCCTTGCGCCGCGGCCCAGTTCAGATGCTCGTTGAGCGTGCGTTCCGCGTCGCGGCCGCCCTCGGCCAACGCATGCAATTGCTCGAGAAACTCAATGCGTCCACGCAGCAGCGGCGCTTTAACGCCCGCTGCTGCACGCCGCATCAGCGCGGCGGGCACCGACACCACCGAGCATTGCGCGTCGCCCGCGAACCCCGGTTGCCAGTAGCCGTGATCGGCAAGCTCGGCGTGCGAGCGCAGTTCGCTTTGCGTCGTCAGATCGAAGCGCACGGTGTCGATCAGATCGTGCCAGCCGGCCACGTTGTGAAACTGCGCGGCGTCGCTAGTAAGAAGGTTTTCGAGTTCGTCGAGCGCGAGACCCGCTTCGCGCAAACGGCCCAGATCGAACAACACGCAGAAGGTGCCGAACAAACCTTCGAGACGCAGCGCAGCGTCGCCGCCCGTATCTTCGACCACGCGTGTGAAGCACGCCATCGCCGTACCGAGCCGATGACGGAACAACGCCTGCCAGCCCGCATTACGGCACGACGCTGCTCGCATCTGCGAGCGCGATGCGCGCATTTTCTTTTGTGCCTGGCGAAACGATTCGTCGGCGTCGAGTTCCATGCCGAAGGTCATGTTCAGGTCGCCCTGCAATTGCAGCCATGCGGGCAGAATGTCTTCGTCGCACGATTCGACGTGGCGCGAGATCTGTGTCGACGCCGCCAGAATCCGGCCCCCGGCGATCATGTCATAGAGACCCGCCGGCGCCGCCGACGACGCGAGAACGGATACGAGAGGAAAGTAAAAGGTTGAAAACATGGCTTGCTCCGTAACAGGTCTTCAAGCGGACGTCGCGGCATGGAAATGCTTAGGCATCTTGATTGTCTGCGCACCGGACTTCGGCGGCATCGTCAGCGCCTTGCGACAACGGAGGTCAATTTAACAAAGCTGGATTCGCCAATTCTCAATAATCAGAGGAAAACGGTGATTATTAAAAATAGTTGAGAATTGGCGTGTCGCCGCGAGCGCGGCTTTACCGCAGCGGCCGTGAAGGTACGGTGGCGGGCGCATCCGCAGATGCTTTCGTCTCGCCCCGAGCGAGCGCTTCGAGGCTGGTTTTCAACAGACGCAGGTCGAGCTGATCTCGCACTTGCGTCACGAAGATGCCGGCGAACACGGCCATCATCAGCACGGCCACTGCGCCTTTGATCGGCTGGCTGAGCGCGCTGAGTTCGAGTTTCTGCGCCGATTTCGACGCGAGGTTCACGCCCATGTCGATCAGCAGCAGCACGAGCAGCATCGGCGCCGCAAGTTTGGCAACTGTTTGCATCAGCGTGTCGGTCTGGTGCATCACGAATGCATCGAGCACATTGACGGACGCCGGAATGGACGCCGAAACCGGCCACCACTTATACGACGCATACAACGCTTCCAGCAGAAACTGCATGCCGCCGAGCGACCAGAACGCAACCGTCGCGACCTGACCGAGCAGCGTGGCTGAAGGCGTGGATTGCTGCGATAGCATCGGGTTCTGCAACTGCGCGCTGTTAAAGCCGGTGAGATTGTCGAGATAGCTGCCCGCGCCTTCCGCGACCCAGAACACCGTCGACGCCGCAAAGCCCATCACGATGCCGATAAAGGTTTCGCGCAGACCGATTGTCAGCAGAGTCAGGCCGGTGAGCGACGCGCCAAACGAGTCCGGCTGACCCGCCGCGACGAACATGCTGAAACTGAGCGCGACGCCGTTGCGCACGACGCCTTGCAGCACGCCGTCGGAGGTAGGCGGAAACAGCGTCATCAGCGCGAACAGACGCAGCGAACACACGCCCCACACCGCCAGATACTGCGAGAATTGCAAACCGTGTTCGAGCAGATACGCGTTCATTTGCGGCCCAGTCGCGCAAGCGCCATTTCTTCGGTCTCTTCGTCCTCGGCGTCGGCGGCAATGCCATCCAGCACCGCTTCGAGCTTTTTCACGCGCTGCTCGCACATGTCGATGCGACCGCGATTCTGCGCGATGTCGCGACGCGCGGCGGCGATCTCTTTGTCTTTCGCGGCGATTGCGGCGCGCGCTTCGTTCAGTTCCGACTGCGCGTGCGCAAGCCGTTCCTCGACCGTTTCCGTATAACGGCGGATCGACGTGAAGTTGTCTATCGAGAACGGCTCGGCGCCGGTCATCATCGCCGCGATGCGCTGACGATACATGCGCACCACGGCGTCGAGCTCCGCGTGCCGTTGCGCGGCCGCGTCGGCTTGCGCGCAACACGCGGCGCGCTCGTTCTGCCGCTGGGCAAGTGCGCCACGCAAGGCTTCGTCCAACCGTTTTCGCCGCGCGCCCGACCGCTTGAGTGCCGTGATCTGCCGCTGCGCGCTCATACCGCCTGCCCTTGCGCGAGTTCGTGCAACGCTGCTTCCGTTGCGGCGGGATCGGCGTAGGAATCCGTCGCTTGCGAGAGAAACGCTTTCAGTGCGTCGATCTTTTCGATCGCTTCGTCCGCAAGCGCATTCGTGCCGGGCTGGTATTCGCCGATCTGCAACAGCATCTCGACCTCGCGGTGTTTCGCCAGCAGCTTGCGCAACCGTGACGACGACGCCATGAATTCGCGCGACACGACCTGCGGCATCACACGCGACAAACTGCCGAGCACGTCGATGGCGGGATAGCGATTCTGCGCGGCGATCTCGCGCGACAGAATCAGATGGCCGTCGAGCACGCCGCGCACTTCCTCGGCAATCGGGTCGCTGCCGGAATCGTCCTCGGCGAGCACCGTGTAGAGCGCCGTGATCGAGCCCGTCTCGCCCATACCCGCGCGCTCAAGCAAGCGCGGCAGCTCGGCGAAAATCGACGGCGGAAAGCCGCGCCGCGCGGGCGGCTCGCCGGCCGCGAGCCCGATTTCCCGGCCGGCTCGCGCAAAACGCGTGAGCGAGTCCATCATGAGCAGCACACGCTTGCCTTCGTCGCGAAAGTGTTCGGCGATCGCGGTCGCCACATAAGCCGCCTTCGATCGTTCGATCGACGAACGGTCCGACGTCGCGCACACCACGACCGAGCGCGCCATGCCTTCGGGGCCAAGAATCAACTCGACGAATTCGCGCACCTCGCGGCCACGTTCGCCGATCAGCGCGATCACGTTGATGTCGCATTGCGCGCCGCGCGCGAGCATGCCGAGCAAAGTGCTTTTGCCGACGCCGGCCGGCGCGAAAATGCCCATGCGCTGGCCCTCGGCGAGCGTCGTCATGGCGTCGATCACGCGCACGCCGGTTGCCATCGACGCCTCGATCATGCGGCGATTCATCGGGCTCGGCGGGTCCGCGAAAATCGGCCGGTAACGGTCGATGTCGATCGGCCCGAGTCCGTCGATCGGCTCGCCGAGCGCGTCGATCACGCGGCCGAGCAGTTTGTCGCCCACCTTGATCGACAGCGGCCGGCCGAGGCCGACCACCTGTGTCGAGCGCGACACATCGGACAGGCGCGAGAACGGCGAGACGAGCGCGTAGTCGCGCGTGAAGCCGATCACTTCACCGTGCTGCATCAGCCGCCCGCCGGGCGCGCGCAGTTCGCACAGTTCACCGAGCTTCAGATCGATGCCTGCGACCTTGATCAGCGTGCCGATCACTTCCACGACCTTGCCGACCTGGCGGATCGACACGCTCGCGAGAATCTCCCGTTCGATCGCGTCGCTCAGTTGCCGCAAACCCGCGCCGCCCAGCAGGCCGTCGTGCGTGGCCGCGGCTTTGTCGCGCGCAGGTGTTTCGAGTTCGATCATGCGCTCCAACCCTCTTCAACAGGCAAGGCTTGTGCGGGCGCCGCAACGGATTCATCCACCGACGCCCGCAACGCACGTTCGACCGCCGCGCGCAACGTGTCCAGTTGCGTCGACAAACCGGCATCGACGATGCCGACATCGGACTCGCATGTGCAGCTGCCGGGCGCGAGCCGCTTGTCGCCGAGTACGCTCAACGCAACGGGACGGCCCAGCTCGCGCCAACGGCGCTCCAGATCGCCGAACGCCGCGCGCGCGGCGTCGAGATCGCCAGGATGCACGCTCACGCGCAGATAGGTCGAGCCTTCGACAATCCGGTCCACTGCACCCAGCGCCTGCGCGAACAACGCCTGCGCACCCTGCCCGCCGACGATCTGCTCGACCGCCAGCATCACGATTTCGGCCATGCGCTTGCTGAGTTGACGCTGCAGACGGTGAGCGTCGTTGCTGACATTCGCGACCCGCTGGAGCCAGTCGGCGAGCCCTTGCGCCATGCCGTCGCGATAACCCGCCCCGGCCGCGTCGGCGCGTTCGCGCGCCGCTTCGGCCACGAGCGCGGCGGCTTCCGCGCGTGCGGCCTGTAATAGCTGCTCGCGCTCAACGTGCGCGGCGGCAAGAATCGCCTGACGCTCGGCTTCGGCGCGCCCATAGACATCGTCGACGCTCGCCAGCATGCCGAACGTCTCGCGCGCGACGATGTCCTCGTTCACGCCATAACGTGTCTCGCCGAGCGCGTCGGTTGCATCCGCGATACGTGGATGACTCAGCCAGATAACCATGGATACTCCGGCAAAAACTCCGCAAGCCGCGCGTGCAGAACACCTGTTCCGCTTTCGTCGAGCGCGGCGGGCACGGCATCGAGCCACGCAGCGTGCCGCGTGTCGTGCGGCAATGCGAAGCGCAGCAGCGCGCAGGGCACGTCGCCCGCTTGCGGCTCGCGCGTGAGCAATGCGTAGCCCTCCAGCGCGAGTTGCGTATGATCGAGCGACTCCAGCGACGGCACCGCCGCCGCGCCCAGCACGCGCGTCAAATCGGGCGCGGCAAGCGTGTCCGCAGCGGTCGAGCCGGTAATGCGGTCGAGCGGACATCCGGCCCATTGCGCGAGCCGCACACGCGTGTTTCTATCGATCAGACGACGCACCTGCGCGCGCCGCAGCAGCAGCGCGCGGATGCACAGCGCGGCAAGACCTTGCTCGATCGGCAGTGCATCGAGCCGCGCCGCCGGCACGCCGATCAGCCGTTCGAGCGAGGGCGGCGCAAACGGCAACGCGCGCATCAGCGCAAGCGATACGTCTTCGCACGGACCGTGTTGCAGCCGTTCACGCAACGCAAGCGCGTCAGCTTCGCCAAGACCCAATGCGCGCGTCAGCCAGGAACCGTGGACCCAGCGAATCGCCATGCGCAAGTTCTGCTCATAGCTCGCAAGCATGCCCGCCAGGTGATCGGCATTCGGTCCGAGACGAACGTGGCCGCGATGGCCGCCGTGCAATAAGCCGGCGCGAGGCTCGACATAGGGGGCGACGCGGGAGGCGACGTGGGGGGCGACATACGAAGCCGGCATGTTCATGCGGAGCGCCGATCCTTGCGGCCGAGTCGCTGCGACAAAGCACCGGTCAAATTCGACAGCGGCCCGAAGCGCCGCTGCAACGCGTCGCGGAACGCAAAGCCGAGCGCGAGACCTACCAGCACGACTACGAGCAGCCCCGCGCCAACCCACGGCCAGACCGAACCATGCGCGTCGCTGCGGCGGCTCAGATCGACCTGGTCGGCTGCCACACCGGTCACGCTGACCTGTTCGTACGACAAGCCTTCCACACTATGCACGACCAGATTCTTGATCTGCGGCACGAGCGAGTTGAGCGCAAGACCCGGCCGATACTTGATGAACACCGACGCCGACGACGGCTTCACTTGCTGCGCGAGCGGATCGTTGTTCGGAATCACGATCTGCACGCGCGCCACCAGTACGCCGTCGATGCGGGACAACGTGCCCGACAGTTCCTGCGACAAGCCGTAAATGAACCGCACGCGTTCTTCGGTCGGCGTTGAAACCAGACCGTCTTTCTTGAACAGGTTGCCCAGATCGTCGAACTTGCTGTGCGGCAGGCCGTTGTCGCGCAGTACTTCCATTGCGCGAACCATGTCGTCGTCGCTCACTTGCAGTGAGTAGGTCTTGCCGCCGTCCGCGGTGGTCTTCTCCGCGCTCACGCCGCGTTCCAGAAGCGCGACCGTCATTTCGTTCACGTCCTGCTCGCTCAGATTGCCGTACAGCTCCTTCTTGCAACCCGCGAGCAACGCACATGCAACGCACAATACGACCATCGCCGCGCGGCGCCAGCGCGCGTAGTGCCATGGTCCGAATGCTTCAGCCGTGAACATGGTCATTGGTTCTTCATCAAGGTTTCCGCCGACGACTTGGACGACGTCACCACGGCCATCTTCGCCTGAAAGTCGAACTGCACCATCGACAGATTCAGCGCGACTTCGGATGCTTTGGCGATTGCCTCCGTGGGCGCCATCGAACTGGATTGCTGGCCGAACTGCGCGACTTCCTTGAGCGCGGCTTCCATCTGGCCGTCCTCGTGCGAGATCGCTTCGACGAGCTTGTCGTTTGGGGCATGCGCGCCGCCTTGATCCGGGGCGACGCGCTCCTGCTGCATCAACGCCTGGAATTTCGCGGCCGAGTCGGCGCCGGGCGTCTCGGCGCCATTGCCAGTCTTGAACGCTTCCGAAATCGCCTTGGCAACCGAGTCGTTGCTGATGGACAGGCTCATGTGAATACTCCCGCGTGAACTGTGAGCGAAGTGAAACGACGCGCGCGCCGCAAATCAGGCACGCAGAAAACCCATCTGCTGGAATTGCGCAGCGTTCTCACGCGCAGGCTGCACGGCCGACCTGGCGTGTTCGGCGGCGGCTTTGGCTTCCTGCTCCTCCGCCAGCTCGCGATACGACTGCGGCAACACAAACTCGCCGCCGCGATAGCTTGCGCGCGCGGCCAGCAGATCTGCGCGCACTTCCAGCGCGCGAATCAGCGAACGCGTTTCGGGCGTCGTGTCGCCGGCGAGCGCTTCATCGGCCCATTGACGCCAGTTGGGATCGCCCTTCGACGCGAGGCAGTAAGCGAACATCGCCTTCGCGTAGGAAAAGGACGGCGCCGCGTGAATCACGTCGCGCAGCACCTGCACCGCGTCGTCCCAACGGCCATGCACGATGTACAGCACGCCTTGCAACGACTCGATCTCGCTCACTTTCGGACGCAGCGCGCGCAACGCATCCAGCACGAGTTCGATGTCGGTCGTATCGCCGCGCACCGTCGGGAAATGGCTGAAGAGCCCGACCGACACCGTTTCGATGAGCGCGGAAATCACCTCCTGACTGCACTTCAGATAGTCGGCCTGGCTGACCGACTGAGAGAGCTGGGCCGACTTGGGCTGGTTTGCGAGCATGGTGTTTGACTCCGTGTGTTCGGTGATGCTTCCAGTGAGCGAAAGGTAGCAGCGCAAAACGCGCCGACTCACGCCGCGAGCGAAGCGATCAGCAGCATTGCGAAACGGCGCTCGACACCGGGCACAACTCGGAGCGCTACATCGGGCACGACACGGCACGCTCACATAGCGGTCGCTTCGCGCGCCGATGTCCTGCTTCGTATCCCGCCAATAGCGCGAGACATGTGCTGCATAGAATCGAGCCGCGCTATGGCTGCATGAACACGCCGTACGTTCGGGCTCGCCCGCCTCCCCTTCACTGGACATCTGCGATGAGCGACGACAAAACCGAAGAGCCAACCGACAAGAAGCTACGCAAGGCGCGAGAGGAAGGCGACGTCGCGAAAAGCGCCGACGTCGCGGACGGCGTGGTTCTCGCGGCCGGCGTACTGATGCTCGCGGCAGCAGGCGATTCGATGGTCGACGCGATGCGCGCAGGCGTGCAAGACGCGCTCCGCTTCGTGAGCGGGCCGCGCGACATGGATACGCTTTATGTGACGTTGCACGTGATCGGCTCACACGTGATCGGCGCGATTTTGCCGAGCATCGGCGCGGCGGTGCTCGCCGCGATCGTCGCCGTAGGCGTGCAGGTGGGCGTGGTCATTTCGATGAAGGCCGTTTCGTTCAAGTTCGACGGCATCAGTCCCGCCGCCGGCGTGAAAAAGATCTTCTCGCTGAAATCGCTGCTCGAATTGTTGAAGATGATCGTCAAGGGCGCGGTACTCATGATCGTCATGTGGAAAACGATCGAAGGTTTGCTGCCGCTCGTGATCGGCTCGCTGTTTCAGTCGGTGCCGCAACTGTCGCGGCTCGCGAGCGGGTTGATGCTCAAGATTCTCGGCACCGCCGCTGCGCTGTTCGTAATGTTCGGCGGCGTCGACTTCAAGCTGCAAAAGTTTCTCTACATTCGCGGCAAGAAAATGAGCAAGGACGAGATCAAGCGCGAATTCAAGCAGGACGAAGGCGACCCTGTGATCAAGGGCGAACGCAAGCGGCTCGCGCGCGAACTCGCCACCTCCGCGCCGCCGCGCAAAGTGTCGGCCGCCAGCATCATGGTGGTGAATCCAACGCACTACGCCGTCGCAGTGCGCTACGCACCCGACGAATTTCCGCTGCCCGTCGTGATCGCGAAGGGTATGGACGAAGCCGCGGCGCAATTGCGCCGCGAGGCGCAGATATACAACGTGCCGATTGTCGGCAATCCGCCGGTTGCGCGTGCGCTTTACAAGGTGGAGATCGACGAGCCGATTCCCGACGAACTGTTCGAAGCCGTCGCGGCGATCCTGCGCTGGGTCGACTCGATCGGTCTCGCGAAGCAAAGCCAAAGTATGCAGACACCCGCCGCGTAAGCGTTGTTCGCGGCTCTTGCTGGACTCACCACATTCACCATGCTCAAGACGCTAAAACTTCCTGTGGGCGGCGAGATCGGGATGCTGTTCCTGATCATCGCGATCCTCTCGCTGATGATTCTGCCGCTGCCGACCTTCATGATCGATATTCTGGTCGGACTCAATATCGCGGCAAGCGTAACGCTGCTCATGATCACGCTCTACGTGCCGAGCGTGGTGTCGTTGTCCGCGTTCCCGTCGCTGCTTCTTTTCACGACGTTGTACCGCCTTTCGTTGAGCATTGCATCGACCAAATCCATTCTGCTGCACGCGGAGGCGGGCGAAATCATCGACAGCTTCGGCAAGCTCGTGGTGGGCGGCAACCTGGTGGTGGGCATGGTCGTGTTCATCATCATCACGCTGGTGCAGTTCATCGTGATCGCCAAGGGCTCCGAACGCGTCGCCGAAGTGGGCGCGCGGTTCACTCTCGACGCGATGCCCGGCAAGCAGATGAGCATCGACGCCGATCTGCGCGCCAATCTGCTGACCTCCGACGAAGCGCGCCACAAGCGCGCGACGCTCGCGCTGGAGAGTGCGCTGCACGGCGGCATGGACGGCGCGATGAAGTTCGTCAAGGGCGACGCCGTGGCAGGACTCATCATCACGGTCATCAACATCGTGGCGGGACTCGCGGTGGGCGTCGCGTATCACGGCATGACGGCGGCGGAAGCGGCGAACCGCTTCTCGATTCTGTCGGTCGGCGACGCGATGGTCGCGCAGGTGCCGGCGCTGCTGCTCTCCGTCGCGGCCGGCGTGATGATCACGCGTGTCGCCGACGATCGCGACGAAACGCAACGCTCGCTCGGCGCGGATATTGGCCGGCAGTTGATCACGAGCCCGCCCGCCCTGTTTTTCGCGGCGGTGCTGCTGCTTGCTTTTGCCGCGGTGCCGGGCTTTCCGTGGCTGCTGTTCATTCTGCTGTCCGGCGTGCTGGCGTTCGCCGCATACCGGTTGCAAAAGAGCAAGCCGTCGCGCCAGTTGCACGACGGCGAAGCCGTGCGTTCCATGCAGCGTGTCGGCGCGAAAATCGAAACGCCCGCCATCGCGACGCATCCGCCCGCGTTCACCTGCGCGCTCGGCGTGCGGATCGCGCCGGATCTGGTCGCGCGTCTGAGTCTCGCGGGACTCAACACGTCGTTCGAAGCGGAGCGCGAGGTATTGCAGGAAGAGTTGGGATTGCCGTTTCCCGGCATCACGATGTGGACGTCCGACCGCCTCGCCGCGTCCACGTGCGAGTTCCTGATGCACGATGTGCCTTATCTGACCGTAGAAATTCCGCCTGGAAAAGTGGTGTTGCCGACGCTGCCGCTCGCGCTCGCGCGCGAGGCGAGCGGCATTGGCGAAGACCGGCCTGGCGACGCCGAATTGCGCGCGCTCGCACCCAATTGCGAGCAACGCGCGCCGCTCGACGGCAGCAGTCAGCCGAGTTACTGGCACGACGAAAAAGGCTTGCCAGCAAAGACCGAGGCGTGGCGCGCGGAACAGGTGATCGCGCATGTTTCGGTGCGGCTCTTGCGGCGGCACGCGTCGCTGTTTCTCGGCGTTCAGGAAGTGCAGTGGATTCAGGAGCAACTCGGCATCGACTATCCGGGTCTGCTCGCGGAAGTGCAAAAGGTGCTGCCGCCGCAGCGTATCGCCGACGTGCTGCGCCGTCTGCTCGAAGAACAGATTCCGATCCGCAACGTTCGCAACATCATGGAAAGCCTGATCGCGTGGGGACCGAAAGAGAAGGACATGCTGATGCTGACCGAGTATGTGCGCGGCGACCTCGCACGCTTTCTCGCTCATCGCGCGACCCAGGGCGCGAAGGTGCTGCCCGCCGTGCTGCTCGACGGGCCGGTCGAGCAGCATATCCGCCAGGCGATCAAGCAGACGCCCACCGGCAACTACCTCGCGCTGCCGCCCGACGAAGTGACCTTCCTGCTCGACAGCATCGAAGCGTACGCCGGAACGATTGCGCGCGACGACATCGCGCTCGTCACGTCGATGGATATTCGCCGCTATGTGAGGCGCATGCTGGAAGGCAAGCTCGACTGGCTCAACGTGTATTCGTACCAGGAGCTTGGCGGGCTCGTGGAATTGCAGCCGATCGGCCGCGTGACGGCATGACGGCATGACGGCATGAGGGCAGCCTGAATGTCGACGTTATCACGCTCCATGCGACGCCCCGCGCGCGTCATCGCACCCGATTCGACGGAATCGGGCGGCGTGTCCGGTTCGGGTTTCGCGCCTGGGTCCGCTACTTCGAGCGAACGCACGCGGCGCGCGCGCGGCTTCGACTATGCGGCGCTGGTTCGACGCGAGAGCGATCCCGAACAAGGCGCGCTTGCCACCAGCAACGCGAATCCCTTCGCACTCGAAGACGAAGAACGCGACGCCGATCAGCACCGCACACCGGATCGGACGACCGTCGCGGGCCGCGTCGGCGCCGGCAGCGCCCCGGTGATCGAAGCGGTCTATATGCAGCAGCAAGGCTTTATCGAACTGGCGGCTTCGATCGCGCGCGAGGTCGCGCGGCTATCGGCGAATCGCTTCGTCGCCGAATCGGGCAGTTGGGATCTGACGATGCGGCTCGACCCAAACCTGCTCGCCGACACCGTGCTCAATCTCACGCTTTCGCTCGCCGGCCTGTCGCTTCGCTTCGACGTGCAGGACGCCCAGGCAAAGCAATTACTCTTACTGCATAGCGGCATGCTCGAACGGCAACTGAAGGCGCTGCTCGACAGCTGGAGCGAACCGCGTTCGCTGACGCTGACCATCTGGTAAGTCCCGCCCTCCCTACTCATGGCTTCACGCTGACTTCCGCAATGCTCGAAACCCGGCCTCGCTCTCTCGCCGGCCTACTGCCGGCCATCCAGCCCGCCGACGCCTGCGCCGCGCGCCTGCTATGCGACGTGCGCAACGTCGACGCATTGCGCCGGCTCGGCCGGCTTGATGCCGTGCACGTCTCGCACGTGGATGCGCGCGACGCCGCAAGCGCCGAACCGTTAGAGGATGCCGGCCGTATCGTCCTTGCACATCTGTCGGGGCAACTCGCGCTTCATGTCGATCTCGCGCGTTACCCGTCGCTGCAGATACTCGCCACGCCCGCCGAGGCGGACCACAGCGGCACGCAGCAGAGCCTGCGCAATGCGATTGCCAACGCGGTGCTTGCGCCGCTCGTCGACAGCTTCAATGCGAGCGGCGCAGGCACGTGGCGCGTGGCATCCGTGCAGCGCGCGACGAAGGAATCGGCCACGTTCGAGTCTGACAACACGGCGCGTCTGCGCATCGCGCTGATGCGCGAGGGCGTCGCGTACGAAACGCTGTTCGATATCGCACTGCCCACGCTCCGGCTGATCGAAACGCGGCTCGCGTCGTTCGGCGATCAGCAGCAGCGTCGCGATCTAGACGCCTTCGCGACGCTCGGCGTACCGGGGCGCATCGCGCTCGGCGCGCGGCGCGTGTCGATCCGCGCGCTTCAAAAACTACGTCCCGGCGATGTGCTGTTACGCACGTTCAGCCGCGCCACCGTGCTCGGCTTGCGCGGCCACGGCCCCTTGCAGCTGCGCGCCGCGTGGGGCACGCCGGGCCTACGCTGCATGCTGGCCACGGTCGCGCTCGACGGCGCCCTTCTCACCCTAAACGACGACCCCATCATGAGTGAAGAAACCCTGCAGGTCGAAGGCGACGAGTTGCCGCGAATCGACTACGGCGACCCTCCGCTGGACGATGTTCCGCACGAAGCGGCTATCGCGACAGGCACCGAGGCGCCGACAAAGTCCGAAACGGAAGAGGAAACGGAAGAGGAAGCCGCACCGTTCACCCAAACTTCGCCTCCCGACATCGGCGAACTCGATCTGCCTGTCCAGTTCGAGATCGACACGCTGGCGTTGCCGCTGTCGCAAGTCGCAGCGCTGCGGCGTGGTTACGTGATCGAGCTCGACACGCCTGTGACCGACGCCCGCATCAAACTCGTCGCCCACGGTCAGACGATCGGCCACGGCGAACTGGTGAGCGTGGGCGAACACCTTGGAATCCGCATCACGGGGATGGCCTATGCCAGCGACACAGACCGGTGATATCACCGGATTGCTGATCGTCGTTCTGGCGATCAGCATCATTCCGTTCGTGGCGATGGTCGTCACCTCGTACATGAAGATCGTCGTCGTGCTCGGGCTCCTGCGCAATGCGCTCGGCGTCCAGCAGGTGCCGCCGAACATGGTGCTGAACGGCATCGCGATCATCGTCTCGGTGTACATCATGGCGCCCATCGCGTTCACCGCTGCCGGCGCGATGCAAGGCAGCAGCGGAGCGAACACGAGCGGCAGCACGGTCACGCAGACGGTGACGCAAGGCATCGCCGCCGCGCGCGAACCGTTTCGCAACTTCTTGAAGGCTCACGCGCAACCCCGCGAGCGGCAGTTCTTCCTGCGCTCGGCGAGCGCGATCTGGCCAAAGGAACAGGCGAAGGCGCTCAAAGACACCGACATCATCGTGCTCGCGCCCGCCTTCACGCTGACCGAGCTCACGGATGCATTCAAGATCGGCTTCCTGCTGTACATCGCGTTCATCGTGGTGGACCTGATCATCGCCAACGTGCTGATGGCAATGGGCCTGAGCCAGGTGCAACCGACCAGTGTCGCGATTCCGTTCAAGCTGCTGCTGTTCGTCGCGATGGACGGCTGGTCGACCCTGATTCACGGCCTCATTCTCGGCTATCGCTAGGAGTTCTCATGAACATCGACGCGCTGATCGGCCTCGCGACGCAGGGGCTTTTGCTGTGTCTTTACGTGTCGCTGCCGATCGTGGTGATCGCGGCCGGCGTGGGCCTCGTCGTTTCATTCCTGCAGGCCGTCACTTCGCTGCAGGATCAGACGCTGTCGTTCGGCGTCAAGCTGGTGGCAGTCGTCGTCGCGCTCGTCGTGGCCGCGCCCATTTCGGCTGCCGCCGTGCTGCGCTTCGCCAACCAGGTGTTGCAGGCCGCGACCTCGCAATGACGACGGTCTCCGCCCAGACGCGCGCGGCGCAAGCCGGCGCGTCCACCGAAACGTCAGCGGCGAACCGCGCGGACCACGACGCATCGCATACACAGGCCGTGCGCTTTTCTGCCGTCTACAAGAACAACGTGACGTTTGCGCACGCGCATCACTCGCATCATCTTGCGCAAGCGAACAGCGCGAAGGCGCGCCAACTTGCCGCCGCGTTGCGCAAGCGTCAGGCGGCTGCGCGAGCCGCAGGCAAACGCTTCGCGCCCTCGCAACGCGCTGCGTCCACTGCACACGGTGCGCTCAAAGGCGCTCACGCGACCAGCGCGAAAACGGCGCGGAGCAAGGTGCAAGCCGATCGCGTCACGCGCGACGGCGGCCGGCAAGGCGGCGGCGGTGGCGGCGGCCAGCCGCAGCAGGAAGGCGGTCAACAGAACGGCAAGCAACGCGACGATCCGCACGATCATGATCAGGATAGCCGCGACGATCATGGCAGCGCGCCCGGCGGCATCTTTGCAGCCACTGCCGTTGAAGGCGTCAGCGCGATCACACTGCCGCGCTCCAGTGCCGCGCGCGGCGGCGAAATACGCGGTGCCATCGGCGAAGCGCTGCTCAAGTTGCGTGACGATATCGCGGCGGGAAACGTGCCGTCAGCCGATCGCGCATTGCAATCGCTGATGCAGCGCATCCACATGTTGCGCGCCGCCGAAGGCGCGCTTGCGCCCAGCACGTCGGCGGCGAGGCGCGAACTGCTCACCACAGTTTCACAGCGTCTCGCGCAAACGGCACTGGACGCAACGCGTACGGCCGGCTCAACGCAACAGCTCGATGCGCGAGGCGCGCCAAGCGCCCACGGTTCGACCGCAGGTCTTGCGCAGCGCGTGAATCTGCTGGCGAACCTCGTCCTGCTCGTGCTTGAACGCCCGAACACGCCGGATCAGGCCGAGCGCGCGCGTCATCTGAACGCGGCCCTGCTCGGCGCGATCGAAGCGCGGCTGCGCACCACGTCGCGTGCCTGAGTGGCGTTTCGTGCGGCCGTGGACGGCTTCGCAAACGCGGGCACGCTGCACGCGGATATCGCTAATCTGGATTGCGTGGCGTGTCGATCCGATGCGCCGAACGATCTTCGCGTAAGTCTGAAACCATGAAACTGCTGCGCATCCTGACAGGTAACCATGCCGGCGCGGAAGCCCGCCTCAGCACGGGCGCTCACCGGGTCCACTCCGACGACGATGCCGACATCCGCATCACCGACTGGAGCGGCGCGGCAGTCGTGCTGAACGTCGACGAAACCGATGTAGTGACGGTTACGCGCATCGAGCCCGCGCCAGTCAACGCAGTACCCGCAATGGACTCGACGGACTCCGCCGCCGCTCACACCGACGAAGCTGCGCACCCGGACGCACTCGACCCCGGCGTCGTGCTGATGACCGACTTCGTGCCGATGCAGTTCGACCAGACGGTTCTATGCATCGGCCCCGACGACGCAGTGTGGCCGAGCGATCTCGCCCTCCTCTCGACGTTGCTGGTCAAGCCCGAAAGCGCCGACGATCCCGCGCACGAGACCGCCGCCGGAAGCGGTCAATGGATCATCAAGCGCAAGCTGGTGACAGCCGTGGGCGCCGCGTGCGTGATGCTGGCGATTGCGTCGGGCGTGGGGTCGATGGCGTTGAGCACGCGTGCCAAGGCATCGTTGCCGCCGCCCGACGTCGCCGCCGCCGAACAGGCCAACCGCGATCTCGCGGGCGCGCGTCTGACCGATCTGCATGCGACGCTCGACGGCCACGGCGGCGTGCTGGTGACAGGGCTTGTCTCCAGTGCCGGCGACGATCTGGTCGCGCAGCGTCTGCTCGAACACATCCCGGGCGCGCGAGTGACCCGCCAATACGGCAACGCCGAGGACACTGCGCGCGGCATCAAGGAAGCGATCGGCATGGCGAACGTCGACGTGCATTACGCGGGCAAAGGCGTGTTCGCGATCACGGGTACGGGTGTCGACATCGACGGCGTGCAGCAGGCCGTGCAGCGCGTACGCGCGGATCTCGACGCGAACGTGAAGGAACTGCGCATCGACGCGACGGGCAGCGACGCGACGCCCACCGCCGAGGCCGACGGTCAATACACGACCGTGGTGTCGTCCGATCGCGTGCGCTATGCGCAGACACCGGATGGCGTGAAGCACATCTTCATCCTCGCCGACGACCCCGCCGATGCGCCCATGTCCGCGAGCGACGCCGCAGCGAACGGCGACAGCGATGGCGAACGAAGTCACGGACTGAGCGGCGCGGCACCCGAAGCCGCCACGCAAGCGGGCACACAAGCCGCCGCACAAGCCGCCATGCAACCCCCTCAATTGGCAGCCGTCCCGGCAGCCGGACCTTCTGTCACGGAGAAATCTCATGTATCAGGCAATTGAACGTCATGCGGCTAAGTTCAACGATCTGCAAGGCCTCGTGCGCGCGCCCGATGCCGATGCGCAAGTCGCCGTGTTGCGCCGCGCGCTCGAAGAAAGCGCGGAGGAACTCAATAGCCGCACCGACGGCTCGCCGGAAGACCGCAATGCGCGCGCAAAGATCTATCGCGGGTTGCTCGCGGCGAGCCGGATCATCGCTCAACTGCGCGAAGACGCGCTCAATGGCTGAGTTTCGACGCAACTGCGTCGAAACGTTTGTCCCCGCACTACGCGGGATTCCGATGCCGCGGCCACTCCGGTCCGGCCGTTCATTTCAAGGAGTGTCAATCATGGGTTCAATCACGAGTGCAGCGAGTTCCCTCGGAGCAGGCGCAGGCACTGCGGCGCAGGCCACCGCGGCCGGCAAGGCTGAAGATCTGTCGTCGTCCGCCGGCACTGATTCCGCGGTCAACCAGATCAACGCCAACGCACAGGATCAACTGAAGATCGCGCAGGCTCAGTCGAACGCGAGTGTGCTGCAAGCCGTGGGCGAAGCGCTGAAGTCGGGCGCATCGAGCCTGACGAAGGCCGCGCAGGCAAGCTGACGCCTGGCTGGGGACGCGCTTCACGTCCGTTGCAGCAGGCTCTTTCTGGCGCGTTCGCCCCGGCGATACGCGCCTTTTCAATTCCGGCGTCGAGCACGCCGGGTTTCAACATCAACCGGAGTCGGACACGCCGTGGACATCGACTACTACACGCCGCTGATCGAAGATCTATGCACGACGGTCGGTCTGCCCGACGCCGGTCATGTGCTCGACACGCGCTCGATCGAAGTGGAAGGTTTCGACGTCCGGCTCGATCATTTCGATAACGACACCGGTCTTTATATTGTGTTCGAGTTCGGAACAGTCGCGCCGGAACGCGTGCTCGGTGTTTATCGGTTGATGCTGGAAGCCAACCTGCTCGTCTATGCGCAGGACCAGGCGCAACTGGGCGTGGACAGCGACACCGGCAGCTCCGTGCTGGTCGTGCGCGCGGAACTGTCCCAGCTGAACGGCGAAACGCTCGCCGACCTGCTTGCCCACTATGCGGAACACGGCCGCTACTGGCAGCAGAACATACTTCAAGCCACCGACGAGCAGTATCAGGCCGTCGCGTCAGGCGCCTTCATGTGGATCCGCGCGTAATGCGCATATCTTCTTCGCGTGCGGAAGCCGCCGTCCCACCGGCGTTTCGGCGATCGAAAAACTAAATGGAATAGGACTCGACTATCGCGTGTTGTGTGATCAGGAGCGTGAGACGAAAGCCGCGCCGCCAGAACGAAAAACATGTCTGGCGCGCGCCTCGGTCAGACATTCTCATCTTGGAACGATCATGCAAATCGCCTTGCTAACGCGCAACGACTCGACCTTTCGACGGATCAAGAATGCTTTCGAAGCGGACGGCATGCCCGACTGTGTTCGCTATACCGATGAACTCGGCCTGATTCGCTCACTCGAGCGCAGTCCGCCGGATCTCGTCATCATCGAATCGGAGACGGAGTTCTCCACCAGCAATCTCGTGCTCGCGTGGCGGGCGTGTCATTTCAGACAGGACCTGCCGGTCATGATGATCGGCCAATGGTGGGACTCGGTAAGCATGACGAACGCACTGCATGCGGGCGTCGATGAAATCGTCGTGGGCGAGTTTCGCCTCGAGGAAATAGTGGCGCGCGGCCGTCACGCGGTGGAGCGCCGGCGCGGCGAGCGCACGGCGCAGAGCACTATCACGCTCGGCTCTTCGACGCTGTACCGGGCGACACGCGAGTTCGTCACACTCGACAAACGCGTGCGGCTCACGGCGCGTGAGTTCAGCATAGCGTGGCTGTTCTTTTCGCATCCCGGTGCGCTCATCACGCGCAAGGAACTGGCGCACGCGGTGTGGGGAAAGGAACTCGATATTGCTGGGCGTTCGCTCGAACAGCACATCTACAAACTGCGCGCCAAACTGGAACTGGACGAACACAGCGGCCTCACACTGCGCACCGTGTATTCGCTCGGCTACATGCTCGAACAGATCGAAGCGCCGCATCGCCGGGATATCTGCACGACGCGTGCGCCACGCGCGCGAATGGCCGAAGCGGTGTCGTGACACTTGCCGGCCATTGCGCGTAACGCAGCAGAGAACACGGCCTTTTGGCGACCCGCAGCGCGGGTCGCCATCTCGACGTTCAGCGTCAGTTGGCCAGATCGATACGGCCATACACGCCTGCAACTTTCTTGTTCGGGCCTGCAGCATAGAACAGCGTCGTTTTGGGCTGATTCAATACGCCGTTGCCGAACGAGAGGCCCCACAAACCGGTCTGCTGGAACGCCGTGCCGTCTTGCAGCGTGAGCTTGCCGAGCGGCTTGAGCGAGACTGGATCGAACGCGTTGATATTACCGTCGCCGAAGTTGCCGATCAGAATGTCGTTGCTCAGCGTGCCGAAACCGGCGGGCGCCTGTGCGACTGCCCACGGCGCGTTGAGCACGCCACCCGCTGGAATCTGTTGCAGCAGATTGCCGTTCAGATCGAATACGTCGACCACGCCGAGGCCCGCGCCGGTCACCTGAACCTTGCGGCTCGCGTCCTGCTGCGCATATGTCACGAAGATTTTCGAACCGACTGCCTGAATGCCGAACGGAGCAAAACCCGCCGGTACAGATGGGTCCTTGAACGTGCCAGGCAGCGCGATTTTGTTGAACGCCGCATCCAACACGTCGACCTTTGCGTTGTGAAAGTCGGTTGCGTACAGCAGATTGCGGCCGCCGTTGCTGGCGAGCGTCAGGCCTTTGTAGATGGCGCCACCGGCCGCGTCGTCGAACGCGGTAACGGCTGCGGTCGGCAACACTTTCGGCGACCACGCGGCGATCGTGCCCGCTTCCGTCGCAAACATGAACACGGCGTTGCTCTTCGCAGAGCCGTCCGGCGTCGCGATCATGAAGTCCGTAGCCGTGCCGTTGAAGACGATGCCGGTCGGTCCCGCCACGCCGTTGGTGCCCGGCGGAATCGTCACGATCAGCGATTGCGGCACGCCGTTGCCGTCGAACAGCACGGACTTTTGCGAGCCGTTGCCCGAGACCCACGCGGCGCCGGCCGGATTGAACGCGATGCCCCAGCCGTTCTTCAGATCGGGCGCGGTGTTGGGCGCGGCGACGCTGCCGTCGGATACCAGCACCATGGACTTGAATACGCTTGCGCTGGCCGTCTTGCCGTTGTCGACATGATCGCCGCCGCCACAGGCGGTGAGCGTCAATGCGGTAAGTAGAGCGGCTGCTGTCTCGAGTAACGCGGGTTTATATTTCATTCGAATCTACCGTCTGCAAAGTTGAAGGGATGGATTGCGACGAGGGCGGCCGGCCAGGAACCGTCGTATTGCAGAATAGAGTTCGAGTGAGCCGCGTTTGGCGGCGATGCCGAAGGTCTGCGCGGTTTGGCGAAGGAGTGCATTGCATCCGGGCAGTCCGCGCGCAGCTAGTTCGCTGGCGCGCTTATGACTTCGCGCGATCGAGGGGCGCTCATACGTTAGCGGCTACCGTTGTCTGCATGAATGCGACCGGAGAGCCTCCAGATGATGCGTGTCAATGGAATGCCCGCAGCGCCTGATTCAGCGACGCCAGCCGCGCAGGACGACAAGCCCGCGAGCGGCCCGACGCCGAATGCTCCGGCGCGTGCGCCGGTTCCGGCGCAACTTGCTCCATACAAGCCAAAGCGCGAACCCGTGCAGCCCGGTGCCTACCGCGATCAACTTCTGAAGGGGCCAATGGGCGCGATCGGCAAGCTCGCGTCGCCGCCCAAACCGCAGCCCGCAGTCGACGACATTCACAATTTCGTGCCGCCGAAGGGCAGCGCCGGCAAGAGCGTGTTCAACGCGATCAGGCAAGCTTTGGGCAGCGGACAGAAAGGCTTCACGCCGCTCAACCTTGCTTCCAAAAAACCGCTGACGGGCGTGCTCGGCGCGAATTCGCGCGCGGCCGGCGGCAGCTTCGTGTACGACGCCCACACCGCACACGAGATCCCCGGCATGATCGCGAGCGGCGCATCGGCCGTGGTCGCGCATCAAACCACCAAACGCTATGAGCAGAAACTTGCGGCGATGCTGCGCGAAGATGTGCTTGCCTTCGACGCGTTGCCCCAACCCGCGCCAAAGGGCATTCCGATGAAGGGGATTTCATCGTCCGAGCAAGGCGGGGTCGCGGCGAGCCATGACGAAACGCAAGCCCAAACGCAAGCGCCGACGGAAGACTTGATGGCCACGACTGAGCCCGTCCGCACGAACGCACCCGAATCAGCCGTACACAAAACCAACAGATATCTGCCGACCACACCGGAGAACATGATCGTCACGCGCCAGCACGGCGAATGGCAATACGACAAGGCGAAACTGCTGCGTGCCGCGAACGATCCGGCTCATCCGCAGCATCAACGTGCGCGCGATGTGCTCACGACCATGTCCATCGCGGAAAATCAGGGCAAGCGGCGCAGAGGCGCGCTCTACGAGAGCGCGACATCGGCGACGGCGGCGGCGGCCGGCGCGGTGCTCGCCGCAGGCACGCATGGCGCGGCCACGCCGCTGATCGTCGCTGGGCAATCGCTCAATGCGGTGAAGGACGCGTTGGACATAAGGAAATTCGCGCTGGAAACGCGGCAAAATCTGCGCGACGAGAAAGCCGACGACGTACAGCGTCATGTCACGCAATCAGCCAGCAAGAGCGAGGCCTTCGATAACGCGCCGCTCGAAGCACAAGCGGGCGTCTACGCGAATATGTACGACAACGCCCGCCGCAAAACGGCGCAGCAGCATAATTTCGGTTATCGGCTGCCCGGCTCGTTGATCGACGATCGCAAGGCTGGCGTCTACAAAACCGCGGCAACCGATGTGGTGAGCGCGCACATCGCGGAGATCGCGCAAAAGGCAATGCGCCGTGCGCAGCCCGAGAACCTGGGTCAGTTGCACGGGACCAGCAGCGAGCCGAACCTCACGCGTTCGGCGCGCGAAAAAGCTGCACTGGAACAGATCGAAAACGATCCGCAATTGCGCGCCACGCTCACGCTCCTCACCGACGCCGGCATGCCGCGAGCCGACGCGGTCAAAGCGATGATGCGCCTCGCCGCCGACGCGTTGAAACCCGCCGAAGAGAAATCGGCGAAAGCAGAAGCGCAAGACCCGAGTGCAATGTCCAATGATGAAAAGCTCGAGAAGATCGCGGGCATGATCGGCGAGCCGGGTCTTAAACCGGCTGACGCCGCGAAGGAGTCGAAGGATGCGATCAAGGGCTCGTTGCGGCTGCGCTCATAAGGCGTCGGCGCGAACGGATGTGAGGTGTTCGGGCATCTTTGATAACGCTGGGCGTCCTCACACGCGATATGGACCGCTGCACATGAAGCTCCAGCTACGACACGCGAGACCGCTCGCTTATTCCGCGAGTTCGCGTGGAGCTTTTCTATCGAGCGCTGTTTGATGCTCACGCTACCGCGAGAGGCAGCGTCAATCTTGCTTCGAGTCCGCCGTTACGGCGGTTTTCCAGTTGCAGTTCGCCACGCATCGCGAGCGTAAGACGTCGCGCGAGCGTGAGGCCCAAGCCGGATTCCGGCGCGCGCGCTGTCGTGCGCGGCGCGCGATACCAGGGCGCGAATACGGTCTCCATTTCGGCGGGCACGATACCCGGTCCGGAATCGACCACGGCCAGCACCACCCGCCGTGCATCGACGCGCACGCACAACCGCACGGCGCTGTCATAGCGCAACGCGTTGTCGATCAGATTGACGAGCACGCAGCGCAGCGCATGCGGGCACGTTACGACCGGACACCCTACCTCGCCTTCGAGTTCGACCGAGCGGCCGGCGTCCCGGTAGTTATCGACGAGCGCACCGATCAGTCCGTCCGCATCGAAGCATCGCAACGGTTGTCCGGCCCAGCATTGCATTCGCGCGCAAGCGAGGCTTGCCTCGACCAGTTCGCCCATCTCGGCGAGATCGTGCTCGATCGCGTCGCGCACATCGCCGTCGTCGAGCCGCTCACAGCGCAACGCCATACGTGTCAGCGGCGTGCGCAGGTCGTGCGCATAAGCTGCGAGCACATCGAGCACCTGGGCGACGCGCTCGGCGTCGTAGCGCTGCGCGCTGTTGATCGCGCGTACCAGGCGCGCGACCGTGGGCGGCCCGAACTCGGCCAACGCTTGCGGCAACGTGTCCGTGCTGCTGCGCTGCTCGATTGCGGCGGCGAGGCGCGCGATGCACGAACGCTGCTCGTACGCATATACCCACAGCGCCGCCGCGAGCAGCCCGAAGCCGATCGCGACGAGGCAGACGATCGGCAGCAGGTTGCTGTCGGCGCGGCACGGCCGCGTGTAGAGCATCGCCGCGTTGGCAGGAGGTGCGCTTATCGTGACGAGTAGCGCAACGAGCAGCACGAACATCGCGATTGCGCTGATCCGCTGCGATTGCACGCCCGTGCGAATGGCGCGAACGGTGCGAACCGCACGAGCGGCGCTCGCCGCGGGACTGGGCGGATTCGCGCGAGCAATCCTAAACGAGGAGTTTCTTGCCGCGCGGGTGCAGATTCGCAACACGGATTCCTGCAAGGCCTCGCGCAACACGGTCGAATGGATGAAGGTCATCGTCGTTCTCCTGGCGCCGCCACGTCGGACGGCATAGGAGACATGAGAGCATGCGGCGTGGCGTTCGCACCATCAAACGAGAGGTCGCCCACCCCCTACGAAGGTTTGCCCTCGCCATGCACTGGTGTCGCTGGTGTCGCTGGTGTCGCTGGTGTCGCTGGTGTCGCTGGTGTCGCTGGTGTCGCTGGTGTCGCTAGTGTCGCTTTTGCTAGCCGTGTCCCAGCGCGCGGCGAATCCACGACTCCAATTCGCTCGCGTCGATGGGCTTCTCGATCACGCACAACGCAGAGCTGGCCCCTACCCTCGCGCGCGTGCGCGCGGAGGCCAGGGCCGTGATGAATAAGGTGGGAATGCGCATGCCGTCGGCTTCGAGCTTGTCGAGGAGTTCTATCCCGCCCATGCCGGTCATCTGGATATCGCAGATCAGGCAATCGGTTCGCGAGAGTACATCCGACGCCAGAAACGCTGCCGCGCTCGCGAACTCGCGCGCCTCCCAGCCGAACGAACGCACGAGGCTGCTGGCGGCGGCGAGCACGAAGGGGTCATCGTCGACAATGACGACGAGTTCGGTGGATGAAAGCGACAAAGCGATACCTGCCTGAGGCCAGGCAAACGGATGGGCCCATCCCACCGCTCACCGGTAGCCCAGCATAACGCCACGCATGGGTACCGCCATCATATGTAGGTATGGGTACACCCGCGCCGCTTGCCGGAACACGGTGGGTACAGCTTCGCGCGCGCGAACGGTACGGTATAAAACGTACGCTTACTGCTCCGCGGCGCCTATTCCGCCAAGTTTGGCGATACCGAGCGCTTGCATCTTGCGCACCAGCTCCGCCACCGAGCGCGTGTTCATCTTGCGCATCGCCTGCCCGCGATGAATCTTGGCCGTGATCTCCGCGATTCCCATGTTGGCCGCGATCTGCTTGTTCATCAGCCCCGCGGCCACGTGTTCGAGCACCTCGCGTTCGCGCGGCGTCAGCGATTCCCAGCAGGCGCGCACCTCGTGCAGCGAGCGGTCGGCCTCCAGCCGCTTTGCGTCGCTGTCGAGCGCGGCGACCACCGCATCGATCATGTCCTGATCGCGAAACGGCTTGGAGAGGAAATCCATCGCGCCGGCCTTCATCGCCTTCACGGTCATCGCTATGTCGCCGTGGCCCGTCATGAAGACGATGGGCATGTGCGGCTGGCCGGTCTCCGACAGCGATTTCTGGAACGCAATACCGCTCTGCCCGCGCAGCCGCACGTCGAGCACGAGGCACGACGGATTCGCGCTTTTGGGCGCGGCGAGGAATTCCTCGGTCGAGGCGAACGCGTGCACTTCGAGGTCGATCGAGCGCAACAGGCCGACCAGCGCGCCACGCACGAGGTCGTCGTCATCGACGATGTAGACGACGCGGGACTCGCGGCCCGTGGATGAAGCGGCTGTACGGAAGGTTCGGGAATCGGACATTGCGGCGTTCGCAGAGCTCTCGTTAAAGGCCGCGAGGCGGCCCGGTGGTTAGACGAATTCGAAGCGCCGGCGCCGGTTCACACATGCTTCGTGCGAACCGCACGGCGGCGCGCTGCTTATGTTCCTTCCGCGTCGAGCCGCGGCAACACGAACCGGGCGCGCGTGCCGGTCACTTCGCGCGGCGCGAGAGTCAGCGTGCCGCCATGGGCATCGACGATCGAATGCGAAATGGCGAGGCCCATGCCCATGCCGTTGTCTTTCGTGGTGAAGAGCGGTTCGAGCAGCCGGTCCGCGACTTCGGGCGCGATGCCGCTGCCGAGATCGTCCACCGTCACCTGCACCGTGCCGTCCGCGCCCATCGTGCACGCGAGCACGAGCAGCCGCCCGGTGTCGAGCGCAGCCATCGACTCGGCGCCGTTCGTCAGCAGATTGATCGCCACCTGCTGCAACTGAACGCGGTCGCCATGCACGTAGACGGGTTCGTTCAGGCCGCGCAATTCCAGCGTGACGTTCAGCGTGTCCAGGTGCGCGGCCACGAGAGCCGCGGCCTCGCGCAGCGCTTCGGACAGGTCGATCCTCGTGAACTGCGGCTCGGCCTTGCGCGCCTTTGCGCGGAGCGCCTCGATGATGCTTTTCGCGCGCGTCGCGCTGCGGCTGATGTGCGTGAGCATCTGCTGCGCCTCGCCGATTTCCGGTGGACTGCGGCTCAACCAGCGCAACGCGGCGCTCGCCGAGGTATCCACGGCGGCGAGCGGCTGCCCGACTTCGTGCACGATCGAAGCGACCAGCTCGCCCATCGCCTTCAGACGCGTTGCGCGCGCGAGGTCGGTGAGCGCGGCGCGCAACTGTTCCTCAGCCCGCGCGCGCTGCTCGTTCTGCTCGACGAGATCGTCGTAGAGCCGCGCGTTTTCCAGCGCGAAGGCCGCCTGCGACGCGATCACTTCGAGCACCGCCGCCTTGGCCGCCGTGAACACCTTCGCGGCCAGATCGTTCTCGAGATACAGCACGCCTACCAGCGTCGAATAACGCATCAACGGCACGCATAACACCGAACGCGGACGCTTGCGGCGGATGTAGACGTCCTGCGCATAGACCGGCGAGTCGTGCGGGTCGTCGGCTACCACGCCTTCCTGAGTACGCGCGACGGCCTGCACGAGCGAGACCGGCAGCACGTCGGACGTGAACGGCACCGCCTCCTGCGTGACGGCGATCGCGCCGTTGACCACCTGCGCGCGCGCCGGCACCTGCCATACGCCGCGGCGCAGCAAAACGAGTGCGCCCTGCCCGGCGCCGGCGCTTTCGAGCGCCGTGCGCAACAGCGTTTCGACGAGCCGCGCCGGGACGATGTCGCTTGCGAGCGCATTCGAAATGCGCAGCACCGCTTGCACGTCGAGTTCCTGAAGACGGCTCGCGGCGGGTGCATCCATGTCGGCGTCGAACAGTTCGGGGTGGCCGGCCTGCAACTGCCGCGCCTTCGCCATCGCGCCCCAGCGTTGCCACGCCCCGCGCGCGTGACGCAGGTACGCCTGCGCGCTCACCTCTTCGCCGCGCGCAGCGTGGAACGACGCCGCAAGCTCGGCCGCAAGCGCTTCGACCTGCGTGAAGTCGTGACGACGCGCGTGCGCGACAGCCCTCGCATACGCTTCCAGCGCGTCGAGCGCGCGGCCTTCGACACGCGCCATCTCAGCATGCACCAGCTCGCATCGTCCGACGAAATTCTCCGGGCAGGCTCGCGCCCAGATCGCGAGTTGTCCGGCGTGGCGCTGCAACGCAGTCTCTTGCGCCGCATCGCGCTCTGGCAATGCGAGCAGCGCGAGCGCCCCGTAGAAGGGCAACTCGCCGCTCTCGGCGAAGGAACGCGATGCGTTCGCGCAGGCTTCGGCACGTTGACGCGATTCCAGCGCATCCGCGAGGTCGCCGAACAGCAGCGCGCGCTGCAAACGGTACACCCAGTAAGAGAAGTCCACGAGCGTGGTCGGCCTGCCGTCCACGGGCACCGGCGGCATCTCGACGCGGCCGTCGGGCTCGCCTTCCTGCAAGTGCGTGAGGAGCGCCCATTGCGACAGCAGCGCGTCGATCACCAGCTGGAAGTTGGCGTCGCGCGCGCTCGCCAGTGCGCGCGCCACCGTCTCGCGCACGTCGGCCAGCAACTCGCCTGCGAACAGCATGCCGGTGGCTTCGTTGCGGCCGCAATACAGCGCAAAGGTGTGATCGCTGCTCTCTATGGCGACGTTGTAGGCACGGCGCACATAATCGCGCGCGCTTCGTGCCGGCAAGGTCCAGGGCACGACGAAGGTGCCGAATACCATGTAGACACGCGCGCGATACCGTACGAGCCCGCGTTCGTCGACCAGGTGCAGCGCGAGCTGGCCGAACGCAAGCGAAAAGCTGTAGTCGCCGTAACGCACGCCGAAGATCTGGTTCATGCACGTGTACACGTTCGCGGCCGCGTCCGAATGGCCGTGCTCGATCGCGAGGTTGACCGAGCGCAGCAGCATGAAGTCGACGAGATTCTGGTCGGTGTAGAGCGCGGGCGGGATGAGGTCCGAGATGATGTCGGTGATGGCGCGCCGCAGCGGATCCGCGATGATCGGCAACTCGCGCAGCCCGCCAATGCCATGCTGGTCCAGCCAACTGCGCAGACGCGCGTATTCGCGGTCCACGTCGGCATCGACGGGATGCATGGGCACCTCGATACCCGCGCGATGCAAAAACGCGAGACCCACGCCGAGCGCGAGATCATAGCGGCCGAGCGTCGTGTAGAGCGCGGCGCGCAGCCGCGCAAGATCGGCGCCGAAGATGCCGTCGCCCGCCTCGGCTTCCAGCGCCGACAGGCGCGCCTCGGCAACCTCGAGCGCGCCGGTCATGAACTCGGCCTCGCCGCACAGCTTGCGGGCGAGCAGGCCGTCTTCGCTCGCCGCCTGGTCGCCCAGCAAGTCGAGCGCCGCGCGGAAGAAGCCGAGTGACGAATCGTGCGCCGTTGCGGCTTTCGCCTCGCGCCCGGCGTCCAGATTGAGGCGCGCGAAGACGCGCCGTTCGTCGGGATCGTCGAGCGCCGGGCGCGCGAGGTTGGCTTGTGCCGCGAGCGCGAACACATCCGTCTCGCCGCCCCGGTTCGCCAACTGGCGACGGGTGATCTGCAAATGCAGCGCGGCGCGCTCGGCTGCCGGCATCGACGTATAAGTCGCCTCGCGAATCCGGTCGTGCCAGAACACCCAGTCGCCGTTCTCGCGATATACCGTGCCGGCTTCGAGCGCGGGTTGCAAATGCCGGGTCGCATCGAGTTCGGACAACCCGGCCGCCACCGCGAGCGTTGAAGTGGACGCGCGCTGCCCGAGGCAGGCCAGCACCCGCAGCATGAATTGCGTGGCGGCGGGCAATTGTCCGAGCTTTCGCGCGAGCAGTTCGACGACGTTTTCGACGCCGCGCTGTGCCGTCATCTGTTCGAGACTCCAGCGCCACGCGGACGACTCCACGTCGTATTCGAGGAGGCCGTCGTCCGCGAGCAGGCGCAGCAGATGGTGCGCGAAAAATGGATTGCGCCCGGTCTTGCGGCCGATCATCTCCACGAGCGGCCCGAGCGAGTCCGCGTCCTGATGTAGCGCACGCGCAATCAATTCACGTAGCGCGCCCTCGTTCAGCGGCCCGAGTTGCACATGCCGCGCGGCGGCCACATCGGCCAGTTTGCCCGCGCGCAACGGGTGATCCGCAGCCACTTCATTGTCGCGGAACGCGCCGATCAGCAGCAGCGCCGCATCGCTATGCTGATGCAGCAGCCGCTCCAGCACCTGCAAGGTGCCGGTGTCTGCCCACTGGAGATCATCGAGCACGAGAACGAGCGGACGCGCGCCGTTCGCAAAGCACGCGATCAACCGCGCGATCCCCTGAAGCACCCGCTCGCGTTCGAGCGCCGGCGCGGCGTCCGGCGGGTCGAGCGCTTCGGGCTGCGGGCCGAGCACGGCGCCGAGCGCGGGCAGAAATGTGCTCAGCGTGCGGCCGACGGGCGCCGTGGCCGTGGCGATGCGCTCACGCCAGATCGCAAACTCGCCGTCGGGGCAGCCGAGCACGAAGCGCAGCAACTGCTCGAGCGCCTGGCCGAGAATCGCATACGGCTTGCCGCGATGACCTTCCTCGCTCTTGCTGACGGCGAGAAGCGGCGGGCTCACACGCTGCATCCGCGCAACGGCTTCTTGCAGCAGCGTCGACTTGCCGATCCCGGAACTGCCCGACACCCACGCGACACGGGCTTGCCGTCCATCTACGACCGCACGGAACTGCGCGAGCAGCGCCTCGATTTCGTCGTCGCGGCCGAGCACCCGGTCGGCCTGCTGCAGGCGTTGCAGCGCCGCATGGGTGTCGAGCGTAAAAGGCGCGATCTCGCCGTGACGCCGTTGCAGGTCCTCACATCGATGCAGGTCCGCAAGCAGCCCCGCCGCGTCGGCGTAACGTTGCTCGGGCGCTTTCTCGAGCAACTTCATCACGATCCGCGAGATTTGCGGCTGCACGTCGGCGGCGAGTTCGTGCGGCGGATGCGGCCGGTGGGTCGCGTGCGCATGCACGCGCGCGGCGGTGTCGGCGGCCTCGAACGGCGGCATGCCTGTCAGCAACTGATAGAAGATGCAGCCAAGCGAATAGAGATCGGCGCGTTCGTCAACCGGCACGTTCATACGCGCGCCGAGTTCGGGCGCCATGTAGATGAAGCTGCCGTCGTTCCATTCGAGGTCGGCGTCTGGCGAAGCAGTGGTGTCGCCGGGACGGGTGGCGGAGCCAAAGCCGGTGAGAAACGCCTGGCCTTCGTCGTTCACGAGAAAGCGGGTTGGCGACAGCGCACGATGCACGATGCCCGCCGCGTGCATGGCGCCGACGGCCCTCGCAAGGCCGATGGCGATCTTCAGGAAGGCTGCGGTGCCGGCCTGGCGTGAGCCGCTGCAGCAGCGCAACGGCTCGCCGCCCGGATCGGCAAGCAGGAGCAGCGCGCCTTCGCCGTGCGGCACGAGCGCCTGCGGAACCGCCGACCACGTTTCATGCAGCGCGGCGCGCAACGCGTATTCGCGCTGCAGCGCCGCCAGCACGGCCGGCGCACCGCTCCCGCGGCCGGCGACGAGCACCGACGACGCGCCGTCGGCAACCGCTCGTTGCAGACGCGGTGAACCATTGCCCAGTTCGATAAAGCTTCGGTTCGACAGTTCGATCATGCGAAGACGGTATGGACGCAGCGACGCGCGCGAGCAGTTCAGGGAAGGTGCGCACAGCACCCATGCAGACGATTGCACACTCCTTCACCCCCGTTCCACGGGCAGCCAGTTGGCATCTATCTAACGGTGTGCGCCGAAAATAATACCCACTCCCAGTTCATTTCGGGTCAGGCAGTGAAAACAAAATAGACATTGCAGAATCTGTACGATCGTACGTATCAAAGCACGACAACTGTACCCTATCGATGATTAGAACTGTCCTGATTCCGAAGCAGTACTGTTCACGTATAACGGCCTGAAACAGGCCGTTGCGCACTTGCCTTCGGAAAAAGCACGCCCTATTATGGACCAACTGATCCATAATTAACAATCGTCCGCTGCCGCCGATCAGCCGCAGCCAACTTCGGGGAAAACAATGACCATCGATTTTTCGAAAGTGAATAGCGTCGCCGGTACATCTGCGACTTCGGGCTCGACGTCGGTTGGCGCGAGTAGCAGCAATAAGCCGTCGTTCCAGTCGCTATTGGCTGAACTCACCGATTATGTGAAAGGCACGCCAGGCGAGCGCATGGAAAAGATGATTCTCGCGAAGCTGGGAGTCACCGAAGAAGAACTGAAGAAAATGTCGCCGGAAGAGCGCGAGAAGATTTTGGCGAAAGTCCGGGAAATGCTGAAGAAAGAGATGGAGGCACAGCGAGAGATGCAACAACAGAAAGCTTCTGGACAACAGATTAACGTGTCGGTTTGAACAACGGATCATTCGCCCGCTCACGTGCGTGAGCGGGCGAATAATCGATGAAGCTAGCAGCGAGGCTGCTGCTGTTTTGCCGCTTACTAGCGCCTATTGCAGCTTATTGCGCAGCCTTCGCCGCGGCGATGATCGTGTCGGCAACGAGCTTCGGCTGGCTGACCATCGCGACGTGGCTTGCATTCGCCAACGTCACGTGCGCGCCGATGTTCTTCGCCATTGTCTGTTGCAGGCCCGGATCGATCATGCGGTCCCGCTCGGTCACCACGAAGTACGACGGCTTGTCATGCCACGCTGCTTTCGTGACCTTCTCGCCGATACATGCCGAAGCCCACGGACCTTGCGTTGCAGCGATCACACGGCGCTGCGGCAAAGGCACGTCTTGCGCGAAATCTTCGAGCACCGCTTTGGTCGACAGCGTCAGATTGCCGGCCGAGTCTTTCTGCAATTCACTCGCCCATACAGGCGCCGGCTTGCCCTTCGTGATGTCTTCGATCGATTGACCGCTATCCGGCGCGAATGCCGCCACGTAGACCAGGTTTTTCACCTTGTCTTCGTTGCCCGCCTCGCTGATCACCACGCCTGCCCACGAATGGCCGACCAGAACCACAGGTCCGTTTTGCTGCTCGATCACGCGTTTCGTCGCGGCAACGTCGTCGGCCAGCGAGCTCAATGGATTTTGTACTGCGACCACGTGTGCCCCGCGCGCTTCGAGCAGCGGGATCACTTTCTCCCAACTTGAACCGTCGGCGAATGCGCCGTGCACCAGCACGATGTTCTTGCCCTTCAGGTCCTGCGGCGGCGCCGCGTGCGATGCTTGCAGCGCGAACAGTCCGCCGAGCAGCAACGCGGAACCGACGAATTTCTTGAGAAGCCTGGTCATTGATTTTCTTCCGGCAGAATGGAGTTGACGTTGATTGAACTATTGCGCAGACGACGCGCGGCGAACGCGCGCCGCCGCGTGTATCACGAGTGCGCGTAGATCGGACCGAGACCGACCACGCCCTGCTGCGGCGCCGATGCGCCGGTCGTCTGTGCACGCGAGCCTGCTGCTGAACGGCTTTGCACGACGCCGCCATATGCTGCGGCGGCCGAGGCGTTCTGCGCGGCAACGCGCGCTTCAGCGGCTTCGATGTTCCTCGGATATTGGGTGCTGTCGCTGGCGGGGTTGTAGCCGGCCTTCTGCAACTGAACGAGTTCCGCGCGCACCTCGGCACGCGTCACCGCGTGACTCGACTGGGCGAATGAAACAGCGGGGACGGCAACGAGTGCGGCAACGAGAAGGGATTGAACGAGTTTCATGAGCTTTCTCCAGAAAACGACGGCATTCAAAGGTCAGAAGTTCGGTTGAAACACTCTGCAGCCCATATCTACGAGCTAGCGTGTCACCCGAATCGGGCGCAGTGTTGCGAATCAACCTTGCGTGACGACATTTGAACCCGCCGACGTATCTGGAATGTTTTCGCGAACCCGTTTAATGCAAGCGTGTTTATCGGGGCACGGCCTGGATACACTGCGATACAAAACCGCAGTGAAGCCAATCAGCCCGCTACCGTATTGAAATCACTGAACGACGGACCGAGTGGCCGCACTCGCATTTCCGGATCGAGATGCGTCCACGGCAGATCAGCAGGATCGGCGGCCATGGGGCCCGGCGCTTTGGCGACGAGAATCGCCTCTGCGATCGCTTCGAAATCTGCGCGAAAATGGACAGAACTCTTGTTGACCAGGATCTTCATTCGCTCGGGTTCAATGCCCGCCACGCGGAACAGATTGCGGTCGAAGACCTGCATTTTCACGGAGCTCACCGCGATCCGCACGCCTTCGATTCGCAGGCATGCGACCGGACCCAACTCGCCTTCCATGCCGTTGAGCATCGGCCCGTCGAAACGGAAGCGTCCGTCCGACAGGTGCTCGACCTCGAACTCGGCTTCGAGCGGCGCATCGCCCTCCACGCCCGCACCGCCGCCGAGCCGCAACGCAATGCGCGCCCCGACGCCCGCGCGATGTGCCGCGGCCGCCGCCTGTGCGTCCCAGATCACGCCGACTGCCGCATCCTTCGCGCCGTTGCGCAACAGCGCGCGCACCATGCCCATGGTGTTCGAGTCGCCGCCCACGCCCGGGTTGTCCTGCGTGTCCGCGATGATGACCGGGCGCGATGCGGATGCGCTCACGCGAATCGCTTCGAGCGCGGCTTCGTCGGGTGAGAGAAACGGCACGTCCCAGCGCGCTTCCTCGCCGACGATCCTGGCAAACAACGCGTCGGCGGCCTGCGTCGCCGCGTCTTCGTCGAACGAATAGGCCCAGATTGTCGGACCGCATTCAGGAAAATCTGCCGCAGGGAAGCCAGGCGCGAACGATACCGATACGACCGGGCGCTTCTCGAGATCGGCGAGCATGCGGTACATGTCGTTCGCCGGCTCGACGAGCGTGCACATGCCGTTTACCGGAATCAGGAAAGGAACCCGGCGTACCGCGCGATGCAACGGGCGTTTCTCCCACATCAGATCTTCGAGAATACGCGCGGCGCGCTCGCCGGTTTCCGCCATGTCGACGTGCGGATACGTGCGGTACGCAACGAGCGCACTCGCATGAGCGAACATGCGGGCCGTGACGTTCGCATGCAGATCGAGCGATACGACCACGGGCATGCGATCGCCGACGATCCGCCGCACGCGTTCCAGCAACTCGCCCTCGCCGTCGTCGTGCTGCTCGGTCACCATTGCGCCGTGCAGGTCCAGATAGATCGCGTCGAAGCCGCCTTGCTCGACGGCCGCGATGATCTCGCCGCCGATCCGCTCGAACGCATCCGTGGTGACATGTGCCGACGCGCTCGCGCCAGCCCAGATCACCGGCTTCAGTGCGCGGCCGTTCGCTTCCATGACCTTGATGAAGCCGCCGATCGGCACGTTGACGTCTCGCAGGCTGAACACGTCTGCGCCGCGAACCATCGGCGGGAAGCCTTCGCCCTGGACAAAGCTCTCATAAGACGCCTTGGTCGGCGCGAACGTATTGGTTTCATGCTGGAAACCGGCAATCAGGATTTTCATGTGGTCCACCTTGATGTGTTTCACCGCTGCGCGAAATCACGACGCAGCAGCGACAAATTAATTCGGATACCTATCTGTCATGTCGCGATACGGATCTGCGAAGCCCGCTTTGAAGCGGCTATTGCTGCTTCATCGTCAACTTGCCCTTCAGGATCAGAATGGCGGCCAGCGCGGCGGCGCACGCCATGACGAGAAGCCCCGCATGCATGCTGCCGGTCCCAGCCTTGGTCCAGCCGACCACCGCCGGCCCCCAGAATCCGCCGGACAGTCCAACGGTATTGATGAGCGCGATGCCGCCCGCCGCCGCCGTCCCTTCAACGAGTTGCGACGGGATCGCCCAGAACACCGTGTAGGCCATCCACAAGCACGCGGTGCCCAACGTCAGTGCGAGAAGCGTGAGCGGGAGATTGCCGTCCGCAAAGACCGTGGCGATCAGACAGACTGCCGCGCCTAGCGCCGGAATCGCGCAGTGATAGCGGCGCTCGCCGAAACGGTCGGAACTGCGGCCCGCGAGATACATGCAGACGGCAGCCGCCACGTACGGAATCGCCGTGTACCAGCCAAGGCGCACCGTATCGGTCACGCCTTGCTCCTTAAGCAACGTGGGCAGCCAGAAACTGATCGCGTAGATCGGAAAGATGACGCTGAAGTAAGCGAGCGCGAGCACATAAACTCGCGGACTTTTCAGCACCGCCTTGAAGGAATCCGCGCGATGCTGGGTCGGCGCGGTTTCGCCTTCGAGCAGTGCTTTTTCGCCGTCATCGAGCCAGCGCGCGTCGGCGGGTCGGTCGGATATCACGCGCAGCGTCAGCAAGCCCAGCACGATGCACGGCAAACCCTCGACGAGGAACATCCATTGCCAGCCGGCGAGGCCGCCGACGCCGGCGAGGCTCGTCATCAGCCACGCCGACACCGGTCCGCCGACAATGCCGCCCAGCGGTCCCGCAACGAACACCAACGCGATGGCGCGGGCCATGCGCGCCGGGCCGTACCAGCACGACAGGTAATAGATCATGCCCGGCGCAAAGCCCGCTTCGAAGACGCCCAGCAAAAAGCGCATCGCGTAAAACGCCGGCACGCTTCGCACGAACAGCATGCACGCCGACGTGATACCCCATAGCACCAGAATGCGGCTGAACGTCTTGCGAGCGCCGACCTTCGGCAGCATCAGATTGCTCGGCAATTCGAACAACACATAGCCGATGAAGAAAATGCCCGCGCCAACGCCGTATGCGGCGTCGGAGAAACCGAGGTCGGACTGCATCTGCAATTTCGCGAAACCGACGTTGACGCGGTCGAGATAGGCGAACATGTAGCAGGCCACAAGGAACGGCAGCAGCCGCCAGTTAAGCTTGCTGTAGAGCGCGGCGGCGGGATCGCCGGCGGCCGAGGGATGGATTGCTGACATGGTTGTCTCCGTATGCCTTGCTGGCCCGTTGCAGGGGTTGAGTCGATGGTGGCAGCGCAAAAACGGACTAGCAAGAGCAACTAAGTTCACATATCGTTGTCTTATGGGCAACAGACACCAATCCTGCGGTAAGCGGGGGTCCGGCGGTGGGAGCGATCAAATGCGAGAAATCAACCAGCAGCGGCTACGCTATTTCCACGAGGTGCTCAGTCACGGCACGATTCGCGGCGCGGCCGAACACATCAACACGTCGCCGTCGGTCATCACGCGGCAGATCAAACTGCTCGAAGACGAACTGGGTGCCGTCCTGTTCGAGCGCCAGGCGCGCGGCGTCAAACCGACCGAAGCCGCCATGCATCTGCTCGAGTTCTGGCGCGGCTACCGCTCGCAACAGGAGAAGCTCGAAGACCAGCTGCACGCGCTGAGGGGGCTGCGCACCGGGCAAATTCAACTGGCTGTCAGCGAAGGTTTCGTCGATACCTTCGTCGACGACGTGCTCGCGCCGTTCTGCACGTGCTACCCCGGTCTGGAAGTCAGCATGACGATGCTGGCGGTAGACGCGATCCTCGACGAGGTCGCGGAGAATCGCGCCCATATCGGTCTCGCCTATAATCCACCGCCGCACGCGCGCATCGCGTATCGGGCGAGTTCCGCGCAGCCGGTTGTGCTGCTGCTGAGAAAGGACCATCCTCTGGTCAAACGTGGCGGCCCGGCGCGTCTCGAGGATTTGCAGGCCTATCCGCTCGCGCTCATGCCGTCTACGTTCGGCATCGGTCATGTCGTGTCGATGGCACAGGTGGCCGCGAACGTGTCGATCCGTGCAACTTTGACCACCAACTCGTTGAGCGCCCTCAAGCGCTTCGTCACGGCGGAGAACTTCATGACGCTGATCGGAGAATTTGCCGCATACCGCGAACTCGCCAGCGACGAGTTCACCACCGTTCCGGTCGCCCATCCGCTCTTTGAAAGCGCGCAGGCGAGAGTGCTGGTCAAAGCCGACCGGCCGCTCGCCGCCGGGCCGCTCGAACTGTTGAAATGGATCGAGGAACGCATGCCGATGTTCGCACGCGGAAACGCTCACAGACACAAACCGCAAAAACGCACATCCAGCCGCGCAAGCGGCGGCTAGCCGCGGCATATACGGCGAAACTTTTTTATTGATTGTTCAGTCCACAACTACCAGGCTGAAGATATGGTGAGACCACGTGAATTCGATCGGGACGAAGCGCTGGATCGCGCCATGCGCGTGTTCTGGTCCAAGGGTTACTCGGCGACGTCCACGGACGACCTGCTCGCGGCCATGGAAATTGGCCGGCAGAGTCTGTACAACGCATTCGGCGACAAGCGCAAGCTCTACCTGGAAGCGCTCGACCGTTATCAGCAGCACAGCATCGCGGCGCACGTCGAGCGGCTCACACGCGGCGCGTCGGCGCTAGCCGGCATCAAGGCGATGTTGCTGGGCGCGATTGGGTCGGACGCCGCCGAGCGCGCAAACGGTTGCATGGGCGTGAACAGCGCCGCCGAGTTCGGCGCGAGCGATGCCGATATCGTCGCGATCCGCGCAGCAGGCGCAAAGCGCCTGAAGCAGCATTTGCTGGCTCGCATCGAACAGGCGCAGCGCGACGGCGAGATCGATCCGCAAATGAACGCGGAAGAAGTGGCGCTGTTCATCGGCAGCACCATGCAAAGCATTCAATTGAATGCACGCGCAGGCATGACGCCGGCTGCGCTGCGACGCCTTGCGAAATTCGCCGTCGAGCGGCTGGTCGTGCGTTCATAGCAGAGCGAAGAACACCGTAACGTTCGAACGGGCTGCAGCGATATTCACATCGCTGCAGCCCGCCCTTCTGAAACACTCACATGCACCCGGTGCGCGTGCCGCCTCGGCTACGGCGCAAATCGCGTGAACACATAATCGCGATCCTTCACCTTCGCCGCGTGACACGCAAAGCACGTCTCGTGCTGCGCGGCGTCAACGGGCTGCCCGTTGATGAAACGCCCGAAACCCCAGCCTCCCGTCGACGCATAACGGCGCGAGTCCTTGACCATCACCTGAACGGTAGTGGGCTCTCCGGGGATGGTCGCCGTCGCGAACTCGGGCGACTGCTTGCGCTTGTACGCAAGCTTGACCAGGATGGTGCCGTCGGGATACGGCAACGTCGACTTCTCGATTGCCTTGATCGCGGCGGGATTGCCCAGCACCACGCGCAGTTCGTCGAGCGGCGCGGCCTCTTCCGCAGGCGCGATCATCTGCCACTTGCGGTAGCCATCCGGAATCGTCACCCCGTAGATTGGCGAGGGCGCCGACTTCGCGGGCTCCGCCAGCGCATGATGTCCCACCGTGCCAAGCAGGAGCGCCGCATTCAGCGCAACCTGTGCAAGCCGGATTGTTCGCATTGCGTGTCTCCCGTTCGTCCGCTCAGAAACGGGCGACGTCGATGACGGCGTCGGCGAAAGCTTTCGGTGCTTCTTGCGGCAGGTTATGCCCCACGCCGCCGCCGATGTTGCGATGCGCGTACTTGCCTGTGAACTTCTTCGCGTAGGCCGACGGCTCCGGATGCGGTGCGCCGTTGGCGTCGCCTTCCATCGTGATGGTCGGCACGGAGATGGTCGGGCCCATTGCCAGGCGCTTCTCCAGGTCGTCGTATTTCGGCTCGCCGGACGCGAGGCCGAGACGCCAGCGGTAGTTGTGAATCACGATCGCGACGTGATCGGGATTAACGAACGATGCCGCCGTGCGTTCGTACGTCGCGTCGTCGAAATTCCATTTCGGCGAGGCCGTATGCCAGATCAGCTTGTTGAACTCGTGACGGTTCGCGTCGTAGCCGGCTACGCCGCGCTCGGTCGCGAAGTAGAACTGATACCACCAGGCAAGTTCCGCTTTCGGCGGCAACGGCGCTTTGTTGGCTTCCTGGCTGCCAATCAGATAACCGCTGACCGACACCATCGCCTTGCAGCGCTCCGGCCACAGTGCCGCAATGATGTTCACGGTGCGCGCGCCCCAGTCGAAGCCGCCGAAAATGGCCTTGTCGATCTTCAGCGCGTCCATCAGGTTGATGATGTCGACCGCGATAACCGCCTGCTGGCCGTTGCGCGGCGTATCCGCCGAAAGAATGCGCGTCGAGCCGTAGCCACGCAGGTACGGCACGATCACGCGGTAGCCGGCGGCGGCCAGCAGCGGCGCGACTTCCACGTAGCTATAGATGTCGTACGGCCAACCGTGCACCAGAATGACGACGGGGCCATTTTGCGGACCTGTTTCCGCGTAACCGATGTTCAGCGTGCCGGCGTTGATCTGCCGTAAGTTCTCGAACGACGTGGCGCCGGATCCGGATTTCGTGCCGCTCGACTGCGCGTGCGCGAGTCCGCTCAAACCGAGTTCCATCAGGCTGATGCCTGCGACCGTCGTGCCGAGCAGACGGCGCCGCCGCGTATTGACCTGTTCAGACATGGCTATTTCCTCTTCTTGTACGAAAACCTGGTAGGACCTGCATGCACTCGCGGAAAAAACTCTTAACGAGTCCGCACGCGATCAGCGGCGCACGAACAGGTCGATCGTCGAAATGAATACAGGCAGTGGGATAAATGAACGGTGTGTTTCGTTAAGGCTTGGCGTAGATCGGGCCGAGGCCGATGACATCCGACTCGGACGAATGCGGCGAACCGGAAGCCGAGCTGCCGTAAGTAGACGATCCATACGATGATGCGAGCACATTCTTCTGGGCGTCGATACGTGCCTCTGCGGCCTGGATGTTCTTCGGATACTGCGTTTGATCGCTTGCGGGGTTATAGCCGGCGTTCTGCAATTCGACCAGTTGCGCGCGGACTTCCGCGCGGGTCAGCGGCTGGTTCGACTGCGCGAACGATACAGACGGCAGTGCAACGGCAGCGGCGACGGAAGCGACGGCAATCAGCGATTGAATGACTTTCATGATATCCACCTCAAGAGAATGTCTTTCGACGCAAACGCCCGTTTGCGTTTTCGGGTTCTGCAAGCGCCAGTGCGGCTGGCATGGAATCATTAGACGCTCTCCAGGTATCTGGCGTATGTCGGCGATCCGCGCCGGTGCAACGTTATGTAACGCCCCGGCACGCAGACACATTGGGATACAAAACGAAGACGGCTCGCATTGACCCTCCTCCGCATGGACAGCATTCGCTGTGGCAGGTGGAATAAGACAAGCCTGCCGGGTGTTATCGGTTGCAACCGGCGTAGCCGTCCGTCCACCGACTTACTGGAACACCCCGCACGATGAATTTCGCGACTTTCTCGTCTCCCGCCTTCTTTACCGATCCCTATCCGATGTACGAAAAGCTGCGGGAGGCAGGTCCGCTGCTGCCTGTCGGGCCCAACGCGCTCGTCACGGGCCGCTTCGAGATCATCGACGCGCTGTTGCGCGACCGGCGCATGGGCAAGACTTATCTGCAAAGTGTACGCGCACGTTACGGCGACGCGGCCACCGAACAACCGGTATTTCAGGCACTCAGCCGCACCTTTCTGATGATGAACCCGCCGGCGCACACCAAGCTCCGGACGCTGCTGATGAAAGCGTTCAACGCGCGACAAGTCGAAAAGCAGAAAGAGATAGTCGAAGCGACCAGTCGCGAACTTCTGGATCGCATCGGCTCCGCGGCCCAATTCGACCTGTTCAGCGAGTACGCGTTGCCATTGCCGGTCGAGATCATCTGCCGGCTGCTCGATATCCCCTCTTCTGATGGCACTGAACTCGGTGTGGCCGCGAGCCGCCTCGTCGCCGCATTCGATCTCGCGCCGCTCGATGAGGCTGCGCTCGCCGATGCAAATGAAGCCGCGCTCACGCTAGAACGCTATTTCCGCACGGTCATCGAGCAGCGCCGTGCACGCCCCGGCGACGACATCGTTTCGTCGCTGGTTCATGTCGAGGACGAGGGCACGACCTTAAGCGACGATGAAATCGTCTCGAACGTCATACTGTTATTCATTGCAGGCCATGAAACCACGTCGAACATGATTGGCAATGCAATGGTCGCGCTGTTTCGTCATCCAGCGCGGCTCGAAGCGCTCAGGCGCGAGCCGGCAATAATTGCAAAGGCGGTTGCCGAGTGCATGCGCTTCGACAGTTCTGTGCAAATGGTGGTACGCACCGCGCTGGAAGAAGTGGTGATTCACGACATAACGCTCAAGCCAGGCACGATCGTCTTCATGCTGACCGGCGCAGCGAATCGAGATCCCGCGGTGTTCTCGCATCCCGACCAACTCGACTTCGACCGTGGTCCAAGTGTCCCTTCCCTCGCATTCGGCGGCGGCATTCACTATTGCCTCGGCGCAAGACTCGCATTGCTCGAAATGGAAGTGGCGCTGCGAGATCTTCTCGCGCGCTTCCCGCAGATGCAGCCCGAAGATCTTGACCAGCTTAACTGGCACCGCCGTAATAATCTGCGCGGCGTGCAATCGTTGCGGATACATATCTGAGCGATTGCATACGACGCGGTGCGTCGGCTTCTTCTAATTGCGTTTGTCGCGCTGTTTATTCGCGATTCAATCAAAGCGCTATTGCAAATGAATAGACAGTTTTGTTTCTCAATGTGTATGAGATTCGAACTGATACACGGCATTGCAATAGCCAGCTTTCGTGACACACACCAGATACCTCGTGTGGCTTTAATGCATTCCAACGACGGAATCTGAACAACGCGACGCGGCGAACCCCACTGTGCCCGGCCGACTTTCAGATGCCCGTACGGATGCTTTCCACCCGATCTGTTTCAGGAGCACGACATGAAAGTTTCGATCATAGGTTTCGCCTTTGCTGCTTTAGCCGCTTCCGCAATGAGTGCTTCCGCTTTTGCGGCGACGTCCGCCGGCGTTAACGCCAATGCCAACACCTTTGACGCTCAGCAAGCGGCTAGCTGGGCACCGGCCCAGACAGCACTGAAATCGAAGACCCGTGCCGAAGTTCGCCAGGAACTGGTGCGCGCCGAGAAAGACGGTCAGCTTGCAGCACTCAGCAAGCTCTATCAAGGCAGCTAGGTTAGCCGCCCCATTTCAGCCACACAGAACATTTGCTGCCAATTCATTCATTGGAGGTTCCATCATGATCGAGCGCCTTGTTATCGCCGCGGTTCTCTGCGCAAGTGCCGCAGTTGCCGCGCCGGTTTTCGCCAGCAGCGGTTACGGTCCGGCGCCTCACTACAACCCGCTCGTCGGCGCGCCGTCCTCGCAACGCGGCCAGAGCGAGCAGACCGTGCGCGCTGAACAGGCGGAGTTGATGGCCAGCGCGGACGACGCCGCGCAGTCTTACGGCGGCATGCCTGACACGACTTCGCAAGCAGGCTCGCGCGCAATGTCCGGCGTCTCCATCGCGCCGTATACACATCACTGATTACACATCACTGATTACACAGCACTGATGTCTGCATCGTTCACACATACGACGTGTCGCTATTCGCCCCGATGCCCGGCAACGTCGTTATCACTGTGATCTGAGTCCGCTGCTGTCTGACTCGCGCTCCATACCGCTCGCTCATCGACAGGCTCGGCGGTGGAGCGCTCTCTTCGTGAACATTCCGGTCCGCCGCGAACGGCTCGCCGGCTTCTTATAGCGTCAGGAAATCAAACATGTCTTCAACACCGTTTTCTCCCGCTCGACGTCACGTTCTCGCCGCCTCTGTCGCAGTCGGCGCCATGGGGCTAATTCCCGGCTCCGTGTTCGCCGCGACAGGCGACAGCAAGGTTCGTCCGTTCAAAGTCAACGTACCGGAAGCCGAGATCGCCGATATGCGCCGACGCATCGCTGCCACGCGCTGGCCAGGTAAGGAAACCGTCGCCGATGAATCGCAAGGCGTGCGGCTCGTCAGAATGCAGGCGCTAGCGCAGTATTGGGGCACTGATTACGACTGGCGTAAAGGCGAAGCGAAACTGAATGCGCTGCCCATGTTCATGACCGAAATAGACGGGCTCGACATCCAGTTCATTCATGTACGTTCGCGCCACAAGAATGCTTTGCCGCTCATCATGACGCACGGCTGGCCAGGCTCGATTTTCGAACTCATCAAGGTCATCGGCCCGCTCACCGACCCCACCGCTTACGGCGGAAGTGCCGACGACGCGTTTCACATCGTCGTGCCGTCACTGCCGGGTTTCGGTTTCTCCGGACAACCGAAGACAACCGGCTGGGGCTCAGACCATATCGCTCGCGCGTGGGGCGAGTTGATGGCGCGTCTCGGCTATACGCGGTTCGTTTCGCAAGGCGGCGATTGCGGATCGGTCATCTCGCACCGCATGGCGATGCAAAAAGTAAAAGGCTTGATCGGCATTCACGTCAACATGCCCGCAACCGTACCGCCGGATCTGGCTACCTTGCTCCTGCTCGGAGAACCGGCGCCGGCCGATCTGTCGCCGAAAGAGAAAGCCGCCTATAACTCGCTGAATGTTTTCTATCGCGACAATTGCGGCTATGCATCGATGATGGTGACCCGCCCGCAAACCGTAGGTTATGCACTCGCGGATTCGCCTGTGGGCCAGGCCGCCTGGATGTACGACAAGATTTCGCAATGGACGTATAGCGGCGGCGTGCCGGAACGCTCGCTCACCCGCGACGAAATTCTCGACGACATCTCGCTTTACTGGCTGACGGACAGCGCGACTTCTGCCGCGCAGATCTATTGGGAAGATCATTCCAACAACTTCAATGCCGTCGATATTTCGTTACCCGCCGCGGTGACGGTCTTTCCCGGTGAGATCTATCAGGCGCCGCGTAGCTGGACCGAGCGCGCCTATCACAATCTGATCTATTTCAACGAAGTCGACAAAGGCGGTCACTTCGCCGCGTGGGAACAGCCGCAACTGTTCGCAACCGAAGTTCGCGCCGCGTTTCGCACGCTTCGTTAAGAAGAGCGGTAAGTCACGGCGAGCGCCTCGCGCTGTCGCCGTGACGTTTCGCATGCCAACTTCGGCAGCGAGTGCCACAACGCCAGGAATTCCATGCCTGAATCCACGAATACAAAGAAAGCGGCCGCGGCCATTGCCCTTCTGATACTTTCGGTCGCGCTGCGTCCGCCAATCGTTTCGATCGGCCCGGTACTCGATTCGATACAGAGGAGTTTCAGCCTGAGCTACACGCAGGCTTCGTTGCTCACTGCGATTCCCGACATCTGCATGGGTGTGTTCGCGCTGGTCGCGCCGGGTGTCGCGCGCCGGTTCGGCACAGACAACGCGGTGGTCGCCGCGCTCGCTCTGCTTTGCATTGCGATGATTGCTCGCGCATTGGCAGGCTCGGCGGCCGTGCTGCTCGTTTGCACCGTGTTCGCGGGAATCGGCATCGCAATCTCCGGCTCCCTGATTGGCGGGTGGGTCAAAAAGCACTTTGCGCGCGACGCGTCGTACTTCATGGGCATCTACAGCGCGGGACTCAGCGTGGGCGCAACGGTTGCCGCAAGCTCGTCGGGTTATATCGCGCATAGCCTCGGCGGCTGGCGCGTGGCCGTGGCGTTATGGAGTGCGCTTTGCATTACTGCCATTGTGAGCTGGCGCAAACTCGCTCACCGCTTCCAGCAACCGGAGACCGGTGAACGTGAACAACGCCAGCCCGCGAAATCTGCGGCGGCGGCCGGACTTCCGTGGACGAGAATCGACGCCTGGCGCGTTGCCATCTACTTCGGCGCGAGTCAGTTCATTGTCTATGCGTGCTTCGCGTGGCTTGCTTCGTCGAGTGCGGAGATGAATATCGGTGCGCTTTCACCCGGCCTCGTTCTGGGCCTCTTCACTTGCGTGTTCGCGTTGAGCAGCTTCGGTATGGGCATGAAAGCCGGCCATTCGAGCGACCGGCGCGGCTGGTTGGGACTCGCGTCGGCTATCACGGCGCTTGGACTCGGCGGCCTTGCTTTCGCTCCTACGGCTTTTCCCGTGCCGTGCATCGTATTGATCGCCATCGGCCAAGGCATGTGTTTTACGCTTGCGATGACCTTGCCGCTCGACAACACCCATACGCCGGCCGAGACCAATGCATGGAGCGTATTCATGCTCTTCGTCGGCTATCTGGTGGCGGCGCTCGGGCCGTTGAGCTTCGGCTTTCTGCGAGATCGCACGGACGGCTATTTCGCCTCGTATCTGATGCTCTTCCTGGTAGCTGTCGCAATTACGTCGATGGTGCCGCTATTAAGACCCTTGTCGCAATCGGGAAGCAAAGCGATGCCCGCGATGTCCGAGCCGCGTTAATTGACATCTGGCCGCGCGCTTTCAACGACGCATCTGGCGATGACAACCCGTTTTGCCAAAAACACCGTGCCATTGGAATAAAGCCGGAGGCTCAGGTGTTCTTGACTGATACAACGCTCGAATATGCGCCGGCAGGCATCTCTGCGCCATTGCTTCGCCTGCATCGCGTCTTCATCCAACAGCCCCATAGTCATGAAAAGATCAGAAATTCTCGAATCCAACGACCAGTACGTGTCAATGTGGAAAGTACTGGCCGGCGACCGCAAGGGAGCCGATCTGCGCGATAAAGCGGGGCTCTCGGTGTGCTGGGCGGACAGCCCGTTCCCGTTCTGGAACGCGCTATTCATCAACGAGAACATTTCGGATCGCGATCTGCTGCGCGTTCGTCTGAGAATGTCGCGTACTTATATGCTGGCAAAACAGCACAGCGGCCTCGTGTACGTCTGCGAAGATCTGCTGAGCGGTGCGGCGCGTGAAGAACTCGACGCGATCGCCGCCAGCGAGAATCTGACTTTCGCGCTCGATATCACCGGTATGGCCGGCGATATCCTGCCGGTCGAAACGGGCTTGCCGCATCCGGTGCTGGACTTTGCGCGCGTCGACAGCGAAACGGCATTGCAGGCCTATGCCGACATCAATAGCGAAGGATACGGTTTTCCGCTCGAAGCAGGACGCGCGGGCCTTGCGGGCTCGACGTTCTGGAAGAAAACTGCTTTTGCTTACATCGGCTATCTGAATGGTCAGCCGGTCTCGACAGCAGCAGCGATTGTCAACGACGGAGCCATCTATCTCGCGCTCGTGGCGACGCGGCCAGACGCGCAACGCAACGGATTCGGCGAGGCCACCGTCCGTTATGCGCTCAATGCGGCCTACCATGCAACGGCGATCAGGCGGACCATCCTGCACGCTACCGACGCGGGCCTGCCCGTTTACATGAGAGTCGGCTACCATCGCACGACGGTATTCAAGACTTATCGGCCGGCCTGAAGCGTGAGCTGACGCGCATATCCGCGTTGCTAGCTGTGCTGCTAAGCCGCGGTGTAAAGCCGCGGCGCAGAGCAAACAATAGCCTTTACATATTTCCGGAAGTTCTAATGGCCGCATTGCCATGGATTGCCATTTTTATCGCCGCTTCCACGGCAATTTTTCGAGCGCCCCGCCGACTGACATTAGTCCTTCTCGCTATCGGTTACGGGCTCGCGTTTGCACTTGGACAATTGCATGTACTCGCAATACTTCCAATTGCCTTACTGCTGTGCACCGGCATTCTGTTGCAGTGGAACCCTTCGCCGCTCGGCAAACTGCTCTGCAATGTCGTTTTCGTAATCGTGGCGCTCGGCCTCTTTCAGCACTGGTTACCGGGCTTTCAGAACCTGAAGGTGATCGATGCCACGCGTTTCACGCCCGACGCCGCGCCTTATACGATGTACCTGAACTTCGATAAGCCGTTAATCGGCTTCTGGCTGGTACTCACCTATCCGTGGGTTCAGCTGAAGAAATCATTCCCGGTGGTGGCCGTTTCTGCGCTCGGCGCTTGTGCGCTCACGTCGGCGGTCTGCCTTTTTATTGCGTTTGAAGCCGGCTCGATTGCATGGGCGCCGAAGTGGCCGCATCTCGCATGGCTCTGGATGCTCAACAATTTCCTATTCGTTGCGTTCGCTGAAGAAGCATTCTTCCGCGGCTATATTCAGGCAGGAATAACGCGCTTGATGAAAGCGCGGCCGCAAGCCTGGTGGTTCGGACTGATCGTCGCGGCCGTTCTCTTCGGTCTCGCGCACTATCAGGGTGGCACGGCTCTGGTTGTGCTGGCGGGACTATCGGGGCTCGGCTACGGCCTGGCGTATCGTGCCGGCGGACTGCAGGCCGCGATGCTTACGCACTTCGGACTCAATCTGGTGCAATTCGGCTTGTTTACCTATCCATTCATCGCCCGGTCATAAAAAGCCCAAATGCGCCGGGTAAGTGCGATACGGCAATTTGCGTTATGTTTCAGCCCTGATGGAATAATAATTCGATCGGGTTGTTTACGTGTTGATGGATTGCCTGCCCAATTTCGCCTGAACCCATGGATACTCGTCAGATACCGCAACCGGTCCTCAAGCGTCGACGTTCGAGTCAGACGCGGACCCTGCCGCACGAATCAACCCGACAGCGGTGCTCCTGTCATATCGGAGAGCACTTATTCGCCGAGCCGGTGCACGCCGGCAGTGCCGTATCGGACGAGGACTCGTGCCAATGACCGCCGCCGACCTGTCCGCCATGCTTCCGCCGCTGCTGCCGCGTCTGTGGGCATTCGCGCTGCGTATTTCGGGAGATCAGCACGATGCCGAAGATCTCGTGCAGCGTGCCTGCGTGCGCGCACTAGAACGCGCGCATCAGTTGCAACCGGGCACCGCGCCGCTCAGCTGGATGTTTTCGATCGTGCAATCCACGTGGATCAACGAACTGCGCGCGCGCAGCGTGCGCGGGCGCTCGGGCATGGATTGGGACGACGACTTCCTGGAAACCGTCGCCGACCCGGCCGCCCGCACCCCGGAACAGAACGTCATGGATGGCCAGATCGTCAAGGCGGTGCAGCGGTTGCCCGAAGCACAGCGCGTCGTTATGCTGCTGGTAGGCGTGGAGGGCCTTTCCTACAAGGAAGCGGCCGAGGCGCTGGGCGTGCCGATCGGCACGATAATGAGCCGGCTTTCGCGGGCTCGCCAGGCCATCGGCGCCCTCTTTAGTGACCTAAAAGAAGAACGCGTAAACAGCGCGGCGATTAGTAAGGACCAAGGGGCATGAAAATGGAAGACATCCTGCTCATGGCATATGTGGATGGCGAACTAACGCCACACGAGCGCGAGGAAGTCGAGAAGGCAATTCGCACCTCGGCCGATGTCGCCGAACGCGTTGCGTTACTCGAAGCGTCGGTGCTGCCGTATCGGCGCGCGTTCCAGCAACAGGCATTGCCGCCGGTTCCGGAAAGCCTCACTCGCAAAATCGCCGAGCTCGCGCAAGCGTACGCGACACCCGCGGCGGCGTCGCCGGTGGGCGGCAACCATGGCGCGCCTGCCCCCGACTCGCAGCCCGATCCTCTCGCAGGCCCTTCCCTGCCGGTACGCTCGCGCTTACGCACCGCGGCACCGTGGCTCGCGGTCGCGTTCGTCGCCGGCGCTTTCTGCTGCGGCGTGGTGCTGCGCTTCGCGCCTGGCGCTGCGCAAGGCGGCTTCGCGCAATCGACCGCTCAGGTGGCCGGGCAGAACGGCATGCACGACGGCGCACAAGGCGGCGCGTCGCCGTGGGTCATGGCGGCAGTCAGTTATCAGCGCCTTTACACGCGTGATACCGTCGCATTGGATTCGTCCAATATGGCCGCGGCCGCGCACGTTGTCGATAACATCCGTCACGACGACGGACTGCCTATTCGCGTGCCCGACCTGCGTTCGGCCGGACTGACATTCAAACGCATACAGCGGCTGCGCTATAACAACAAGCCGCTGGTGCAGATCGTTTATTTACCCGAAAAAGGCTTGCCTGTTGCACTGTGCGTGATGAAGGACGAAAAGGCCGACTCGGCGCTCGCGCAACAACAGGTGGACAGCATGGACGTCGTCACGTGGCGGCGCGACAAACTGACCTATGCGCTAATCGCCACGCCCGGCGATACCGATCTCGGTGCGCTCGGAAAACGGATTTCCGAAAGCAATGTTGAGGAACTCATCGGCCAGTTGTCCAAAGCCGAACGCCCATTCGCGAGTTGAGTAACAGTATTTCAACAACTGCCCACGTGTCGCACCTCGGGCAGCTTTGAGTACTTGCGTCAGCACTGTCCACACGAACATCGGCGATCCGAAGGCGACTCGCTACAGCGCCGCCTGAAGATTGCATCTTAGCTATCACGCCGGCACACGCGCGGCATCCGCCCTTCCTTCTCGCGATCCTCAGGTGAGCGGCACTGGGATGATTGCCGCTGTCACGCGTCGCCGGGCAAGTCAGCACCTGCCACCCGAAATGCGTTTAATCAGTACGCCAGCGATAACACGCGCCCGTATGCGCGGAAACACCGACTTGGCATCCGGCAGCAACGCTTCCTGGTTGCAGCGCCATTCATTCTTCTCGGCATGTCGTGTGTAACGGGCAGCACTCCCAACACATACTTCCCAATTACGCCCTCGATTTTTTTGCAATGTATCCATCTGAGCGGCAGCTACACAACATTGCAGAACTCCACTTCGCCGACATACGCCAGATACCTTGAGGCGTTCCAATCGTTGTACGGCTTCGTTATTCGAGTCGTTAATGCGCGTCGCAGAGAAGGGATAGTCGTCGCCTGGACAACATGTCCGATGCATTGCCAGAGGTGTAAGGACTTCTTCAGCAGGATTCTCTGTAACGCGTGGTCCGCCTGCGTCAGTTGATGAATGCGTTCGGCCGGTTTAGAGCACTTCGCCCGGCCACGCGACATACACGGCATATAAGGCAGAGGGGTGGCATTTCTTATCAGCGTTACATGGGCAATGAAGCAAACCGATCTCTCACTTCTGCTCCCCGACATGCTCCCGCGGCTCTGGTCGTTCGCATTCCGTCTTTCACGGAATCGCTACGACGCGGAAGAGCTGGTGCAAAGAGCATGCATACGGGGTTTGGAGCGAGCGCATCAATTGCGCGCCGGTACTTCGGCATTGAACTGGATGTTCTCGATTGTCCATTCAACATGGCTCAACGATCTGAAGCAGCGCGATCAGCGCAGCCAGTTGCAGGCCGAATGGAGCGACACGTTGTCGGAGACAGTCGCCGATCCGGGCTCCGCGTCGGAAGCGGGTGCGCTGGCTCAGCAGATCATCGCGGCAGTCGAGCGGCTGCCTGAAGCGCAGCGTGTCGTCCTGTTGCTGGTGAGCGTGGAAGGCTTCGGCTATCAGGAGGCAGCCGACGCGCTGCACATACCTGTGGGCACCGTGATGAGCCGACTGTCGCGCGCGCGGCGGACCATCGGCGCGCTGTTCGATGACGACTGCAAAACGGCGAGATAGCGCCGGCTCCGTCAAGCGGGAATAAACGTGCACGGTGGCGTGTTGTTGTGTCAGCACCGCCCCTCATGCCCTACTTGCGATAGACACACATGTCATCTCTTTTCAGAATGCTGCTCGTGTACGACGGCACAGCCGAGTCCCAAGCCGCGTTGTTGCGTTGTTCGCAACTCTCGCTGGCGTTGTCGGCCGCAGTCGATGTGGTGTCGATCGTCGACCCGGCAGGCGCAAATGCGCACTCTGCGGGCATGCTGAGCGACCTCGCCTACAGCCGCCTCGAAGAATTCGCGCGCCATACGTTGCAAACCGCCATTGGCAAACTCGCGGACAGCGGCGTCACCGCGCACGGCTACCTTACTTTCGGACGCACGGCGGACGCCGTCTCGCGACACGCGGCCAACTTCAATTCGGATATCGTGGTGGTCGGCCACCGAACGCAGAAGGGGTTCTTGCGCTGGCTGGGCGAGCGGCCGGTTCATCTGGATCTGGCTGAACGGCTTCGCGGATCGACTATCGTCACCGTCACGCTGCCGTCGGCATAGCGTCGGATATTCCGCACTGTGAAGTTGCGTTACGCGCACAACAGGTGGTTCGCGATCCCAAGTGCTTCACAGTGCAGACCTTCACATACTTAGCAATCCGGATCGACAGGCGACGCGGGTGCACCACGCGCTTCGATCGCTTCGCCGGCGAGCAGGCACAGGTCTTCACGAAAGTGCGCCGCGACGATCTGAACGCCGACCGGCACGCCGTCGACGAGTTGTGTCGTTACCGCCAGACCCGGCAAACCCATCGCAGGCAAAGCGCGCATCGTCAGTTGTGCTTCCCACACGCGGTCGAAGCCCGCTGCGCCCTGCATGTCGAGGTCGTCGGGGAACGGGAGTTCCGATGAAACCGGCATCAGCACGACCGCGTACTGGTCGAGAAACAGCCGCCATTGACGCAGCAACGTCGTGCGCCTGACGAGCGAACGGCTGATCACATCGGCAGGCAGGTCTTTCACTTTGAGACGCGCGGCCGCGACCACCGCGTGCGCGCCAGGATCGCCGTCGCTCGCTACCATGTCGGCGAGCGCCGCGAAGCCGTCGCCGAGCCACAGCCGTTCCTGCAATTGCGCGGCTTCGCGAATCGCCGGCACGTCGTCGATTTCCTCGACGGTCCAACCGGCGTCGACCAAACGGCGCGCGGCGTCGAGCAAGGCGTCCTCTACTTCCTTCGCGATCTGCAAGCCGCCCGGCCGCAGACAGATGGCCGCGTGCAACGGCACCGCGCGTCCTTCGAGCGGCATCGACATATACCAGGGATCGCGCAGATCAGCCGCGGCGAGCGCGGCGAGACCGAGGCGCAGGTCCTGCACAGTTCGCGCGATGGGTCCGGTTGCGGACATGAGTTGCGCACCGATTGCGCGTTCAGGCGACGAAGCGTTGAAGGCCGGCACGCGACCGAAGGTCGGCCGCAGCCCGTGTACGCCGCATGCGTAGGCGGGATAGCGCAACGAGCCGCCGATGTCGGTGCCGAGCGCAAGCTGGCCGATGCCCGCCGTGACCGCTGCCGCCCCACCGCCAGTCGAGCCGCCCGGCGTCAGTTTCGCGTTGCGCGGATTCAGCGTGCGGCCGTGCACCTGATTCGAGGTGAACCAGCGCAGCGCGAAGGTCGGCGAATTGCTCCGGCCAAGCAGCACCGCACCGGCTTTCGTCAGATTGTCGACGGCGGGACTATTGGTTTGCGCCACGAGGTTTTCCTGCAACCGCGTACCGTTGGTGGTCGCGAAACCGGCGTGGTCAGTATTGATCTTCGTCGTGACCGGCACGCCGGCAAGCGGCCCCGGATCTTCGCCGTGCGCTATTGCGCGGTCCACGTTATCCGCTTGCTCGAGTACCAGTTCGGGCCGATGCGCGACCACTGCATTAACTTTCGGATTCACCGCATCGAGCCGCTCCAGCGCGGAGAGCGCCGCTTCGCGCGCAGACACGTTGCGGGTCTTGACCAGTCCGGCAAGCTCGGCCGCGGACAAACGCCATAGTTCACTCATGTTGCCTCCAATAAGAATTCCTATTTGAACGGCTCAACGTATCCGCCGTATTTCCAACTGATGCCGCTTTGCAAGCCACTTTTTCCAGAAGCGCCGCAGATACATTGCGCTACGAAAGTCAGCACGCTTGGTGCACATGAACGGCGATGCAGCAACGGCAAGAAGGAGGCGCGCGACGTCACGTCGTTCACGCGACGATTAACGGCAACGTGAGCCGCGCTTCGAGGCCTCCCGTCAGGCGGTTTTCCAGACAAAGCTCGCCGTGCATCGCATGGGTGAGTCGCCGCGCGATCGCGAGACCGAGGCCCGAACCTGGTGCGCGCGCGGCAGTGCGCGGCGCGCGATACCACGGCGCGAATACTGCTTCCATCTGCGACGGTTCAATGCCTGGTCCGTTATCCAGCACGGCAAACACCACGGCCTGCGCTTCGACTCGCAAACGCAAACGCACGTCGCTGCCGTAACGCAATGCGTTGTCGATCAGATTGACGAGAACGCGACGAAGCCCATGCGGGCATGTCTCGATCGAATAACCGACCTCGCCTTCTAGTTCGATGCAATGCCCCGCATCGCGATAGTCGTCGATCAGGCCGTTTAGCAACGCGTCGACAGACACATGAGTCCGCGGCTCTTCCACGTTGCACTGCATTCTCGCGCAAGCCATGCTCGCCTCGACTAGCTGCTTCATCTCGGCGAGGTCGCGCGTCAGCGAACGCCGCAACGCGAGATCGTCGAGCGTCTCGCAGCGAACACCCATGCGTTTAAGCGGTACCTGCAGGTCGTGTGCGTAAGCGGCCTGACTATCGAGCAGTTCCGCCAGGCGAGCCGCATGACGGCCGCGTGTGAAATCGATTGCGCGAGTCAACCGCAACACCGCAGATGGACCGCGCTCGGGGAGCGGCGCATGCTCGTCGCTTGCACTGTGCAACTCGATCGCCTTTGTCAGATGCTCGATGCTCACACGCAGATGCCGCACATACATCCACAATGCGGCGGCGAGCAGCGACAACGAGATGGCCACGCCTGCGGCGATCGCCACTGAACCAGTTGCGGCGAAACAGCGAGTCACGAACAGCGTGATCGCCCGGCCACCCAGGTCGAAGAGCGGCACGAGCAACGCGCACGCAGCGATTGCCACTGTGTTGCGGATCCGGCCCGTCACAAGCAGGCGACGAATTCCAACGGCCGGCTGCAACGCCGAGTCTTCGGCATCTGCTCGAACCAGTGCAGGCGATCGGCGAGTGGAATCGGATGGCATCAACGCAATCATCGTCATGGAGATTCTCCTATCGCCGCCGCGATGCGCGCACATCGGTACTCGCGTTCAAATCGCACGAGCGTTTCGACGTTCTTCGCAGCAGGCATCTGGTCGCCGTGTGAAGGCGGCTTGTTCATTCGAGCATGTCGGATGAAAGGAAGTCGCTCGCCGTCATCGCCCGTGATAGAAGCATATCGTTCGAGGCGCGGAGTGCCATCATATGTAGGTATGAGCGAAGGCCGTCGAATATGGTCAGTCGAGCTTAGGAACCGGGCCCGAAGACCTTCTGCCGGTGGACGGTCCATGTGTGTGCGGGCATACCTTCGTTTGTCTTGACCGTCGCTGTGGCCGGCGGCATGATTGCCTGGCCGCCGATCCGCGCTGCGCGCCCGGCGACGCGCGGCCGGCGCGCAAGGAAAGGTATCCGATGAACCACGATCGAAGCAGCAAACACACATCGGCGCCGCGCCTTCCCGCATCGCTCGGTGCGCCGCGCGATCACCTCTATCCGCGTTTCAGCGAAACCGACATCGGCAAAATGCTGCGCTTCGGCACGCTCGAACATTGGAACGCGGGCGATGTGATTTTTCGCACGGGACAGCCGGGCCTCGGCATGCGCGTGCTGCTTAGCGGAGAAGCCCGGCTCACGCGGCGCGACGGCCTCGGCCGTTCGCAGGTCATCGCCGAATTGAACGCCGGCCAGTTCCTCGGCGAAGTCGCGCAGTTGAGCGGCAAGCCCGCGCTCGCGGACGGGCTCGCGCTCACCGACGTCGAAGCGTTGATGATTCCGCCCGAACAGATTCGCGCGATGCTGGTCGCCGACGCGCACATCGGCGAGACGATCATGCGCTCGGTGATTCTGCGCCGCTTCGGACTCGTGCATGAAGGCTGCGGGCCGGTGCTTATCGGCCCCGCGGGCGACATGAATCTGGTGGCGCTCGAAGGCTTGCTGCATCGGCTGGATCATCCGTATTCGGTCGCCGATCCCGACACCGATCCCGCCGTGCGCGAACTGTTCGCGGGTCTGGGCGGCGGTGACAACGATTATCCCGTGGTGATGCTCGCGGACGGCACGTTATTGCGCAACCCCGACGCGCGCGAGTTGTCTGCGAAGCTCGGCCTTCTGCTCGACGTCGACGCGGCCCGCACCTATGACGTCGCCGTGGTCGGTGCGGGGCCGGCGGGTCTTGCCGCGGCGGTATATGCCGCGTCGGAGGGTCTGTCGGTAATCGTGTTCGACGGCCATGGTCCGGGCGGCCAGGCCGGCGCGAGCGCACGCATCGAAAACTATCTTGGCTTCCCCACCGGCGTGTCGGGTCACGAACTGGCCGCGAACGCGTTCGTTCAGGCCGTTAAGTTCGGCGCGGAAATCGTGATGCCCGCGAGAGTGGAGACGCTCGATTGCGCACAGACGCCGCTACAACTCACGCTCGAAGACGGACAGCGGATCGCATCGCGCACGGTCGTCATCGCAACAGGAGCGGCATACCGGCAGCCCGTGATTGCCGGACTCGACGCGGTGAACGGACGCGGCGTCTACTACTGGGCGTCGTCCGTCGAAGGGCGTTTGTGCCGGGGCGCCGAGGTCGTGCTGATTGGCGGCGGCAATTCGGCGGGTCAGGCGGCGGTATTCCTCGCTTCGCATGCGAGCCGCGTTCATATGTTGATTCGTGGCGACGATCTTGCGAAAAGCATGTCGCGTTACCTGATCGATCGCATCGCGTCGCTTGGCAATATTGTGCTGCATACGAACACGGTCGTATCGGCGGTCACGAGCGATCAGTGGGGACTCGAATCGGTCGTCTGCGATACGCCTGACGGGCCGCATTGTGTCGCCACGCGCCACCTGTTCCTGTTCACCGGCGCCGATCCAAACACACGCTGGCTGCGCGATTGCAGCGTCGAGATCGACGAACGCGGCTTCGTCAAAACGGGCTATACCGCCGGAGTGCGGCCGGAGACGGCCTGTTTCGCTTTGCAGACGAACGTGCCGGGCGTGTTCGCGATCGGCGATGCGCGGGCGGCTTCGGCCAAACGCGTTGCCGCCGCAGTGGGCGACGGCGCGGCGGTTGTCTCCGAAATTCACCAGTTCCTGAGCTCTGTTTCGCCTACCGCTTGATGCGCGCCCGGCGCGGCTGACCTGCTGGCGATTCGAAGTCATCGCAGCAGGCGCGCGGCGCCTGCCTGTTAGAAAAGTTTGATGATCGCGGGCACGCTCAGCACGGCGGCGTAATAGCCCATGAACTGGACGCCCGCATTGAACGCAAACAGACGCGACAGCAATCCGCCAAACAGCCCGACCGTGAGGATCACGGCAAGCCCCAGCAACTGCCCTTCCCAAAGACCGATCACCACGATCAGCCCGGAGAACGTCGCGATAATCGCCTCGTGACTCAGCTTGCGCGCGACAAAAGAAGCGGCGCGGTGTGCATAGTTCATCGCGAGCGGATAAGCGATCAACGCGGCCAGCACGATGGACAACAGACCGAAGACGAGAAACTGCCAGGTCGTCATCAGCGTGTGAAGGTTGTCGATGTGACCGGTCGCCGTGTTCACGGTGAAACGCGGCGGCGCATTGAAGAGCGGCGCGGCAGGACCCGCGGCCACCGGACTGAGCGGCAGTCCGAACGCGATCAGCGGGATCAGCGCTTCCGCAATGTAAGTGGCTTCGGTCACGCCGTTACGCACGGCAATGACCGTCGTCAAACGATGGTACGCATGACGGATTCGCGCGCCGACTATCTCGCCCATCAGTACCGTCATCGCGACCGGACTGAACACGAAGGTAGCGCTCGATACCGCCGCCGTCGCGACCGTGTATGCCGTCTGTTGCCGATCGAGTACTTTCAGCGGATTCGGAAAGTAACCGCTCCAGCCTTTGAGGTCCGGCGCGAGCGCAAAGTTCGACACGTGGTCGCGACGCATGCGTCGGCGTTCGACCGGTGAGAGTATCGAGAACAGGTCGGCAATCAGCGGGCCAATTGCAATGCCGAGAAAATAGCTGACGCTAAGATTGACGCCGTGACTGCGCGTGAGCGTTTGCAATCCGACTATCAGCAACACGAACGGAATCAGTAGAAACACCGAAGCCCACCGTCCCGCCGAAAAGTACGCGATGCAAACCGCCGCGAACAGAAACACCCACGGCGCGGCGCGCGTGATCAGACTGCCGAAAGGCGCGAGCATGACGGCGAACAGCACGGCGAAGGGCAATGCAACGAATGCCGCCACGATCGCGCCGGAGATCATCTTGCGCAACGCGATATGAGGCACACCAAGCGAGCGCAGCATCGCTGCCTGCTGGAGAAGCGGCGCGGCCATCGTGTCGCCGGGAATGCCCAGCAATGCGGTGGGAATGGCGTGGGTCATGTGCTTGGCGACCGCGCCCGCCATGAAGAAGGTGAACACGCCGGCTGGCGGCACGCCGAGCAATGCGACCAGCAAGGTCAACGGTGCGATCGTGGTCGTTTCGTCGGTGCCGGAAACAAGGCCGATCGCCGCGAAGACGACAGCGCCGAGCAGTCCCATTGCCAAGGCCATCGGAAACTGTTGGATCAGCGAGTCCATCAGCGTTCTCCCTTTGCTTGCGCGGCTTGCTCGGATAACTCGTATGCGGCGAACAGATCGTAGAGTCCCAACTCTTTTAATTCGGCCGCAGCGTTTGGCGGAAGATCGGCGATCGATCCGATGCCGCCTCCTTCTTCAGCGAGTTGCTTCAACACATGTTGGCGGTCCGATTCGCCAACCGTGTGGTCGGTGACCACGCGCTTGGGTTTGAAGAAGAACGCACTGAGCGCGCCCGCCGCGAGGCATCCGCCCAGGCCGATCAGCATTGCGTAGGCACGCACGATGGCCGCGTCGCTGACAGCGGACGACAGCACCGCCTTGCCGGCCTCGAACGCGGCGACGCTAATTGCCACGCCTAAGGCCACCGACCACGCCAGATGGCGGAGATCGACGGTATCGCCCCATACTTCGGCAAGCTTCAAGGTGGACGCGTCGACGTGCGCGTGAATACCCGACCCGTCGCCGGCGGCCGTCGCTGCACTGGCACTGGATGATTTCAATGTCTGTCTCCTGACCAAGATGTTTTATTCTGGGAGTGCGCCTCGCGACGCCTCATGCACGGCGAGAACATCGCCGTGGGCCTTCGAGTTGCGGTTAGGTTCCGTCTAATTTAATCAGCGAAGATGTCACGCACGATGCGCTGCTCAAGCAAGCGCAGCTCACACGCAACAGCGAAAGCTCAGTCATATAGCGGGAAAGTACTCCGCCTGGTTGCGAATCGGCGCGCGTTTGCGCGTTCACTATTGGCGCGATGTTCGCGGCGCGCCGGTACAACGGAATAGCCGGTGCCGGCAGAGCGCCGTCTCGCTTTGCGAGGACCGTCGATTGCGGCCCCGGCAAAATCGTATCCGCGCAGATGTCATGCATCTCGCGGACGCTGTAGAACTTCTATTGCGAAGTCAGTGCGGAAGTCCGCCGAACTTATCATTTGCTTGACTACCCAGTCAACATCGTCACCCGTTGCGCCCGCACCTAAAGCGATATTGCGTGCATGCAAGGTCATATGGCCGCGTTGAATGCCCTCCGTTGCGAGCGCGCGCAAAGCACCCATGTTCTGCGCAAGGCCAACGGCGACTGCAATCTCGCCGAGTTCCTGTGCCGACTTCACGTCCATGATCTTGAGTGCGAGACGCGCGAGCGGATGCGTCTTCGTAGCGCCGCCGACGAGTCCGACCGGCATCGGCATCTCGATCGTGCCGACGAGGTCGCCGTTCTGCGCCTTTTCCCACGTTGTGAGCGACGTATAACGGCCGCCGCGCGACGCATACGCATGAGCGCCCGCTTCCACTGCGCGCCAGTCATTGCCGGTCGCGACGATCACCGGATCGATGCCGTTCATGATGCCCTTGTTATGCGTCGCCGCGCGATAAGGGTCAATCGCGGCGAAGAGATACGCGTCGATCACACCGTCGATCACTTCCTCGCCGGAATAGTCTTTGGTAGCGAGCGTGTCCGCCGAATAGCGTACGGAAGCACGCGCGAGCCGCAAGTCGGCGAGATTGGACAGAATGCGTAGACGCACCTTGCCGCCGGCTATCTGCTCCACGCGTTCCGCGATGGACTCGGCCATCGTATTGACGGTGTTCGCGCCCATCGCATCGCGCACGTCGACGATCAGATGCGCGACTATCATCGGACCGCGCGGCGTGTCCGGAAACACGTGCACTTCGATGTCGCGACAACCGCCACCCAAGCCGATGAGTACTTTGTCGCGGCTATTCGCAAGGCCGATCAATTCGTCTTTGTGTTTCAAGATCGCCAATCTCGCGCCATAGGGATCGCTCACGCCGACCACCTGAACCTGTGCGCGCATCAGCGGTCCGGTGCTCGACGTCTGAAAACCGCCGCTTACTCGCGCAAGTTTCGCCATGAACGAAGCCGCCGCGACGATGGACGGCTCTTCCACTGCCATGGGCACGATGACGTCTTTGCCGTTGATCTGGAAGTAGCCTGCCACCGCCATCGGCAATTCGAAAGTACCGATCACGTTCTCGATCATTCCATTCGCCGTTTCGAGCGGCAACGCGCCGGGCTTTGCCAATTGCGAATATTGTGCGTCATCCAGACCGACCGCTTTGCAGATATGAGCGAGACGCTCCTGCGGGTTGAGTGAACGGAAATTCGGCAGCGTCGAATCAATAGCCATTACTGTCCTCGGGGTTACGGTCGCCGCGTTCATTCGGGCTTGCGACTATGAATTAAAGGATCAATAATAGGCGGACCGTACCCCTTTAAAAGGTACAGTTGGTGCTTACAGTTGAACCGCTGTACCAGTGACACTTTTATATCCCGCCGGAGTCGCGTTAATGAGCTTGCGTAGAAGTGCGAGTCTGTCGAGTTCCATGGCAGACAATCTCGCCAAACAGATTGAAGAAGGCGTGATTCCGGCGGGCGCCAAACTTCCCTCGATCAGGGAATATGCTGATGCGTCCGGTTGTTCGAAGAACACGGTGATCAGCGCATTCGAAATGCTTACCGCGAGCGGACTGATCGAGCCTCGGCGCGGCTCCGGCTTTTATGTCGCGCAAAGAGCAAGAGCCGCGACTGAAGCAGAAGAAAGCGGCGTGCTCGATCGCGCGATGGATACCGTCTGGTTAATGCGGGAGCAATTGCAGGTCAAGCCCGACGTTCTCAATCTGGGCGAAGGCTTTCCGCCTATCGAATGGCTCGAAGCGACTCGACTCGATCAGTACCATCAGCGGGTGGTGCGCACCGGCGTCGCGTCGCTATTTCGCTATGGCAGCCGCTACGGCTATCTGCCGCTGCGCCAGTCGCTGCAACAGAAGCTCTCCGGCTATGAGATCGAGGCCGCGCCTTCACAGATCGTTCTCACGCATGGCGCCAATCAGGCCATGGATCTCGTATTGCGTTATTTCGTGCGGCCCGGCGACACCGTACTCGTGGACGATCCTGGCTACTATCCGCTGTTCGGCAAACTGAAACTGAGCGGCGCGAATATCATCGGCGTGCCGCGCGAAGTAGACGGACCGAATCTCGCCGAACTCGAGCGCTGCATGATCGAGTACCGGCCGAAGCTGTTCTTCACGCAATCGGTCGGACATAATCCAACGGCCACGGACACGAGCGCCGCGAAGGCGTACCGCATTCTGCAACTTGCCGAAACACACGACACGGTCATCGTTGAAGACGACGCTTTCGCCGATCTGCGGCCGCGATCATTGACACGTATCGCTACACTCGATCAACTGCGCCGCACCATTTATGTGGGCAGCTTTTCGAAGTCCGTCTCGGCGGCATTGCGCGTCGGCTTTCTCGCGTGCAATGCGGCGCTCGCGAGCGATCTCGCCGATGTAAAAATGCTCATTCACGTAAGCAGTTCGGAATACAGCGAGCGGACGCTCGCGGCCATTGTCAGCGACGGCCATTTCCTTCGGCATACGAATCAACTTCAGGAAAAATTGAAGCGCGCGACCGCGACGGCAAAAACCGCGCTCAAAAAGCTGGGCGCGGAGATCTTCAAGGAAAGCGAGCAAAGCATGTACTTGTGGGCCTCGTTGCCCGAATGGACCGACTCAATGAAACTCGCGAAGGCAATGCTGGAGCGCGGCGTGATTCTCGCGCCCGGCGCCGTTTTCTCGCCCGCGTCGGAACGCGTCTCGGCATACTCGCGGTTCAACGTCGCTTATCTCAGCGACGAACGATTCGTCAATGCGTTGCGCGCGCTTGCGCCTTAACGCGGCGCACTCGCAACCCGTGGCTATTCAAGCCCCAGCAAATGGCCCAATGCTGTGCCTGTCATGCTTGTCACGCATGATCGCGAGCATGAGCGCCGCGAGGCCACATATCGCGATCAGCGCAATCAAAGCGATCTTGCCCAGATGAACGAGCACCCAGCCGCCGATCGCCGGAAAACCGAACGTGCCGACAAAGTACGCGACGACGAACCAGGTCAATGCGGCCGGCCGGTGCATCGCGGCGGAGTCGTTGACCGCCTGCGCCTGAATGGTCGGATAGACGAGACCGTAACCGGTCCCGAGCAACACGGCGCTCGCGGCATGGAACCCGGTGTAGTACGGCACCGCGGACATCGCTGCGATGCCGAGCACCATGATGCCGAGCAGCAGCTTCGTCGCGACTGCGCGATGTAGCCGGATCACGGCGCGCGTCAGCAGCCAGCGGGCGGCCACGACGGTCACCGCATACAGGCTGAAAAAGGTACCCGCCTGTGCATGCGTGCCTTGCACGAAAGACATCTGGAACGTCATCAAGCCTGAGAAAACGCAGGCGCACAGCGAGATCATCACAATCGGATAAGCCGCACGCGTTCGGCTGATAGCGCCTATTTGACGCAACCAGCGCTCCTGCACCGGCGACGCGGACGAATGCGGCGAGATCCGGCCGAACACTTCGAGCATCAGCGCGGCGAGCGCGCACAAACCACCGACGAGATAGAGCACGCTCGTAAGCGGCCAATGCCACGAACGAATAGCGAACGCGGCCGCGGCAGGACATCCACCGATGCCGGCCATCTGGATCGTGCCGAAACGCATGAACCAGAAGCCGCGGTCCGTATCGCTCGTGCGTTCCGCGAGCGCCATCGGCGCAGCAAGACAGAACGCGCCCCAGCCGAATCCCACGAGAAAGCCTGGAAATACGCTCAAACCGCTCATGCGGTCGATCAACGCAAACCCCGCCACGCCCAAACCGATGCACAACGCCGCAAGAGCGGTCGTGCGAGCGGCGCCGATGCGCTGAGCGAACCAACCCACCAGCGGGACTCCGACGAGCGTGCCAACTGTCGCTTCCGCAAGCGCCAGTCCGGTGTCGAGGTCGTTCCCTCCCATCGAGCGGAAATGCATCGAGAGGAAAAACGTTGCTCCGTACCCGCCCGCTGCTAGCAAGGTGCCGATGAGCACGAAAAAGGCGCTGAATGGGCGCATTGACAGAATCCGCATGACTGGTCGAACCGAAGCTCGTTCTGCTGCGCTCACGAAGACGCGAGCCGCGAGCGTCGAGCTTCAAAAACCAGTGGTGTCACGTTCCCGCGATTGCCAGGTCGGCGCGATGACCGATTGTCGCGGCAAGAATCATCTGATGGCGATTCGGCGGCACACGCACTTCACGTGTGCGCGGACGAAACACCTGATCGCCGCGATGGATCGCGCGGCCCGTCAGCGCGCAGACGGCGGCGACGTGAGCGAGACCGCTGCACCAGATCTGTTCGGTGTAGCGGCCGGAACACGCGTCGCTCCACGAGACGCTGATCGTGCACGCCGACAGGCGCTCGACCACTACGATGTTGGCTGGCCGTCCCACCACGCGGCGATGGTCGTCGGCGGCGGGCGCACATGCATTGACGCCGCGCTTCTTGAGCTTCACGAACGGTTTTTTCGCGCACGCGTCGAGCTGCTCGGCGGACGGATCGAGCACGTTCAGCAGCGCGCGAACCACGATATGGTCTTTGGAAGGTACGGTCATCGATCCATCTCCATTAGCGTGCGTGGACATAGTGCGAAACGGCCCGAGGCTTGCCGGTGACGACACGTGCGGCGCAGTTATCCGTTCAGACGCTGCGCCATGTGTCGCCTGCTGTATCAGCCTCCGCCTTGCTCGCGCAGCGTCAGCTTGCTGCTGACCGAGGTCACGCCCGGCACCTTCTTTGCAGCGTTGACCGCAATACCTTCCTGGTCCTCGCTTTCGATCTGACCGGACAGCGTTACATGCCCCGTCTTTGCATCGCCGAAAACGGCGATCGTCGACTGTTCGAGACCTTTGGTCTTGAAGATCGCCTTATGGACCGTCTTGGAGAAGGCACGATTAGCTGCCCGAACCGACTTCTTGGTCGGCGCCGGTTTGCTGGTCGCTGCGGTGCTGTCCGACGCGGCAGCCGCCGCGTCCGCCGCGAAGGCCGGCGTGTACGCGAATGCAGCAACGGTAATCGCGAGGCCGCTGCTCACGACGAGATGTCGAAGTTTCATGATTTGATCCTTTGAAGTATGAGAGAGAATCGTTTGTTTGAGTTATCGAACTGTCACTGCAAGAACCATCACTGCAACTACGATGTGCCTGGGCACGTATTGCGTCGAGTGCTTTCTCGACCTTGCTAACCTCGCGCCATGTGTCCATTAGAAGCGCGAAATGTATCCCGGATGTGTCGGCCCGGTATCGGAAAGTATCCGGTGACGCACCGTTGAAACGCGTCTCCGAAGAACGCGAGAGGTGCGTGTGCGAACCGGGGTTCGCGGTGTACCTGTTCCGGGTGTCGATTGAGTATGCAAGCCCTGCCTGCAGAAACGAAGGGGCGATTTTTATGCCAGGTTATTCAGGCGGTCGCGAGTGGCAAGGTGAGCCGCGCTTCGAGGCCGCCTGCGCAGCGGTTTTCCAGTTGCAGTTCGCCGCGCATCGCGAGCGTCAAACGCCGTGCGATCGCGAGCCCCAGTCCTGAACCCGGCGCACGCGCGGATGTCTCCGGAGACCTGTACCAAGGCGCAAACACTGCGTCCATTTGCGCAGGCAGAATGCCGGGCCCGGAGTCCACTACGGCCAGCACAAGCTGGCGAGCTTCGACGCGGACACACAGGCGCGCGTCGCCACCGTACCGGAGCGCGTTGTCGATGAGGTTCATCAGCACACGGCGCAGCGCATGCGGACAGGTGACGAGCGGACGCCCCACGCTCCCCTCCAATGCCACGGTGCGCCCGGCGTCGCGGTAATCGCCGACCAGTGTGCCCAGCAGATTGTCCGCGTCGACCCGCTGTGTCCGCTCGCCGACGCTGCATTGCATCTTCGCGCAAGACACGCTGGCTTCGACCAGTTGGGCCATCTCCGCGAGATCGCGCTGCAATGCGTCGCGTACCGCTGAGTCTTCGACCAACTCGCAGCGCATGCCCATGCGTGTCAACGGCGTGCGCTGATCGTGCGCATAGGCGGCGAGCACCTGCAGCAGCTCGGCCTGACGACCGGCGCGATAGCGGGCGGCCGCGTTGATCGCGCGAGCCAGTCTGGCGATCGCCGGCGGTCCGTCCTCGGACAACATGGCCTCTGTACCTTCACCGGTGTCTGCTTCTATCGCGGCAGAGAGCTGCCGCAGTGTGCTCAACAGTTCGGCCGCCTTAAGAGTCGCCGCGACGCCAAGGCTTATTCCGACGACGGCCGCTGCGAAGAGCGGCAAGCTGGCGCCTTTCAGCGAGGACCATGCAACCGCTTCCCCCAGGTGCGCACAATAGACAGTGAGGCCCGCCAACAGAAGCACCGCGCCCACGCGCCCTGCCCGGCCTGCCCGTCCTCTCAACCGCCGCGGATGTCGAACCGAATGCGTACGATCCCGCGTCGGCCGTTCGAGCAGCGCGTTACCTGACTGAGTCGGATACGCAATCATCGTCGTTCTCCAGTTGCTCTCATTCTGTTTGGAAGCGGATGCGCGAATGATAGGTGTTTTGTACCCTTTTAAAAGGTACAGATTCTGACTACAGACAGCCAACTGTACCCACTACAGTTTGAAGGTTTGCGATGCAGCAGAGATGAACCTGGATGCTGGGAAAATGCCTGTCCGCAAAGCTCGGGCTATGCTTGCAGACAGGCGTGAGGTAGATATGCAGTGCCGGACGCAGCGTTTTTGCGCGCTGTTTTTTGCACTGCGTTCTAGAAAGGTTGCGCAACGGCGCGCGACTGTTCGAAGAGCGGCGACTCCCCAACACGGCAATTGCGGAGGCGCCGCGAGTACATGCGGTGTGACCTGTTCTGCCTCACTACGCCGAGACGATGGACTTCGGCTCCAGAAATGCCTCCAGACCAAAGACGCCAAACTCCCGCCCCATTCCGGACTGCTTCAGCCCGCCGAACGGCGCGAGAAGTTCGGGCTTGATGCGGTTGATGAGCACCGTGCCTGCTTCCAGTTGCGACGCGACGCGCTCCGCCCTCCCGGTCTGCGACGAGAACACGTACGCCTGAAGACCGTAGACAGAGTCGTTCGCGATCCGGATGGCGTCGTTCTCGTTTTCGTACTCCAGAATCGACAACACTGGACCGAAGATTTCTTCACGCGCGATGTCCATGTCGTTGCGTACGCCCGCGAACACCGTCGGGTTCACGAAATAGCCCTTGTCGAGTCCTGCCGGCCGGCCCTCGCCTCCCGTCACCAGCAGAGCGCCTTGCTCGATCCCTCGGCGGATGAAACGCTGCACGCGATCGTACTGAGCCCGGTTGACGAGCGGCCCCACGACCGTGGATGGGTCGCGCGGATCGCCCACGCGCATGGTTGCGACCGCGGCTTTCACCTGTTCGATCACCTCGTCGAGGCGGGATCGCGGTACCAGAAGCCGCGTACCGGCCACGCACGCCTGTCCGTTGTTCATGAAGGCGGCGTTCAATGCGAGCGGAGTTGCACTGCTGAGGTCCGCGTCGTCCAGTATGACGGAGGCAGATTTGCCGGTCAGCGACAGACTGACTCGCTTCATCGTTTCGAGCCCGGCACGGGCGATGAGCTTGCCGGTCGGCGTCGAGCCGGTGAACGAAATTTTCGCTACGCCGGGATTGGTGCTGATTTCGTCGCCGACGTCCGCGCCCCGCCCGAGCAGAATATTGAAGACGCCCGGAGGCAAGCCGGCGTCGTGCAGCGCTTCGGCGACCACCATAGTCTGGATGGGACTCAACTCGCTCGGCTTGATGACCGAGGCGCAGCCGGCCGCGATCGCCGATGCCAGCTTGCTGCAAATCGTGCCGGCCGTGCTGTTCCAGGGCGCAATAAGGCCAGCCACGCCGACCGGCGCCATGAACACGGTGGCGTCTCCTACACGGCGTGTCAGCGGGTAATCGTCGAGCGCTTTCGCTGTATTGGCGAAGCACTGCGACGCATATTCACTGACCCATTGAGCGCGCGCGACAGGACCGCCGTATTCGTCGATCGTGGCGTCACGAATGCGCTCGGTACTTGCAAGAACGGCCGTCTGCAGTCTCATCAGCATATCGATGCGCTCGGCTTTGATGGTGCGCGCGAGCGTCTGCTGAGCGCGTTGAGCGGCCGCGATTGCGCGCCTGGCGTCGTCACGGTTAGCCAGCGTTGCTGTGCCGATGACCTGCTCCGTCGATGGGTTGGTCGTCTCAATCACTTCGTCGCCGTGCACGGGGACGAACTTTCCGTCTATGTATGCCTTGTCGATGTTCCACATATTGATTCCCCAAAAGCGCCGGCGGTCGCCGGGATACAGATAGTCTGGGGGCGGGGCATTGATTTGATAATATGGGGAGTCAGGGATGACTTATCGCGGAAACCAGAACAATGAACAGAAGCGGTTTGACCGAACTCGAGGTTGTGCTGGCGGTGGCGAGACGGCGAGGTTTCCGATCGGCCGCAGTTGATCTCGACATGTCGACATCGGCCGTGAGTAACGCGGTGGCGGGCCTAGAGGCAAGACTGGGGGTGCGCCTGTTTCACCGTACGACGCGCAGCGTCTCCCTGACAGAGGCCGGTCAGCGATTCGTGGATCAGATCCGACCTGCGGTAGCGCACATCCAGGATGCAATGGCAGCGGTGAGCGAGCGCGAAGACAAGCTGACGGGAACCATTCGGATCAACAGTTCTCTTGGCGCGGCGCTCATGACGTTCCAGCCCGTTATGATCGGATTTCTGCACCGCTACCCCGGCATCACCATCGATCTCGTGACCGAAGGACGGATGGTGGACATCATCGCGGAAGGGTTCGACGCCGGACTGCGCTCGAGTTCGCGCGTTCCAGGCGACATGATCCGCGTGCCAATAACGGCCGATACACCTGTGGCCATAGTGGGGTCGGCTGACTATTTCGTCAGGCATCCTAAGCCTATGACGCCGGCTGATCTACTGCAGCATTCGTGCATTCGCGCCCGGCTGCCAAGCGGGGCGCCGTCGCCTTGGGAATTCGACCGGGGAACCGAGAGGTTCAACATGGACGTGCCGGGTACATTGGTACTCGATGCGCCTATTTTGATGCGCGAGGCCGTACGACAAGGCGTGGGGCTTGCGCAGCTCGCCGAGTGGTACGTGGCGGACGACCTGGCCGAGGGCCGTCTTGTGCGCGTGCTGGATGACTGGGTCAGACCCGTGCCGGGTTTATGCCTTTACTATTCCGGTCGCCGGCATTTGCCGCCGGCGCTGCGTGCGCTTATTGACTTCATTCATGAGGTAGGCGATTTCCGATAGGTTGCGAACGACCTGGTTTTGCGGGGATGGGTGGGGCTTTTGGCCCTTGGTGGCGTGTGATTGCTTCTCTTTGGTCGCTGAGCGAGGCATTGCCCTGCCGGATCAGCCAAGGGCAGCAATGTGCTGTAGTGGAGGCGCCGCGATATAACCATTGGGGAACGATCGTTCCGGGGTCCGGGTCCGCGGAAGGACCGTTGAGTGGGAGTTGCGCTGAGGGTGATCCCCGTTTTTGTGGGCCGATCGCCGTTTCCAAGTCTTCTCGCGAGCGTTTTGCCACGACGGGCGGCAATGATAGCTTGAATCGATTAGGTTGCCCGCCAAACGGTCTTTTTGGCGGCCGCTGCGAATCGCTTCATATGCAGCGTCTCTTCTGGCAAGACTTCGCAGCGTGCCGCAGATGAACCAAATGGCGCGCGCCGCGCATGAATACGTCGTACCCGGTGTCGATGTCGGTGCGAACCGGCGCGCTGACATGGCAACTGGATCCGCTGATGGACGACCAGGAACTGGACTCGCGACAGTCTACCGGCGCGGTGTACTGGGAGGGCGCGGTGCGCGTGAGCCGCGATGGCGCCGATCTCGGGCGGGCTTATCTGGAGCTGACCGGTTATGCGAACGCACTGCGGATCGGCAGGCAGTGAGGCTGTAAGGTGGTCTGGCTGTTTTACCGCCGCGTTTTACCACCGCGTAAACGCAGAAACCCCACCTTTTGTGGGGTGGGGTTTCTGATGCTGCTGGGGAGCCTGACGATTACCTACTTTCACACGGGCAATCCGCACTATCATCGGCGTGGAGTCGTTTCACGGTCCTGTTCGGGATGGGAAGGGGTGGGACCGACTCGCTATGGTCATCAGGCTTTGACGGGTTG